>JBHWTK010000030.1:0-5147 GCA_043427975.1 Chloroflexia bacterium | reverse complement strand
GATGAATGCGAGCGCCTGCAGCATGTCCTCGCGGTTGCGCACCACGCCGACCATCGCGGTCATCCGGCGACGGATATCCTTGCGCGATTCAGCGGTATTCGGCACGGGCCCTTTCGGGCGAGGTTCCTGTGGCTCGGCTGTTCCCGGTTCGGGGAGCCCGCTGTTCTCGAGGGCATCCGAGGCGTTGATGCCGAACACCAACCCTTCAAGGAGGCTGTTGCTGGCCAGGCGGTTTGCGCCATGCACGCCGGTGCAGGCGACCTCGCCAATGGCCAGCAGGCCCGCTTTGGAGGTGCGTCCGCGTGAATCGGCGATCACGCCTCCCATGTAATAGTGGGCCGCAGGGGCAACCGGGATAAGCTCGGTTCCCATGGAAACGCCCGCGTCGGCCAGCATCTGCTCAATGGTGGGGAACCGGTGGCGGATGAGCGCAGCGTCCAGGTGACGGACATCCAGGAATACCTTGTTGTCCGGAATCTGTGTGAGCTGCCGCTGGATTTCTCCCGCCACAACATTGCGTGGGGCAAGCTCGCCGCGCGGGTCGATTGCCAGCATGAAGCGCTCGCCGGCCGAGTTCACAAGGTAGGCACCCTCACCGCGTACCGCCTCGGAAATGAGGAACGGCGTAACGCCATCTTTTCGCAGCACCGTGGGATGGAACTGGCAGAACTCCAGGTCAGCGAGATCGACACCCGCCCGCATGGCCATGGCGATACCATCGGCTGTGGCATCGTGCGGGTTACTGGTGATGTTCCAGATCCGGCCGGCACCACCATTCGCCAATACCGTTGTGCGGGCGAGAATGCGCTCCAGGCTGCCATCGTTGTGCAACACTGTCACACCACCAACTGCATCCTCTTCGGTTAATACAAGGTCCGCTGCAAACGCATATTCGACAATACGGGTGTTCTTGCGACGCTGGAGGCGGGCGACGAGGGCCCGTTCGATTTCGGCTCCGGTCGCGTCTCCACCGGCGTGCAAAATGCGCCGCCGGGAGTGTGCAGCCTCATTGCCGAGTTGCAGGGTGTTTCCATCGAGGTCAAAGCGTGCGCCCTGCAGCAGCAGCCAGCGCACGGCACTTGCACCGCGTTCAACCAGTCCGGTCGCGGTTTCCGTATCCGTGAGCCCGGCGCCGGCCTCAACGGTGTCTTCCAGGTGCAGGCCCGCCGAATCTTCCGGCCCGATGGCCGCCGCCATGCCGCCCTGCGCGTAGCGCGTGTTGCTTTCGCCCAGCTGGCTCTTGGTGAGCACCACCAGCGAGATCGAATCGGGGAGCCGCAGCGCAAAACTGAGGCCGGCAATGCCCGCACCTATTACCACGACATCGGTTGTGCTTTCGTGGTCAAAGGAACAAACGCGGGCGGACTCGTGTTCGGAAAGGGTCATGCAGGGTTCTCCGCGGGGATGGTGAGGTCGAGCAGGCCGCGGTCTGTCACCCGCGCCTCGGGAATAACGGAAAGCGAGAGGAATGCCAGGATACCGAACGGATCGGCAAGCGTGCTGCCGAGTTCCTGAACATGTTTGCGCAAGGAATCGTAGGCCGAAGAAACCTCAGCCAGCGGCTCGTTGGTCATAAGCCCGGCGATAGGCAGCGGGATATGGCCCAGCACATCCCCATCGGCAACCACGGCCAGGCCACCCTGCGATTCCGCCACCGTTGCGATGGCGGCGAGGATATCCTCGTCGCTCACGCCTACGGCGATGATGTTGTGCGCGTCGTGGGCGATGGTGCTGGCGATAGCTCCACGTTTCAGGCCGAATCCCCGGGTGAAGCCAACGCCGACCCGCCCCGTGGCGTGATGGCGCTCGACCGAGACGGTTTTCAGCAGGTCCCGCGCCGTATCGGAAATCGCGAAATCGCCATCGGTTGTGGGATCGATGCGGATCAACGACGTCACAATCTGGCCAGGGATGATCTCGACGGCCTTCGTTGCTTCGCTGGCAGATATACGCATGCTGGAACGCAACACCGGCGCGACATTCACAGTGTGAAGCAGCTCGTGCGGTGGCTCGGCACTGGCCACGCTTTGCAGCATGGTGCCGTTTTCGGCCACGATCCTGCCGCGATAGAGGGTTTTGGCGACCTGTACCTGCTCGAGGTCGGAGAGGATCACCAGGTTCGCATCGTAGCCCGGTGCTACCGCCCCAATGCTGGTAAGCCCCCAATAGTGCGCAGCGTTCCAGGTGGCCATGCGGATAGCCCTGGCCGGGTTCAGCCCGGCCGCGATGGCAAGGCGGAGGATATCGTCCACATGGCCGACCTCGGCGAGGTCGTGGCAATCGCGGTCATCCGAGGCAAAGCAGATGCGCGGGTAGGTTGAATCAGTGACCAGGGGCAGCAGTTCGTGCAGGTTCTTTTCGCTGCTGCCTTCGCGGATCATGATCATCATCCCGTTGCGCAGTTTCTCCTGCGCTTCCCCGAGCGACACGGATTCGTGGTCCGAGCCGATCCCGGCGGCGATATAGGCCGTGAGCGCCTGCCCGGTGAGCGTGGGGCTATGGCCATCGACACGGTGGCCGCGTGACGCAGCCAGGATATTGGCGATGTCCAGCTCGCCGGCCAGGAGGGCAGGGAAGTTCATCATCTCGCCCAACCCGACCGATTCAGGCCACGAGAGCATCTCTTCGATGTCCGCCAGTGGCCACTCTGCGCCCGGGCTTTCATGCCTGCTGGCCGGGACACAGCTGGGTACTGTGAAGTGCACATTCAGAGGCACGTCACGCGTGGCATCGCGCATGGCCCGTATTCCATCCAGCCCGGCGACGTTCGCCATTTCATGCGGGTCGGTCACAATCGCGCCGGTGCCGTGCGGGACCACGGCCTCGGCAAAGCGCGGCATCCACAGCAGGCTGGCCTCGGTATGGATATGAGCGTCGATAAACGCTGGCGCGATTACTTCCCCATGCAGCACGATCTCGTTGCGTGCGTCCGGGTAGCTGCCGATACCGGCGATCACCCCGGCGTCAATCGCCACATCGGCTTCAATCAGCTCCTCGGTGAACACGTTCAGCACCCGGCCGCCGCGAATCACGAGTTCGGCCGGGTACTGGCCCTGGGCAACAGCGATACGGCGCCGCCATTTCCACTTCCACTGATTGGTGGCGGCCTGCCCTGGCGAGAGATCGTGGGTCACGCGGGTGATCCTTCCTGCCTAATCGAGTTGACGTTCAATGAGGGTAAGAATCTCTTCGAGTTTGGGATGATGCTCACGCACAAACGTGCCGATATCGCCGGCGCGGGTGAATGGCAACTCATAGTGTTCGGAAACGGCCACGCCCTGGTCGACTTCATCCCAGGTGGCGGTCTGGTGCGGCTCGAGGAATCCTCGCGCAATGCGGGGAATGGCTATGCGCGCGAGCCGGCTGCGGGATGCCTGTTTCCATGGACTCTCTTCATCAGCATAGAGCCCCGGGGAGCTCATCCAGAGGATCACTTCGAAGCCGTCGCGGCCGACTTTCACATCGATGCGGCCAAGTTCGTCATCGGCGGCGATGGTCCACTCGTTCTGCTCGTTCACCATGCCGTAGGCGTAATAGCCCGCCTCTTTCAACGAATGCAATACAGGTTCCAGGGCGCGCCGATCATCGGCCAGGCGGTCATCGCCGGTGACCAGGTCGTCGCTATCGAAGATGTTGTCTGGGTCGGAATGGTTCACGATGCGAGGTAGCTCCGGGTAGGGCGAACAGGGCCTGATGTATTGGCGCCAAGTATAGGTTCTTCATTTCCATTCCTGTCGCCATTCCTGTGCCGGTGGCCTTGTTCTTGCCATGATCAGAGTGACAGCGAGGGAAGCGCGTTGGAGGAATGCCAGCCTTATGGCCTGGTCGTTTGTGCCTGTCGGAATGTGGCAGGTGGCAACTTTTGGCTCTACTGGTCGAGACGTGATCGAAGTTGAGCAGTGAACTACGCGCGAAGGGACGTCTCGATGTTCAGGAAGCGGGCAGCCACCGTAGCGATGGCGCTGGTGGTTGTGGCCAGTCTAATACTGCCTGGGGCGCCCGGCGTGTCCGGCCAGGACATGGTGACCGGTACCGTCACCGGAGTGCAGGTCAGCCTGGAGGGGTCTTGGACGCACAACGCATCGCAAAGCGGTGACGATGGTGATGTGGATACGCTGGTATTTACGGATCGCAACGGGAATGTTGTGGTCAACGCTGGTACCAGGGATGTCGACTATGTCCTCGATATCCTGCCAGCAGGCAGCACCACAACCGATATCGATGTCGCTGAAACGTATGCGGTTCGCTCCATTTCCTATCATGGCTCGACGTATGGTCTTTTTAGCGTAGTGGTGAAGGATACCGTCCATAGTGTCATTGCGCCTCCCGATGATTTCGCCTCAACCATTCGGAGCGCCCGGAATGACATCACGGTGAATGGGGCCACGATGTTCTTTGGTGTCGATGGACGAATGCTGCAAGGCCTGTTGCCGAGCGATGGGGGTGCCAGCGTGCCACTCATCAGGGACGAACTGTTCAAGAGCGCGACACCGGTTCCGGCGAACGTACCTGCTGATATTCCCACGGCAGTGGATGGCACGCCTGAAGACTTGCCGAGGTCAGCCACGCCCGAGTCCACGGTTGATGCTGGCCGAAACGCGTATGTCACCCCGTGGTCCGGCATGCGCGTCACCTGGAGTGATGATTGGCAAATAGGCGTAAGCGACGGCAAGTTGCAGGTGACGAGTTCCCTGGAGGGCTATCAATACGACGAGATTTGCCTGACGGCCGGGAAGATGGAAGAAGGTGTTAGTGTCTGTGTGTCTGTTTTCCAGGCAGGAGCCATGGATAACGCCGCAGTGTGGCACGACACCTATGCCTCCGATACGGCCACGTCACGTTTCGGCACGCCGTACTACTACGTCAACATCACCGATACATCCGTCACGTTCGCCGAATTCGATGTGCAGGGTGACGAAGTGGTACTCAACCAAAGCGAGATCATCGGCGATCGGCGAATCACTGTCCGGGTAACGGGGTCGCTGGAGAACGTGGCTGAAGTGGTCGAGCAGGCCAGCCGCGGCATTCAGATTGATGGCAGGCAGGTACTGGATCAGGTACAGGCGGATCAGTTTCGCGCGGATACGAATGCCGTCATCACCAGCCTCCCCGGGTACCAGGCAGAGCGTGACAACTATCTGCGAGCG
>JBHWTK010000029.1:0-12881 GCA_043427975.1 Chloroflexia bacterium | reverse complement strand
GCGGTGCGCCCGGTTTGGTGGATGATTTGCATGTGCTCGAGCAACCGCGTCAAGGAATCCGAAATCAGCGTGTTTACGGGTACCGATCCCTTTGCTCCGCCCGTGACATAGAGCAGCGGCAGGCTGGAATTCAGGTCGAAGGCGGCAAGGCCGCGCTCAGGATCACCCTGAAGAAGGGAGGCCCGCACCGGGTTGCCGGTATTCACTACCGTGCAGGTAATCCCTTTTTCACGTGCATCTTCAATCGCCTGGTCCCAGCTGACCGCCAGCGTGCTGGCTCGCCGGCTTGCCAGCCGGTTGGCGCTGCCAATCTGGACAGTCTGTTCGTGCACCAGCACCGGCGCGAAGCTTGCCCCGGCAAGCGCCGTGGGCATGCTGACGTAGCCACCAGTTGCGAAAATCACATCTGGCCGGAATGACCGTACTTTCAACCATGCCTGGGGGATACCGAGAAGCACGCGACCCTTGTCGACGATATTGAGGAGTTTGTCCCGCAGTCCGGGAGTTTGCCGTGCCTTGCCAACCTGGATTGAGACGAACGGCATGCCCAGTTTGGCAGCTACTTCTTCTTCCCGGCCTCCACGCTGTCCAATCCACATCGCTTCAACCGGTATATTGCGCTGCGCCAGTTCCTGGAGTACCGCTTCGGCGGGAAAAATGTGGCCGCCGGTACCACCGCCAGCGATGACCATACGAAGTGGAGATGTCGTTGCGCCCATGGAATTCCCCGTGATACCTGCGTCGTGCCAGTCCCTCGGCATTATAGTGCGCATGCGATAATCGCTGATAACGGAGGGGCAATGCGCGGGAGCGGGCACATTCGGCGGATACTCTGGTTACTCGCACTGGTAGTGGGCATCGTCCTCGCGGACCAGGCAGTGAAACGGTTGATGGTCGACTGGATCGGACCCGATGCCGCAACCCACAGGGTGGAACTCCTGGGGTCGCTGGTGGCCTTCGAGTACCTGGAGAACCGCGGCGCCGCGTTCGGTATGTTCCAGCAGGGTACCTCGGTCATCACGATCGTTTCCCTCGTGATTGTGGCTGCGGCGAGTATCTTCATGGTCCGCGCCGCTCGGGACAATTTCGCACTTGCCGTTTGTATTGCCGTTATCGTTGGCGGGGCCGTAGGGAACGCGATCGACCGCCTGGTCCAGGGCTACGTGGTCGATTACATCGCTGTCGGCAGCTTCTGGAAATTCAACCTCGCCGATGCGGCTGTCACCGTTGGCGCGATCCTTACATTCATCATGCTTTGGCGTACGGAATCGGCCACGGCAACCACACAGGAACACGATGCATGACACATCAGGCACCCGAAATCAACGATGACGAGCAAGAGATCATCGAACTCCATCCCGAGCGAACCCATCTTGGAATGCGCCTCGACCGCTACGTCGCCGACGAGTTGCCGGATCTCAGTCGCTCCTATATCCAGCAGTTGATTGCCGATGGGGCGGTCCTGGTGGATGGTCAGGTGCGGCGGCCCAGCTTCAAGGTGACGCCGGGCGAGGTGGTGACGATCGACCTGCCTGAGGTTGAGGAATCGGAAATCCTGGCGGAGGATATCCCGCTCGATATCCTGTACGAGGACGACGACATCTTCATGATCAACAAGCCGGCCGGCATGGTGGTCCACCCGGCGGCAGGACATGCCACGGGCACGCTGGTGAACGCAGTCCTTTTCCACGCGCCGGAGATTTCGATTCACGGCAGCACCCGGCCGGGCATTATCCACCGGCTCGATAAAGACACCTCTGGCGTGATGGTGATCGCGAAATCCGACCGTGCCCAAACCTCGCTGGTGGAGCAATGGCTCGGGCGCTCCGTGCAGAAGCGCTACACCACCCTGGTAGCCGGCGTGGTGGAGGAGGACACCGCCACCATTGATGTACCGATTGGACGCAACCAGGTCAACCGGCAGCAAATGGCCACCAGCCGAAGTGGTCGGGAAGCGATCACGCATTTCACGGTTGTGGAGCGGTTCGCCGAATCGACGCTGCTGGATGTAACCATCGATACCGGCCGCACGCACCAGATTCGCGTCCATCTCAACTTCATCGGCTTCCCGGTGGTTGGCGATACCTTGTACGGCAACAAGGTGAGTGCGCGTATCGCCGGCGAACTCGGACTGAAGCGGCAGTTCCTGCATGCCCGCTCCCTTGGTTTTGCCATGCCAGGAACCGGGGAACCCCGAACGTTCGAGGCGCCATTGCCAACCGACCTGCAATCGGTGCTCGACCAGCTCTATGCCGGGAAGGAAACGAGCAATGACAATGGCGAATCGTGACCGCATCCTGAACTGGTACCAGCAGGCACTGCAGGCAGTGAATCCAGCCCGTGTGACGCGGGAGGCGCTCACCGATATCGACCTTGGCGGGGGCCGCGTGATTGTCCTTGCCATCGGCAAAGCCGCGGTGCCCATGGCGCGGGCCGCTCGGGAGGTGCTGGGGAGCAGGATCTCACGTGGGCTCATCGTGACAAAATCGGGCCAGCTGGGAGAGGAGGTTGAGGGCTTCGTCGGGATCGAATCCGCCCACCCAATCCCGGACCAGGAGAGCCTCGACGCTGCCGAATATACACGCGAGTTGGTGAGTGGTCTGGGTGCTTATGACACTGTGATCGCGCTGATGTCGGGCGGTGGGTCGTCGCTGCTCGAGTATCCGGTAGCGGATATCTCCCTGATGGACATGCAGGTGACCACCGAACTGCTGATGTACGCCGGGGCCGGTATTTACGACCTGAACACGGTCCGCAAGGCGCTCAGTGCGATCAAGGGTGGGGGGCTTCGGCGCGCTATTGGCGACGCCCGCTGCATCACCCTGATGTTGAGCGACGTGCTGGGAAACGACTTCGGTGTGATCGCCAGCGGGCCGACCATTATCGAGCCGGTGAGTCGGCGGGCTGCCCGGCAGGTGCTTGCTGATTACCGGGTGGACGATCGCGTGCCCGAATCGGTGCAATGGCTGCTCAACAGCGATGCACCCCTGGATACCGACATCGATACTTCGCGAGATATCTGCCGGGTGATTGCCGATAACGAGACATTGATCCACGCCGTGGAAGGAGCAGCGAAGGCGGATGGGCAGCGCACGCGGATCGCATGGCCCGCCTGGAAGGACGACGCTGGCGACCTTGCTCACCGCATGGTGGCCGATTGCCGCGCCGCTGATGAATCGGTCGACGTCCTTATTGGCGGCGGCGAAGCAACCAGCGTGGTCCATGGAGCCGGAAGGGGCGGTCGTAATTGCGAAACCTCACTGGTTGCGGCCATGCTCCTGGAAGAGGATGACGCATGGACGATCGCCAGCCTCGCATCCGATGC
This sequence comes from Chloroflexia bacterium, assembly GCA_043427975.1. GTDB lineage: Bacteria > Chloroflexota > Chloroflexia > Thermomicrobiales > UBA6265 > UBA6265. Next base: position 9,556 of record JBHWTK010000029.1, on the reverse strand, counting down.
CGACGATGGTAATTCCGGTGCAGCGGGCGCGGTGGTTGATGCGGCCACCGTGGATGATCGCCAGGCGGCCAGTGACGCGCTTGCCGGGAGCGATTCGGCAGGATACCTCGAAGGGCGCGACGCGCTCGTGGTGACCGGCCCCACCGGAACTAATGGGAACGACGTCTATATCGCAGTACGCACCAGTGGAGGGGAATAGATATGAATCCGGTGATGTTGGATGTTGATACCGGCGTGGATGATGCGGCGGCCATCGCCTATGCGCTTGGCATGGAGGCCGATGTAGTCGGTATCTCCACCGTCGCCGGGAACATCGGGATCGATCTCTCCACCGATAACACCCTGCGAGTGCTGAGCCTGCTCGGTGCCGAGGATTTGCCGGTTTTCCGTGGTGCCAGCAGGCCGCTGGTGGCGGAATTCAAGGATGCCTCGCATGTTCACGGTGGCAACGGGCTCGGGGGTGCTGAGCTTCCGCCTGCGCTGGCCAGGGAGGCCGAACTGACTGCCCCGGAAGCGCTCATTGCCATGGCGGATGAGTTCGACGGCGACCTTACCTTGGTGTGCGTCGGGCCGTATACCAACCTCGCCATGGCGCTCTCACTGCGCCCGCGTATTACGCAGCAGATCAGGACACTCGTCCTCATGGGCGGGTCGTATTTCAATGCCGGTAACGTGACGCCACATGCTGAGTTCAATGTGTGGGCGGATGCCGAGGCGGCACAGCAGGTGTTCGCTGCGGACTGGAATGAGGTTATTGCCGTCGGGTTGGACGTAACGCACCAGACCGCGATTACCCACAAGATGTGGCAGGGTATTCCGGATGATGCCGAAGGTTCTGCCTGGTTATTGAAGCAAATCGTGGAACGCACCTATACAGAACGCGTTCGCAGCGGATTCTTCCTGCACGATCCGCTGGCAATGGCGGTTGCGCTCGATCCTTCGTTGGTGACACTGGCCAATTATGCGGTGGACGTGGTGTTGGAGGGCGAGGAACGCGGACGGACCGTGGTGGCGGATGGCGGCAATGTGCGGATTGCCACCGGGGTGGATTCACAGCGCTTTATGCAGCGCTTTTGCACAGCCGTGGACATTCCCTACCTGGAGGATGAGCACGGATTACGGGACTCGGAGTAGTCGGAGCGAAAAGAAGCGCCGGATCGACTCTCGATCCGGCGCTTTCTCATCTTTGGCTAGACTGAGCGGATGGTGGCCTGGTCCAGGAGTTGATCCAACGCGCCGCGAATCTCCGGGTCCGGGATCATTTCCAGCCGGGCCCTGGCTGCCTCAACGTAATCGCGGGCAATGTGCTCAGCTTCGGCCAGCGACCCGGACTTGCGAATATCGTTGATAACGCCATCCACCGTATCCTGGTCGGTAAGTTCCCCGGCCACAATGCCTTCAATGATCGCGCGCTGCGGCGAATCGGCAGCCAGGCTGGCCGCATAGCGCATCACCGGCACCGTTACCACGCCCTGGCGCAGGTCGTTGCCCGCCGGTTTGCCGATCGTGGCGCTGGACTCGCGCAGGTCGAGCACATCGTCGATTACCTGGAACGCCATACCGAGGTCGCTGCCGATCTGGCGGAACGCCCGCACCTGTTCGTCGGTGCCGCCCCCGAGGAGCGCCCCCATTTCAGCCGCACCGGCGAACAGCGCTGCCGTTTTTCCATAAATGCGGGCCTCGTAATCCGCCATCGACTGGTCGAGCTTGTGGGCCTCCAGCGTCTCGCGGATCTGGCCATCGCAAATTTCTGCCAGGGTGGTGGCGAAGATTACCATCACACGCGGGTTCTCTGGGCGTGCCGCCAGGATAGCGCTCTTGGCAAAGAGGTAATCACCGATCAGGATCACCGCTCCGGTACTGAGTTCCGTGTTGAGGGTTGGGTTACCCCGCCGCAGCGCCGCCTTGTCGATGCTGTCATCGTGCACCAGTGACGCCGTATGGAGGAGCTCAACGCCCGCGGCAACATCAATGGATCGCTCGTTGAACGAACCGAATGCCCGCGCAGCGAGCAGGAGCAGGACCGGGCGAAGACGTTTGCCGCCGCCGCTCACGATCGCGCGGAGCATGCTATTGACAACCGGGTAATCGATCCGTGCCGCCTCGACCAATGTGGATTCCACCCGGTCAAGGTCTGGCTGCATCATTTCAAACACGTCTCGCGTACTGACGTTCAATCGATCCTCCCCGAAAAAGGCCGTAACTTCCCGGCCTTGAACTTACCTTTGGCAAGTATCATTGCTTGCGAGAAGGCATGTCAACGCAGCCTGGTGCGCCGGGCAACAGGGCGAAAGGTACCAATGAGCAACCTGCGTATGTGGTTCCATGTGCTTCGGATACCGCAATGGAGCAAGAACGCAGTGGTGTTCGCCGCGCTGGTGTTCGGTGACCCGGAGGTGAACCAGCCCCTTTTGCGCAGCGCTGTCGCGTTTGTTGCGTTTTGTGCCATCAGCAGCGCGGGTTACATTTTCAACGACTGGCTGGATATTGAGAGAGACCGGATTCACCCCGGCAAGCGCACGCGCCCTATGGCCACTGGCGCACTTGCTCCATCTGTCGGGCTGGGCGCTGCTGTGGTGCTCATCGCCCTGGCGCTGAGCGCGTCGTGGCTGGTGAATCCGGTGCTGACGCTGGTGCTCGCGGGTTATTCGATCCTCATGGCGGCGTATTCCCTGTATCTCAAGCACATCGTGTTGGTTGATGTATTCGTTATTGCGACCGGCTTCCTGTTGCGTGCCGTGGCCGGCGCTGCCGCAGTCGAGGTTCCGGTTTCTGCCTGGTTGATGTTGTGCACGTTACTGCTGGCGCTGTTCCTCGCGTTCGGCAAACGCCGCAGCGAGCTGCTGCGACTCGGGGAGCGTGCCGGCAATCATCGCGCGGTGCTGGATGGGTATTCCGTCCCCGTGCTGGACCAGTTCCTCGTGATCACGGCCACATGCTCCATCATGGCGTACAGCATTTACAGCTTCACGGCGGAATCGGTGCCGGATAACGGCATCATGATGCTCACCGTGCCCCCTGTAATGTTCGCGGTTTTTCGCTACCTGCTCCTTGTGCTGCGCCGCGGAGAGGGCGGGGCACCGGAATTGCTCCTGTGGCGCGATACGCCGCTACTGCTCTCGGTCGTTATCTGGGGAGCCGCCGTTTTGGGCGTCATGTACCTTGCATGACCAGGCATACTGACAATCAGTAAGTTGATACGATGTATGGCAATGTTCTGTCCCGCCATGTATACTTCTCTATGTGCGATATGGTGCAGAGACAACGACTTCTATCTCCGCCGGATCGCAGGTAAACATCGTTGCAAAGGAGTTCCAGATGATCGTTGTGCGCAGGGTTCGCCCCCGAACGCAATCCCGGCGGCAGAGTGAGATCGATTCAATGTTCCTCACCATGCTTGGTGCCAACGCTATTGGCGAGCGTAATCGCCGCCCACTTTGGCGGCCCCCCGTTGAAGTATTCGAAACCGAAGACACGCTCGAGGTCGTGGTTGAAATCGCCGGGATGAACCCGGATGAAATCGATATCGTGCTTGAGGGTGATGTGCTCAGCATCCAGGGCGAGCGGCCCGATCCATGTGCCAGCAGCCATCGCAGCTACCACATTGCCCGCATTGGCTATGGCCCCTTCGGCGTTGAGTTCCGGCTCCCGTTCCAGGTAGAAGCCGATGCCGCCGAAGCCACCTATGAGAACGGCTTCCTTCGCATTTCACTCAAGCGCATTCAGGGCGTCACTATCGTCCCCAAGCGCGTGATTCCACAGAACGAGCGATAGCTCGAGGAGATTGATTGATGACAGACAAGGAAAAGGACACCACCAACCCGGTGGACCAGGACCAGGTGGAATCCGTGGAGCAGCCCGTGGACGAAACCGCTCCTGAGGACGTGGAGCAGCTTGAGCTCACCGCTAGCGAAGAAGATGAAGAACCTGCCGGCTCCGAAGAACTGGCGGAGGAGATTTTGCCGTTGCTGCCCCTGAAGGCGACGGTCATTCTTCCCCATACTCTGGTGCCGCTGGCCGCTGCGCAGGAACGGTCGCTGAAGCTGATCGATGCCGTCATGCAGGGCGACCGCATGGTGGCGATGGTGATGCAGAAGGACCCGGAGCAGGATAACGCCGGCCCGGACGACATCCTGGGCGTTGGTACGATCACAACGATCCATCAGATGATGCGCGTGCCCGATGGCACCATGCGCCTTGCCGTCCAAGGCATGGAGCGTATGGAGATCATCGAAGTCATCGAGGAGCAGCCGTTCCTCAAGGCGCGTGTCCGCCGGACGCCCGAAGTCGCCGAGGAGTCGGTGGAGATCGAGGCGCTCGCCCGCAACGCGCATGAACTCTTCGAGCGCGTGGTGGGCCTGGTGCAGCACCTGCCAGATGAACTGCTCATTGCGTCGATGAACGCGCTCGACGATCCCGTGCACCTGACGTACCTGATCGCTTCCAACCTCCGCATGGAGCCGGAAGAGCGGCAGGAAGTGCTGGAGATCGGTGATGTCGCCGAGAAACTCAAGCACATTATCGGCTACCTCACCAAGGAGCTGGAAGTGCTGGAACTGGGTCGCAAGATCCAGAGCGATGTCCAGGAAGAAATGGGCAAAAACCAGCGCGAGTACTTCCTGCGCGAGCAGATGAAGGCTATTCAGCGTGAACTTGGAGAGGGCAACGAACAGGAAGCCGAGATCAACGACCTGCGTGAGCAGATCGAGCAGAGCGGTATGCCCGAGGAAGCACGCAAGGAGGCGGATCGTGAACTCGATCGTCTTTCCAAGCTTCCGCCGGCAGCTGCCGAGTACGGCGTCATCAAGACCTACCTCGACTGGCTCGTGAGCCTTCCGTGGAACACCTCCACCGAGAACGAGATCGATATCCAGAAAACACGCCAGATCCTTGACGAGGACCATTACGGCCTTGAGAAGATTAAGGACCGTGTGCTCGAATACCTGGCGGTCCGCAAGCTGAAGCAGGACCAGGCGGCTGAGAACGGCGAAGAGAACGTTGTCAACCGCGAGCCGATCCTGGTGTTCGTCGGCCCGCCAGGCGTCGGTAAAACGAGCCTTGCCCAGAGCATTGCCCGGGCGCTGGGCCGTGAAATGACTCGCATGAGCCTTGGTGGTGTGCGCGATGAGAGCGAGATTCGCGGTCACCGTCGCACGTACGTTGGTGCCATGCCCGGCCGCATTATCCAGGCTATCCGCCGGGCCGGATCAAACGATCCTGTGTTCGTGCTGGATGAGGTGGACAAGCTCGGCAACGATTGGCGCGGCGATCCGTCGTCGGCATTGCTTGAGGTGCTCGATCCGGAGCAGAACGCGGACTTCCGTGACCACTACCTGGATGTGCCGTTCGACCTGAGCAAGGTGATGTTCATTGCTACCGCCAACATGCTGGACACCATTCCCGCCCCGTTGCGCGACCGTATGGAGATCGTTGAACTCAGCAGCTACACCGATGAGGACAAGCTGGAAATCGCGAAGCGCTACCTGGTGCCGAAGCAGATGAAGGCAAACGGCATTGGCGACCGCGAGATCACGTGGGACGACGATGCGCTTCTGGCGATCATCCAGCACTACACCCGCGAGTCGGGCGTGCGGAACCTGGAGCGGGAGATCGGCACTGCCGCACGGAAAATCGCGACCCGGGTTGCCGAAGGCAGCGATGTGCCGGAGCACATCACCCGGGCCGAGATCCGGGAATACCTTGGGCGGCCTCGCTTCTTCTACGAGGAACTGGAGCAGCGTACGGCCCAGCCAGGCGTCTCGATTGGAGTCGGTGTCAATGCCTTCGGTGGCGACATCATGTTCATCGAAGCGACCAAGATGCCCGGCAAGGGTGGCATGACCGTGACTGGTCAGCTGGGCGATGTGATGAAGGAATCGGCCACCGCCGCGTTCTCCTTCGTGCGGTCCCGTGCCCAGGATCTCGGGATTGATCCGGACTTCTACAAGGACGTGGATATCCACATCCACGTGCCCGCCGGAGCGGTGCCGAAGGACGGGCCCTCTGCAGGTGTCGCCATCACAACGGCGCTCGTCTCGTTGCTGGCCGGGGTGCCGGTACGCGGGGATGTGGCCATGACCGGCGAGTTCACGTTGCGCGGCCAGGTCCTGCCGGTAGGCGGAATCAAGGAGAAGGCCCTCGGCGCCCTGCGGGCCGGGAGCACCACCTTCATCCTGCCGAAGCGAAACGAGGTAGACCTCGACGACCTTCCGGAGGACGTGCGGAAGGAGATGACCTTCGTGTTGGCTGATACGCTGGACGATGCGCTTGCGGTGAGCATGCCCGAGGAGTTCCATACCCTCCGTGCCCAGGGCACTGCCTCGCCGGAGGTAGCGGTCTCGGCTGACTAGGACAGAGCATGCGAAAGGCGGGCCCGATTCACTTCGGGCCCGCCTTTCACGTTTTCAGGAATGGTTAGTTGTGGCGTTGGGCGTATGTGCGGGCTGCCTGCACCAGGTTATCGAACAGTGCCTGGTGTTCGGCATGTTCGGCTGCCAGTCGCTCAGGGTGCCACTGCGTGCCGACGGCATACGTTGCGTCGGGCGCGTACACCGCCTCGATGATGCCATCGTCCGATGTCGCTACCACCTGCAGGGAGTCGGGCACCTCGCCCAGCGCCTGGTGATGGAACGAGTTGATGCTCACGTCGCCTTCGGCCAATGCCTGGGACACTGGATGGTCGCCACCCTGAACGGCTGCAGTCTGGAACGGGGCATGCTCATCGGCTCCAACGCGACGTTGCGAGTGCTCCATGGTGGAGTCGGTTTGTGAGGGGATGTCCTGAATCAGGGTGCCGCCTCGTTCAACGTTCATCACCTGGACCCCGCGGCAAATTGCGAGGATCGGCACATCGCGGGCGAACGCTGCCTTCATGAGCGCTATCTCGAAGGTGTCGCGTTCTTCGTCGATGGAGTTGGTCGTTTCATGCTTCTCCTGGTTGAAGAGGGAAGGTTCGATATCGCCACCACCGGTGAAGACCACGCCGTCGAGGGCATCCAGGAAGGTTTCGGGGTTCTCCAGGTGCAATGGCAGGATGACTGGCAAACCGCCAGCACGCTCGATGGCGGTGGTGTAGTCGGCGGCCACGCTGTACATGCGTACACCGGCCGCGTTGGTATCGCCAGAAGGTGTAACGCCAATAATCGGAGTTGTCATACCGGTTGAACTGCCTTTCGTGAAGTACGGGTAGCTGCAAAGGATACTGCTGCATCGATGAACGACCGGAAGAGCGCCGCTGCGTCCTTATGGTTTGGTGCGAGCATTTCCGGGTGCCACTGAACAGCCACGCAGTAGCTCATACCCGGGTGATATACGGCCTCAATCAGCCCGTCTCCGGTGGTAGCCATGATATCGAGCGGCTGCGCGAGCGTATCAATACCCTGATGGTGGAAGGAGTTGATCTCAATCTGGTCGGAGTCCGCCAGGGCCCGTAGCGGGGAATCTCCAGGTGAAAGCGTTGCTACCTGGAACGTCTCTTCGTGATGGATCTTGAGCGCCTGCTGCCGATGCTCGTGCGATCCGGCATAGAGATCGGCCAGATCCTGATGAAGCGTTCCGCCGAGGGCGACATTCAGCATCTGCAAGCCGCGGCAGATACCGAGCAACGGCATATCGCGCTCGATCGCCGCATGGACGATTGCCTGCTCGAACTCATCGCGCTCCGCATCGACCCCTTCGGTCTTCTTATATGGTTCCTGGCCGTAGCGGGACGGATCGATATCACCGCCGCCGGTGATGACAACCCCGTCAAGGCGATCCAGCATCGCCTCGATATCGGTGTAGTGGGCGGGAAGCATAACCGGAATGCCCCCGGCTGCCTCTATGGCCATCGAATAGTTGTCCGACAGCGCATGGCGGCGAAAGGTTCCATGCTCCATCTCGAGCAGCTCGGGCGTAGGGGATAACCCAATCAGGGGCTTCACAACAGACTCTCCATTCCAGGCAGGTAGTGTCAGTACGGGTTCGTATCCGGAGTATATGACGGAACCCGGAGACACGAAAGAGCGCCCCATGGACGCGAAAAAGCCTGCAACGAACGTCCCAGAAAATACCCTTCAACATTTCCTTGACATTCGGATTCAGGGTGCCTATCATTCCCGAGGTCGCCACGAGAGGCGCACCGATTGCCAGTACGGAAACCGATCAAAAACACGTTTTGAGATTGGCTTGACGCACCGGAAATCGACATGGTAAAGTCCATGTCCGCTGAGGAGAAAATCCAAAGCGAAACGGTTCACGAACGTGAGCCGGGCAGTGACTGAAGGGCACAAGTAGCCTTGACGCGCTGCAAACGGATGTGCTACATTACACATCCGCCGCTGAATAAGCGGCACCCAAAGATGCGACAGCGAAGTCGTTCGAAACGAACGAACCAAACTGCCAGGGGAAACCCCGGAGAAGCATCTTTCGCCCCTTTAGCTGGGGCGATTCTCATGTCGGAAGCGGCGTGGGGGACACCTTAACAAGTGGGCACACGGGGAACTGTGTGCGGAAGACGGAGCAAAGCCGATGCGCGTTCGTCCTTTGGAGACAGGGGGCGGGCGAGACGCATGTGGCCAGGTCGCCTGGTCCGGGTCCTTCGGGGTCTGGGGTGGGGCTGACCTGGAATAACAAAGAACAACCCGTCGGAGGGCATCTGGGGTACAAGCCGGGTGCTGCTTCGAGGTTACAGATATTTTTGGTGGAGAGTTTGATCCTGGCTCAGGATCAACGCTGGCGGCGTGCCTAATGCATGCAAGTCGAACGGGGTGGCCTTCGGGCTACTTACGTGGCGGACGGGTGAGGAACACGTGGGCAACCTGCCCAACGGTGGGGGATAACCGCTGGAAACAGTGGGTAATACCGCATGAGCTCTCTGGCCGAGTGGGGTCGGAGAGGAAAGCCTATGGGCGCCGATGGAGGGGCCTGCGTCCGATTAGCTAGACGGTGGGGTAACGGCCTACCGTGGCGATGATCGGTAGCTGGTTTGAGAGGATGATCAGCCACACGGGGACTGAGACACGGCCCCGACTCCTACGGGAGGCAGCAGCAAGGAATTTTCCGCAATGGGCGAAAGCCTGACGGAGCAACGCCGCGTGTGGGATGACGCTTTTCGGAGTGTAAACCACTGTTCATGGGGACGAAGCACTGACGGTACCCATGGAGGAAGGCCCGGCTAACTACGTGCCAGCAGCCGCGGTAATACGTAGGGGTCGAGCGTTGTCCGGAGTTACTGGGCGTAAAGCGCATGCAGGCGGCTCATTACGCATGGCGTGAAAGCCCCCGGCTTAACCGGGGAGGGTCGTCGTGAACGGGTGAGCTTGAGGGTATCAGGGGCTGGTGGAATTCCCGGTGTAGTGGTGAAATGCGTAGAGATCGGGAGGAACACCTGTGGCGAAGGCGGCCAGCTGGGATACACCTGACGCTGAGATGCGAAGGCGTGGGGAGCGAACGGGATTAGATACCCCGGTAGTCCACGCAGTAAACGATGCAGACTAGGCGTGGGAGGACTTGACCCCTTCCGTGCCGGAGCTAACGCGATAAGTCTGCCGCCTGGGGAGTACGGTCGCAAGACTAA
>JBHWTK010000028.1:0-2865 GCA_043427975.1 Chloroflexia bacterium | reverse complement strand
ATCGCTCGTTCGAGGGATCGATCCAGAAGGCTGTACGCTCGCTGGAGACCAGCGCGAAGGACCTGCTCTGGGAGGATCCGGAATGGGGTGACGACCTCGACGTGATCAAGGGTTTCGTGAAGAACCCGACCGACATCCGCCTGTGGGCGGTGATGGCGGCGCTGCGCCGCGGCGTAAGCGTCGACGAACTGCACGCGCTGAGCGCGATTGACGAGTGGTTCCTGGAGAAGTTCCAGCGCATTGTCGAGATGGAACGCACCCTCGCGGCTGGCGATATCGATGCGGAAACCCTCTGGGCAGCCAAGCAGATGGGCTTTAGCGACCGCCAAATCGCGACCCTTTCTGGCCGGAAGCAGGAGCAGGTAAAGCAGCAGCGTCGCGACCTCGGCATGGCACCGGTCTACAAGATGGTGGATACCTGCGCCGGCGAGTTCGAGGCGCTGACCCCGTACTTTTACAGCACCTATGAGCAGGAAGACGAAGCGACGCCGATTGAGGGCGACAGGGCGGTGGTAGTCGGCTCCGGGCCGATCCGAATCGGCCAGGGCATCGAGTTCGATTACTGCTCGGTGCAGGCGGCCCGCGCCCTGCAGGATGCCGGCCTGAAATCGATCATGGTCAACTCCAATCCGGAAACCGTCTCGACGGACTTCGACGCATCGGATCGCCTCTACTTCGAGCCGCTGGACGCGGAATCGGTGGAGGAGATCATGCGGCACGAGGCGGATGGGGACGCCGACAATTACCCGCCAATGATCGTGCAGTTTGGCGGTCAGACGGCCATCAACCTCGCCGAACCGCTGAGCAAGGCCGGGGCTCCGATCCTCGGGTCGGATCTCGAGTCAATCGACCTGGCCGAGGATCGCGACCGCTTCGGTGAGTTCCTGCGATCGCTCGACATTCCGATGCCTGACGGCGCGACCGTTACCAGCCTGGCGGATGCGGAAGCCGTAGCGGCCCGTATCGGGTATCCCGTGCTGGTGCGCCCGAGCTATGTCCTTGGTGGCCGGGCAATGGAAGTGGTGTACGGCCCCGACGACCTTCACCAGTACATTCGCCGCCACGCCCACATGACCGCCGAGCACCCGATCCTGGTTGACAAGTACCTGATGGGCAAGGAGGTTGAAGTCGACGCGATCTGCGACGGTGAACGCGTGTTGATCCCCGGCATCATGGAGCATATCGAGCGTGCCGGTGTGCACAGTGGCGACAGCTTTGCCGTGTATCCGGGCATCAACCTCTATCCGGCGGAAGTGGAGACGATTGTCGATTACACCACCCGGATTGCGCTGGGCCTGAACGCCCGCGGACTGATCAACATCCAGTACGTGATCCACGCGGGCCACCTCTATGTGCTGGAGGTGAACCCGCGCTCCAGCCGAACCGTGCCATTCCTGAGCAAGGCTACCGGCGTGCCGATGGTGAAGCTGGCAACCAACATCATGCTGGGCAAGAGCCTGGAAGAGCAGGGGTACGGGGGCGGCCTCTGGCCGCGGCAGCCGCTCACGGCGGTGAAGGCACCCGTGTTCAGCATGGCCAAGTTGCGCGGCGTGGAGGTGCATCTCGGTCCCGAAATGCGCTCGACGGGCGAGGTGATGGGTATTGACCGTAGCTTCAGCTCAGCCTTCTTCAAGGCGCTCATTGGTTCCGGCCTGGCCCTGCCAAAGAGCGGCTCCATCCTGATTTCGCTGGCCGATGAAGACAAGAGTGACGCGCTGGAGATGATCCAGGCGCTGGCCCGCATGGGGTACAAGCTCTATGCAACCGAAGGCACCGCGGCGATGATCGAACGCGCCGGCATGCCTGTCCAGTTCACTACAAAGCGCATTGGGCGCGGGAGTCCGGATATGCTGGATGTGATCCTGAATGGCACGGTCGATGGGGTTATCAATACCCCAAGCCAGGCCAACAAGGACATCCTGGACGGGCTCAGCATCCGTCGGGCGGCGGTGGAGCGTGGCATCCCGTGCATCACGTCGCTCGAAACCGCCCGGACCGTGGTGGATGCAATGGAGAAGGCGGCTGCGATGTACAGCGTCGAGCCGATCCAGCACTATCGCTCCGAAACGTTCGGGTACTAGGAGGACGCATGGCCGCAACACTGCAACGCGCCAATGCCCCGGTACGGGAATGGGTGGCAACGGTGACTGACACCCGCCCGATCATGGGCGATTCATGGTTGGTCACCTTCACTGTCCCGGAGGGATTCGTTGGCAATGTGCGGCCGGGGCATTTCGTGAACGTGCTGCCGCGCGGCCCGCAGAGTTTCGACCCAATCCTGCGCCGTCCGTATTCCATCTATGGTGTCGATGCCGTGCAGAACACCATGACCCTGTTGATCCGGCCCTACGGCCGGGGTGGCCAGTGGATTGTGGAACAACCGGCAGGTGCGGAGATGAATATCCTCGGCATCCTTGGCAACCACTACGAGATCGCGCCCCGCAGCACACACCTGTTGATGGTTGCCGGAGGAGTAGGGGCGGCCCCGCTCAAGCTCCTTAGCGAACAGGCGGTGGCAGCGGGCAAGAATGTAACGTACCTGCTCGGAGCCCGCACCGCCGACCAGTTGCTGGATGCGGCTGAACTGCCAAACGCGGTCGAATACGTGATCGCGACTGAGGACGGCTCGGCCGGGCACACCGGATTCGTCACCGAACTGGTGCCCAACTACCTGCAATGGGCGGACCAGATCTTCACCTGCGGGCCGACGCCGATGATGGCAGCGTTACGCAACGTGGTGATGCAGAACCGGTTCGGCAAGGGGCCGCAGGTGCAGATAAGTGTCGAGCGCACGATGGCCTGCGGCGTTGGTGCCTGCCTCGGCTGCGTAGTCGAGACCAAACGCGGCATGAAGGCCAGTTGCAT
>JBHWTK010000027.1:0-11039 GCA_043427975.1 Chloroflexia bacterium | reverse complement strand
GCAAAATCCACGGCGAAGCTGTCCGCTTGGCCGTGGATAGTGTCATCATCGTTGATTTATTCGCTGCCGTCAAGTTCTTTACGGATGTTTAATGGGCTTTTTCGTAGTCAGCACACAGCCCCTGCATTGCTGCAAGGGCCGTGTGCGCGGGGGTTAGGTGGTGGTAACGATTAGCCTCTTCTCTTCCGGGATCAAGTTGATGATCTCCGCTAGTGTCGGTGCAGGGGCTTCCCCCAGCAACTCTTTCCGCAGCATGTCCGCGAACGCGAACTCATGTGTGAACACCGGACGGCCAAGCGCATCCTCCATCGCCTTGTGGATCACATTGAACGGCATACACAGCAGTTCGTTATACATCTGGAATATGGCGATTTCTCGCGGCGTCATGTCCTTCCAGAACTCACTCTCTGCCAGTTTGATCGCTTCTTCTCGGGTTATCTCTCTCATTCCCTGTCTCCTTTCGGGCCGCCGCGACCGCATTGCGCAGGGCCAGTTCGCGGGTCGGGCCGATAGCACGGTACCTATCCATGCGTCCTGGGATACTAATCTCGCACCCCCAACCGAGCGGAACGCCCGGACCCCAAACCTGTATTAGATGCTCGATCTCTGTCTCCTGCCCTACACCATCCAGCAACGCATCCATCCCCCACGGCTCAATGGCGTCCAGCGCGGCGGCGGCTTTCTTCCGGTAATAGTCCTGACCTTTCCATCCTATCCCGTAATGCTCAGCCTTGATGTCATCCCATGCGGGTAGGTCAGTACCTTCCCGCTCAATGTCCCAAAGCCTTATAGCCACCGCCTCGATCTGCGCCTGCCGGTCATTCAGGTCGGTCATTGTCTTACCCTTTCACGGCCACGAGGCCGCGCTTCACACGGGGCTGCCATTCCTGCACGCTCCCGTCCTCCCGGATCTCGTACACGGTCAGGTGGCAGGCCACTTCCCAGTGGGACGGTTTATGCCAGGCATCCTGCACGTCTTGTACGGCCTCGGCCATCGTGTCCCGCAAGGGAAAGTGCTTCGGGTCAGCCAGCCGGACATCGGCGGCGTTCGTGTTGCCCGGCCAGTAGCAGCGGTACTTACTCGGCATGTTCGGTGTCCTTTGCGTCAGGGACGAACTCAATCTCCTCATGCACAATGATGTTGGCGATATCCTGCGTCACGTCGTGCTTCTCGCCCGTGCATTGGAAGTGCCGCACACCGTCCTTGATGCGCTCGGTGTAGTGCTGAGTGGCGTAGAACTTTCCAGTAATGTGACCATAGAAGACACGAATCGGCTTCTTCTCACTCAACGCCTGTCTCCTTTCGGGCCGCCGCGACTCGGGCTGCCACCACGGCTGCGTCGGATTGCCTATGCTCGTCCATCGTCCGTTCCTCTCGACTGCGCCCGTGTCGGGCGACGGTGATCTCGTACACGACGCCGTCGTACCACTCGTCCGACTCCGCCTGCGCTTCTTCACGCGTGTCATGCAGCGGGTAGAAGTTGATGTGATACGGGCTCTCCGGATCCGGAAACGGATTATCGCCCGCCCAATATGTCTTAGTCATTCGCAGCCTCCTCTGGACTGTAAACGGCCCAAAATTCGAAGTCGGTCATGACGCCTACAAACGATCCATCGAGATTCCAGATACCCCACTCACCCGAGTTGATGAATTCGAACTCCTGGTACCGTCGCTTGAGGTGGCTGGCATGAATGTGAGGTCCGCCTATTCCTACGGTGATTCGATTCCCTCTCCCCATATGGTTATGGCTATCGGTGCACACCCATTCAGGCGGCGGCCATGTGTCCGGCTCCCATTGCTTGGCAACAACTGGGATGGGAATCGAACGGTGAGTGGGCTTCTGGAGCTTACCCACCGTGCGCCTCCTTCCACAGCTCGACCAGCACATCACCGTGGCACATGTTGTCGTCGGTGCGGGGCTCGTCGGAACGGCGGCACCAGCAGGCCAGCGGCTTGCCAGTGAGCTCGTCGAGGTCGCTCCATAAATACTGTCCGACGCCCTCTGTTACCCACGTCCTGAACCACGCAACAACATCACTACGGGTGGCCTTGCCGTTGATCCTGAATGGATTCGCCCACTTGCTGCCTTTCAGGCGCTTGCGGCCATTCTCCCGACCGATGTACACGGCCTCGGGGAAGTCGGCCATCTCGGAGACGTGGATCACGAACGGCGGTTGCTTATCGCTCACTTCCCACGCTCCTTTGTCTCGTACCAGCTGGTCTCCTTCCCGCAGACCGGGCAATCCAACCCCATGTAGGTGTCGTCCCGAATGTCCTGGGCGGCGTGGTATTTCTTCACCAGGTGGCCGTCGTCACGTTCCATCAGGACCACGCGACCACATTCCGAGCAGCGCCAGTAGCCCTCGTACTTGTTTGGCTTCCGTACGCCTTCCTTGATAACTTTCACTTCTCACCATCCTTCTTCGGCAGCTGCTGCCACGCCTCATACGCCGCACTCACCGGGTAGCCGCTGGTGCTGCTCTTCCGGATCTGCCGCGCTCCTGGAACACGTACCTTCACGACGTACTCGCGGCCCGTGTCTTCGAGAATGACCCGTGCGCCCACGCGCTCTATCTCTGCAATGTAGTGCTGCTGCTCCTGGCGAAGGGGTGGGTTCCCCTTCGCCGGAAAGATGTCGGAGACTGCTGATTCGTAGGTGATCATTCTTCGCCCCTTCTTTCATCCCTGTCCCAGCTGAAGAAAGCCGGTCGGCCCTCGAAATTCCAGCCGCGCCGGAACACCACCAGGGCGCTCGGAAACGGTGCGTTGACTGCGGATCCGCTAAACCGCAGGCGCCCGCGAATCAGCCAGATGTGATCCGCTTTCATCACGTAGTCGTGCCACCAGCTGGTGTCCGTGCGCGCCGGTATCAAGCACATCACCGTTTCGGCGTGTTCCCTCTCCACCTCTTCGTACGCCTTTTGGATCCACTTGCCGATGCTGTGGGAGTACGGAGGGTTGAGCCACACCCTGCCTACCCAGGGGCGACTTAGCGCATCCGATTCCTTCGTGAAGTACAGGGCGCATTTGGCATTGTCGTGGCTGGCAGCCGCATCCAGGTCGAACTGGTATTCGTGGTTCCAGAAATCGAATACCTCTTGCGGCGTTTCCCAGTCTTCGCTGGTAGACATGAAGGCAGCAGTGTGCTTCATCGCTTTCCCCTCTTCCCTCGCCAGTCAGCGCACACCGCCGCGATGGTGCCGCAAATCAACATGCCGCTGGCCGTCGATGCCAGCAATGTCAGGAAGTCCATCACGCCAACCTCGCTTTCCGTTCCTGCCGTTTCGCCGCCGTGCGCTCCCGGCGCGCCAGCGAACACGCTGTGCTGCACGTCCGCTGGTTCGGGTTCATCGGTGTGAAGTCTGACCCACACTCGCTGCACTGCCGCTTCTCCACCGGTTTCACGTCACCGGTGTACCGGGAGAGCGGGTTGACGGTGAACTGGTACGGCACGTCTTCCGGCAGTTCGACCGGCGTGTCCCGCTGGACGCGATCGCGCTTCTCGCAATAGGCGATGTACTCCCGGGTGAAGTAGCGGTCCACACCGTCCACCCGGTGCCAGGTGCCGGCGTAGTAGCCGGTGTTCTCGGTGGTCAGGCGTTCGGGGATCTTCATCACAGCTCCCTCTCACGCTTGAACTCATCGAATGCCTGTTGGATCTCGTGGAAACGCTCGGGATCCCCTCCCTTATCCGGGTGATGCACCGACACCGCCATCCTGTAGGCGCTACGGACATCGGTGCCGCTTGCGTCACGAGGCACGCCTAGCACCACCCACCAGCCGTGCTGCGACTGTGCCGGCAAGGCGTCGAATCCCTGGAACGCGGCGTCGACCATGTGCTTGGCACCCCAGCGCTCCAGCCCTCGCAGCGCCTCGATCGTCTTGCGGATCGCCTGCATGTTGTCCTGGATCCGGTCCCACTTGTCGCACGGGATGCAGAGCTCACGCCCCTCACGGATGAAGTACACCGCCACGCCGGGATCGTCAGGTACGCGGCGGTTGGCCTTCGGCAGACCATCCATCCGCAGCGGAATATCAGTGGAGATCACGATGCTGTTGCTCCGAACACCCATGAGCGAGAGCTCGTGCAGGATGCCGTCTCGGGCAGCCGCCATCGTGGTGTCGAAACGTGCCCGTGATGGGCTCTTGGTTCGTGGCCAATGTACCGGCCACTGGAGCGGGAATGCGTCGACGGTGCTCATGACGCACTGCCTTCAGAATCGGCGCATGCGGAACACAAGTCCGGCTCGATCCACCAACACCCACCCAAGCAGGCGTTGTCATCGGTACAGCCACATACCCGGCATGCTGGACGTCGATCGATACACTCGATCCACTGGAGCGCCACTGCGGCAAGCTGAACCAGTTCGTCGCGAACGGTGCCGGCGTGGTCTCCGCCGAACTGGTCATGCAGCATCGCCTGGGCAACTTCACCGAGCTCTTCGGTAGCAACCGCTAGCCATACGAAATCGTGGTGGTTCTGCTCACCCCATTTCTCGTTTTGACGCCGGCGTTCCGCGAGAACCGACTGCATCGCGCTTAGTTGCTCATCTGGTGGCCCGGTAATCTCGTACGTCTGGGCATCGTTCTGTTCGCTCATCTCATTGCTCCTCTCTCGCGCGTACGCGCGCAAAGCATGTTTTGACAGGTTTCAGGCGCTCTTGCGAGCGTCGTTGTGAAGTCGGGATATGCCGCGCGGCTGGTTCCGCTCGTGCCATGCAATGAAGTGCCGGTACGCGCCCTCGATGTCGAAGCGATGGGTGGACGGCACGGCTACCACCATCCGGCCCCGCGAGTCGCTGACCGTCACGATCAGCAGCCCACGCTCCTCACGGGTTTCGACCGTGTAGCCCGCTGCTTCCATGCGGCGGATCATGGCCTGGCGGCGTTCGGCGCTCATGCGAACATCTCCAGTGGCAGGTGTATCGGCAGCTTGTCGAGCCGCGCCTGCGCCAATGCGATGTACTCCGGGTTGAGTTCGATGCCGATACCGCGCCGGCCAAATCGCTTGGCCACGGCCAGGGTGGTGCCACTCCCCATGAACGGATCGAGTACCGTATCGCCGGGCCGCGATCCTGCGAGGATGCAGGGCTCTACCAGCTTTTCAGGGAACGTGGCGAAGTGTGCCTCTTTGTACGGCTGCGTGGCGATCGTCCACACGCTGCGCTTGTTACGCTTGCCATTGCCTTGGTACTCGTTGCCGCTCTTGGTCCGGCTATCTTCGCTGCCATCGTCACCGTACTTGCTGCCGCCAAAGCGGGGGCCCTGTTGCATCCGGTTCAACTGGTGCTCGGCCGTCTTGCCCTTGTCGAAGTGGCTGCCCTTCCAGCTGGCGCCTTTTTCGCGGCCATCGCGGTGAAAGGAACCATGGCCACCCGGACCCGTATCCCAGCCATCAGGCATTTTGGATTTGTTCAGTTCCCAAGCCGTTTCCTCTGCAATCGCGGCCGCCTCGTAGAAGTAACGCGGGGATTTCGTCAGCAGAAACAGGTACTCGTGGCTCTTGGTGCAGCGATCCTTGACGCTTTCCGGCATCGGGTTCGGTTTGCTCCAGATGATGTCCTGCCGCAAGTACCAGCCGTCTGCCTGCAACGCGAACGCCATACGCCAGGGGATACCGATCAGGTCTTTCGGCTTGATATGTTCAGACGGACGGCGCTTTGCATGTGTTGCCATGTGATCGTTGCGGCTTTGCTTCGGCCACAGTTCCGGATCCCGCGCGCCGCACCCGCCGCCGGCGTAACTGTCTCCGAGGTTCAGCCACAACGTGCCGTCGTCTGCCAGCACGCGCCGCACCTCACGAAACGTCTCGACCAGGGCTGATACGTAGTCATCCACGGTGGACTCAAGCCCAATCTGCCCAGGCACGTTGTAGTCACGCAGGCCGTAGTACGGCGGTGAAGTGACCACACACTGCACGGATGAATCCGGCAACATGGACAGCATCTCGCGGGCGTCGCCGTTGAGGATCCTCATGACGCCACCTCCCGCCCGGTCAGGATGCGCTCGATATGCGGCCAGTCCGAGGGTCGCCATACGTAGGCTCGCTGCCCGGCCGCAGTCAGAATGGCCAGCCAGTGCTTCTGCGCGTCGCTCAGCGTGCCCTTCTCCGTCTTGAGTTCGGCGAACAGGCTCTCACCTCGCACGCCGTGCACCAGGTGCAGGTCCGGGTAGCCGGGCTCCGAACGGCGGCTATCGTGGGTGTGATAGCAGGCCCAGCCGGTCATCTTCGCGGCCTGAATCACCAGGTCTTGGAACTGCTTCTCTTTGATCGTCAGTGCCGGTCCGGGGTTCAACGCCATTGGCTGCTTCTTGCCGGCGTTCACCGCCTGGTCCAACAGGTCAGGCGCGGCGTTGGCGATGGTGGCCAGCACGCTCGATCGCGTCTGCGTCTCGAAGCGCTTCGGCAGCTTGCCCGTCTGCTGATAGTGGCGGTACTCCTCAACGCTCATGGTGTCAGTCATGACGCCACCGCCTTCACCACCAGCTCGTCGCGTTCCTCCACCTCGATGCCCGGCCAGCCGTTCTTGGCGCCGTCCCGCTTGGCCTTGGTTTCGTCGTAGCGGGTGACGGTGTAGTCGGCGATGATGCCCAGCGATTCGATGTGTGCTTTCAACGCATCGGCGTCCACCACCTGCGGATAAGACTTGGAGCGAATCGCTACCTGGAGGCCGTTGGCTTCGAGCGACTTGTAGCTACCGGTCTCCATCTGCTGCTGCAGGTGGTCCCGGATATCTGCGACCTCACCGTTGATAGCGGTAAGAAGATCTTGCAGTTGGCTTACCTGCTCCAGCTTGGAGGCGAGCTTCGCGGTGAGATCGAGAATCACGTTGTTCGTCATGGTGCTATCCCCTCTCACGCCACCCGGGCGTTCCGGTAGCGCAGGTCTTCGCCGGTCAGGGTGGCGAACGTGGAGACCTCCACGATCCGGCTCACCACGCGGCTGCCAAACTGGTTGTTGAGTTCACGCAAATCGAGATTCGTGGTGATGATCGTTGGCAAGCCCCGCTGGTGCCGGCCGTCCACAATGGCGAACAAACGCTCGCTGACGTACTCCGTCACCTTCTGCGTACCGAGGTCATCGAGCACCAGGAGCGTGGGCTTGTACATGTCGGCTGGCGCTGTTTCCGCCTTGCCGTTGGCAGCGTTCGGCCGCATTTCGTCGAGGATCTCGGTGAACGTGCCGATGCGAACACGCTTGCCGGCCATGTGGAGCACGTAGGCAAGGGACACCGCGAGGCCCGTCTTGCCACTGCCCACGGTGCCTGAGAGCACGAGGCCACGGTTCGCCGGGTAATCCGCATCAAACCACCGCTGCCCGTATTCCCGCGCCTTGGCTACCGGGTGGGTCTCCAGTCGGGAGTTGACGTGAATCGCCGGAGCATAGCGGGGCCAGGATTCTTCGAGCTCCCTGGTCATACGGATCGCCCGGCCCACGTCGCACCAGCACACGGATTCGTTGCGTGGGTCGCCCATAAAGCCGGTATCGCCACACTCGTGGCACTCGCAGTCGGGCTTCCAGCCGAAGTCCTGGATACCGGCCTGCCGCTGGCGCTCCATGTTCGCGGCCATGCGCTCAATCATCTGGTTTAGGCGATTTTTGTCCATGAACGTCGAGATGTGTTTCATGCTGTTCGTCCTCGTATCGGGGTCACTTGCCCGGTACTGCGTGGCGCTGCCTGTTGGCGCAGGCTCTCCAGGTCACAGCGCATCTGTTCAGCGGCTTCGTCGGGATCGTGGGAGTAACCCTTCGGCTCTGCAATCGAACTTGCCGGGGTGGCCGACCCTGCCGGTGGCAATTCGTCGCCCCACCGTTTCTGGTAGATCCAGGTGCTTGGGTTCGGGATATATCTCCCGTTCTCCTCGTGCCACTGGGCGGATTGCTTCTGGCTCTCTAGTGCCGCCATGAGGTCAGCGAATGCGATTTCGCTCCAACGAATCCGCGAGAATTGCTTCTCGGCATCGCCCTTGCCGACTTTCTTGGGATAGGCGGCCCAGAACCGGGTAAACCGTTCCTGAACCGAACTCGAAGGTGGCCCGGAATCGCGCTCGCCAGAGAGTGAGTCGCTAGACTCACTCGTAATTGGGTTTGGGATGTTAATTGGGGGGTCTGTTACGGGGCCGTTATTCGGGGCGTTAGTAACGACGTTACGTTGCCCGTTACTAACAGCGTTACGCTTTCGACTACGGTACTCCTCCTGCCGCTTCGCATTCTGCTCCCGTAACGCCGTTACCTTCTCCGCACTTGCCTGATACTCGAGGTAGTCGTGAATCTGGTAACCACCATCTGCTGGTTCCCAAAGGCCGTTGGCAAGCAAAGCCCTCACTGCTTTTGCGAAGCTCTTCAGCCCCGCCTCGGGTGCGATCAATGGCACCGCACCTTCCGGCACAAACCCGTCAGTGAGGTTGCTGTTTGCATAGAACACGCTCGCCATGAACAGGTCGCGTGCATCACGTCCAGCCGTGACCACCTTGGGATGCCGGAAGAACCCATCATCGAAACGCACCCATGCCATGATCGCTATACCCCCGCCTCGAACGGCATCGTGTCGAAGCCGGGAAGCTCTTGCTGGAATACGGAATGTGCCTGGACAAGATCCGCTCGCCAGAGTCCGTACTCTTCTACTTCGCTCAGGAACATCTCGAGGTCGTGCGCCAGGATGGTGGGCTTGAAGCTCACATCGCCGGTCTTGTCGTTCTCGACTTCCTCGATTACGGCATGGCAGAGCTCGTGATAGAGCAATGCCTCCAGCTGTGCATCGGTGAGGTTGAACTCCTTGCAGTGGTCGTGGGCCAGCCAGATGGTGAAGGTGGAGTATTGGTAGGTCCTCACGAGGGGCGGGGTCTTGGCGCACTTGCCAAGGACCATCTTGCCGCCCGACTGGCCGCCCTTCGCCTTCCACAGGTATGAGATGCTGGTGCCCTTGAGGTGCCGCAAGGCGCGTTTGTTGTCGATCAGGTAGCGGCCGAGTTCGGCCATTGACGGGCTGACGATGTAGTCCACCTGGTCGCGCTCAAAGTCTGAATCGAAGGGACGCTCGACCTTGGGTGCGAACCCTGGCAAGGTGCCGGATGATCGCTGATTGTGTTGCTCAGCTCGATCAGCCGCTATACGGATGTTCTCCATGGTGGTGGTAACGGTGGTTCCCATTTCACTACTCCATGTGAGGAGGCCCGGCAGCGTGCCACCGGGCCAGTCACGTACTAGGCGTCGCCGTAGCCGGGACGCTTCACATCTGCGGTTACCAACTCGCCCTGGTGGATCACGCCATCGTCATCGACGATCTGCCCATCGATCTGCGCGTTCAACTGAGCGTTGATCTGTTCGAGTTCGGCTCGCTGTTCCTCTGCGACCCGGAGGTCATTGAAGTACGCCAAGGCTTTGTCCGTGTCGTTCTCCAGCTTGTCAGCCATCGTGATGAGGGCCGCTGTGCCCAGGTCAGTAAGGCTCTTCTTGCCCCGCTCCAGCGCCCATCGATGCAGATCGTCGTGAGTGAGCCCCCGCTCGTCTGCTACCGCGTGCAGCCGACGCATGGCGGTCTCACGATCCGGCCGCTGTGGTGATGCGAGGGCAGCTGGTGTTTCCTGCTCGATGTGGCCCGTCTGATGGTTCACCTGCACGGGCTGGGCGCTCGGCACGGTCTCAACTTCCGATTCATCCAGGAAGCCGAGGCCGGCCAGCGAGAGGGTCACACGGCGCTTGGCCTTGGTCAGCGCCTTCATGTAGGCGTTCGCCAATGCCTCGCCCTGTAGGCCCTTGATCGCCACCGCGCCCATATCGGAATCGGTGCGGCCACTCTTGTCGGTAGCTACAACGGTCGTGATGAGCACACCGTCGATAACCTGGTGAGAGGTCTCAGTGATGCTGATGCCACGGATATCGCGGATCTGATCGGTTGCGCCCTTCTTGGCATAGAGAGTCAGCTTGCCGTTGAGCCGGATGTACTCGAACGGGCTGGTGAGCGGGTTGAGGCCGATGGATCGGCACACCGCGCCGTAGAGCTGCGCTCGCTGTGGCTCCGTCATGGCTGACAGGTCGTTCTTGGTTGCGGCGATGGCCGCGAGTTCGGCGTCTCCCTGGGAGACTGCAAGGGCGTTGTTGGGGTTCTGTGCCACTGTGGATTCCTCTCGAACTAAAACGGAATGCCGTCATCGAACGGCAGGTCAGGCAATACCTGGCAGTGCCAGCAGGGCTCTTTGCCGTCGTACTCGCCGTAGATGTCAGCGACTGCCACCTCGCCACTGCCACCGCAGAAGTCGCACGTCTCGACGCCCAGGGCGCAAGCCAGCCGACGCCAGCGATAGCGATCACGCGGCGGCTCGTTCAGTTCACGACGGATGCGCCGGGCTGCTCGGGCCTTGAGGTAGTTGAGTTCTCTGGCCAGATGGCTCGGTGCCGGCGAGGTCGCGCCCGGCAAGCGAGTGATCGTTGCGACCATCACGCCACCGCCATTTCTGCCTTATGCGTCCACGCAGCCAGCTCGATGCCGTTCGCGTCCACCAGATGGATGCCGACGATGCGCACCGGAACGCCGTTCCAGGTGTCGCCACGCGTCCAGGCGTTCCGGGCATGCACGCAATGGGCATCGAACACCTGCCGGGCCTGATCGTCCGTCGCACCGTGGCACGTGCTGTTCACGCGCTCACACACCACGCCGTGGCGGTTGAGGTAACGGTGGTGAATCGTGTGTGTTGGTGGTGTTCGTGGTATCATGGTTTCAATCCTTCTAATGAGTGATGGTTTGGAACGCTCTCGGTGCCCGCCGGGAGTGTTCTGCTTTAAGCGGCGCTCAGTGGATCCTCTAGCGAAGCCTCCAACTCATGCACCTGCTCATCCAGCCGGATGAAGTCCTGCATGAGCGCTTTGGCGTGCCGGGTGTTGATCACGCCCCGGCTTGCCCCTACGGCGAGCGTTGTTGCGCAATCTGCTGCGCTGGCGCTCACCAGGTTCAAATCCAGCAGGTGGCGAATCTCCGCTACCTCGTCGTATTGCAGCGTGCCGTCTGCCATTGCCGCATCGAACGTGTCGTGCACCAGC
>JBHWTK010000026.1:0-73084 GCA_043427975.1 Chloroflexia bacterium | reverse complement strand
CCCTTCGCTGCGCTCAGGGTACGAAGGACGGGCCTACATTCCCGGGTTGAAGGACGGGCCTACGCCAAGTCGGCCTGGCCGGTATTGAGCCGCCAAGAGCGTGGTGAGTCATGGTAGCGGCGGACCTACGTGTCCGCCAGGGGTCGGCATGAGGCGCACACGCAGCAAAACGTGCCCCTTGGCCGCATGCCCGCCCCATTCTCCCCCTCGCTGCGCTCGGGGTACGAAGGACGGGCCTACGCCGGTGCCATCCCCTGCGCGGACCGCCGGGGCGTTCTACAACAACTCGTCCTGAACCTCGATCGGCTCAATCAACTCTGGGCCGTTGTTGCGCACGCTGTTCACCTTCGTGCTCACGGGGTATTTCTCGATCTCCTCGTTGGCGATTGGCTGCAACAGGTGCTCCAGCGGACCGAGCTCGTCGATATCGCTATCCATCCACAACTCCACATCCTCGCCGTGGATGATCATCGGCATGCGATCGTGGATATCCACCATTACATCGTTCGGCCCGCCGGTGATGATGGTGTAGCTGCCGGCCTTCTCGCCGTCCTCGGTGGTGCGCAAATCGTAGAGGCCGGCCATAAGCATGATCGGCTCATCGCGCAGGTGGATGAAATAGGGCTGCTTCGGGCCGCCGGTACGTCGCCATTCGTAAAAGCCGTTCGCCGGTACAAGGCAACGGTGACGTTTCACCAGGTTGCGGAACATCGGTTTCTCCGCCAGTGTTTCCGCGCGAGCGTTGATGGGCGCCACTTTCGGCTTTTCGCCCGGCTTCAACCATGCCGGAATCAATCCCCACTGCATCTCGCGCAGCTCCAGGCTACCGTCGCGCTGGATCAGCACGGGCAGTTGCTGGCTGGGGGCGGCATTCCAGTTCGGCTCGAAATCGAAGGTGCTCTGGAAGGGAATCTGACGCAGGGTTTCGCTGAGTTCCTGGAAATCCTCAATCACATATCGTCCGCACATGGGTCACCTCCGGTGATGTGGATCAGGAATACGGATTCCGCAGCCCGCCATCCGGCGGTGCCGACTGGTCGCGGAAACGGTGCTTCACCTGGATCACCACGATACAGAGCAGGAAAAACACCGCACCTGCAGCCCACAGGAACTCCCGTGTATTAATGGTGATCGCTACCAGCCCGCCGGCGCCTACCAGCAGAATGCCGCTGGCCACCAGCTCCACGACCTGGCTGCTGCTGATGAGCCCGGCAAAGAACACCATCGCAAACGCGATCAAAATCGCGCCCACGTACAGGCTGTTGCCCGGCTGTGAGCGGATAGCATTCACGACAAACAGCGATCCCAGCGTGCCGAAAAGCAGCATCACCACGATCTGCTTCAACGACGCGCTTTGTCCGGGAGGGGGCGGGGTAGATTGTGGATCGTAATAGGAGCTCATGGTTTTCCTGATATTGCAGGCCCGGGGTTTCGGCTACTCGCGCCCGATGCGAAGGATGGTGACCGGCGGGTTCAGGGCCTGCCCGTTTGCCGGTTGTGCCTGGATGGTGCGCACCACATCCATCCCTTCTACCACGCGGCCAAACGCCGCAAATCCCTGGCCATCGGGGTTGCGCATGCCGCCGAAATCGAGTTCGGGCTGGTCATTGATGCAAATAAAGAAATCGCTCACCGCCGAGTTCGGGGTACTGCGGGCCATGCTCAGGGTGCCATCGAGGTGCTTCAGGCCGGTCTCGGATGTGCGCTCCAACGGGATCGGTCCATCCAGGTCGCCTTCGCGGTCCGGATTGATGCCGGCCTGGATCACCTGGATTGGGATCGCATCGTTAGGCACATGCCCGTTGGCGATATCCTCGTCGCTCAGGTCCAGGTTGGTGTTGGCATTATTCTCCGCCGTTACTGTGCGGTGGAACTGGCCACGGTCGTACAAACCTTCATCGACGTAATGCAGGAAGTTGGTGGTGGTAATTGGCGCGTCGGCATCGTACAGCTCGGCACGGATGGTACCGAACTCGGTTTCGATGCGAATAGGAATGCTCAATCGGTTCTCCCCCGAAACGCCCGGAGCGTATAACGGCATACGCACCTGTACGATGCACGGTACCGCGCAATCGTTGCAGCATCAACAATACCCACCGATATGCAGACACGCCACCATACGCTGGTTCAGAACTTGCTACTCCCCGTACAGATCCGGACCCCACACGGGCACCAATGCGCCCGGTATATCTGCCCGGTAAAGGAGACACGCGCAATGGGTAGCCTGCATGAAAACAACATCTCACTTTGGGTTGGCACAACACCCGAAACCGCCTACCCGCCGCTGACCCATGATATCGATGTCGATGTCGCTGTAATCGGCGCCGGTATCGCTGGCCTCTCGGTGGCCGCCATGCTGAAGCAGCAGGGCGCGCGCGTGGCGGTGATCGAGGCGGGCCGGGTGGCATCCGGCGTCACTGGGTACACCACCGCCAAGGTGACGTCACTGCATGGGGCCATGTATGCCGACCTGGTGAAGGACGCTGGCGAGGAGCAGGCACGGCTCTATGGCGAGGCCAACGAGGCCGCCATTGCCGAGGTTGCCGCCATGGTGGACCGACTCGGGATCGACTGTGACTTCCGCCGTGGCGATGCCTACACCTACACCATTGACCCCAACCAGCTGGTGAAGATCCAGGCCGAAGCCGAGGCAGCAGCATCGCTTGGCCTGCCAGCGAGCTTCACGGATACCACCGACCTTCCCTATTCAATTGCGGGTGCCGTGAAGTTCACGGACCAGGCCATGTTCCACCCGCGCAAGTACTGCATCGGGCTGGCAGCCTCAATTGTTGGCGATGGCAGCCACGTATTCGAGATGACGACTGCCACCGACGTAACGTGTGACGACCGCTGCGAGGTGAAGACCGAACACGGAACGGTTCGCGCCGGCCATGTGGTAATGACCACCCACCTGCCCTTCCTGCACAAGGGCGCCTTCTACACCCGCACGCACCCCGAACGCTCCTACGCCATAGCGGTAGAACTGAACGGATCGACCCCCAAGGGGATGTACCTGAGCATCGATACCCCATCGCGTTCGGTACGGCCGCACCTGGAAGGCGATACCGCATACGTGATCCTCGGCGGCGAGGGCCACAAGGTCGGGCAGGATCCCGATACTCGTGAGCGTTACGATGCGCTGGAGCGCTGGGCGCAGGAGGAGTTCGATATCCGCTCGATCGCCTACCGATGGTCGGCGCAGGACTATATGCCGGTCGACGACGTGCCCTACATCGGCCCGATTACATCGAATGACGAACGCATCCTGGTGGCGACCGGGTTCAAGAAATGGGGCATGACCACCGGCACCGTTGCCGGAATGATCCTGACCGATACCATCAACGGCCGCCAATCGCCGTACAGCGCCGTGTTCGATTCCACTCGCAAGGATTTCGCGCGGTCGGCCAAACAGTTCATTACCGAGAACCTGAACGTGGCGAAACACCTCATTGGCGACCGCCTCAAGACGATGAAGCCGGAACATACCTTTGACCTTGGCAATGGTGAAGCCGGGATTGTTGAGGAAGATGGCGAGAAACTGGCCGCTTACCGGGATGAATCGGGCACCCTGTACGCGCTGGCACCACACTGCACCCACATGGGCTGCCTGGTGGCATTCAATACCGCCGAAAAGAGTTGGGACTGCCCGTGCCACGGCTCGCGGTTCGCAATTGACGGTGCTGTCATCCAGGGCCCGGCCCTGAAGAACCTGGAGCGCAAGGCAATTCGCGACCTGCCTGCCCCGGCTTCCGAGGGACACACTCCGGAGGCAGGGCAACAATAGACCCAGGCTGCCGGATCATGAAATTGTCCACAACGTAGGCCCGGGCCCAGTGCCCGGGCACTCGGGCCTGCGAATCTGGATCATGCCCGGGCGATCGGCAACGTGAAGGTGAACGCTGTACCGTTCCCCGGTAAACTCTCCACCCAGATCGTGCCGCCGTGTGCCTCCACCAATTGCTGCACAATCGAGAGGCCAAGGCCGGTGCCATCGCCATGCCGCTTGTTGCGCGCGCTTTGGTAGTAGCGGGTGAACACGTTGCGGGCGGTCTCCTCGTCCATTCCCATGCCGGTATCGCTCACGGTAACGTGCATCAGGTCGTCATGCTGTTCGGCCTGTACCACCACCAGCCCACCGGCGGGCGTGTGGCGCAGCGCGTTGTACACCAGGTTGCTGATGATCTGTTGCAGTCGCTGCTCGTCGGCCATCACCGGCGAGAGATGAGGGGAAACCACGCTCTCCACGCTGACCTTACGGTCTTCCCACGCGCTCTTGCGGATACCGGCGAGCACGTTGTTCACCAGGCAGGAGAGGTCTACAGATGCCGGGCGCAGTTCCAGCGAGTTTTCCTCCAGCCGGGATGATGTGAGCAAATCGTCCACCAGCCGCACCAGCATCTGGCCTTCCATCTGAATCGTATCCAGCGATTGCGAGATGCGTTCATCGCGGGCTTCCGGCATGGACTGGAGTTGTTCGGCGTGCCCAAGGATGATGGCAACCGGCGTGCGCAGTTCGTGGGAGACATTGGCGATAAACGCCTTGCGGGCGCGATCGTTGGCATCCAGTTGGGCGGCCATGGTGTTAAAGCTCTCGGCCAACCGGCCGATCTCGTCGCGCTTGCGCACCCGCAGCCGCGTGTTCAGCTCCCCACGCTCCATGCGCTCCGCCACGGCGGCGAGGCGTTCGAGCCGCCGGGAAATACTGTTGGCGCGCCACATTCCGAACGGAATCGCCACGATCACCGCCGGCACAGCGAAAATCCACAGGCTCTGCAGGAACACAACCGATACCTGCTGGAAAATCTCGCCCCGGGTTTGACCCAGCGTGAAGCTCACAGCCCCACCCTGCAACACGAACGTGCCGATCCATTCACCATCCTCGGTAATGATTGGATACGCGACAATCGTCTGCTCGTTGACCAGGCTCAGCGAGTAGAGCGCGTTCCATTGTTCATCCTCGGCTCCGGCCAGCCCCTGGTTCCGCGCAATCGTCTCGCGAACACCGGGCGGCAATCGCTGGATGGATGTGAGGGTCGGGATTTGCGGATCGCTGGAGGCGATGATTTGCCCCTGGGGGTTAACGATGAAGATGAGGGGACGCGCTGTCTCGCTGACGGGAGAGAGGTTGTTGAAACCCGGCACATCGCCCGCCGCGATCTGCTCCAGGTTCTCGTTGAGCGCGATGATCGCCGGACGGTTGACTGGCGCGGCGATCATCGCCTCCTCAATGCGATCTGGCTCCAGCCATTGCACATAAGCAGCCGATCGTTCACCAAGATACGGATCGATCGTAACCTGGCGGGCGGCGAAAAAGCGGTCGCCGGGGTTGAGCAGGATGCTCCCGAGCACCGTGGCCTCGAAAAGAATGATCACCAGCAGCACAACGGCAAGGTAGCTGAAGATCATCTGGACACTGATGCGCTCGCGCCAGACACGATATGGCCAGGTGATACAGCACCATGCCCGGTGGAGAATCGATCGCCCGGCTGGCATGGGTGTCAGCTATCCCGCCTGTCGTACTTGTAGCCCACGCCCCACAACGTGACGATGCGCTCGTCCAGGTTCCCGGCCGCGCCAAGCTTGCGGCGCAAACGCTGGATATGGGTATCGACCGTGCGCTCAAACCCGCTATAGGTATCGCCCCAGAGGGTATCAAGCAGGTACGTGCGGCTGAACACCCGGCCCGGATACGACGCCAGCAGGTAGAGCAAGTCAAACTCGCGCGCGGTGAGGGCGATATGGGTATCGTGGAAGTACACATCCCGGCCCAGCGGATCAACCCGCAGGCCATCGAGCTCCACCGCCTTTTGTTCCTGCTCGTTGCTGGTTTTACCGGTATTGGCCATCATTTCCACCCGTCGCAGGATGGCGCCAACCCGGGCCTGCAGTTCGCGCAGGCTGACCGGTTTGGTGATGTAATCGTCGGCACCCAGTTCCAGGCCGAGCACCTTGTCGAGCTCCGATGTCCTGGCAGTCAGCATCAGGATAGGAGTGATACGGGATTGCCGTATACGGCGCGTCAGCGAGAGTCCATCGACGCGCGGCAACCCGAGATCAAGGATATAGAGGTCGGGTTCGGGACGGGACGTATCGTTGATGCGATCTAGCGCGAACTGGCCATCGCGGAATACCTCAACGGTGTGCCCTCCACCCTGCAAGGTTGTCGAAATAAGCCGCGCCAGTTCCTGTTCGTCTTCCACCACCATAATGTGCGCCATACGTACCGGTTCTCCTCCCGAGCCTGCTGTCCCTGGGGCCTAGTGTAACGGGGATATCCAACGGGGATTGTGTCGAAATTGCGGGATCGGCAGGTAGTAAGCTCGGGGTTCATTCCCGAGAGACCGACCGAATGACATGGCCGTTCCGTAGGGGCGGATCCCGAAGGGTATCCGCCCCCGACTAAATTCTGGTTCGTTGTTCTCAGGCCTCACGAGGGCGGATACCGGCTGCGGCCGGATCCGCCCCTACGGTTGACTGGATAACGAAATCACTTCCCAATACAAAACGTGGAAAAGATCTCCAGCAATACCGCTTCGTCCACATTCTCGCCGGTTACCTCGCCGACCGCGTGCAACGCTGCCCGCACCGGGGTGGCCAGCAAATCCTGTGGCAGGCCGGCCTCGTGGGCCTCAATCGCATCGTGCACGTGGGCATGGGCACGATCCAGTGCCGCCCGCTGACGCGCGTTTACCAACGATGGCTGGGCGTGCGCATCCGCCATCAGTTCGGCTGAAAACGCGGCTTCCACAGCCTCGATTCCTGCCCCGGTGCTCGCGCTTACCTGCACCACCGTCGCTCCGGGCAGGAGTTCCCGAACGCTGTCCTGCGCCTGCTGCGGCAGGTCCTGCTTGTTCACGACCAGTACCACCGGCGTGCGCTGGTCGGAGGGCCGGTCCGCAAGCACCCGGGCGATCTCGAGGTCCCCTGCAGTCGGCTCCACCGATCCATCGACCACAAACGCCACGAGCGCGGCGGTTGCCAGCGCCTGCCGGCTGCGCTCTACGCCAATCCGCTCCACCGGATCGTCTGTTTCCACGATTCCCGCTGTATCCAGCAGCGTGGCCGCGATGCCCGCGAGGTTAATGGATTCGCGGATGACATCACGCGTGGTCCCGGCGATGGGGGTCACAATGGATCGATCGCTGCGCAACAGGGCGTTCAGCAGGCTGCTCTTGCCCACATTGGGACGCCCCACCAACGCAATGGTGGCTCCCTCGCGGTACATCATGCCGGCATTGGCCCCGGCAATCACATCAGCCAACGCCGCATCCGCCTGGGAAAGGCCATCGGCGATATCGGATGTCTCGATCTCGTCGTCCGGGAAATCGGCGCTGGCATCGAGATAGGCCAGCAAGCGCACCAGCGCCGTACTGGCCGGCGCGAGGCGGGAAGAAAGATCGCCAGCGAGGTCGTTCACCGCCAGGCGCAGGCTCTCCGAGGTCTGGGCACCGATCACGTTCAGCACTGCCTCGGCCTGGGTGAGGTCGAGGCGCCCGTTCAGGAACGCGCGTAACGTGAACTCGCCCCGTTCGGCAGGCCGTGCACCAGCCGCCAACGCGACCCGCAGTACCTCCCGTAAGGGCAGCGGCCCACCATGGCAACTGATTTCAACAGTGTCCTCGCGGGTATAAGTATGCGGACCTTTCATCCAGGCCAGCAGCACATCATCGATCACCCGCTCACCATCTACGATTTTCCCGTAATGAAGCGTGTGAGAATTGAGAGCTGCGACGTTCGCTGATTTACCCGATGGTTTACGAAATATCCGTTGGGCCACCTGCGCGGCAGTATCCCCGCTGATGCGGATAACACCAATGCCGCCCTCTCCCACCGGGGTGGCGATAGCTGCAATTGTTCCTGTATCGATCATCGTGCCCCCGCATTGGCAGGTATCGCGTGAACCAGCCGTGCAACGAATGAGAGCGCGACCGCCAGCACGATCGTTCCCGACCGCAGGTCGCCGTCCATCACACCGCCAATCACGCCTATCCACAGGAAGAAGAGCACGATGTAGAGCAAGCCCAGGCATCCCTGACGGGATTTTCGTATCGTATCGTCGCCAGACAGTGCATTGAGCACGGGCTGGACTGTGGGGCGAGAGCGCGTATCCACCGGTTGCGAGAGGTGATCAGACCCGGATTCATACCCGGAGACAGCATGGAGCCTGCGCAGGTACTCCTCGGTTTGGCCGCGCTCGGCCTGCGCCCGTCGCTCTTCAGGAGTCGGCGGCTGCTTGCGAACGGGCCGGGCGGGAGCCACATCTTCTTTGGCTAGGCTCGGCGGGTTCTCGCTGGTTGCATCCGGCGCTGCCGCTGCCTTCGCCGGCTCGGCCGGGCGAGCAATCATCTCCTCGCTGACATTCTCCATCACCGGGACAGGTTCTGCTGTCGACGGCGGTTTGGCGTAGTCCGGTCCATCGAACGTTACTGGTTTCGGATCGACCTGCTCTTCTGCCATCACCAGCAGGGTGTCATCCTGCTCGCCGTCGGCGGCTTCCCGAAGTTCCTCGATGGTCACATTGGTATCGAACAGTGGCCGCGGTGCGGATGATCCCGCTTCAACCTCGGTAGGGATCTCGATAGGGGTTGCCGGTGCAGGTTCGTCCATCCCTGCCGGTGGGGTTGCTTCGGTGATGGGCGCGGACGATTCCCATGCACCATTCGACACCGATCCGGCCGGCGAGGCGTACGCCGCCAGCAGTGCATCGCAATGCGGGCAGGTGATATCGCTGCCGCTCACCGGTTTTCCGCAGTTTCCGCACGTTTGTTGCACGCTCACTACTCCCCGTATCGGCATGCACCCCGCGGCCATGCCTTTCGGTATCACGACTATGATAAGAGGTACAACGTTTTCGGGAACTTAACGTTCCAGTGGGGAGCAGCTATGGATTCATTTGGCACGCTGGAAGGCCGGCAGGATTACACCATTCACGGGCAACTGTATGCCCGGCTCTTCTTCACAGTAGAAGGCGATCCGGAGAACATCATCCAGTGCCAGCTACCATCTGATGCCTTTGATACCGATGTGCAGGTGGGCGATCGCATCCGCATCACCATGTTGATGCGTACCGTGATGGAGATTCGGAAAGCCCCCGATGCCTGACCTGCAACGCCTGCGCCAGGGAGCCATTGCTGCGCTGTTCGCGCTGGCTGCAGGTGGTAGCATGGTACTGATTACACGTGTGGATACGATCGAGTACGCCCCGCAGCGCCCGCTCTATGTGGTTGCCGGCTGGCTGTTGATGATTTCGGCGATTGGCGCGCTGGTACCGGTGCTGGATACCGCCGGGCTGATCCTGCTGTGGAACGCAGTAGGCTGGAGCGCCGGGCTGGCGGTATTCGGGCTGGAATCTGTAGGCTCCATGCCCTTGTGGCCGCTGATGCTGGCGGCGCTGGCGCTCACGTTTTGGCCGCGTGTACCGCGGAGGTCGCTACCCCCTGCGGCCATCGTTATCGCCCTGGTGGGCGGATTTGCGGTCTGTTGGCTGGGATGGGCTGACCCGATCCCGGCAAGCTGGCAGGAGATGTTGCAGTGATCGAAAGCGAACGCCTCAGGCGATGGCCGAACAGTATTGTGATGTCGCCGAGTTCGCTCAAGACGTTTGGGCAGTGCCCGTACCGCAACAGGCTCCGCTACCTGGATAACATCGACCCGCCGGACACGTGGATTCGCGCCTTTGCCATGGGCAATTCCACCCACGATGCCCTCAGAACCATCGCCAACCAGATGAAGGTTGGTGCCCCGCTTATGACCGACGACGAAATCCGGTTCCGCGCCCGCATGAAGCTTCCCATTCCCGAATACCCCAGCGAGGCTGCCCGCCAGGCCGATATCGAGTTGGTGTTGCAGTGGGTTCGGCGGGGCCAGCGCTACCTCGAGCGCCTGGATGATGTGGAAGGCTGGCTGCTGATCGAGTCCCAGGAATACCGCGAGGTTTCGCTGTTCCCCGCCAGGGCACCCTACCGGCTCACCGCCAAACCGGATTTGATCCTCCGTCGCCGTATGGATGATGGCAAACCAGTGATTCATATCGTCGACTGGAAAACCGGCAGTGTGCGTCCCGAGCCGGATGTCCCGGTGATTCACCGCTATGTAACCCGCCAGAAGTTGCAAGAATGGACCGGCAATGCCAGCGAGGCGCAGGTGCAATTTAGCTGGTTCTGGCTGGATTATGGCTATGCGGACGACGTGGATGTGTCCGTGGAGCACTGCAACCACGCCTGGCCCGGAATCGTCGCCCAAATGGAAGCCATGGCCAGTGAAACCGAGTGGAAAGCCACACCTGGTTGGTATTGCCGCTATTGCCCGTATCATGGGAGCTACTGTAACGAGCAAATCCCGTACGACGATTGAGAGGGACCAACAGCCATGACCGATATCAACTCCACGAACGATGCCCTGGAAACCGTGCGCAAGGTTCGGCAGGTACGCCAGTACGTGCCCGGCGAGGTGACCGATGAGCACCTGGACCAATTGCTGGAGATCGCCCGCTGGACCGGTTCCAGCCGCAACACGCAGCCCTGGCGCTTCGTGGTGGTGCGGGATAAAGACATGCTGAAGCAGTTGGCCGATCTGCGGGAGAACATCACCTGGGTGGCCGATGCCGCCCTGGCAATCGGGCTGGTGAGCCCGGGCCAGAACCTGCAGCACGAGGCGTACGATGAAGGTCGCGTCACCGAGCGGTTGATGATTGCGGCCAGCATGCTGGGTCTTGGTGCCGGCACCGCCTGGTTCGGCGAGCCGGAACGCGAGGCGAAGGCGAAGGCGCTGCTGAACGTGCCGGAGGGCAAAACACTGCGGAGCCTGGTGGCTATCGGCCCGTTCGTGACCAGCAAGGATCCCCGCCCCACCGGCCCCAAACCCGGCCGCCTGCCGCTGGAAGAGTTGGTGCGGTACGAGACATACGAATAGAACCGTATTAGCCGACCAATGGCCGATTACCGGCCGGAGACGATTTTTGTAGGGGCGGATCCGGCAACGCCGGTATCCGCCCGTATGATCCCACCACGAAATTCCGGCGGGTTGAAAAGGGCGGATATCGGTTTGCGAACCGGATCCGCCCCTACGATATTTCTCCGCTACCCTTCCGGGGACGGGGTTGGGGTGGTGTTCGTGCCGAACTGGCGTTTGGTGCCGGGACCGATGAGGAACTCATCGCGCTGGGGCTTGAAGAAGCTCCAGAACTCCCACGGATTCGGCATATCGTCGAACTGCACCACTTCGCCATTGCGGGTAATGGTGCGCACGGCCTGCACATCGTAGCCATCGGTAGCCCAGCCGACCTGCACGCGTTCATCCTTGGCCAGCTTGGGGTCCTCGGTCTCGATCGGCGGCTCAGGCTTCTTCGGCTCGCTGATGTAGGGCACGCTCACGCTGACGTCCCAGTTCTGCGGGGTGCCATAGATGTTGCAGTAAGCGTGCACACCCTCGGTGTAGAACTCCACCAGGATCCAGTTCTCGGTTGTATTGGTGAAGAACAGGTCCAGTTCCCAGTCATTTGGGTCGTCCGGCTGGAAAATGGCCGCGTCGATTCCCGGCGGCCAGCCATCGTGCTCGTACATGGCGAGGCGATAGGTGTGGTACTCGTGGTCGATCGGGAAGCCGGCCTTCAGCGCCGCCCGGAACACCGTGGTGCTGGCCTGGCAGGCACCACCGCCGATATCTTCCACAATACGGCTGCCACGAATAATCTTGCCCTGAACAAACCCGTTTTCCACGGTAATCGGGCCAATCGACTTGTTGAAGCTGTACGTTTCGCCCGGTTTCACCAGCGTGTGGTTCAGGTGCTCAGCCGATACGCGCACGTTCTCGGCACGCTCCCACGACGAACCATCGAAGTTGGAATCCCCGGTGGCCAGCAGGTGGGTGATTCCCAGCGAATCGAGGTTATCGGCGCGCACCTCGGCCAACACCTCCGTGAACACCGCGTTGATCGTGCGCTGGTCGAGGGTTTTCGCGGCAGCGACAATCGCCTGCACGGTGCCCTCGATGTCCAGTTCCCGCCCCTTCACATCCGGGGTTACCACGACCAGTTGCTGGTCCCAGCCGAGAACCGCATCGGAAGGGGATGTCTTCACCGCCACCGCCATCTCGGCCAGTGCATGGCTGATCACGGTCTCGTTCAGGCCCGGGTCGGCCAGAACACCCAGCTCTGGCAACACCAGCGCCTGGCGCAGCGTGGATTGCGAAATGGTCCATGTATCATCGCCGGTTCCAATGCGGATCGGCCCGCTGATCATGGTTTGGGCGAGAGCCCGCTTCGGCTCCAGTGTTTCGGCGGTGATCTGGCTGATCACCGGCTTCGCGGTGAGCATCACCCGGCTGCGGGTTGCGGTGACCACTACCTTGCGGGTGGCCTCGGCCGCCGCTACGACATCAAGTGCGCGGCCATCCTCGTTCGGCTGGATCCGCACCATATCGCCATCCAGGTACAGCACGGCATCGCGGGCAGCGCCGACGATCTGGCTACCGATATCCTCCAGGTAGGCGTGGAGTTGCTCCTCGTTGCTGGTAAAAATCACCGGAAACGATTGCTCGTCGGGCGAGATCATCACACTGGCGAACTGCTCCAACTGGCTGCTGTCGCGCCCGTGCATCCAGGCGTTATTCAGGGTGGTTTCGTAATCGATAGCGAACCCAAGCTGAGCGAGGCTGGCGTTCCACACCTGCTGCTCAAACGTGAAATCCACCGCCGTGTTCTCGAAATCAGCGAAATGCTGCTTCATCAGCGCCAGCGCCTGGGGGCGGTTCAGCTCGGCAATATTCAGGTCGTGTACGTGCGTGCCCGGGAAGAACGCGCCCTCGGTGTTCAGGGGTACGCCGAACCAGGCGGTAGCTCCAATCAGGCCCACGGCCGCAGTTACCAGGCTACGACGGCTCGCAGTGCGGGTGAACCGCTTTGGTTTCGGCGGGGTGTAGATCGGGCCTTCCTCAAGGTACGCCAAACGGTCATGCTCCTGTTCGGGCACAACGGGTTCCGAATTATGTGTTCGGGGCGGTGTGGCGTTTCGAGGCGTGCGGGTCATACGTCCTGTTGGTTGGGCAACAAATTGGGAAGAAGAGAACCAACGTACGGGGATTGCCGATCTCCCGGAGGTTGTTCGCAATTATAGCGGAAGCACTACAGCAGATGTTACCTGTACGAACGTGCACTATCTCGGAGCGGATTCATATTCCCGGTACACAAATTGCGCCATAGAATTAGCAGTGGCAGGTACATACGGACCTGTTGGAAGAGATGTGGCCGAAGGACATCAGGTCCAGGCTGCGAGAGAGGATATATTCAGATGGCCATGGAATATGGTGTGTTTGTCCCCCAGGGATGGCGGATGGACCTTACGGATATCCAGGATCCCGTTGAACAGTTCGAGGCAATGACCAACGTCGCGAAGGAAGCGGACAAGGGTCCGTGGGACTCAATCTGGGTCTACGACCACTTCCACACCGTGCCCGAGCCGACGATGAACACGACCTTTGAGAGCTGGACCATCAGCGCCACCCTGGTACGCGATACCCAGCGCGTGAACGTTGGCCAGATGGTGAACTGCAACGGCTATCGCCAGCCGAGCCTGTTCGCCAAGATCGCCAGCACCGTGGATGTGGCCTCCAAGGGCCGCCTCTATGCCGGGTTCGGTGCCGGCTGGTACGAGCATGAGTGGCGCGCCTACGGCTACGGGTTCCCGGAAACCAAGGAACGCATGGCCATGTTCCGCGAGGCGACCGAGATCATCCACAAGATGTGGACTGAGGACAAGCCGACCTTCGAGGGCAAGTACTACACCATCGACTCGCCCATCAATGAGCCAAAGAGCCACAAGCCCGGCTACAAGATTCCGCTGTGGATCGGTGGCGGTGGCCCGCAGGTGACCCTGAAGCTGGTGGCGCAGTACGGAGATGCCTGCAACGTGGGGGCCGATGTGGCCGCCGAGAAGCTGGAGATCCTGAAGGGCCATTGCGACAAGGTGGGTCGGAACTACGACGAGATCACCAAGTCCAGTTCGCTCACGGTCTACCCCATCGCCCCGGGCGCCGATCCGATGCAGGCCACGGAGACCGTGCGCAAGCACTACGGCGATATCAGCCTGGAAGACTTCAAGTACTTTGGCCAGCCAATGGAGCCGGACCAGATCATCGAGAAGATCCAGAAGATGCAGGCGGATGGTATTGATTACGTCATCAATTACATCCCTGGCCTTGCATACGATATGGAGCCGATGAAGCGGTACGAGGAAGAAGTCATCGCGAAGATGGGATAACACCCGGAACCGGTGCAACACATGACACGAGGCGGACCGATGGGTCCGCCTCGTGTCATTTGGGGCAAGGTTGGGTGGACCCGTAGTGGCGGACCTATGTGTCCGCCGGGTGCCGGTTCGAGGCACACAGGTGGGCTCCGGAGCTGGTCCGTAGTGGCGGACCTACGTGTCCGCCAGGTGCAGGATCAGGGCGCACACAGGTAGGCTCCGGAGCTGGTCTGTAGTGGCGGACCTATGTGTCCGCCTCAAACGGACCCGGGGCACACATACAGGTGCGCCGCTAGGTGACCACGGTACGGCCGCATCCGGCACGACTGGATCCCTTCTCCATCCCGGGCACAGGGCCCGGGGCTACGATCGGGAGAACACCATCGTCCAGATCACGATCGATCCGGCGTTTCGGCCCTCAATGTCGCCTGCACCTTCTTCGGCAGGGACGCGAACACGCAATTCCATGCATCTTCCAGCAGTTCCATGATGAACTCGCGCGGTAACCCGGCATCGAGGAAAACCGAGTTGTAGTGCGTTTTGTTGCTGTAGTACCCGGGGATGATGGAGTCGTGCGTTTCCCGCAGCATCTCGCCCTGGTCGGGTGGCAGCTTGATCGTCAGGATCGGGCGGCCATCCTTGTACCCGCCGCGCATACCCATCGATTTCCCCTGCAAGTGGTAGAGCATGGAGTCCCACTCGGGTTTAGGGGTAACAGTTGTTCCCGGCATGGCTTTAACCACGTCGTCGACCCAGCTGTAGTCCATATCATTCCTCCATGACATGCAAAGGCCCCTCCAAACTGGAGAGGCCCGTGCTGGTTATGCAGCCGGCTGGTGCCCCGGATGCTCATCGCGCGATTCGCCTGCAGGCGCCGGGCCAATCGGGGTCGGTCGCCGCGAATCCAGGCCTACCGGCACCACGCTGATAACGTGATCCTCGCCGAACGGTTCGGCCTGGAGGTCGGTATCCGGGCCGCCCAGGAAGAGCGGGTAGAGCGCCATGGCGGCAAAGAGGATCGTGATCAGCACCAGGAAGGTGTTCAGCAGCAGGGTTGTCATATCAATACGTCCTTCTGCCGGATCGCCGGCTCGTTCATACGTCAGGTGAGGGCCCCTGTTCGGGATGTTCCGGATCAGTCCCATCGGGGTGTACGAACACATGTTCGCATGCCGGTGACACGTTGTCAAGGGTGTACGGGCACAATTCCAAACATTCGTTCGGAATTGTTGTTCTGGTTCGAAATCAGGGTATTCGGGCCCTATGCCGCCGCAGAGGAATCGGGCGGGCACCATCCGGCGTGATGGCGGGATGCGTGCCTGGTTGAGGGAAACCCGCCCCATGACCGCTTCGCGGTCAGGACGGGTCTACATGCGCGTCTATCAGTCCGGAATCCCCGCGCGAAGCGCTGCTTGGCAGCCCCTGCGTAGGGATTCCTGGGGATGCGCCCGGGGTTCATCCCCCGGGCGCACGAATCATTCCGATCGCCGTGAAAATGTAGGCCCGTCCTTCGCCGCGCCGAAGGCGGCCGAGTGCGAAGCACGAGTAGCGGAGCGAGCCCCGGCGAATCGGGCGGGCACCAGGCGGGATGGTGGCCAAATACGCGTCTTGCGGAGGGAAACCCGCCCCATGACCGCTTCGCGGTCAGGACGGGTCTACAGTCGAAGCGAATCCGGCCAGGCACGAACACGCTTTTTTTGCGCAGCGCCCGGGGATTAACCCCGGGCGTACGACCCGCGTTCGGTAAATGTCGCTACGCAGCAGTGCCGGTGGATTGCATGGTGGTGAGGTTGTAATACGCGCCGCGGGCGGCCATGAGTTCCTCGTGGGTGCCCATTTCGATGATGCGGCCCTGGTCCATCACCACCACGCGGTCGGCCTCGCG
The DNA here is from genome assembly GCA_043427975.1 of Chloroflexia bacterium. Lineage (GTDB taxonomy): Bacteria > Chloroflexota > Chloroflexia > Thermomicrobiales > UBA6265 > UBA6265. The sequence continues at coordinate 56,956 of JBHWTK010000026.1, read as the reverse complement.
AATGGTGCTCAGGCGGTGCGCAATCACAAAGCTCGTGCGCCCTTCCAGCAGCCGCTTCAGGGCATCCTGGATCATCTTCTCGGTTTGCGTATCAATAGAGCTGGTCGCCTCGTCCAGGATCAGGATGCGCGGATCGGCCAACAGCGCCCGTGCAAACGAGATCAGCTGCCGCTGCCCCACGCTCAGGCTCACGCCGCGTTCCTGTACCTCGGTATCGTAGCCATCGGGCAGGGCCATGATGAACTCGTGCGCACCAACGTCCTTCGCTGCCTGCTGGATCTCTTTCAGGGTGGCATGTGGCCGCGCGTAGGCGATGTTATCGCGAATGGTGCTGCCGAACAGGAACGTATCCTGCAGCACAATCCCCAACTGGCTGCGCAAACTCTGCTGCGTCACGCTGCGGACATCGATGTCATCAATCGTGATACTGCCATCCCACACATCGGCAAAGCGCATCAGCAGGTTCACCATGCTGCTCTTGCCTGCACCGGTCTCGCCCACGAACGCTACCGTCTCGCCCGGATTCACATGCAGGTTGATATCGTGCAGGATCTGCTTGTTGCCGTACCCGAACTGCACATTCGTGTAATCCACCTTGCCCACCACCGGCGGCAGGATGCTGGCGTTGGGGGCATCCTTGACTTCCGGCTCCACGTCCAGCACCTCGAAGATGCGCTCGCCGGCGGCCATGGCGCTCTGGAGCGTGCTGTACTGCTGGCTGAGTTCGCGGATAGGGGCAAAGAAGCGGTCGATCATGGCGATAAACAGCACCAGCTGGCCCAGTGAGAGCGATTCGCCAAAGATCATCCGCCCGCCCACATAGGTAATCGCTGCGGTGGCGGTGGCGCTGAGGAAGTTCACCGTCGGGAACAGCATGCTGCTGTAGCGCGCGGCTTCCAGGCTGGCATCGAGGTTATCGCCGTTCAGGATACGGAAGTAGCGGCGGTTCTCCTTCTCGCGCACAAAGCTCTGCACCACGCGCATGCCGGCAATACTCTCGGCGAGGTTGGCGTTCACGATACCGATGGTGCGGCGGGTTTTGCGGTACGCATCCTTGGCGTACCCCTGCCATACGCGCATCACGATGATCATGATCGGCAACACGGCAAAGCTGAGCAACGCCATCTTCCAGTTGGAGATGAGCATGATCACGATAATGCCCAGCAGCACCAGCACGTTGCTAATAATGCCGATCACCGTATCGCCGAATAGCTCCTGGATCACGGCGACGTCGTTCTGGATGCGGGTCATCACCGCGCCGACGCCGCGCTTGTCGATGTAGCTGATACTCAGGTTCTGCAGGTGGCGGAACATGCGGTTCCGCATATCGAACACCACCCGGTTACCGAGCCATTGGGCGGTATAGAACTGCCCCCAGTTACTGAGGAAGCGGATAATCACCGTTACCACAAATGTGGCACCGATGATGTTAATCACGCGCATGCCCTCGTCGCGTTCCAGCGCATCGATGGCGCGGGCGAACAGCCACGGCAGCAGCAGATCGGCCAGCGTACCGACGATGACCAGCGCGGTGGTGGCGATCAGGGTCCGCCGGTAGGGCAGCAGGAAGCCGACCAGCCGCCGCGCGATGCGGGCATCGTACGCCTTGCCGAGGAGTTCATCGTCTTGTGCCACACGAATCTGGCCCATTATTCGCCCTCCGCTGCCACAGATGCCGTTTCAATCGGCGCATCGTCATCGTCCGGTTCTACATCTATCACCAAATCGGCGGCATCCTGTTGCTGCAACTGCCAGAGCTCGGCATAGAAACCACCGGCCTCGGCAACAAGGCTTTCGTGGGTGCCACGCTGGGTGATACGGCCGTTCTCGAACACCAGGATCTGGTCGGCATCCTTCACGGTGCTGAGTCGCTGGGCGATCACGATGCTGGTGCGCCCGGCCATGAGCGTGCGCAGTGCCTGCTGGATATCGTGTTCGGTTTCGCTGTCCACACTCGCCGTGGCATCATCGAGGATGAGGATGCGGGGATCGATCAGGAGCGCGCGGGCGATGGAGAGTCGCTGTTTCTGGCCACCGCTCAGGGTGACACCACGCTCGCCGATGACGGTATCGTAGCCATTCTCCTGGTTCAGGATGAAATCGTGCGCCTGCGCGGCCACGGCCGCCGCCTGCACCTGCTCGAACGTTGCATTCGGCCGGCCATAGGCGATGTTCTCGCGAATGGTCATGCTGAACAGGAAGCTGTCCTGCATAACGATCCCTACCTGCCGCCGCAGCGAATCGAGCTCGATCTCGCGCACATCGTGGCCATCAATGGTCACCGAGCCGCTGGTGGCATCGTAGAACCGCGGGATCAGGCCGATCACGCTGCTCTTGCCGGATCCGGTGTGGCCAACCAGCGCGGTGATCTGGTCTGGTTTGGCGACAAAGCTGACGTCGCTCAGCGCCTCGGCACCACGCTTCTGGTAACGGAAGCTCACATTGTGGAACTCCACCTCGCCACGCAGTTCCATGGGGGTTGCGCCGGTCGCATTGCGGATCGATGGCCTGGTATCGAGGATCTCAAAGATGCGCTCACCGCTGGCAATGGCCCGGGCGATACGGTTCACCACAAACCCGAGCCAGCGCACGGGATCCTGCAGCATGGAGGTATAGCGTTCGAACGCCACCAGCGTGCCGAGCGAGATACGCCCGTTCATCACCATCCAGGCGCCCACCCAGATCACACCGGCTATCGACAGGCCATTGGCGGCAATGGTCATCGGGAAACTGAAGCTGAAGCGTTTGGCCGCCTTCATATTGCGCACAAACAGCTCGTCCAGTTCTTCTTCAAAGCGATCGCTCTCGGCCTTTTCCTGGGCGAAAGAGCGCACCACGCGGCCACCGGCCACGTTCTCCTGCAATGCGCTGGTCATAACACCGAACTGTTGCTGCACACGCAGGAACATTGGCCGGATGGTCATGGAGAAACTGGCGCTCCACAGCAGCATTAGCGGCACGGTACTCAGGGCCACCAGCGCCAGCAGCCAGTCGAACCGGACCAGGATAATGGTGACGAAGAACACGATACCGATCGTTTGCACGATGGCACGCAGCGCGAACATGAGCATGCCGCGGATGTTGTTGATATCCTCGGTGGCCCGGCTCATCAGCTGGCCGCTTTGGGCCTTGTCGTAAAAGGCAAAGGGCTGGCTCTGGAACGAATCGTACAGTTCGTTACGCAGGTCGTTTCCCACCTGTTCGGCCAGGGCGTTGGTGCCATAGGTACGGATATACATGAAGATGCCCTGCAGGATGGCGAAGAGCACAATCAGCAGGGTGGCGCGGGTAAGGTACCCCAGGTCACGGTCAAGGATGCCGTCGTCAATGGCGCGCTGGAGCATGATCGGAATGAGCAACTGGAAACCCATGCCAATAAAGAGCGCCAGGTACACCACCACCAGCCGCCATTTGTATGGCATGAGGTAGGTGAGAATACGTAGCAGGATTTTCACGAAGGGATCTCCAGGGGAACACGGGCAGGACTACCCGGATTTTGAGTGTACCGCAGGCCTTAAATCGTGCAAGGCAAGCAGAATGCCACGCCTGCAGCTACAGCGTGTACACAGGCCGGGATTCTGGAAACTGGTTACCGCCGGTTCAGCCCGCGAGTAGTAGGAGCAAACCGGCGCTGGTAGGCCCGTTCAGGTGCAGGCTCCTGGGCCGCATGGTGCGCGGGCTGCGGTTGCGGCTCGATATCGCGCATGGTGGTATCGTTCTGCGCCGCCGGGCGTTCACCCAGCACTTGCACCACCAGCGGGTGTTCAGGGTTCAGCTCGGTGGTGACTAGTTCCTGCCCCTGGCCGTTAATGGTCTGGCGCTTGGTAAGCACGCCCTTGCGCAGGAACTCCATCACCTTGGCCTCGATATGCTCGCTGGGCAACAGGGAACGATCGAGGAAGCGCCACAGCGTGCGGCTCATGTGGCTTTGGGTGGGCACGAAGCCATCGTGGAGCTGGCGGATGTAGGTATCGATGGCCTCGATTACCGCTGCATCGACATCGGCGCTCGGCTCCATCTCGATCAGGTCGCTCTCTCCAGCCGCCGCCACCAGTTCAGGGCTCACCGACCCCGGGACCCCGGCGATGATCACGCGCTTGCCAAGCCGGTTACGCAGCGTGGTGACGAGGCGGATGAAATCCTTGTCGCCACTGAAGATCATGAACGTGTTGATATCGGGACGTGCCAGCGCGGTGTTGATGATATCCACCGCCATATTCAGGTCGCTGCGGCTGGTGTAGCGCTCGCGGCCGGTTGCATCGGTTACGCGCTTGGCCGGATAGTGGAACGCCTCAAAACCGGCCACATCCAGGCGGGTGCGTACCGCCTCCGGGTGCTGGTCGAAATCGGCATAGGCGCGGGATACACCCATCAGGCCGTGCTTCATGGCCATATCGCGCCACAACAGCGGATCCGGTTCCCGGCCAAACGAGTTGATGGTGGAATAGCGAATATTCTCGAAGTCAACGAAAACTGCAAGCTCACTGGCATCACCCGGGAATGCCAACCCTGGCGTCATATCTGTCACAGAATGTCCCTCATAATGGTCAATCACATTGGCGGCCATCACATTACCGCCTGCCGCGCGGGAACATCTTTATCCACCCGGCATTACATCTATCTGCCCCAAGTGTACTCGCATCGGGGTGTCCAGTTCTGAACGGATACCCTTCATGCGAAAAATGCGGGAAAAGACCCTATCAATCTGTTAATACCGTGGTACTATCCCACGGATACACTAATTGTATTGGGCTTTTTGTAAAGTTGGCCCGTAGGCACGCGACCACTCCATGGGGATCTCGTACCTACGGACAAGCTGGGGGAAGAGAAGAGTGACCAGAGAACGAGCGTCCGGCCTGCGTGCCGCGGCGGCAGTCATTATGCTGCTCGTAATGTTGCCATTGTCAGCCAGTGCCCAATGGAACGGTAGCGGCCAGGCAACTGTCGATGCGTTTTCCTGTGGCCCCGGTCGCTGGGAAAACGGTGTGTACCACCAGGATTTCTACCTGAAGACGACCGTTCAGCCGACGGGTGACCCACGATACAACGCCATGCTCACGCCTATCTCGGTAAACGGCACGTTTTACTTCACCACCGCCAACCCGTACGTCCAATCGACCTTCGATGGCACGGTCACGCTCAGCTATAGTGCCGGAACGGGCTTTGGCTACGGCAGCCCGGCTCCGGGTACGACGGTGCGGTATTACATCAGCGGCTCGGTGATCGACAGCATGACGGGCGGCGCGGTATCGGGCGTCTCCTTCCGCGAGGTTCGCTGCGTGGTTGCTTCCCTGCCAGTACCCACACCAGAACCTACCAATACACCGGAACCCACGCCAACCAACACGCCAGAGCCGACCCCGACCAATACACCAGTGCCCACTCCAACCAACACGCCGGAGCCGACCCCAACCAATACACCGGAACCCACGCCAACCAACACGCCGGAGCCAACTCCAACCAACACGCCGGAGCCAACTCCGACCAATACACCGGAGCCGACCCCAACCAATACACCGGAGCCGACTCCGACGAATACGCCGGAGCCAACACCAACCAATACACCGGAACCAACAGCGACAACTGAACCATCGCCAACAGCGACAACTGAACCATCGCCAACGGCCACGGCTGAACCATCGCCAACAGCCACAATAGAACCGTCTCCAACGTCCGCTGCTACGTCGGAACCTGGTGTGACCCCATCGCCCACCATCGAGCCGACAGCCACAGAAACGGTCGTGCCGACGTCCACCAGCGAACCGGGTGTAACGCCCACCAGCACCACCGTTGAGACGCCGACGGTTACGCCAAACCTGCCGACGATGACCCTCCGTATCGCCATGCCAAACGGCGAGAACATCTCAGGGGTGCCGTGGGATCTCTACGCGCCAGTCGCTTCGCAGGCGGCGGTGCAGCCATATCGTTCGGGCATTGTGGGTGCAAACAACACGATCCAGCTGGCCGACATCCCGTACGGGACCTACCAGTTGGTGATTCGCCCCGAGGGCAGGACCCCAATTGAGTTCCTGCTGACGGTCGATGGCACCACTCGCGAGATGGTATTGCAGGTTCCCGCTCCTCCCGTCGCACCTGCAACCGGCACGGTCGTACCCGCTACGGCCGCCCCCACCCAGGGCACACAATCAACTGCGACGTCTACGGTCGCGGCAGAGCCCACCGTATCAGCGCTGCCGAGCACCGGTGCCGGCGGTACCAGTGCGATGCCCATGACCGTGCTCATTGCTGCCGGATGTATCGTGACCATCATGATGTCCGCCTTCGTGGTGCGCCGCTCCGAGGACTAGGCATTACCAGGACGCGTACCAACCAGAACAGGGGTCCCCATTTCCCATGGGGACCCCTGTTTGCATGCTGGCTGTTGGCGGCAGTTACTCGCCGAGATGGATAAACACGTACTGGGTGTACTCCGGTTGCCACATCACCATTATCGGCTCGAACTCCTGGTAGGCCGAGAAGATCAGGCTGCCTTCCACGGTGCCCCCGGCATCCAGCGGGATGTCCTCGATCATGATGTCCGGATTGTCTGGCATATAGGCCTGGTTCAGCATGAGGCCTGTGGAATCGATCAGCATGATGCTATAGGGCATGATCGTCTCGGCGCTGTCGGTGAGGTTGGTGAAGGTGAAATCGATCTTCACGTACACCATGCCACGGTCCGGCGGATACATCTCGTCGTAGTCCTGCCAGTCCATTTCCATCCCGGTGACTACCACCTCAAGGATCGGGTTACCGCGATCATCGAAAAACGTGGCGGGCTGGCCAACCCCGGAAGCGAACGCCTGAGGTTCACCCGAGGTAACGACTGGCGTTTGGGCAGAGGCAACCAGTGCCGGAGAAACGAGCAGCGCAAGCATGATCAGCAAACGAACCATACCTTTCATGGCGATCACTCCTTCAACACACATATGTATACGGAAGCGGGTGTACGTGATGTACTTCCACACTAGCATAACGACCGGTGAAATTGGGATCTATCGCAGGCTGGCGGGCTATTAATCACAACCACCGGGATGCGTATGCACCCCGGTAGTTGCCGCGGTGATTCCACCGTGATGCCAGGCAACACGCCTAACCTTGCGGCGTTGCAGCAGGTGTACCGGCCGGAAGCGCCTGGTCGGCCGTGGTGAGAACGATAAAGTGCATCAGGCCGGAATCCGGCTGCCAGGCCAAAACGGCAGGCTGCAGGTCGGCGTAGATGGTGAACACCATGGTGCCCTGGTAGGTGTCGCCGGGCGCGATCGGGACAGGTTCGCTGAAAACAGGATCCTTGCCTTCATCCGCCATCGCCCCGCTCCGGCCGTTATTCATGCCGGTCGAATCTACCAGGCTGAAGTAGAACGGTTCCAGGGTGAACTCCGTAGACGAGACATTCGTGACGCTGACATCGAGGGCTACGTGAACCTTGCCCCTATCGGGCGCGTAGACCTCGGCGTAATCCTGCCAATCGGGGTTGATGCCCGTCACCTCAATGGTGGCGATCGGGTTGCCCCGATCATCCGTGAGGGTGGCCGGGGTGTTCAGGCCAACGGCAAGGGCACTGTTCTCCGTGGCACCTTCGCGGATATCCACCAGCAACAGCACGCCGTTCTCCGGCTGCCACACAAACGCCGCCACTGGAACGTTGGCCGGAACCCTGAATACCTGCTTGAGTTCAGCCGTCTCGCCATCGGCAAGCTCAATATCCTCTTCAAATAATTGCTCGTCGGAATCATCCGGCACCGCCACAAACGCGCGTTGGTCGGTGCGACCCTCGACATCCATCACGCTGAAACCGAACACGTTGATATGAAGGGGCGCGCCGGAGAGGTTGGTCACCTCGAACGTCACTGCGACATAGATGTATCCACGTTCTGGTTCGTAAGCCTCCCTGTATCCCTGCCAGTCGTTCTCCACATCCGTGACCTGCATGGTGGCGACCGCGTTCCCGCGCTGGTCGACCCACGTTACGGGCGTATTCAGCCCGGCACCGACAGCGGTTCCCGTCTCCTGCGCGGAAACCGGCAGCAGCGCGGACATCAGCGCAAACAGCATCGCAAGACACAGGATGCGGCTCATAACGGCTCCTCCTTCCGCCCGAACGGAATGTTAGATAACTCCTCATGGTGTGAATCCACACTAGCATACGGGTGGGCTTTGTGTGCTGGGTTCAGGAACGATAACTGCCGGCGTGCAAGTTCACGCCGGCAGTTATATGGTCATTCAGATCGCGCCCGTAAGCGATTAACCCGCCGGGGTTGCGGCCGGTGTACCCGCCGGGACACTGCCCGGGGCACCCTGGCTGCCCTCACCGAGCATCACGAAGTGAAGCACGCCCGATTCCGGCTGCCACACAAGCACCGACGGCTCGAGATCATCGTAGACGGCGAACACGATGGTTCCCTCGTAGGTTTCGCCGGCGGCAATCGCCACATCTTCGCTGAAGATCGGATCCGCATCCTCTGCGGGCTCGGCCCAGGTGCGGGGGTTGTTCATGCCGGTGTTATCCAGCAGGCTGAAATCGTAGTTCTCGAGGACGAAGTTGGATGAAGATACGTTGGTCACCTTGAAATCGATGGCCACGTACACCATGCCGCGCTCTGGCTCGTAGTACTCGCCGTAATCCTGCCAATCGGGGTTGATGCCGGTTACCTCAATGGTGGCTACCGGGTTGCCACGCTCATCGGTCCAGGTGGCGGGGGTGTTCAGGCCATTGGCAAGGGCGCTGTTCTCCAGGGCACCTTCGCTGATATCAACAATCAACAGCACGCCACTATCCGGCTGCCAGACAAAGGCGGCGGCCGGCACCGCATTGGGTACCTCGAAGACCTGCTTCAGCTCAACGGTCTCACCGTCGGCTACTGCGGCATCTTCCTCGAACAACTGCTCATCGGAACCTTCATCAACGGAGACGAATGAACGACCGTTATTGCGGCCTTCCGCATCCATCATGCTGAAATCGTACGCGCCCACAACCAGCGACGACCCGGAGATGTTGGAAACCTCGAAGGTTACCGCGACATAGATGTATCCACGCTCCGGTTCGTAATACTCTCCGTATCCCTGCCAGTCGTTCTCAACATCCGTGACCTGCATGGTGGCGATTTCGTTGCCACGCTCATCGATCCACGTCACGGGTGAGCCTGTTCCGGTCGCAACAGCGCTACCGGCTTCCTGTGCGGATGCTGCCAACATGCCCGACATGAGCATGCCTGCAGCAATGAGTACGGTTAACAGTCGTCGCATCCTGTGTCCTCCCTATAGATATGGGCGATTAAATCAGCCTTCGCCCAGGTAATCCTTCGACAGTGTATCCACCGTCTCTGTTACATCCAACGCCACCCGCTGCTGGCTGGTTCCCCTCCGATGCGTATAGGAAGTAGGCGACACCGATCCCACCCGGAGGAATTCCCATGCCCCAACATCCCTACGCATCAAAGCCGGATGCCGTTCCTGAAAGGCCCTGTGCCCCAGAGCCCGATGCCGTGCCTGAAAGACCCTTTTCCCCAACGCCCGATGCCGTACCTGAAAAAACCCTCGCCGCAGAGCGGAATGCGATGCGGCGCCTGCTGATGCGGGTAACGACCGAGGTAGACGACCTGGAGACCCTATGCAAGCACATTCCCCGCATCGTGAGCGTGGCCACCACCACAGCCCGTATCCAGGCCGCGCTGGACAGCGCGCAGGAGCCCGAACTGGCGGACAAAATCCGCAAGCTGCTCACCGACGTCGAACACGAGGAGGCAACACCATGGTAACCATTCCCACCCGCATCACCGCCCCGGCCATTGATCTCCAACCACGTTCCACATACGAGGTGGTTACCCGCGAGAAGGTGGAGCAACTCGCCGCCAGCCTGGATGAGGTGCGCAGCCGCACCAACGCCATTTTCTATCTTGTAATCACCAGCGTGCTGCTGGATGTGCTGTTGCAATGGGTGTAAGCCCGCTCCATGCTGCCCTGCGCGATATCGGCAGCTTTAGCCGGGTCGGGCTGCCGCAGTTCGCCATGCGCGGGTACCAGCTGGAGGCGGCACGTCCCCTGGCGCGGCACCTGCTGGCCCGCAGTGGCGAACAATTTGCGCTGGTGTTCAGCCGCCAGGCCGGCAAGGATGAAACACTGGCCCAGATCATTGCCTGGGTGCTGCTGCGTAACGCAACCCGTGGCGGCACCATTGTGGTGGCCGCCCCTACCCTCCGGCCGCAGGCGCTGATTAGCCGTGACCGCCTGTGCGACCGGCTGCTGGCCAACCCCATCACCGCGCCACTGGTACGCGTGCGCGACCGCAGCATCAGTGTCGGGAACGCGCAGGCGGTGTTCGTTTCGGCAGCCCGTACTGCCAATGCGCGCGGCCTCACTGCCGATCTCGGCCTTATCGCCAACGAATCGCAGGATATCCGCCCGGCAGTGTGGGATGCAGTGTTCGATCCAATGGCGGCATCCACCAACGCAACCACTCTCTTCCTCGGCACGGTCTGGACGCGCGAAACATTGCTCGCCCGCCAGATGCGCTACCTGCGCGAAAAGCAGCATGCCGACGGATTACAACGGGTGTTCGTGGTGCCATGGCAACGTGTGGCGCAGGATGTTCCCGCCTATGGCATGCGGGTGCAGAGCCGTATCGCCCAATTGGGTGAGCAGCATCCATTTGTGCGCACCGAGTATTTCCTGGAAGAACTGGATGGCCAGCAAAGCCTGTTCCCGCCGCATCGCCTGGCGATGATGCGCGGCGACCATCCACGCCGGTACCGCGCCGAACCCGGCAAGCGCTACGCCCTGCTGCTGGATGTTGCCGGCGAGGAAGAACACGGCGGCGGTATTGACAGTTTCAGCACCAGTCGCCGCGATAGCACGGCGCTCACGGTGGTGGAGGTGGATACCCGCAGCCGCGCCGACACCCGGCCCGTGTACCGCGTTATCGATCGCCGGGCATGGACCGGCATCCGCCACGCCGACCTGCATGCGCATATCGTGGAACTGGCCCGGCATGTATGGCGGTCGAACTGGATCGTGGTGGATTCCACCGGCATTGGGGCGGGCCTGGCCAGTTTCCTTGAGGCCAGCTTGCGCCGCACCGGCATTCGCGTGGTGCCGTTTGTGTTTTCGGCTGCCAGCAAGAGCCGCCTTGGATGGGATTTCATCGGGCTCATCGAAACCGGGCGGTTCCGTGACTATGCGGATGATGGGGACGCGCTGACGAACGAGTTCTATGCCCAGCTGGCTGCCACGGAGTACGAGGTGCGCCGCGGACCAGGTAACACCATGCAATGGGGCGTGCCTGCCCATGTTGGTCATGATGACCTGGTGCTCAGTGCTGCCCTCGTTGCCGCGCTGGACGATCTCGATCCCCGGCCCCGGATTGCGGTGGGGACATGATTGCCATACATGCGTAGGCCCGTCCCAAGGATCGGCACGATCCTGCATGGGCGGGCATGGTGGGGAACTTCCCGTCCTGCCATCGGCCCCGACGCCCGCCCACACAGTCCGGGACGACGGGATCGTCTGGTCATCGGCACAAACAAATGCCCGGACATAAAGTCCGGGCCTCCGCCGTTTTCTGCGATGTGCAAATCAATCGTTCGGTTCGATTGGCTCGATGGGCACTTCTTCACTGTCGTTGCCGCCGCCGCTGTCGTTCGAACCGGAATCGGAATCCTCATCATCATCAATCGGGGCGTTGCGCGCGCCAACCTGGTTGGCATACCGCAGAATGCTCCGTTCCGCATCGCCGCTCCATTGCGCGCCCCGATCCACCTGGCGCAGTGCGTTTTCGAGCTGCTCACGCTCCCACTCACTGGTCTCGTTGTAGGCCAGCTGCGGCTCCAGGCCGTCCACAATCCACTCCTCAACGGTGTTACCCGACCCTGGCCGATGCCCCGTCACCCGGTCGACCCGCTGGCGGGAGACATCGTCGGGTACCGGGAACTCCTCCGGCAGCGGCTGGCCATCCGGGCCGTGCAACAGTTCGGCGAATTCCGGGGTTCCGTGCACCATGCGAATCAGGTCACCGAAAATCGGACCCGCCGCCGGCGTACCGTCGCGTTCCAGCAATTCGCCGCCACCGTCACCGGATCGGCCGACCCATACGCCGACCGCGAGGGCGCTGGTATAGCCCATGGTCCACAGGTCGCGCCAGTTCTCGGTGGTACCCGATTTCGCCGCCGTCGGCCGGCCGACGCCGCGCTGGGCGTTGCTGAGGGCGTTATCGTCGCCAAACATCGGCGCGCGGGCTTCGTTATCGCTCAGGATGCTGGTGATCTGGTAGGCAATACCGGGGGCAATCGCCTGGCTGGCCACCTGGTCGGTACTTTCCTGCGTGGTTTCGTACAGGATGTTGCCCTGCGTATCCTCCACACGCTGGATGGGGGTAACCGGCACATAGCGGCCATTGTTGGCGAATGTGGCAAACACATTGGTGTGTTCCAGCAGCTTCACCTCACCGGACCCCAGGCCTAACGCCACACCGTACCAGCTCGGATCCTCGCCCAGGCTGGTGATCATACCCATGCGCTTGGCGACATCCATCACGCCGGCCACGCCAGCATATTCCGTCGCCTTTACGGCGCTGATATTTAGTGAGCTTGCCAGTGCCCGACGGATATTGACCGCTCCATAGAACAGCTTGCTGTAGTTGTTTGGCTTGTAATCTTCCTGGCCCGGCACTTCCCAGGTGGTGGGAACATCCATCACCACGTAACCCGGGTGCCACCCCTGCTCGAAGGCGGCTGCGTAGGCGATCGGCTTCATGCTAGATCCCGGCTGGATGCCCGAGGTGGTGAAGTTCACCTGGCCAGCAATCGACTGGTCGTTGAAATCGGCCGAACCGACCATCGCCAGGATCTCCCCGTTCCAGGGACACATGATCACCGTTGCGGCGTTGTTCCGGTTGTATTGCCGCTCGCGCTCCACACCCTGACGAATAATCGCCTCCGCCTCGGCCTGCAAGTCCAGGTCGATACTGGTGTAGAAGTTCAGGCCGCCGTAAATGGCCTCGTCACCGAACTTCTCGCGGATGTAATCGTGCATGTACAGGGTGAAGTGCGGTGCCGCCTTCATGGTGCCCACGCGCGGTTCCCGAATTACGTTCAGCGGCTCTTCCCAGGCGGCCTTGCGCTGCTCGCGGGTGATATAGCCGAGCTTGCGCATTTGATCCAGCACGTACCCCTGCCGGTTCTTGGCGGCGTTGTAGCCCTCTTCTGTGGTGGGAGTGAAATTGCTGGGCTGCTGCGGGATACCGGCCAGGAAGGCGGACTCGGCCAGGGTAAGCTCGCTGGCGTGCTTGTTGAAATAGCTGTTCGCTGCCGCTTCAATGCCGTAGCTGCGATTGCCATAGAAGATTTGGTTCACGTACATCGTGAAGATATCTTCCTTGGAATACTCCTGCGCCATCGCCACGGCCGCCAGCGCCTCGCGGAACTTGCGGTTGATGCTGATATCCTGCGCGCTGATCTCGTCGGGATACGTGGCGCGCACCAACTGCTGGGTGATGGTGGATGCACCGGAACTCCCCGCCCCGGTGACCATGATCATACCGGCACGCAGGAATGCCACCGGCTCAATGCCCTGGTTAGTCCAGAACGTGGCATCCTCGGCGGCAACGGTGGCGTTGATGAAATCCTGCGACATCTGGTCCATGGAAATGAACGTGCGCCAGCCGTAGTCCGGGTTCTCGATTTCCTGCAGCAGCTTGCCCTTGCGGTCAAAGATGCGCGTAGTCTGGAAGGTGTTCACAAACAGTGGCCCCGCGGCCGGCAGGCTCGCGTTCACCTTGCGGTACTCGCGCACAATTGCCCAGGCACCTGTCACCGCCGATGTAACGGTGATCGCCAGGAACGAGAGCAACAGCGTAATCCCCAGCGTGAACATCCCGATCACAAAGGTGCGGCGGTTCATCACTGGGTTGGATTTGCGCTTGTGGTTGCGCACGCCCGGCATCAGGTGGGGTGGCAGGCCACGTCCACGCTTGCCGTAGCGGCTGCTGGCGAACGCGTTGCGCCGGTATTGGGTGGAAGGGTATCGACCGACGCTGCGACCGATGCGGCCCTGGGCCATGAGGTATCTCCGTAGGTGCGCTGGCAGGTGGATGGTGAACAGGGCAGGTGGTGACCAGCGACGATTGTACAATCGCTTCATAATGGTACTGCCTGCATACCCGCGCGGGCGAATACTCCCCTGTATGTACGAGGATAGATGCATGACCGACGGAACCCGCCTGCCCGAGACACCCCACGATTTGCCCTACGACCGCGCAAAGGTCGATGCCTTGCTGGAACGGGTACGCCACGGCGAGAAGATTCGGTTGATCGATGAGCTGCTGGCCTGTGTGGATTGGCGCAGCGCGTTTGGTACGGATGACGGCCAGCCGGTGGATATCGGGCACATTAGCAAGCTGATCGCGTATTACCGCGAGAAGTTTGCCGATATCGGCCCGATCTACATGGCGGAGCTGCTAAGCACCGAGTTCATGACCGAACAGCGTGCCCGTGGCGATGTGGTGTTCAGCGATGCCCTGCTGGAACTGGGCCGCACCAACCCGAACCTGTGGAGCGAAATCCGCATGTTCTTCCGCAAGAAGGAAATGGCCACCGCCATGCTGGTCCTTGCGCATGAGGACCTCACCGACGAAGAGGTCGAAGAGCGCCAGATGCAATGGGATGGCGGGGAGGCATAGGCCCGCCCCGCCCGGATCTCGGCCCAACGCCGCGTTTGTAGACCCGTCCTGGCCGGAACGGCCATGGGGCGGGTCCATGGCTGGCCACGGCTGCCCCATTCTCCTCTTCACTACGCTGAGGATACGAAGGATGGGCCTACGTGTTCCAGGCGATTTCTCTATATCAACCCACAATCCCGTCGTAGAACCGGTCCTTCTCCCATGTGGCAACGTTTTTCATCACATACGCACGAAGCGCATCCAACTCACGTTCATTCCGAACGATGTGATCGTGATACCCCTCTTGCCAAACCAACCGGTCGTATGGAGTCCATCGGTGTTTCAAGACACCCTTGCGGAACCGCTGATGGGTTGTGCTCTTAAGCCATTGCACCACGTCAATCAGGTCAGTGGTTCCCGGCTCATCCTCTAAACGCACCGATTGGCCAAACAATACGTGAATGTGGTTGGGCATAACGATAAATGAGTCGACAGCCGTTGATGGAAACACCGATTCGGATTCGCGAATTGCATCTGCAACCATGTTTCCGGCGGGAGTGAGGCTGAGGACTTCGCCTGCTATTGATCCGAAGTAGTGATGCCGGTTATGCGTGCAAATAGTGATGAAGTAGTAGCCCGGGGTAGAGTAATCGAAATCCTTCAGACGCACCCGCCGGGTGGTGCCGGGGCGTATGGACGTGCGATCCGGAAATGGCATCAACATTCTCCCTGTGCCCGCCCCATTCTCCCCTTCGCTGCGCTCAAGGTGCGAAGGACGGGTCTCCTTGCCGTGTGGGATAACGCCCAACTGTAGATCCGTCCGGGCCGAAACGGCCATTGGGTGGATCCATGGCTGGCACAGGGATTGCCCGGCCTTCCGGGCCCGCCCCATTCTCCCCTTCGCTGCGCTCAGGGTGCGAAGGACGGGCCTACTTCCCGCGTGGAATAATCCCAAATGTAGACCCGACCTGGCCGGAACGGCCATGGGGCGGGTCCATCGAACCGGGTGGCCATGCCTGCCGGGCCCGCCCCATTCTTCCCTTCGCTGTGCTCAGGGTGCGAAGGACGGGCCTACATTCCCCTGTGAAACCTACCCCCGGTCCACGAGGAACAGGTGCTCCACGTTCTTCGTGTGCGACACCGTTCCAACCTTCTCCCCGGCGGGATTGTGCACGCCGATCTGGGCGCCGATGTAGCGCCGGAAATCGATATCCGTGCGCTCGACGCGGCCGAATTCCTGTAACAGCGCTTCCAGGTCGGTACTGGAGAGAAACCCCTCATTACTGAAACTCACCAGCATGTAGCGGCTCTCAATCGCGGCCAGTGTATTGCCCAGGGTCTCGCGGAACCGCGGTTTGCTGTTCCACGGATTGCGCTGACCGCGCACATCCAGGCGCTTGCGCGCGACTCCGTATGCCTCCGGGGCGTCGTTGCGCACCAGGGTTTCCCACACGTGGTAGTTACCAGCGTAGCTGTGCTGGTTGTAGGGCGGATCGATGTAGGTCAGGTCCACATCCCGCGTGCCACCAGCCCGGGCGAACATCAGGGCATCCTGCTGGTGCGCCTCTCCGGGACCGTCCAGCAGGTGCGGCAAGCGCAGTTCGATATCGTTGTGGGATCGCGGCGACCACTGTTTCAGGTAGGCCATCTGCAACCCCGTGGTGGAATCCACCCGGTCGGCCGCCAGCAGCAGCGCGGCCAGCAGCACCGCGCGTTCGTGCTCCGAGGCTGGCAACGCATCGATTCCGGCCCGCATGGCATCGATACGGGCACCGTTCTTTGGTTGGAAATAGCGCGCATCCTCGCAAAACGTGCGGGTGATGTACCCCGGCGCGGGCGGCAGCGCGTTCAGGTGATTAATCCAGCCCTGCAGCCGGTCCATGTCCAGCCGGGTGGCATCCGCCGCGATATAGGCGGTCGCAAACACATGGCTGTAGCTGGCGAGGTCGTTTGCCACCACATACATTCCGGCCCGCTTGCAAGCCTGGGCCACCCGGGTGGTACCGGTGAACAGGTCGCATACACGCTGCACCGGCAACCCCTGAATCCGCTCCAGGATATGCGGCACCAGCTTGCGCTTGGATCCCAGGTACTTAATCATGCGGGCACGCCATAACAGGGGGTATTCCGGTGTTCGCTATCATTCGGGCAGTACATCATGTCCTGATAGTAATTCACCGCGCGCGCCCAGGGTTGCACGCCGGTACCCAAAGGCAACAACCATGACCCACCTCGACGGCAACCTGCTGGATCAACTCTGGGGCGATTTCGACGCCGAAGCCGCCGAACCGCGGTTGCGAGAGGCCGAGGCGGCGGCCGAAGGCCACGCTGCCGACGAACTCACCACCCAAATTGCGCGTGCCGCCGGCATGCAGGGGCGATTCCAGCAGGGCCACGCGCTCCTGAACACCATCGCCAACAACGACCCGATCGTGCAGCAACGCATTGCGCTCGAACGGGGCCGCCTGTACAACTCCGCTGGTGATGCCTTCCGGGCGCGCCCCTACTTCCAGGAGGCAGTCCAGCTCGATGCCGATCCCTACCTCACGGTTGATGCCCTGCACATGCTGGCCATCGTGAACCCGAGCAACGCCCGCTACTGGTACAACTGGGGCATGCGCCTGGCACAGGGATCGCCCGATCCCCGCGTGCAACGGTGGGAGGGGAGCCTGCGCAACAACTGGGCGTGGACACTGGTGGAAAACTACCTGCCCGAAGAAGCACTGGCAGAGTTCCTGGCCGCCGAGGAGTGGTTTATCGAGCACGGTACCGCCGAGCAGATCCATATTGCGCAATGGAGCGTTGCCCATATCCTGCGGCGAACCGGCCGGCCGGAAGCGGCCCGGGAGATCCTGCTCCAGCTCAAGGAGAACGACGAGCCGGACATCTATGTAGATGAGGAACTGGCACTCCTGGACAGCTGAGGCAACCCCGCACCTGCCAGCAGTGTATTGGTGTGCCCCACCACACGGTCGTGGAGGTCGTGCGGATACCCACAGCCGATTCCCAGACCCACCACCTGCGCGATGCCGCGAAAGAGCACGATCATCGCGTCCATAGCCGCGATGTTGGCCGCTACATCCATGCCAGCGTAGGTAGGCTCCAGCCGATCCCACACTGCGCGCGGCAACAGCGCCGACAACCCCTTGCCCGTTTCGCCGATGCGCACATCGCCGTGCAACACCACGGCATACCACTTCAGCAGGGGCAGCAGGTACTCGTAGCGCATGTCATAATCCAGCACCCATTTGCCGGGCAGGATCTCGCCGCGGATCATCGCCGTTGCCACATACGGCACGCCGATAAAGAAATCGTTCACGGCCTCGCGGTAGCGCTTGCAATCGGGCAACGCGATAACATACGCCTGTCCAGTTGGGGCGGACCAGCCGACGGTGAGGTCGTCTTTATCCAGCAGTACGGCATAGCCGGCATCGAGTTCATTGGTAAGACCCGCCGTCAGTACCGGGGCGACGCCGGTGGGCCAGAGGGTGAAATCGATCTTGCGGGTGCCGGTGTAATACACGACGTTGCCGGTGGAAGGCAGGCCGGTATCAGCATCGGGCTGCAGCGGGTCCCACCAGTCGATGACAACCTCGCCAAAGGCGCCCAGCCACGTTCGATCCTCGTATCGCACCGTGACATCGGTGCAGATGAGGATCACGTCGTAATCGGACCATGTATCCGTAGGCGCACCGGTGGCGCGGGTGCTGGTGAGCAGCATGGCCCGGATATCGGGCTGGTCTCGGCCCCAGGCAATAAGCTCGCGGATCGTTTCGTCGGCCCCAAACGGGGTATTACCTGCGGATTTCACTGCCAGACATCTCCCGGATGGTGGCGATGGCAGCTGCCTGCGATTTCACCCCCAGCTTGCTGCGGATATTGGCCATGTGCCGCTTCACCGTATTGGGGCTAATGAACAGCCGTTCGGCGATTTCCGCACCCCGGTATCCCTGGGCCGTGAGTTGCAGCACATCCATCTCGCGGGACGAGAGCATGGCTGCTGCCGGGGCCTCAGCCTCTTTTCCTGAACGCGTATCCAGCAACTCCAAAATCTGCCCGGTGGCGGTATTGGCGGCAAGCTGCGGCAAGGGCGGCAGGGTGGCGCGCAACTCATCGATCGCCTGCCGCTCTACCGGCGAGCGCACCACGCCCAGGCGATTGCGCAACCGCTCACCGTGCGCCAGTGCCAGCGCGGCGCGCTCGGGCTGGTGTATTGCCGCCAGCGTCGAGGCCAGGATATCCAGCGCCAGCGCGACTGTGGCGAGGTCGCCGCCGGAAAGGATTTGTGGGATCGCTTCCTGCAGCTTCCACAGGGCCGATTCACCATCACCTTCCGCAAGATTGATCATGGCGAGGTGCATCAGGCACATGCCCAGGGCATGGAAATCGTCGACCTGGCCAGCAAGTTCCAGCGCCCGGAGGAAACAGGGCTGGGCAAGTTCCATATCTCCGTGGAAGACCAGGATCACGCCCTTGCCGAACCACGCCGCTACCAGTTCATGGCTCACGCCATCCTGCCGGGACGCCGCCGCGATGACGTCGTCGAACATCCCGATGCCACGCTCGATGTTCTCGCCGGCGAATGTAAGGCAATATGCCAGGCCGACAGTTGCGAGTTGCCTTACCGGATCGTCGGGCGAACGAAGCTGTATGGCCTCTTCAAAGTGCCGTTGCGCGGTATCTATTTCACCCAGCCGGTGCCACATCCAGCCAAGCGTGACGTGCGCTCCGGCCGCAGCGTCGTGTCCCTGTCCACGCGTAACCACCTCTTCCATACGTGGCAATACCGGGGCATACATCGCGCCGGTGTACCAGAACCACTGCATATCCGCTATCAGGCGTAACGCAATGGCGGGATCAGGATCGTCCCAGGTAGCCATCACATCGGGCAGCAGGTCGTGAAGCCTGCGCCGCCAGGCCAGCTCTGCCGGGCCGTGCATGTGCGTTTTGGCCTCTGCGGCCACGCGCGCCAGCATGGTGCGATGAACCGAACGCGCGTGTTCCGCCAGTTCCGGGCGGGTGATGACGCGTTGGTGCGCCATCGCCTGGATAATGTGCAGCATGCCAAACCGGTTACCTGCTACATGGCGGATCAGGCTGCGATCCGCCAACTGCTCCAGCAACGTCCATGCGGCAGCGCGGCTGGTATCCGGCAGCAGTTCCTGCACATCGCCTGCGCCAAACCCCGACCGGTACCACGAGAGCATCAGCAGCAGATCGTGTTGGTGGTGCGACAGGCCATTGAGGCTGGTGGCGAAAGCGGATCGCAACGACCGGTGCCGGGCCGGGATATCGCCCGGGCCGCCATTAAGCAGGGTAATATCCTCGCGCAGTTGTTCCAGCAGGGCGTCAAGCGGCAAGTGCCGAACATGCGCTGCGGCCAGCACAATCGCCAGCGGCAAGCCATCCAACTCATGGAGAATCGCGTTCAGCAGCCCGGCGTTCTCTTCATCAATCGCAAAATCGGGCCGGGCGATACGGGCATGATGGAGAAACAGGCGCACGGCGTCGCTTTCGAGATCTGACTCCACCCCGAGTGGTTGCAGCCACAACACGCGCTCGGTAGAGGTGTTCAGGGGTACCTGGCTGGTGGCGATGATGCGCACACCAGGGAGCATGGCAAGGCGCGAGACGGTCAGCGAGATATCCGGCAGCACGGTTTCACAGTTATCCACCAGCAGCACCAGCCGCCGTTCCACCAACTCCTGAGGGATATCATCCGGTTCGTCGCTGGCCAGCGGAGCACCCAGCCGCATGGCGAGGTATCCCGGCAATGATTCCGGGGTCTGGTTATCCAGCCGCAGCACCGTCAGGTCGGCATCGAGTTCTGTGGCGAGGTGGCGCGCCACCACATGTGCCAGGTGCGTTTTACCGACACCGCCGGGGCCAACAATGCTGGCCACTACAGGACCTTCTTCCCGCAACCAGGCAAGCAGGGTATCCCGCTCGATCGTGCGGCCAACAAGTGGCTGGTGATATGGGGCATATCGGGACGGATTGTTCACCAGTGAGCACTCCACGACATACAGGCATAGGGCCACTGTACCCGATTCCGGACCGCTAATTGATCCCATGGGGCCATAGGCAACCATACCCGCCTGGTGGATAGTTTGAAAGAGGTTGATAGACCTCGCGTGTATCAAACAGACGGGCACCGGTGTGCTGGCACCGATGCCTGCGGCCATGGCAACGAATGGCCAACCCAATATTGCTTGATGCCAGAGGACGTTATCCCGGTGGCCCCCAGACACAACGGACGCCTCGAGCAGGAGAGATGGAAAACGGCTGGCACGCGCCAGCCGTTTTCCATACCCGCTTTTCGATGGAGGGGCCTGGCATTGTGCCCGCTCGATACAATGTCCCTGTCGGAAAGTCGAAAACAGGAGGACATATGAGCGAGCCAGAGTATTTCGTGACGCCGGGATACGGCGACGTTCAACTGGAACGGCACCATTACTCCCAGGCGGTCAGGGTTGGCAATCGTGTCGATATCTCCGGCCAGGGCGGGTGGAATGACGCAATGGAATTCCCGGAAACGGTGGACGAGCAAATCCGGCTGGCATTCGCCAACGTGGGACGTACCCTCGCGACCGCCGGGGCCAACTGGAACCACGTGATTGAGGTGAACTCGTGGCACGTGGGCCTTGAGGGCCATCAGGCGGAAGTCAACGCAACCATGACCGCCATGTTCCGGCACTATATGCCCCATCACGCCCCCATCTGGACCCTGCTGGGGGTAGAAGCGTTGGGAGAGCCAGCGATGAAGGTAGAAATACGGGTGACGGCGATCCTGCCAGGTTAGCGCTGGTCTGCGGCCCTCAGCTGGGCCAGCAGTTCATCAACCTCGCGTTTGTCGGGCACTACACCGGCGCCCAACTCACGCAGGCTGAGCGCGGCCACGGCGTTGGCATAGCGGCCAGCCTCCAGCGCGCTGCTGTTGCGCTCGGAGGCCTTCATGAAGAAGGCAGCAGCAAACACATCGCCCGCGCCAGTGAGGCTCTTCACCTTGACAGGCACACCGGGAATTTCCACTGTACGGAAGGCCTTCCGGCCCGGCTGCACCTGCACATCACGCGGGAGGCTGTGATAGATACTCGCGCCCTCGGGGCCGCGCGTCACCACGCTCATGCGCCGCTCGCCCACCCGCTCGATAAACTCGCGGGCATTGAAGATCTCTTCATCGGAAACAATCGCAGAATCGATCCGGTTCACCAGGTCCACCGGCAGGCGGAGCGGCACAAGATTCACGCGGCCACCGCGATCCTTTGGCCATTCGCGCATCCAGCCTTGCGGCGTAACGCCAAGGAACCCGGTGGTAAAGCCGGAAATCCGGCGCGGATCCAGCTCATCGGCCACCGGGCCGAGGTGCACGATCTTGGCGTTGCCCCAGTGCGGCGGCAGGCCACGCAGGTCGATCGGACCCGCCCAGTGTTTGATCTGCTGGGTGCGGCTGGTGCCAAGGTAATGATTGGTGAACGTCGTCGGCACATCGGCATCCTGCACGATCACCTGCAGGCGGTCGGCGTATTCGCCAAGTCCTGGCACATCCATTCCGGCGATCTTCTCGCCAAAACGACCGCGTGTGAGGATGGCGACATTCGCGCCAAGATGTGCTGCGGCCAGCCCGCTATAAAGCGCGGTACCGCCCAAGGTCACGCTGCCATCGTCCAGCAAATCGGCAGTAATATGGCCGACAATCAGGTAATCGGGCGTGCGCATGCCCTGCAATGGAGATCGGAGTTGCTGGCCACGGAATGGCGCGCGCGTGCCGTGCTTGCGGCCCGGTTTGCCTGCATCCGTCATACCGGCTCCACCGTAATCCGGCGGGTATTGCCTTCACCTTCACTGTGGGTAGCGACACCGGGGTACTGCTTGAGGGTGAGGTGGATAATGCGGCGTTCGTTGGCCGGCATCGGCTCCAGCACAATGGGACGACCGCTGCGCTCCACCTGGCGGGCAACCCGCTCGGCCAGGCCTACCAGCGATTCCTCGCGACGGGCACGGTAGCCCTCCACATCCACGATCACCCGGGTCCATTCCTCGAGCTTGCGATTCACCAGCGTATTCATAAGGAACTGCAGCTGGCCCAGGTGATCGCCACGGCGGCCGATGAGCATGCCCAGGTCGCGCCCCATGATATCGAGGAAAATGGTCGGCGGGTCTTCGGTGCTCAGCGGCACGCTGCTGGGGTTATCAACCGCCATAACGTCGGCTTCCACGCCCATGCGCTCGAGCAGGTCCGTGAGGATTTCCTTGGCAATGGCCTCGTGGGCGGCATCCGCGCGATCACGCGGCTGGCCCTCGCGTACCGGTGGCTTGCCACGGCGGCTGGGACGATCCCCCGGTGTGCGGCCACCAAGCCAATCGCGATTCCCGTTCTCGCCACGGCCGCCCCGGCCCCGGCGCCGGTTCCGGCTGCCCCGGTCTCCGGCATCGGCGGGTTTCTGGGATGGAATTGGCTGGCTGGCCATGCCCTTGGCGGTCACACGCACTAGGGCCTCGGCATCCTCACCGGGGCCTTCCTCGGAGAGGATTTCGATATCCACATCGGCTTCGGTGAGTTCCAGTTGTTCCAGTGCGAGGCGTACAGCATCCTCAACCGAGACAGCCTGTATCTCAACGCTGGTTCGTTTGCTCATGTTTACCCCACCTTAACGGTTGTATAGATGCGGATAGTTTACGCCTTTTTCTTCCGCTTGCGGCGGGGCGTACCCTGCCCGGCAGGCCCGGACTGCACCACAACGGCGTCGGTTGCGTCCTTCCGATAGCGGGATGCGGCATCCACACGGCTCTGGTAATCGCTACGCCTGGTGGGTTTCGCTGCGGCCTGGGGGCTGGTGGATTTCATGGCAGCGGCAGCTTCCTCACGCTGGCGCTGGGCCTGCTCCTGCTTTTCGCGGGCAAGCTCGGCCTGCTTCTCCATGAACTCGGCAAAGCGGCCCTTCTTTACCGGCTGGCCACTCTGTACGGCCAGTTCCTCGGCGGTCTTGGGGGCGACGTAGCCCAGCCGACGATGCTCGGGCATTTCCGGCAGCCACGGGAACCACTCGGCCATGGCGCCCCAGCCGGTGATGAGCCACTGCTGCACCACCGAGTAGATCGCCTGCGCCACCCAGTACAGCACCGCGCCCGAGGCGAAGTTGGCGCCGAAGAGGATGACGGTGAGCGGCATGAAGTTCATCATGGTGTTCATCATCTTCTGCTGCGGATCAGTCACCTTCTGGTTCGCCGGCCGCATCATGCGCGCCTGCACGAACTGGAAGAGACCGGCCAGTACCGGCATGATGAAGAACTTGTCTGGCTGGCCAAGGTCGGAGAGCCAGAGGAAACCATCGGCCCAGTGTCCTTCACCGCTCTCGCTGAGCGGCAGGATGGCCCGGTACACGCCAAAGAAGATCGGCAGCTGGATCAGCATCGGCAAACAGCCGGCCATCGGGTTGACGCCGTACTGCTGGTAAAGCTGCATCTGCGCCGCCGAGGCCGCCTGGCGATCCTTGCCATGCTTTTTCTGCAGTTCCTTGATCTTGGGCGCCAGCTCCTGCATCGCCTTGGACGAGCGAATGGACTTGATGGTGAGCGGCAGCATGAGGGTCTTGATGATGATGGTGAAAACGATGATCGCGATACCACCATTGCGGAAGGTATCGGCCAGCAGGTTCAGGAACCATTTGAGGAAATCGACGTACTGATCCCAGATGATAATTCCGGGAACAATCGTGTTCACGCCCGAGGTGATATCCAGCACGTAACGTGCCCTCCTGCCGCAGTGCGGCGAAAACATGGCGCTGGTGCGCCGGTACTACTGCAACCCTTACGGACGATTCGCGCAGCGATGTCGCTCGCCTGCGTTTGGCCAACGAGTGGTGGCCGCGACAGTTGGGGATGATTTGCGGAACAGGAACCCTATGGAACAGGATCCCATCCGGTACCGCCAAACGGGTTGCAGCGCAGGATGCGCCACACCGCCAGCCGACCGCCCTTAAAGATACCGTACTTCTCAACCGCCTCGTAGGCGTATTCCGAACACGTTGGCTGGTAGCGGCACGAGGGCGGAAGCGCCGGGGAAATGCGTTTCTTGTAAAAGCGAATCATCGCCAGCACCGGCCGCTTCATTACCCGTTTTCCTCATTCTCGTCGGTTGCTTCTGCCGGTTTCTGCTTCCAGCTCGTGCGAACCGGTGCGCCGATGGTTGGCGGGGTGCTGCCCTGTTGCACCAGGTTCGTGCGCTCCAAAATGTGCTGCAAGGTGGTTTGCGCGGTGGCAAGGTCTGGCATTTCCTCAATACCGCCGCGGCAGACAATGGCCACATCGTGACCCGGATGCAGTATCGGGTGCCATGCCCGCAATGCCTCACGTACCAGGCGCTTCAACCGGTTCCGGTGCACAGCATTGCCGCACTTCTTGCCCGCGATAACGGTGTAGCGGTTCTGCGGCGGCTCAGTATTGTTCGGCATAAATCGCAATACCAGGGCACCATGCGCCACGGACCGGCCACGAGACCGGACTCGTTTCACATCGTGTTCTTCCCGGAGGCGATACCGGCGATCTACCACATTCCGCTCCGCTTGCCACAAACAGCAAACGCCGGGCAGCTGGCCCGGCGTTTATCCGAAAAGGTGAACCCGCACGCACAGGGCGCGGCATTCACCCAGCAACCGCCTAGCGGTTCTGGGTGAACTTGTTCTCCTCGGCCACCGTCAGGGCGTGTCGGCCCTTGCGACGACGAGCCGCCAGCACGTTCCGGCCACCCTTGGTGGACATGCGGGCGAGGAAGCCGAACTTGCGGATGCGCTTGATGCGCTTTGGCTGGTATGTACGCTTGGTGGACACGAGAGCTCTCCTCTAAGAAATCAATGACATCCCGTCATAAAGGGTCACAGTTTCGGGTGGGCCGCCTGGCGGCCGCTGCAACGGGGCGGATCCATGTCATCGAAAGGTGCCGTATTTTTGGCACACACGCCCCAACACCGGGTATCAGGGCCCGGCGCATACGAATGGTGATTATAGGGGTGACAGCGCGGCAACGTCAATGTGTGGGCAACGTAGGCCTGGGTTTCATACCCAGGCTTGATCCACTAGCCATTGCCTCGAACGGCGTCCGGCCCGACCCACCTGGATTTCATATCCGGCCTGCCATCAAAGCGATCCCTTCGGGATCGAGCTCGGGCATGAAGCCCGAGCCTACGATTGGCCCGCCATGTTTATGAGATGGGTCCCCGCACCCACTCGGCCTCGCGGGCGACCATCTCTTCCACCGAGGCTCGATCATCGGCGGGGACCACGTCCCAATTGGCCGAGCGCAACTCGACCATCCCGACATCCATGCCGCGGACGGCGGTTTCGCGCAGCCAGGCTGCGGCATCGTCCCGCGTGCTCCGCCACACACCATACCGGTCGGCAAGGACCGGTGCGTGGGTGTGAATCCGCCATGTCTCGCCGACAGCACCATCGATCGCCGCGAGCGCGTCCGGCAGATCCTCATGGCGCGCCGTAATCACACCATCGCGGGTGGCAACCACCTGCTGCAACAGCCGATCGCTTTGGAGCCGGGCAAGCTGGGCGCGGACATCAACCCGACCGGTATCATCCGCCGGAATGTCGATCTCCAGCGCCGATGAGACCTGCAACCGGCCAATGCCAACGCCGGCGTCCGCAAATCGGTCCAGGCTGGTGGCAGCATCGTCCCGCACAACAGCGGCATGGGCAGTATCCAGCGCGAGGCGCACATGGCGCTGCACTACATCGGCGGCGGTGCCGTCGGTAACCTGCATGCGGTCGCTCAGCATCGCCGAGCCCCGCCCGAGCAACCACGTGTTCCAGAAGCGGATGATATCGTCCGTATCCCGCAGCACGCTGCCGGGCTCGGCCTCAAGATCGATATGCATGGTGATACCGGTACGCTCGCGGATCGTGGCCAGGTGTTGCACCACCCGCATCAGGTTCAACGTGAGCGCTGCCCAGTTACCGGGGAAATCGACATCCAACCAGTTGCGGTGGCTGAACGCGTTGGTAGTTATCCCTAATTCGGGGCCGTCAGGATCGGCCCCATCTGCCAGCAGGTTGGTGGCGGCAAACATGAACGAGAGTCGATCCTCGGTGCGCCAGTCGGGATGGTGGATCTGTTCTTTCGCGCCGCCACTGATACCGACACCGCTGATCCCCGCCAGGTAGAGGCCGTACTCGCCCAGGACCGCCTTGAGGTTGGCTGCGGTAAGCATCGGATCCGCCAGTGCCGCCTGGGACAATCGCACGCTGACGCCAACCGATTCCTCGTTGCCGATGGCTACATTAACTGGCGCCAGTGATTCGCGCACCCATGCCTGTACATCGGCAAACGATGAAACCGGCCGGATTGCCCCGGCGTGAACGATACGCAAAACTACTCCCTTTCCTATACCCGGCATTCCTGGCAGGGCGCATCTGCTCGCCGGTCCCGGGCCGGTTCCTTTGACAGATGACTGTCGGCTCGGTGACCGCTTGTCACCATCATCCTACGGGCTGTGGATAACTCTGTGCAGAAATGTGGATAACCAGGTCCATTTGGGGATAACAGCAGCGTATATGTGAAGATCCCCTGAAGAAGTGCTGAAAAGCTATCAAGGTTTCCGGTGCTGCCCGCGGGGATTGTCACACCTGTCGATACGCATGCCAGTGGAAGGGCGGGATAGTCCTGCGGATTATCCACATCGAAATTTCCGTATGGTTGCGGGCTGTTTGCCGGTTATCCACACTATCCACAGACACTACAATTAACGACTATATCCACATACCAAATGAATTGATTAAGCGAGAACCCAAGGCACACGGTCACACCTGGTCACAGGGCATCGCTCAGGCGAGCGGAGCAACTCCGGCCTTGCCACGAGTCGCTTCGTACCGGGCACGAAGCTGGCCGCAGGCAGCGTCGATTTCGACCCCGCGGCTGTAGCGCACGGTGGTCGGCACGCCATGGCTGGCAACAATGCCGGCGAACCGGTCGATCATCTCCACCGTCGGCCGCTCGAAATCCAGTACTTCCACCGGATTGAACGGGATGATGTTCACGTGGCACAGGCGACCACGGAGCAGCGCGCCAAGCTCATGGGCAGTCTCATCGCTGTTGTTGATGCCGTTCATCAGCGCGTATTCGAAACTGATGCGCCGCCCGGTCTTCTGGATATAGCGGTCGCAGGCCTCCAGCAGCACCTCTACGGGCCAGCGACCGTTGATCGGTACCAGGCGGCTGCGCAGCTCGTTATTGGGCGCGTGAAGGCTCACAGCGAGGTTCACCTGCAGCGGTTCCTCCGCCAAGGCATCGATACGTGGCACGATGCCAGAGGTGCTGATGGTGATGCGGCGGGCGCCAAAGTTAAGCCCGCGGGGATCGTGGATGATCCTCACGAACTTCATTGTCTCGGCATAGTTCTGCAGCGGCTCGCCCATGCCCATCATCACCAGGTTGGTGAGGTTGCGGCCGAGCGTGCGCGATATGCGGGCGGCATCCACGGTTTGCTGCACGATTTCGCCGGCGCTGAGGCTGCGGGTGAGTCCGCCGAGGCCGGTAGCGCAGAAGGCGCAGCCCACGGCGCATCCAACCTGGCAACTCACACAAACGGTGGCGCGGTCGGGATAGAGCATCAGCACCGTCTCGACCACCTGGCCATCGAAGGTCTCGTAGAGCAGCTTGTAAGTATCGCCGTTATCGGTGACCTTCTGGTCCACTAGCTTCATCGTGGCGAACGGAAGCGCTTCCTCAAGCTGGTGTTGCAGGCTGGCCGGGATATTCTTCATCTCGTTGTAGCCAGTTACGAAATGCTCATATCCCCAGTTGTAGAGCTGCTTGGCCCGGAACGCGGGCGCGCCGAGGTCGTTCAGTTTCTCGCCGAGTTCTTCAACGGATAAATCGTAAAAACCGGTGAGGCGCTTGCGACGGGAGATGGGGTTAACGGGTACAGGTTGGGGCATGATACGTTCGGACATATGGTTCTCGGGATGAATGCGGGGAAGGTGTCGACGGTACGACTCCCCTATTTTACCATTGCCACACCATTTACCCGGAGACCGCCCATGCGAATCGATATCAACAGTGATCTCGGCGAGAGCTTTGGTGCCTGGACCATGGCCGATGACGCTGCGCTTATCGGCAGCATCAGCAGCGCCAATATCGCCTGTGGGTTCCACGCCGGCGATCCCCGCACCATGCTGGTGACGGTTGAGGCCTGCGCCGCGGCCGGGGTGGCGGTGGGGGCACATCCGGGCTTTCCCGACCTCGTCGGCTTCGGCCGCCGGGCAATGACCCTTTCCCACCGGGAGCTATACACCGATGTGATGGTGCAAATCGGGGCATTGCAGGCGATCTGCAAGGCGGTTGGGGTGCCCCTGCACCATGTGAAGCCGCATGGTGCCATGTACACCATGGCAGCAACGGACGAGGGGATGTCGACCGCAATCGTGGAAGCGATTGCGGTCACCATGGATACGCCGCTGATCTACGCCCAGCCGGGAAGTGTGACTGCCGACGTGGCCCGGAAGGCAGGCGTTTCGGTTGCCCACGAGGTCTTTGCCGACCGTGCCTACCTGGCCGATGGACAGCTTGCCCCGCGTTCGATGCCGAACGCAGTCCTTCACGATGTGGATGAGATTGTCCAGCGCGCCGTGGGGATGATTCGTGGTGAACCGTTCGTGGCCGTCACCGGTGAACTGATCCGGCTCCAGGCCGACACCATCTGCGTCCATGGCGATACCCCTGAGTCTGTTCGCATCGCGCAGGCCCTCCGTACATCGCTCCCTGAAGCGGGTTTCACGATTTCCCCGCCATGACCGATTTTCCCCACAGTTTCGACATTATCCCCGGCGTACTGTTGTTTGCCGTGTCCGATACCATGAGCGAAATCACAACCTCGCGTATCGCTGCCACAGTGCGCTATTTGGACGCCCGAAACCAGTCCGGGATCCGGGAAATCATCCCCTCATATGGCTCCATTCTGGCGGTATATGATGAAAACGTAAAGTGTACGGACGAAATTGTCATTCTGCTCCGGATGGCATGGGAACATACGTTCGAGAAACCGGTTCGGGCAGGTGATAGCATCGTCACTATTAGTGTCGTTTATGGGGATGAATACGGGGAAGACTTAACGAACGTATCGGAACATTCCGGGATAAACGTTGAGGATGTGATAACACTTCACGCCAGTAGTACGTACACTGTTGGCGCCGTGGGATTCGTGCCGGGATTTACGTATCTCATCGGATTGCCTCCAGCCCTCTTTACACCCCGCCGCGCAAGTCCTCGCCTGGCTGTTCCAGCCGGGAGCGTAGGGATTGGCGGGGCACAAACGGGCGTCTACGCGCTTCCCTCGGCCGGTGGCTGGAACCTGATTGGCCGCTCGCCGGATCTCCTGTTCGACCCGTCGGCCGATCCACCAGTGCGGTTGCAGCTGGGTGACCGGGTTCGCTTCCAGCCGGTTCCGCATGCCGATTTTTCACACCTTGAATCGGCTCCAGGGATACCCTGTGGGGATGGCCAGATCGAGGTGCTCGCGTCGGGGTTCCAGGCCACCTTGCAGGACCTCGGGCGCTATGGCATGGCGCGATACGGATTTGCCACTGACGGTGCCATGGACCGCGCCAGCCTGGTGCGTGCAAACCGGCTGGTAGGGAACCCGGATGCGACAGCAGCGCTGGAGATTGCCCATCAGGGGCCAGCGCTGCGGTTCCATCGCCGGTTACAACTGGTACTAAGTGGTGCAGACCTTGGGGCCCGGCTGAACGAACGGCCGCTTCCGGTGAATCGCCTGTTCGAAACCATGCCTGGTGATGCACTCACTTTCCATCGCTCTCCCTCGTCGGTGGGTGCCTACGCCTACCTCGCAGTGCGGGGAGGGTTCGATGTGCCACTGGTCATGGGGAGTGCCAGTACCAGCCTGCTGGCGGGTATCGGCGGCTGGCAGGGTCGCGCCTTGATGCGGGGCGACCGCCTGCCGGTTGGGCAGCAGCATATCCAGCCTGCACCCTTCGCGCCCGGAATGGATACAGGATCATCGTCCCTCGCCCTCGATACGCCGTTCCGAATCCTGCCCGGGGTTCAGCGGAACCGCTTTGGCGATGCCGCCTGGCAGCGACTGCTCACGGAACGGTTCACCGTCAGCCAGGATGCCAATCGGGTTGGCTTGCGGCTGCTGGGGCCCTCTCTGGCCCCGGAGGATGGTGCTGACATCCTCAGTGAAGGGATTGCGACGGGTTCCATCCAGGTCACCGGAGAGGGGCAGGCGATCGTGATGCTACCGGGGCACGCCACAATTGGCGGGTACACCAAAATAGCCACCGTTGTTTCCCAAAATTGGGATCGCCTCGGGCAGCTCTCACCAGGGGATTCTGTCTATTTCAGGGAGTTTACAGAACGTTAGCGGAGGCGGCTTTCGAGCGTGGTGAGCAAGGCGTTCAAATCAAATGGCTTTCGCAGGAAGGGTACAGGTAGCCCGCGCGGCGTTTCCGCTGCGCTCATCAGGATCACCTCTACATCATCCCAGCGCTTGCTGATTTCCTTGCACAGGGTCACGCCGTCGAGTTTGGGCATGCAGATATCAGCAAGCACCACCTTCGGCTTGGCCATCTCAATGCGCTGTAACGCGCTGAGGCCATCAAGTTCACGAGCTACACGGAATCCTTCTTCACGAAGCAGTTGTTCCAGCACCTCGCCGATCTGCGGATCGTCATCCACCAGCAATACTTCTGGCATGTCGTCATCTACCCGGTTAAGAGATTTGGGATCTTTGAATGGTGTACCAGTGTGTTCAGGTTTCAAGATCCCTCACCTACTCGTTATTTCCAGTGATGAATATCGCAGAAACCATACCAGCGCGATACGATACCGTGAAAACCTGCATGTAACAGGAGGTATCCAATGACGCTTCGCATCTATCAACTTCCGGCTGGTCCCATTGCTACCAATGCCTACCTCGTTGTCGACACCGTTTCCGGCGACGCCATGTTGGTTGATACGCCGCCCGACGTGGCGCCTCTCGCCCGGCATGCCGCCGAAGAGGCCGGCGCCAATGTGATGATGATTGTTATAACTCATGGCCACTGGGATCACATCATTGGGGCAGCCGAGGTGAAAGGGCAATGGGACGTTCCAGTTATTGGACATAAGGACGTCCGCAACCGCCTGGAGGATCCCTCCCTTTCTGCCCATGCGCCCGTACCGATGGTGGCGGTATCGCTGGACCGCGAAGTGGACGAGGGTGACGAGCTGACCGTGGGCGCGCACACCTTCCAGGTGATGCACATGCCCGGGCACGATGTGGCCCACATTATCCTCTACAGCGAACGAGATGGCGTCATCCTGGGTGGCGATGTCCTCTTCCCGAATGGCCACGGCCGCACCGACCTGCCCGGCAGCGATCAGCAGGTGATGAACCGAACCCTCAAACGCTTTCTGGACCTGCCGGCAGAAACCCGGGTGTTGCCCGGGCATGGCGATGAAACCACCATTGGCCGTGAAAGCCACTGGATCGCCACCCTGCCATAAGCAGCACTACATACAAGGGGCAATACCATGTCTCACGACGTCCTCATCGCTACCTACGCATCGCTTGAGAAGATCGTCCGAGAGTTTCTCGAGGCGCTGGATGGCATTCCGGATGACGACCTGAATACCTGGAAGCCCGCTGCCGAACACAACGGTGGCGGAGCCATGAACACGCTGGCGGCCATGAGCGTCCACGTGGTGCAGGCAGGAGCATGGCGGATCGTGCACCAGGCATTCGAACACGATTTCCCGCGCGACCGCGATGCAGAGTTCACCGCTACGGCAACCAGGGCCGAAATCGATGCCATGTTCGATACCATGCTGCGCCGGTTCTCCGCGTTGATAGAGGAACAGCCGGATGTCGACCTCAACGCCATGCCACCCACCATCCGCGAATCCTCGCCGGATTGGACCAAACTGCGGTACCTGGTGAGCCTGATAGAACACACCGCCCTGCACCTCGGGCATGCGCAGATCACGCGGCAGCTCTGGCTGGCTGAACGGGCCCGCGCTGATGGCTGATCGCCTTGGTGTGCGTACCAGTTGCGAAGCTGTCGTTCGCAGTAGCCGGCACGTGCGTATCAACGACGAGGCAGTGACACGACTGGCCCACGAACTGAAGGGCACCACCGCTGCACCCGAATGGGATGCCAGCCTGCATTACCGCGCTACCGGCGACGATGCCAATGAACGCACGGCCATGTGGCTGCTGGTGCTGGATACACTCAACTTTTGTTTCTGGTCGGATGATCCCAATCACCGCTGGCGGGTGACATGGCGCGGTGAACTGGTGGATGGCTACGTCGCCCTTGTCGCTGCCCTGACTACGGCGGTCGAGGCCGGTTACCCGATACACAACGCCGAATGGCTCGCGAACGTATCCGAGCGGGATGTGGCCGCAATCCTCGCCCCTGCACGGGGTCATACGGAAATACCGCTCTTTTCCGCGCGCGTTGCCAACCTGCGCGAACTGGGCAACGCCCTCATTCCGTATGGCCCAACCCCGGCGACCGCGTTTATCCAGTCGGCCCAAGGGAACGCGATCACGATGGTGCAGAGGGTTGTCGAGGAGATCCCGTCGTTCAACGATGTTACGACGTGGCCATATGCGGAAACATGGCTTCCAGGCAATGAAGTCCGGTTGTACAAGCGGGCGCAGATCCTGGTCGGTGACCTCGCTGGCGGGCTTGCCGGCTCGGCGCTGGCCATATTCGCCGATATGGATCACCTCACCGCCTTTGCGGATTACAAGGTGCCGCAGATCCTGCGCTGGTTCGGCGTACTGGTATACGATGACGCCCTTGCTGCCACGGTCGATACGCGCACGCGCATCCCGGCA
The DNA here is from genome assembly GCA_043427975.1 of Chloroflexia bacterium. Classification (GTDB taxonomy): domain Bacteria; phylum Chloroflexota; class Chloroflexia; order Thermomicrobiales; family UBA6265; genus UBA6265. Next base: position 23,455 of record JBHWTK010000026.1, on the reverse strand, counting down.
GGAACCCGCATGGAAATCGAGATCCGGGCGGCGACCATTGTGGCCTGCGATCGCCTTGTCGCGGCCCTTGCCGCCATGGACCACAGGATCAGCGCTACCGAGCTGGACTGGCTGCTGTGGTCGCGTTCGCAGTCACTGTCCGGGCAGCGGACACCGTATCATCTCACCGAGACGATCTTCTATTAGGGAGTACCGATGAACCCCACAGGAACTGTAGTCGCGGTCGCGAAGGATCCGCGCCACCGCTTCAGTAAACAGACGGCGGATGAGATCACCCTTGTCGCTGGCGTTGGGGTTGATGGCGATGCCCACGCCGGTACCACAGTAAAGCACCGTTCGCGGGTGAGGCGCGATCCGACGACGCCCAACTTGCGTCAGGTACACCTCATCCACCAGGAACTGCTCGATGAGGTCGCCGGTTATGGGTATACCGTAGCGCCAGGGGAAATGGGCGAAAACATCACCACCCTGGGAATAGACCTGCTCGGCCTCCCCGAAGGCGCGCTTCTCTATATCGGCTCCGAGGTGGTATTACGCATCACCGGCCTGCGTAACCCGTGTTCGCAGATCGATAAATTTCAGCCAGGCCTGTTGAATCATATGGTGGAGAAACTGCCGGACGGCTCGGTTGTGCGGAAGGCCGGCGTCATGAGCGTGGTCCAAACCGGTGGCGTGGTTCGTCCCGGCGATGCTGTGCGCGTCGAGCTTCCCGACGGGGAGCACGTGCCACTGCAGCCCGTATAATCAGGTGCTTGAGGCCAACGATACGTAAAGGACTACCCATGAGTACATCGCTGCGTTTGCAAAACATCCTCTATACCAATCATATGGAAGAGTCGGTGGCGTTTTACGAGAAGCTGGGCCTGCACCGGCGCGAGGACGGCGAGGTGAACCGGTGGTGGAACGAGTTCTCCGTGGGCGATGCATCGCTGGCACTCCATTGGAACCGGGATGAGGCCCTGCCGGCCACATCAAACCCTGAGCTGCACTTGCTGGCCGGTGGCGCCCGGTTTGAGGAGATGCACCGCGATATGGCGGAATACGGCCCGTCTGAAATCCAGACACTCGAACGCATGGGCCGGTTCTTCACGGTGGTCGATCCCAACGGTGTGCGGGTGCAGGTAAACGAGCAGGGGCAATGAGCCAGTCACCATTCCACGAACTGGTACGGAAACGCCGCATGATCCGGAACTTTACGGAGGAACCGGTATCCTGGGAGGTAATCGAGCGCATTGTCGATGCCGGCCGGCGTGGCCCGAGTGCCGGGTATAGCCAGGGGGTCGCCTTTGTCGCAGTGACCGATGACGACATGCGCGGCCGCATTGCGGAGATCGCTGGCGAGCACTGGTATGTACGGCAGGGCCATGAACCGTTCATGAGCCGTGCGCCAGTGCATATCGTCATCACCACCAGCGAGGAGATCTACCACCAGCGCTATAACGAGCCGGACAAAAAAGCGAAAGGCCAGGAGGAAATCGGCTGGCCTGTCCCCTACTGGCATACCGACGCCGGTGCCGCGATGATGCTGGTCTTGCTGGCTGCAGTGGACGAGGGGCTTGGCACAGCCTTTGTGGGCGTGCAGGATCCTGCCGAACTCCAGCAGGCGCTCCACATTCCGGCCGAGCACATGCCGATCGGGGTGGTGTTTATTGGCCATCCCGCGCCGGACAAGAAAAGTGGATCGCTGAAGCGCGGGCGACGTCCGCTCGAAACCGTGCTCCACCGGGAAAAGTGGTAGGACATGGAAATGCGGAACCGGCGGGTCTATTGCATCGCCAACCCGGCGCGCGCCCGTCATGAGCGTGTGTGGCAACTGGTGCAACAGCACTGCGCTGCCCTTGGTACTCCCCCGCCAACGCTGCTCCATACCACCATCGAAGCGCCCGGAGGGCCGCAGGCACGGCAGGCACTGGATGCCGGTGCCGACCTGGTAATTGTGGCAGGCGGGGACGGTACGGTTGGGCAGGTTACCAACGTGATGGCGCACTCCGGTGTAGCGATGGGCATTATTCCCATCGGGACGGCCAACATCTTCCACCTCAACGCAATCGGCAGGGACAAGCGGCTCGACCAGGCGGTTCGCACTGCGCTCATGGGCACGGATACGCCGGTTGATACGGGTATCGTCCACCTGCACGATGCCAGGGGCGACGCAGTTGAGGGCCGGTTCCTCGTCGTTGTGGGTGTCGGTCGTGATGCCCTCAGCCTGCATGGTGTTTCGCCCCGGCTCAAGCGAACCATTGGTGCGGCAGCCTATTTCGCCGCGGGACTGCCGCAATTACTGCGGCGACCGTTGCCCATGCAGGTGGTTATCGACGGCGAACCGCTGCCCCATACCGCCGCCTGGAGTGTGCTGGTTGGGAACTGTGCCGTTGTGCCCGGTGGACTCACCGTTTTACCCGGTGCCAGCCTGCACGATGGCAAGCTGAACCTGCTGCATGTTGCCCCACGTTCTGTTGTCGGGTGGCTGCCCCTGGCCTGGCGAGGCGTGCGTGGCACATCCCGGCCCGTCCGGGGCGTGGGCGATCATCTGGTGGAGCAGGTCACGATTATTCCGGAAGCACCGGCGGCGGTCCAGGTAGACGGCGATGTGTGGCATGATGTCCACCGCGTCGAGATTTCGGCAGACCCCGCTGCACTCATTATTCGTGGAAAGGCCGCTGTAGCCTATGAACCTGCAGGAGATCGTGAAGGAAATCAGGGCGCTCAAACGGGGCTGGACCGGCCGTAAGGACGAGGCGCGTATCCTCGACCTGCTGGAAGCAGCTCCGGACGCCTCGCTGGATGTCATCCTGCGTGAGCTGGACGTCGACATCCTGGTACGGAATTTCCATAACAGGGTAAATGGGCCAGACCACCTCGATCAGCTGCTTAAGTTGCTTACTGTCGATCGCCTGCATGACCTCTCGCTCCAAACCCGGGCAGATATCGTGTGGGCGCTCCAGAAAGGTCGTACCCACAGGCCGCTGGAGATGGCGATCCGGAACATCATCCTCGGGTCAACAGGAGAAGAGTTACGGCGCCTTCGTAACGTCCTTAATCTCTCCGGCACCTACCGGGACCTTCCACGGCTGGTGTTCACCGACATCGACGACCCCGCCATCCGGGCGGAGATTATCGATCATATCGCCGCCCACCAGGTTCCCACGGATGAGATCAAGGTGCTGTCAGACATCGACGATACCGTGTTCGCCCGGCTGCACGATAAACGGTATCCCGGCAAAACGCGCTACCCCGGCGTGCTGGCCTTCTTCAACGCGCTCGATCATGCCCCGGATGGTTCCGGCGAATCCGGTGACCTTACCTTCGTCAGCGCACGTCCGGGCTTGATCGCCGGGATCGTTTCCCGGTTTACTCGCCGATCCCTGCGCAAGGCGGGTATTCGACAGCACACGATCCTGCTGGGGAGCCTGCTGGCGTTACGATCGCACCACTACATGGCGCGGCGCAAAATGCAGAATATCCGGCGGTACCATCAACTCTTCCCCGAATACGGCATCGTATTTGTGGGCGATAGCGGTCAGGGCGATGTCCAGGTCGGCAGGGAAATGCTGCAGGAATTGGGCGATGCTGTACGGGCGGTGTTTATCCATGATGTGAAGGAGACGGCGCTGAATCAGCCGGATGCGCACCACGAGCCGGGCATTGCGTTCTTCAACTCGTACATCGCGGCCGCGGCCGCAGCCTGGCAGGCGGGAGTCATCTCGTCCGGGCAGGCGTTAGGCGTGGGTGAGGCGGCGATATCCGACCTGGAGGCGCTGATCGCCATTCCCGCCAAGGTGCGTGAGGCACGCCTGGCAGAGCATCGCGCCGACCTCGCGGCGCTGCACAAGATCCTCCGGGAGAGCGATACGGGGAAACCGTAGTCCTTCCTTTTTAGGGTTTTGGTAGCTCCCGCAGCCGCTCGGCAATATAGCGCAGCAGGCCGTTGCCGCTTCGGCTACCGTTGACAATCATCGTGGTACTTTCTGCCAGTCTCACGGCCTCCACATTCACCGTAATCGTTCGGCGGGATGAGAGCGCATATAGCAATCCGAACCAGACGGAAATACAGCCGATCGCCGCGGTGGAACCGAGGTCGGCGTTGCGATCGGCACTCATGGTCAACTGGGTGGTGTCCCGGTAACCGAGGCTCCAGCCGTCGCGCGCCAGCCGGGCCTGCATTGTGTCCAGTGCCTCCGATGGTGGGAGCGTCGTGCGCGCTTCAATGCGAAACGGCCTGGCGTTCTGGAAGTTGGCATAGGCAATCACCAGTGCAAGCACGAGGAGGGCCACGGCTACAATCCAGGATTCCATGGGTCTCCTTCCGGGTGAGGAATAGTGGTATATCCCTACCCTACCATGCTCTCTTACCCTACTATGGCCCATACCGCTGTGGGTGCCCGGCAGGCGGCTACAATACGTGGCGACAACCGATTCGTTGCGGAGCTGTTCATGTCTGCCCACCCACCGTCCGATCCCAGGAACTCGTTACCCGGCTATATCGTCGTGCTGGCGGCGTTTTCCGTTTTGTTACTGCTGTTTTCCCTCGCCATGGGCCTGATTGCCTTTGGCGTGGTCGACGTGCCCGGCGACGATCCTGCTCCAAACCAGGCCGTATCGGGGCAAATGTTGCAAGCCAGCGGCTTCAGCGTGCTGGCATCGCGTGATGTCGATGGCAAGAAGGAGATCGATGTCAACGTGGCCGTGACAAACGCCGGCGACGAGCGCATTACCAACGCGTGGTTGCTGGTGCAGTGTGTCGATGGCGGCAATGTGAGCAACAGCCAGCTGATCCTGGAGATCGATCCGGACGAAACACTGAAATACGATCTCACCCTCTATGGAACCGGTAACCCCGTGTGTGCTGCACCACAAATCGACTTCGATTCGTAAGGCTGCCCGATGTTGGGTTGTTACCGGTTATCTCGTAACGTCGCTAGTCGCCGGCACCCACCGTCACAATTGGTGTCGGTCCCGGTAGCCGGATAAGCAAGATCATCATGGCCGCGATCATCGCCATCGCCCCGGCGGTGTAGAACGCCATCACGTAATCACCGGTGATGGTGCGGGTGTAGCCGGCCAGCCAGGCAATCAGCGCGGCCCCAATCTGATGGGCGCTAAATACCCAGCCGTAGACCACTGAACCCTTCCCCGGCCCGAAGATCTGTTGGCACAACGCCACCGTGGGTGGCACGGTGGCTACCCAGTCCAGCCCATAGAACACGACGAACGCAATCAAGCCGAAATTCACGCTCCCCAGCACATGCGTGAGCGCCAACAGGCTCAGGCCGCGTAACGCATAGTAGGCAAACAGGAGTTTGCGCGGGTCGATACGGTCGGTCAGCCAGCCGGAGACGATGGTGCCCACCACATCGAAAATGCCGATAAGCGCCAGCAGGTTGGCCGCGGCCACCTCGCTCATGCCGTGGTCGTGGCCGGCCGGAATCAGGTGCGTTCCGATAAGCCCGTTCGTGGTTGCCCCGCACACGAAAAACGTGATGCTGAGGATCCAGAAATCTATCGATCGACTCGCCTGGGCAAGGGTGCTCCATGCCAGACGAATCGGGTTGCCTGGTGCCCGCACCACCGTATCGCCAGTCGGTGCGCCATAGCGGGCCAGGCCGAGGTCGGCGGGTCGATCCCGCAGGAAGATGAACGCGAGCGGCACCACTGCCCAGGCCATTGCGGCGATGGTGATCGATACCGCCTGCCAACCGAAGATACTCGCCTGTTTGGCGATGATCGGCAGGAACACAAGTTGACCGGTAGCGCTGGCCGCGGTGAGTGCCCCCATGGCCAAACCACGCTTCGCCACAAACCAGCGGCTCACCACCGTCGCGGCCAGCACCGTCGCCATCGAGCCCGATCCCAACCCCACCATCACGCCCCATGTGAGGTAGAGGTGCAGGGGTTCCGTCATGGCAAGGGTGAGTAACGCGCCGCTGGAGATGGTGAGAAGTGCGACAGAGACCACCATGCGCATTGGGAACCGCTCCATCAGCGCAGCGGCGAACGGACCCATAAAACCGTAAAGCACCAGGTTGATGCTGACCGCGAACGAGATCGTACCCCGATCCCAGCCGAACGCCTCCTGCAGCGGCACCATGAGCACACCGGGTGCCGACCGGAACCCGGACGCCCCGAGCAGGATGACAAACACCACCCCGAACATGATCCAGGCGTAGTGGCGGTGCTTGAGGAAGGGAATACGGTGGACAGGCGGTGCAGTGGTCATACGCGATCCGGGCAAGGGGCAAGAGGAGATGTGCGGCGCTGCACGGGTCGGTGTGGGCATGGTACTTTCACAGGCCGGTGCCTGCAATGGGCCTGCTACTCCACGCGGCGCAACGGGGTGAAGAACCACAGGTACGGCAGGTAGGCGATCACCAGCATGCCGCAAATGGCAATGGCCCACTGCACGCCGACGTAGTTTGCCAGCGAGCCGGCGATCAGCCCGCCTACTGGCGACAGCCCCCAGATCATCGAATAGGTTGCCGAAACACGGCCACGGTAATCGTCATCCACTGTTGATTGAATCAGCGTGTCGTTCATGGTGCTGTAGATGCCGTACACCAGCCCGACCACCACGATCATGGCCATCGCAGCCACCAGCGTGGACGAGAGCCCGAACGCGATCAGCGCCACGCCGAACAGCCCGACCCCAACGGTTACCACCATGCCGCGGCCACCCATGCCGCTCATGCGCGCCACCAGCAGCGTGCCCAGCAACGATCCAAACCCGCTGCCACTCAGCAGGTACCCCAGCCCCTCGCTGCCCATATCCAGCACATCACGTGCGAAGGCCGGGGCCATGGTGATATAGCTCATGCCCAGCATGATCGGCACGATATCCACCGTGAGCATGGCGCGAATCGGCTTGTGCTCCCATATATAGCGGTACCCGTCGCGAAGTTCGCTCCAGGGGGATCCGCCTGTTCGTCGCGCCACCGGGCGTCGATTCTTCGGCATCACCACCAGCATGGCGATAAAGGGCAGCAATGCCAGCGCATACACGCCAAAACACCACATCACCCCAACGAGCCCAATCAGCCAGCCGCCCAGCGAGGGACCAATCACCCGGGCGCCATTGAACGTTGCCGCATTGATCGCGACCGCGCTGGAAAGCAGGGGTCGATCAACCAATGTCGGCACCAGCGCCATGCGTGCCGGCCAATCGAACGATGCGCCGGTGCCGAGAATGAAGCCGATCACCACCAGGTGCCAGAACTCCACCACTTCCAGCCCAATCAGGGCCATGAGGGTGAGCATGCCGATCACATACACCACCTGGATGATGATCAGCAGCCGACGCCGGTCCAGCCGGTCCAGCACGGCGGCAGCCACCGGCCCGAAGATGATCTCTGGCGCCACCTGCGCGAAACTCATCACGCCCAGCAGGAATGGATCGCCGGTGAGGTCGTACACCAGGTACCCCATGGCAGTCACGCGTACTATCATGCCGGTCATGGAAAGCGCGTAGGCGGCGATGTAATTGGCGAAAAAGCGGTCGCGCAGCGCCGCGAACCCACCCTGACGGGCAGGTGTTGGGGCGGTCGTGGTGGATGTATCGGTTCCTGAACTCACGCGGGTACCCTGGTGGAATCGCGAACGTGTCGAGGCATCGTGTCACCCAGACCAGGGACAGCGCGTGTCCGTATTCCGGGCTGAGAACACGGGAGGACGAGGGATCAATTAGCCGGGTGACTGTGCCCAGGCAGCAGCCTGGCACACGCGGGCAGTATCGGCCGGAATCCAGTTTTGCCTCGCGGCCGATTCCTCGTAATCCAGCGCGACGCGCTTCAGCTCCGGCGCGTAATCTGGCCCCACTTCACGGGCCACCACCTCCAGGGTGCGCAACACATGCATGACGACATATGGATCGTTGGAGCCGTAGTACCGAATCTGGTCGAACGGAATGCGCAGGTAATCGCCGAAGCCCGGTACCGGGTAGATAAGCCGGATCGCACCGTCATCGGTGCAGACGACTTCCGCGCCGGTAACACATGTCGACCTGATAAGCGCCGTGCCTATACCGTCGATCACGCCAACCGCAGTGGTGGGATCGTTTGTTCCGGGTGATAGTGCGAGCAGGGCGATATCGGTAAGCTGCTGCATGCCAAACAGCGCATCGCGCTCCAGCGTGCGCTCCATGCCGATCGTGAAACAGTCCTGTATTGCCTCGGAGAGCGGCGTATCCTGCTCGCCTTCTGCCGGTTCGGCCCCGGCCTCCTGCCAGATAGTGGCGAGCGGTGTGCCAGTGTTCAGGTAATCGCCGATACGCGGCTGCAACCGAATGATCACCGAATGGGCTGTCGCCACCTGCGACAGTGCCTGGTGATTAACGTTTTGCAGGTAACCGGCGCGAGTAGATGCAACCGTGCCCAGCATCCGGAACGATGCTGGCAGGGCCAGTGGTTCCTGCAACAGGCGCCTGCCGGGTTCTCCAAGCCAGGTGGCCTGTTGCTCTATCAGCCCACTGGTATCGCTTAGGGTGCGATCAATTACCACCGATGCCTGGATGGTACGGGTGGCGTGATGAAAAAAGTAGATGAGGGAGCCTACTGATACAAAGGCCAGAAGCACCGCCACCGAGACGCTGACAGTCGGGACGAACGCTTCGAAATCTTCCCGTTGGGACCGAACCGAGCGAAGCACCGATAGCGAGTACGCAAAGGTGGCAATGAAGATGCCCAGCACCATCTGGTTGCCGACATCGCCGGTGAAACTTCGCAGGATACGTGGAGAAAACTGGCTCGATCCGAGCTGCAGGGCCACCAGCGTCACGGAGAATGCGGTGGTGGCAACTGTGATCATGGTGCTGGCAATTGCGGTGAGTACCCCACGGGCCCCTTCGCTGCCTCCCCCGAAAAGCCATGGTAGTTCCACACGCTGCGTGCCGAAGAGCCAGTTATCCAACTGCAGGGTAAGAAAGGAAAGGATCAGCGCAGCCGCCGTCATCAACCCGGGGCGGTACCAGAGGCTGTCTTTAAGGTCGTACACCGAGAACGGCAAGTATCGCTTCATGGTCCTCCTTGATGCATCGTGTTGGACGGCGCTGGAGCCTGGACTGGTATTCGACAATGCTACAATGCCCGTACGAGAGGCCGTGTATTCAGGGAGTTTTCGGCATCATGGCATTTGTCCTTCGCAAATACGCAAACATCGGCAACCAGGTGAATACCGATCGACCTTTTGCGCCCGTGGCACCTGGGGCCGTGCGGAGCCCGCAACAACCGGGCCAGTTGCCCGATGTATCCACCGTGCCGGAGCGAGGAGTCCTGCCGGTACCGATCCCGGAGGAAGGTCCACGGCGTCCCTCCACCCAGTACCGCACGGCGCAGGAGATTCTGGATGTGTTCGATGCCACCGGCAAGGACGTGCTTGATCCCGAGCGCTTCGAGCAGTTCCATGTGGCTCCACCGAGCTATGAAGAGCAGCGCAAGGCCACGCCCTGGAGGCGCAAGCCCGCCCGTCCGCAGGTTGGTTACGCGCTGCACGCCAGCGGTTCTCGCCTGAGCGAGCAGTTGAACGCCCTCGCCGCCGAGGCCGAGCACGCCGCATCATTCGAGAAATCCGGCGAGTAGTGTCGCCGCCCTGGCCCGACCGGTATCCGCCGGTCGGGCCGGTTCTGTTTTCGGCACAGTTGTAGCCGGGGATGCACGTGGGGAGGGTGTCACCAAACCGGCGTTGCGAGTGCTACAATTCAGGAATAGAACATGTGATCGCATTCGCGCCGGGCCTAGCCCATATCCGCGGGTTGTGGCCATGGCGGGTCGCACCTATGCCGGGAGGTTGAGATGCACACCAATGGATCGGGCCCCACGTTTTCATCGCAGCAACTCAAGCTCGTTACCATCGGCATGCCCATCCTTGTCGCCGGGTACCAGGCAGACACGAGCAACAGCATCGAGCTCCGGGCCGAGCCGGGCACCAGCCCGATCAGCCGCGTGATCCACAAGATGATGGAACAGCCCCTGAACGTGGGCATGCTGCACGCTCACCCGGCCGGGCAAATGGCCAGCGCCTATACCCATTTCACCAACCTGCACACGCACGATCCGCTGTACAGGTACACCATGGGCATGCGCGTAACCGGTGGCGAAGACCTGCCCGAGGATGTCGGCATGGTGGAAGTGCCGCCCGGCACCTTCCTGGCGCTGGAGGTATCGGGTCCGTTCCATAGCACCATTCCGGCGGCGTGGACCTGGCTGCTGAACCAGTTTGCGGATGGCACCATCCCCTGGCAGCGCACCTTTACCGGCGATGTGGAGTTGTACACATTCGGCCCCGACGCCGACGACAGCATTTGCACCATCTATGTGGCGGTAGAGCCGGTCAACTAACCCGGGCCGGGTGAGGCAGGAAAAGAAGGCGGCAGGCACATGGATGCCTGCCGCCTTCGCCAATTATTTGGATGATCGAGCTAGTTCTTCTCGAGCGTAATAATGGCCGGCGCGCGATCGACCATCCAGACAGAGAGGGGCAACGTAATGATTGGCAAGCTCACCAGCCACGCGATCGAAAGCCAGACAAGCCCGAGGGTAAAACCGATCGGCAAGTACAGCAGGCGCAGGTACCAGGGATGCTGCCGGGCGCGGCGTTCACTGATGTAGGTTGTTCCCTCCTGCTCCGTGTACTCCCAATGAGTACTTCGGCTTCTCAACGTCTGCACCTTCGGCACCCGGTTGATAAACCAGAATCCTACCGGTGCAAGGAAAATTGATGCGATACCGACAAGGCCCATGAACATGAATAGCGCCGAGAGCCACCATCCTACGAACAGGAACCAGAAGGCCCGCGTGACCAGCGAGTGATTGTGACTTTGCGTAGAGATGTAGACGTTATGCGGAAGTGTTGCCTCGGTAGCCATGATCATATCCTCTCTGTTAAGCCCACACGGTCGTTTCGCAGGAACAAACTAGTAGACCGGGGTAAGCCAGTAGAGGGCATAATCGCCTTCTACGGTGTACTTCACGCGAATATTTGTTGCCGTTTCCTGCACCTCTACTGCCGTTTCCACGATTGCATATTCGCCTGGACTTAGCTCTGCTGCTTCCGTTCCAGTATTGAGAAAGATCAGATCGGGATTGTCATAGTCAGCCCCGGTATCTAGATCCTTACCTGCGATTTTCTCCCAGTAGTAATCGAATTTTCCTGTTTCCCTCACATTGGTGAATGTGAAGTTCAACATGAGGAACTTGTATCCTCCGGTCGGAGCAAGGCCCAGAGCATCGGCCCAGGAGAAGTAGTAACTGTTCAGTATTGCTTGAACACCCTTCACCTGGACTACCTCACCAACCAAAGCCGGATCATCGTGGCCGCCGCGGCGGTTCGTTTCCTGGTGGAACCCCGAGCACGTCGCCAATACGCCGGCTTTACCTGTTTTCGCCTCTTTGGCTGCCGAAGCATAAACATCGGCGTACTTGACGTTGAGTTCTTCTTCTTGAGTTGTTACCCATCCTTGCTGCAGGAGTTGTTGGTTCAGTAGTCCACCGTCAGTCCCATCAGCATTCACGAGCCAAACATGGCGCCACAGACGACCCTTGCTGTCCTTATCTTCTTTGTCCGCTTCCAGGAGAAGCGTGCGACCAGCGACTGCATTGGCCAGGGCCCATCGAGATTCAGCAAAGCCGCATTCTGTGGTGTTCTCCTCCACCTCTGGCTCCGGGGCATCGCAGCCAATGAGCCGTACGACGACGCGTTCACCGTTAATGACTGCCCGGATTTTCTCTCCGTCCAGGGCATCAAGAGGGTTTGCAAGAACACCGTTTGCGGGAGGTGTCAGGGGTGTTTGCGCCCGACCAAAACCATGAGCGGGAGAAGCGAGAATCCCAACGGTGATCAATCCAGACCTAACGAAGCTACGACGCGATACTTCCATGACCCACCTCCGGGATCTCTGTAATCGAAATGCGCCCGTACCTGGATCAACCTCCCGGTTGGGTGGTCAGGCAGGCGCTCTGTTCTAGTAGTCCCTGTTGGTATCATACGGAACACTTATGCGGATTTATGTCGGGAAAATGCCCCTTTTGCAGTTCGTCATGTTTCTGTAACATGCACGTTTTCGCCACGTCTACTGCCACTTGGGCTAAATAACTAAAGAAGGCGTTTCCACATGCAGTATCAGCGCCTGTTAATCCCTATTGTATTCATTATTCTCATGATAGCTGGCCGAAGGGCTATGAGAGTTAAGGTTGCATCATACGGTACAATCACCACCAGAACCGCTGTGCGGGAGCGATACGCACATCACGCAGGCGCCACCCCGGCGCAACGCGCCTACCTCGGGCCTGGTAGCGAAGGTACATATCCTGCGCAAACGGCCGGAGTAAGCGCGCAACCAGTTTCGAGCAGTGTGGATCGGCTGGATCCGGCGACGGCGCCGGCAACATTCCCCGCCGATACGTATACGGAAGGACAGGCGCAAGTGGCGTACGACGCAGAAGCCCTTGTCGGGTTCTACCAGAAGATGGTGGAAATCCGTCTGTTCGAGGATGCCTCTACCAGGGCGTTCCGGCAGGGCAAAATCGGTGGCTACCTCCACGTCTACAGCGGCCAGGAAGCCGTAGCAACCGGTTTCATCAATGCCATGAAAGAGGGCGATATCACCATCACCGCCTATCGCGATCACGCCCATGCGATCCTGCAGGGTGCCGATCCGAAGCGCGTGATGGCCGAGCTCTACGGCAAGGGCACCGGTATCGTGAAGGGCAAGGGTGGCTCCATGCACCTCTTCCATACGGAAGGCGGCATGTATGGTGGCTACGGTATTGTGGGTGGCCACATTCCCCTCGGCCCGGGCATGGCCTATGGCAAGCGCTACCAGGGTGGCGATGAAGTGGTGCAGCTCTATCTCGGTGATGGTGCCATCCACAACGGTGCCTTCCATGAAGCTGCCAACCTTGCCGGCCTGTGGGGCAAAACGGGCATGTGCCCCTGCCTCTTCATCCTTGAGAACAACCAGTACGGCATGGGTACCAGCGTCGAGCGCGCAACGGCCATGACTGACCTCGGCCGCAAGTTCGAGAGCTATGGCATCGAGTGGGAGCGCGTCGACGGCATGGATCTCCAGGCCGTGCTCGCTGTGGCCGAAAAGGCGCAGGAGCGCGTGCGCGAAACCGGCAAGCCCTACGCGATTGAGGCGTTCAGCTACCGGATTGTGCCGCACGGTGCCGCCGACTTCCTGGAGCAGTACCGCTCCAAGGAAGAAGTGGCCAAGTGGCGCGAGAAGGATCCCATTCCCCTGCTCCACCAGCAGCTGATTGAGATGGGCATCGAGGAAGACCGCCTGGAAACCATCCGCGCCGAAGCCAAGGCCAAGGCCGACGAGGCCGTGAAGTTTGCCGAGGAAAGCCCGGAACCGGATCTCTCCGAACTGTTGACCGATGTGTACGCCGACGATACCTATATCGAACCGGCGGGCTAATCACCTGGCATTCACGGAGCTTCTGCTCCCTCTTGGAAAGGATTTCAGCTCATGCCCGTCATGACCTATCGCGATGCGCTGCGCAGTGCGATGGCTGAAGAAATGGAGCGCGATGAATCCATCGTGCTGCTGGGTGAGGATATCGGTCTCTATGGCGGTACCCACCTCGTCACCAACGGCCTCATCGACCAGTTCGGCCCGAAACGCGTTATCGATACCCCTATCGCCGAGGGTGGATTCACCGGGGCAGCCATCGGTATGGCCATGGCCGGCCTGAAGCCCATCGTCGAGATGATGACCTGGAACTTCAGCTTCCTTGCTGCCGACCAGATCATCCAGACCGCCGCCAAGCTCCACTACTTCAGTGGCGGCCAGGTGAACGTGCCCCTGGTGGTGCGCGGCCCCAACGGTGGTGGTGTACAACTGAGCGCCCAGCATACCCACAGCCTGGAGGGCTTTTACGGCCACTTCCCCGGCCTGAAGGTTGTGAGCCCGGCCACGCCCGCCGATGTGAAGGGCATGATGCTCGAGGCGATCCGCGACCCCAACCCGGTGATCTTCCTCGAGGCCGGTGCCCTGTACGGCACCAAGGGCGAAGTACCCGAAGGTGACGAAACCGTCGAGTTTGGCAAGGCCCGTGTCGCGCGCGAGGGCACCGATGTGACCCTTATCGCCTACGGACGCCAGGTGCCGCTGCTGCTGAAGGTAGCCGACAAGCTGGCCGAGCAGGAGATCAGCGCCGAGGTGATTGACCTGCGCTCAATCCGCCCGCTGGATAAGGAAACTTTCGTCAACTCGGTGAAGAAGACCAACCGCGCGGTAGTGGTGCAGGAACAGTGGCGCTACTTCAGCGTCGCTTCCGAGGTGTGTGCTGTGCTGCAGCACGAGGCGTTCGATTACCTGGATGCGCCGGTTGAGCGCGTATCCGGTGCCGAAGTGCCGGCCCCCTACGCTCGCAACCTGGAAGTGGCCGGATTCCCCACCATGGATCATGTGATAAGCGCTGTCCGGCGCGTTCTGTATCTGGAGAAGTAACCCATGGCTGAAGTAATCATGCCCAAAATGGGCGACGCTATGGAGGAAGGAACCCTCATCAAGTGGCTGAAGGCCGTGGGTGATGAGGTTTCCGAGGGTGATCCCCTCGCGGAAATCGAAACCGACAAGATCACACTGGAGATGGAAGCCCAGGAAAGCGGCTTCCTCACCAATGTGTTTGTCGACGAAGGCGATGTTGTCCCGATCGGCGAGGTGGTTGCCACCATCGGCGCGCAGGATGAAGTTGGCAAGGGCGAGAAGCCGGCCGCGAAATCCGCCGAGGAAGCCGAGGCAATTGGTGAAGCTTCCGTTGACGAAGGCACGCGAGAAGAACTCGAGGCAATGGGTGGGGAGCAGCAGTCCGAAGAGGCTCCAGCACCAGCCCCCCAGGCCCAGGGTGAAAGTGTCCAGCGTAATGACAAATTCCGCGCCAGTCCGTTGGTGAAGCGGCTGGCGGAAGAAGCTGGCCTCGATCTCGGCCTTGTCAGTGGCTCCGGCCCGGATGGCCGCATCGTGAAGCGCGATATCCAGCCATACCTGGATGGCAGCAAGCCCATGCCCACCGCCGCCGGTGAGGCGAAAACTGCCGAGCCCGCGACGACCTCCGCTGCACCGGCTGCTCGAGCGGCTGCCCCCTCGTATGCCGTTACTGGCACGAAGGTGGACATGCCGAAGATCAAGCGGGTCACCGGCGATCGCATGAGCGAGAGCAAGGCGTTCATCCCCCATTACTACGTGAGTGCCAGCATCGATATGACGGCTGCGCTGGAATTCCGCAAGAACACCAATGCCCAGCTGGAAGCCAGCGGCGTGAAGATCAGCGTGAACGACCTGATCATCAAGGCCGCGGCCATGGCCCTGGTAGAGCATCCAAACGTGAATCGCACCTTCGTCGATGGCGACCTGTACCAGCAGGACAGCATCGATATCAACATCGCGATCGCGATGGATGGTGGCCTGATTGCCCCGTTCATCCCGGCAGCCAACGAGAAGAGCCTCGGCACCATCAGCAAGATGGCCAAGGACCTCGGCAAGCGCGCCCGCGAGGGTGGCCTGAAGCTGGAGGAATACCAGGGCGGTACCTTCACCATCAGCAACCTGGGCATGTTCGATGTCAGCGAGTTCATCGCCGTTATCAACCCGCCGCAGGTCGCTATCCTCGCGGTTGGCTCGGTAGCGGAAGTTCCGGTGGTGAAGAATGGCGAGATCACCATTGGCAACCAGATGACCATCACCCTGAGCGCCGATCATCGCGCGCTGGATGGTGCGGAGGTCGCCTCGTTCCTGCAATCCGTTCGGACGTACCTGGAGAACCCGGTACTGCTGGCGGTCGGATAAGAAGAGAATGCCAATGCCGCCGGGTTAGCCCGGCGGCATTGCTGTTTACTATAGTGCCATAAATAAAGCCTACGTGCCCGGAGACGATATGACCACGTTCGAATGGTTCCTGCTAATCGTTATTGTGATTGTGGTGCCGCTGATCATCGCGGTCGTCGTCACATTATGGACCATCGACCAGGCGAACAAGCGGAAACGGGCAAACCGTAAAGACGCGCAGATTGGCGTCAAAAGGAAGGCGGCGCTCAGCCCTGAAGAGGTAGCCGCCCGCAAGGCGGCCCGTTCGCAGGAGGCTGGCATTGCCGGATCCCACGAAACCCAGCATATTCGGGAGCAAACAGACGAGCCAGCTCCTGGTAGCGATGTCCCGGAACCTGCGGCTACGCCGTCGGTGGGAGGAACGTCCGACAGCGGCTCCGATTCCAGCAGTTCGGACGGTGGTTCGGATGGTGGTGGCTCATCCGAGTAGGGCCTGGGAGCGTGAACCGCATGATATGGAGGCCGGCAGCTCAGCCCGTTGGATGTCCGCTACTTCTGGTTCCGTGAGTTCCCTGGCAACGACAGGATCACGCCAGTCCAACAAAACCGGATACGCAACAGCCCGCCGACAGGCGGGCTGTTGTCTGTACTAGCGGATGAGGGATCGATCAGTCGTCGGTGATGTAGATGAGGCCGGGCTGCGTGTTGAAGGAGTTCTTGAGCTCTGCAACGAGGTTGCGCAGTTCCTGGTCGGTAAGGGTATCAACCACCCGGCGCCGGTCGCTATTGGGAGCACCACCATACTTCTGCCGGCTGGCGGTCGCCCGCGAATCGATACGCGGTTCCCGCCGGTAGAGTTCGGCGAAAACGCCGTCGTTATCCTCCGTGATATACACAGCGTAGTTAGGATCGAGTTCGAGCCCAACCATGCCGGAATCCACGTTGTCGACGATATGTGGATACCCTTCCGGTACGCGGCCCTGATACTGATTCGCCACCACCCTCAGGATCGGGACGAATCGATTGCGGATCTCTGCCAGGTTGCCCATACTGCTCCCCTTCTCCGGTTTACGGATTACCGGCCTTGTTCTCTTCGGATAATTGGCTTGCACGCGGGTCGATCTGGCCAGCGTACTTGTTGCCCTTCTTGTCTCGATACTGGGTCATCACCGGGCTTGAGACCGCCTGGAACGAGAATGCGCAGATGCGCATGCCCGGGTACAGGGCTACCGGCATGCGGCCCAGGTTACTCAGCTCCATCGTTGCTGTCCCGATCCAGCCTGGTTCGAACACCGCGGCGGTGCTGTGGACCGTAATGCCCAGGCGGGCAATGCTGCTGCGGCCTTCCAGGCGACCAAGCAGGTCGTTGGAGAGTTCGAGCGATTCCTTAGTGCTGGCCAGTGCGAAATCACCCGGCTGCATGATGAATGCCTCGTCATCCTCCACGGTGATCGTGCGCATGGCATCGCCGATAGATTGCGGGTGGCGGGGATCGATGTAGCTGAAGCGGCTGTGCTCGAACACCATAAAGGTGTTCCCGAGGCGGAAATCGACGGATACCGACCCCAGTTGCTTCTCGAGGTCCGGTGCGGGGTCGATCTTGATCCGGCCCTGCTCCAGGGCGACAAGGATATCGCGGTCTGATAACACCATCTGCAATCGGCTCGCTTCCAGCAATCACGGCATAGTCGATACACTGCCGCATAATGCGGCGTACTGGAAGGTAGTTTACCGCAGTCTGTCCCCTACCGGGCGGGCGGAGGTTTGGTCGTGCAGCGGTGGCCTTTTTCGGGATGTTGGCAGAGGGAGCCACATGCCTTCACGGACTGGCGCTAGATGTTTCACATGAAACACCAGTGGCCATTTCGTGCTTGCGATCGGGAACCGGGAACCGAGCCAGGCCCAAACGAACGGGCCAGGAGATGTTTCACATGAAACACATCCCGGCCCGGTGGCAGTCCTGGTTACCCGGTTACTGATTAGTCTTCGACGATCCAGGCATCGATAGCGCGGGTGTACTCCACGATACCGCCATCACCGAAGAAGATCTCGACCTCGCGAGCTGCGCTCTCGACGGAATCAGACGCATGCACGAGGTTCCGGCCGATGGTCACACCGAAATCGGCGCGGATCGTACCCGGGGCGGCTTCGGCCGGCTTGGTGGCACCGTTGGTGGTGCGCACGATGCTGACCGCATCCGGACCCTCAATCACCATCAACACGCTCGGCGAGCTGGTGATGTAGCTCACCAGGCCCTCGTAAAACGGCTTGCCCTTGTGCTCGCCATAGTGCTTGCCGGCGGTTTCCTCGGAAACCTGCTCGAACTTCATGGCCACAACCTTCAGGCCACGCTTCTCGTAGCGCGAGATGATCTCGCCGATCAGGCCGCGCTGTACTGCGTCGGGCTTCACAATCACCAGCGATCGCTCGATATTTGCCATTGCGTTGGTACTCCATCATGGGTATTGCGAACACCGGTGTCCGCACGCTCGTCGGGTTCATTCTAGCATCGCGGCCAGCAGCCGACCGTCCATGCCACTCGGCTCCCTCTCGATCCGGGCGCTGCGCCGCGACCGCGAGCCTCATAATGGTAGACTGCGTGCAAACGTCCGTTCGGCCTATCCCCTGCCCTGCCTTCCATGCCCGACCGTGAACCCTACAACCGGCCCCCGCACCAGAACGACTACCTGCGCCGGCGTAGGCAGCGGCCTCAGCCGCCCCGTGCACCGCAACAGGAGCAGCGGCCCCGATCGCGGAGTGAACGGTATGCACGCCTCCATGCCTCCTCAGGCCAGGCGGCATCGCCGCAGGCCGGGCCGGATACCCGTTACCGGCAACAACCACCATCCCGGGCACCCCGGGCGGTAGCAGCCGCCCTGCCGAATACACAGCTGGCGCAAGATCTCCTGCGGGCGCGGGCTGCGCAATCTCGCACGCTCGGCACCTCCAGCCGGTGGAAACGACTTACGCGCCGCAAGTGGTTCTGGCCCGTCATCGGTGTGCCGTCCATCCTGGCGATGGTGGCACTCATTATCCTCACACCCGTGTTGTTCTCATCGTTCCGGGCCTACCGGGATGTACAGGTCGGCAATATCCAGCACAACGAATCGTCGCTGGTGGCCCAGCTCAACCGTGAGGGAACCCCGGAACTGGTGGAGCGCACGCCGGACCAGGGTATCTCCCACTGGAACGGTGAAGATCGCATCACGATCCTGCTCCTCGGTGCCGATCTTTCCTCGTCGGATGGTTCGAGCCGTACTGACACGATCATGCTTGTGAACATCGATCCCAGGAACAAGTCAGCCAGCATCATGTCGATCCCGCGCGATGTAAAGGTGGTGATCCCCGGGTACGGTATCGACAAAATCAATGCCGCCTTTGCGCTCGGGGATTACAACAAGGTGCAGGGCGGGGGTGCGGGACTCATGATCCGTACCATTGAAGCCAATTTCGGTATCCCGATCCATGGCTTCGTGCAGATCGATTTCAACGGCTTCGTCCAGATGATCGATACCGTGGGCGGCATTTACGTTGATGTCCCCTACCCGATTATGGACAACACCTACCCGGCGGAAAACTTCAATTACCAGCGCATCTACTTCCCGGCCGGATGGCAGCACCTCGATGGCGAGGAAGCGCTGATCTATGCGCGCACCCGTCACCAGGATGGCGACGCCAGCCGCGCTGCCAGGCAGCAACAGGTATTGCTGGCCCTGCGCGATCAGCACCTGAATCCCGACATCATTACGCAGTTGCCAAAGCTGATTACCGATTTCGGCGACACTGTTCGCACCGACATTTCAATTACCGATGCAATCAAGCTGGCTCAGGTTGGCCTCGAGATTCCGCGCGATCGGATCACACAAATACCGGTTATGCCGGCGCTATACGAAGATATTGGAGACAACGGAATCTACTACCTCAGTGTCGACTGGCTCCTGATGGAGGATCTGTTGAGCGATTTCGTCGGCTACAGCGTGTCTTCACCTGGGGCGGCATACATGAACCCCGATTATGGCGCCCGTATCCTCATTATTAACGGCACCAATAACCGTGGCCTTGCCGGCCGTGTCGGCACCGTGCTGGAATACAACGGGTTCTGGCAGATATCCGTTGATACCGCGGAAGACGTAGGCAACTACGATCGCTCTACCATCCTCGATGTCGAAGGCAACCTCGGTACCAGTGCCCTGGTGTCCGAGTTGATCAGCGTTGGGCAGGACACGATCACGTTCGGAGACCCGGCCCGTGAATCTGCTATCGGGAGTGGATACTATGGTTACGATATCGTCGTAATCTTGGGAAATGATGCTTGGGATCCTGCCGGCGATGCCTGGACCCTGGAAGATTACACCCGCGAGCAGCAGGATGAGGAACCTGAACCTGTCAGCACTCCGGCTCCGATCGAGGGCGGGAACTAGAATCCTCCCGATAGCCCGCGACTAACCCCAGTGTCCGTCATACCATGCGCTTCTATCGAGGTGGCCCCATGCAGAAGCTCACGCCTCATGTGTCCCTTCATCAATCCCGTTTGTGGCAAACCAATACCGGCATCGTGCAGGGGCCGCAGGGAACCTTGCTCATTGACCCCGGTATTTACCCGGAGGAGATGGATGCCATTGCTGCGGCTTCCAGCGAGGTCTTTGCCGGATTCTCCACCCATGCCCATTGGGACCATGTGCTCTGGCAGGCCGGTTTCGGTATTGATGTACCCCGGTACGCCAGCACGGAAACCGTGGCGTTGCTGAATAGCGATTCCAACCGGATCCGGAAGAGCCTCGCAGATGCAGAAAGAGCGTTTGGCCTGACGGATTCGTGGGATGACTCGCTGCTGTTCACGGAGCAGCCAATGCCGTGGGGGCGGGGGAGTATTGCCAGCATCGCCTGCGAACTTATGCCCGTGCCTGGCCATGCCGATGGCCAGGCAGCGCTTCTCCTGCCGGAGCACGGGGTGGCCTTTGTTGCCGATACCCTGAGCGATATCGAGATCCCCAGCGTCGACGGTGGTAGCCGCGGCGTTGCCATCTACCTGCAGACGCTGGATCGACTTCAGACGGTGATAGACCGGGTGGAGTGGATCGTGCCCGGCCATGGCTCGCCCGCCAACCAGGGCGAAGCACAGCGCCGCCTTGATGCTGATCGCCGATACCTGGAAGCGCTCGGTCCTGCCGTTTGCCAGGCCCGGGAAGGGGAGGGCGCCGAGGAAATCGCTGCCCGTGTGCTGCACGAACTGGATGAACACCGGGCGGCATCTGAACTCGCCTCGGCAATGCACCTCGAGAACATCCAGGCGCTGGTAGAGGAACGCGACTTGCTCGCCTCCGGCCCGCCGGTGCGCCGGAGCTCGCGCATCATCCTGCTTGATGCGGATTCCAGGGTTTGGCTTTTCCGGATCAACGATCCGGTTCGACCGCGATGGATCCTGCCGGGTGGCGGGGTAGAGGAGGGGGAAAGCTGGGAGGATACCGCCCGACGCGAACTGTGGGAGGAATGCGGTATTGACGATGTGCGGCTTAGCCCTGTGGTGGCGACGCGCGAGGCGCTTGGCATGATTGCCGGGATCCCGACTCTTGCGCAGGAGCGCTATTTCGTTGCCCGTCTGAACGGACAACTCCCTCACATCGGGAACATGCTCCCCTACGAGTTTCAGGATTACACCGCCCAGCGGTGGTTCTCTGCAGATGATATTCGCGCCAGTTACGATCAGGTTTATCCCATCGGACTCGCTGATTTGCTGGATGTGCTTCGGGACGGGGAGTACCCGACTGAGCCCTGGACATGGCTCGACTGATCGCCAGGTATTCCCGCCAACAAATCAGATAGTTGAGTCGAAGTATGAAGGAGTGTTGACAAAACCGGGAAGCATTCCTATACTGTAGGTGACGGTCGGCCATAAGGCCACCTCTGGTTAGTTCGGAGAAATTCGAATTGGGCAAAGGAGGTTTTTACCATGATTCGTCAATCTCCACTGTACGACGTTCTTTCCATCCTTGATTCGTTCAATAGCGCTTTCAACCAGGCGACCCGGCTGCCCCTTCAATCCAACCGCTCGACATCCAGCTCGAACGGCGACCTGACAATGGGCATGCTGGTGGACTGCTACGCGACCAACGATCATGCCGTTGTGCTTGCGGCCATGCCGGGCATTCATCCGGATGACGCCAGTGTTTCGGTCGACAAGGACACCCTCACCATTACCGGTAAGGTCAGTGGCGAGCGCAAGCAGCAGGACGAAAAGGGCGATCCGGTTTCCTGGTACCTCGCCGAAGTCCCGAGGGGCTCGTTCGAGCGCAGCATTACACTCCCGTTCCCGATTGATGAGGAGGGAGTGGAGGCCCAGTTCTCCAACGGTATGCTCCGCGTAGTGCTCCCCAAGCTGGAGGCCTCGAAGCCCCGCAAGGTGTCACTGCAGGTGATGGAAAGCCGGTTCCCGGAAATTACCGTGGGAAGCGGCCAGGGCAGCAAGGAAGAATCGGGTACATCCAACAAACAGCGGAAGAGCGAGTAGCACACGAGGGGGACCGTAAGGTCCCCCTCTTCATTTGTCTTTGGCGTTTCGTCTTCGGTGCTACTTCAGGTTTTCACGGATATTGGCAGGACGCTCGCATCTCGGACATAGATTATGGTCCTTGTCCTGCTGGCGTTGTTCCGAAACGACTCTTTCTTCAAGGCGCTTGTCATCACAAGCTGGGCTGGCCGCCCCAGTATCCTGGCCAGATCGTCCTCCAAATCCAGAAAGCGGCTGAGAAAATACCCGAAGTCATATCCCGGCGCGTAGTGCACGAGGAAATCAACGTCCGAGCGACTGGGATCGAAGTGTGGCGTGTTGGCCGAGCCGAAAATCTCGAGTCTGTCTACGCCATAGGCCTCAGCGAGTTCCCGGATTTTGGGGATGTGTTGTGCAACATGTGGATGCAATGCCATATCGGTTCCTCATTAACCTCTGGCCACAGTATAGCGAGGGCAGGGAGGCAGGGTTCATCTGGCGCGATCATTGGGGTACGCTACCCGCATGAATGAAACCGCCTTGCCACCCACCATCTACCTCGATGCCGACGCCTGCCCCGTGAAAGACCTCGTCTTCCGCACCGCTGCTCGCTACAAGCTGCCACTCATGGTCGTGGCCAATGTGCCTATCCGCATTCCTGCCGATGCCAGCCAGGTGGCGCGCAGCATCGTCGTGCCGGGATCGCCAGATGCCGCCGACGACTGGATCGCCGAACACGCTACCGCCAGCGATCTCGTGCTAACGGCCGATATTCCGCTGGCGGCGCGCGCCCTGTCAGTTGGAGCAATGTGCATCGACTTCCGTGGCAACCACTTCAACCCCAATCGCATCGGCGAGGCGCTGGCCGGGCGGGAACTCAATGCCATGCTCCGCCAGATGGGCGAGATCACCGGTGGCCCCTCTGCCTACAGCAAGAAAGACCGCTCGAACTTCGCCTCCGCACTCGATGCGGCCGCGAACAAACTCGCACGAAAGGGCCCCGCGTGATCACAACCGTATTGCTCGACCTCGACGACACCATCTTGGCGGACGATGTCGCCACCGAGGCCGCCTTCCTCGCCACTGCCCGGCATGCGCAGGCAGCAGCCGGAATCGACCCGCACGAACTGGTTGCGAATGCGCGCGCAGCCGCCCGGCTGGAATGGGAGAAAGGGCCGTTTCCGGAATGGCTCGATGGTATTGGCACC
>JBHWTK010000025.1:0-163926 GCA_043427975.1 Chloroflexia bacterium | reverse complement strand
GTTACGCAACGTGGTGATGCAGAACCGGTTCGGCAAGGGGCCGCAGGTGCAGATAAGTGTCGAGCGCACGATGGCCTGCGGCGTTGGTGCCTGCCTCGGCTGCGTAGTCGAGACCAAACGCGGCATGAAGGCCAGTTGCATTGACGGCCCGGTGTTCGATATGGAAGCGGTGGTGTGGTGATGATTGAGACCCCCGCTAATCGGGCCAGCCTGCAGGTGGACCTCGCGCCGAACAATCCGCGCGAGCTGGTCCTGCGTAACCCGGTTATCCCCGCATCCGGTTGTTTCGGTTACGGGCAGGAATACAGCCACGTCATCGATATCCAGCGACTCGGCGCCTTCTGCAGCAAGGGCATTACGCCGCTGCCTCGCGCGGGTAATCCGATGCCGCGCATCACCGAGACCCCGGCCGGCATGCTCAACGCCATCGGGCTGCAGAACCCCGGTATCGACAAATTCATCAGGAAGTACCCGCCAGTGTGGGAGAAGTGGGACGTTCCCGCCATCGTGAATTTCTCCGCAGATACGGTTGAGGACTTCGCGATGATGGCTCGCAAGCTCGACGAGGTTCCGGGCGTGGCCGGGCTCGAAGTAAATATTAGCTGCCCCAACATCCACGCCGGTGGATTCTGCTTTGGCTGGGACGCCCGCATGAGTGCTGATGTCACCCGGGCAGTGCGTCAGGCGACTACCCTGCCGGTGGTTATCAAGCTGAGTCCTGGCGCGGTGGATATCGCCGAGATCGCGGCTGCGGTTGAAGCCGAAGGCGCGGATGCCGTTAGCCTGATCAACACCCTTGTCGGTATGAGCATCGATCCTGTCACGCGCACCAGTCGAATCGCCAACACGACCGGTGGCCTCAGCGGTCCCGCCGTGAAGCCGGTGGCTGTGCGACAGGTGTACCAGGTGGCGCAGGCAGTGGCCATTCCTGTCATTGGTATCGGTGGCATCTTCGGCCTGAACGATGCACTGGAGTTCTTCATGGCTGGTGCTACCGCGGTGGAGATGGGCACGGTGTGTTTCAGCCATCCGTCAGCCCCGATTCAGCTTATCGACGACCTGCAGGCCTGGCTGGACGCGCAAGGATGCAGTTCGATTATGGACATCGTCGGTGTGGCCAACCCGCGCTTCGCCGGAACCAAAGGAGCGTAGTCTGTGACCGATCTTCTCACCCAGCTTGCCGAGATCGATGCGATTCGATCCGGGCATTTTCTCTATGCCAGCGGCAAGCACGGCGCTACCTACCTGGAGAAATTCAATCTCCTGCGTAACCCGCAGGCGACCAGCAAGGCGTGCGAGTTCTTTGCCGATCGTTTCCGGAGCGAGAGCATCGATGTTGTGGTCGGCCCGACCACCGGCGGCATTCTGTTGGCATTCGAAACCGCACGCCAGCTTGGCATCGCCTCGGCATATGCCGAGCGGGCGTCTGATGGCAGCAGTGGTCGCGAGATTCGCCGCGGCACGACCTTCGCTCCAGAGTCGCGTGTGCTGGTCGTGGACGACATCCTTACCACCGGTGGCTCCGTACGGGAGACGTTGGCGGCGCTGGAAGCGCATCCGGTTGTCGTGGTAGCTGTTGGCGTCCTTGTGGACCGAAGCGGCGGTGCAACGACCTTCGGTGACATTCCGCTCGTGGCAGTCGCCTCGCAGAAATTCGATGCGTGGGACGCCGAAAACTGTCCCCTGTGCGAGCGGGGCATACCGCTGGAGAAACCAGGCACAACAACAACGCCGGGCACATAGCCCGGCGTTCGTCTTTCGTTACAGAGCGTCGCTTTCGCGGCGAGTGCGTAGTTGTTCCTGAAGTTCGCGGAGTTCGTCCAGGCGACGGTCGATCTGGTCGAGCGTGTCGTCGCTCTTGTTCTGCACGTATTCGTCGCGGAGTTCGACCAGCATCTGCGCAATTCGCGCGATTGTCCGCACGATCTGCACCGGGTCGTCGTTTATCGAGCCCATGCTCAGCCCAGCCATATCTCGTCCCCTGTGCGCGTCGAACGCTTGCCCCACCGGTACCGCCTGTAAAGAGTGTACGGTCATGTACGACTATATCACAGTGGATGTGTCCGGAACGTGCTATTGAGAGAGTCCATCCGGTATCTGCCCCGCCAGCAGGCTATCGAGCGCGCTCTCGTCCAGCACCGGGATGCCGAGCGACGCGGCTTTGGTTGCCTTACTACCGGCGTCTGCCCCGGCGATGACCGCGGTAGTCTTCTTGGAGACGCTCCCTGCCATGGTGGCGCCGAGTTCACGTAATGCAGCTTCGGCTTCCGGGCGCGAGAACCGGTCGAGCTTGCCAGTGAGTACCAGGGTCAGGCCGGCAAGGGGTTGCGGCTGGTCACTGGCTTCCTTCTCCTCCGCCACGTTTAGCCCGTAAGCAGTCAGGCGCTGGACCAGTTCGCGATTGTGCTCTTCCCGGCCGAAGTCGTGCACGCTTGCAGCCAGCACATCGCCAATACCGGTGATTTCGTCGAACTTCTCCAGATCGGCGTTCATCATCGCTTCGAGGCTGCCGAACTCGTCTGCCAGCATCTGGGCATTGCGCTCGCCGATGTGGCGTATCCCCAGCCCGTTGATCAGCCGCCACAGCGGTTGCTGCTTGCTCTTCTCGATGCTCGCAATCAGGTTGCTGGCGCTTTTTTCACCAAATCCTTCCAGGCCTTGTAGTTGGTCCTGGGTGAGCGTGTAGATATCGCTGATATCCGAGATCAGGCCTTCATCCACCAGCCGGTCGGCCAATGAGCTGCCAAACCCTTCGATATCCATTGCCGCGCGGCTGACATAGTGGCGAATTCGCTCCTTGCGTTGGGCGGGGCAGGCGGCATTGGTGCAGTAGCGCATTGCCTTGTCCGGATCGCGGAACGTCTCCGAACCGCACACCGGGCAGTGTTCCGGCATTGCGTACGGCACCTCAGTGCCATTCCGCTTTTCGGTGATAACGCTCACGATCTGCGGGATCACATCGCCGGCCCGTTGCACCACCACCGTATCGCCGATCCGAATGTCCTTGCGGGCGATCTCGTCCTCGTTGTGGAGCGTCGCGCGGGATACCATTACGCCCCCGATGTTCACGGGTTCAAGCAACGCGAGCGGGTTGAGGGTTCCGGTGCGGCCAACATTGATCTGAATATCCAGCAGTGTGGTCGTCCGTTGCTGGGCAGGGAACTTGTAGGCGGTGGCCCAGCGAGGATCGCGTGCCACATAGCCGATCTGTTCCTGCAAATCGAGGTTATCGACCTTGATCACCACGCCGTCGATATCGAAATCGAGCGTATCCCGCCGTTCCAGCCAGGTGCCGATGTGGGCGTAAACCTCTTCAATCGTATCGAACCGTTCGGCATCCAGGGACGTGGGGATACCCAGCTCGCGGATGAGTTTCAGGCAGTCGAACTGGGTCTCCGGTAGCTCGCCGTTGGTGATATAGCCAATCTGGTAGGCGAACATCCGCAGCGGGCGTTGCGCTGTCACGCCCGGATCCTTCTGTCGCATGGAACCGGCGGCGGCGTTGCGCGGGTTCATGAACGCCTTGCCGCGGGATTCCTCCATGCGGCGGTTGAGCGCATCGAAATCGGACCGGCGCATGTAGATCTCGCCGCGAATCTCGATGGTGCCGGGCATCTCGAACGATGTTGGCTTGCGCAAACGCGTAGGAATCGTGCGCAGCGCGCGTACATTTGGGGTGATATCGTCGCCAACCATGCCATTGCCACGGGTCGCGGCCACGGTGAGTTCGCCGTCCACAAACGTGAGTGCCACGGCGAAGCCATCGATCTTCGGTTCAACCGTGTATTGCACCTGCTCACCATCGGCGAGGCGGACAACGCGATTGTTCCAGGCCAGCAGCTCTTCCTCGCTGAACACATTGCTCAGGCTCAGCATGGGCCGGGGATGCTGCACTTCCGGGAAACTGGAGGGCGCGTAGCCGCCCACCGTTTGGGTGGGGGATTCCGGGGTAACCAGTTCCGGATTCGCTTCTTCCAGGGCGCGCAGCTCGTGGAATGCCTCATCGTATTCCGCGTCCGAAACAGTCGGCGCGTCCAGCACGTGGTACTCGTAGCTCCAGGTATCGAGCTTGGTGCGAAGGTCCTGGATACGTTGCTGGACACTCGGTGATTCGGACATCTGGTCTCTCCTCAAGAGGGGGCGACGGGCACAACTCAGGCAATGATAAACTAGCACAGGCGTTCGAGTAACCACCTGGCATTGACATGGAAGCACAGCACGACAACCAGGAGCAGCAGGAGCGGTACACAGCCTTGTGTGACCGCGCTGTGGCGTTTGTGGAGAACCGCGGCGGCGTGGTGAATGAGGATGTCCTCATCGACCATGTGTTCGGCTCATCCGGGTCGCCTGCTATCTGGCGACCGCTCCTGCGAACGGTGCTCGAATCCGACGAGCGGGTGACATTCCGCGCCAATGGTGAGTGGTTTATCCCGCAGGCAGAGGTTGCTGATACCGGGCAGCTGTTGCTGGGCGATTTTGTGGCGCTGGACGTGGAAACCACAGGCTTGCAGGCGAGTCGGCACAAGGTAATTGAGGTGGCGCTCTTGCGCTTTCGCAACGGAGTGCTGGCGCAGCGGTACGAGAGCCTGCTCAACCCGGGGCGGGCCATCCCCGCATTCATCACCAAACTCACCACCATACGCAATGAGGATGTGCTGGATGCGCCGGTGTTTGCGGATATCGCCCAGGACGTACTCGATTTCATCAGCGAGGATGTGCTGATTGGTCACAATATCGGCTTTGACATTGGCTTCCTCAATGCCGAACTGGACCGGGTCGGTAAGCCAAAGCTGGTCAACGAGCGGATCGATACGATGGGCCTTGCGACCCGGCTGTTGAACGAAATCCGCAAACCGAGCCTGGACAAGGTGGCGTCTGCCGTTGGACTCAACCCGCGCGGCGTCCACCGTGCTGGCGGCGATGCCCGCCTGACAGCGGAAGTCGCCATGCGGCTCATGGAAGAAGCGGCACGGCAGGGCATCGGCAGTGTGGACCGGCTCAAATCGGTAGCCTATGTACCCCAGCCCCGTGTTCGGGAGAGTATTGGCCGCGCCCGGGCAGTGCTCGATCGATCGCTGGCCACCAACCTGCCGAAGAAGCCAGGCGTGTACATCATGCGTGACGCTCACGGAGAAATTGTGTACGTGGGCAAGGCGAAAAACCTTCGCAGCCGGGTAAGCAGCTACTACTCCCAGCCGATTGGCATGACCCGCAAAATGGATGGCCTGATCGAGAATGTGACCAGAATCGATCACGTTGTGGTGGGCTGTGAGCTTGATGCGCTTATCCTGGAGAGCCAGTTCATCCGCCGGTACCATCCCCGGTACAACACCGCGCTGAAGCGCAGCGAGTTCTACCCGTATATCAAGGTCGATGTCACCAACCCCTGGCCCCGGGTGCGCCTGGTGCGGTCCAAGAAGGACGACGGCGCCCGCTATTTCGGCCCGTACACCAGTGCAACCAGCGCCCGGAAAACGGTTGATGTGATCAACAGCGCCCTGCCATTGCGTACCTGCACCCGCAGCTTTGCCAACGCCCGCAGTTACGGCAAACCCTGTATTGCGCTGGACCTGAAGCAGTGCCTGGGGCCGTGCACCGGTAAGGTGGATCGCGGTGAATACCTGCAACACGTGTACACGGTGCTGAACCTGCTGGATGGCGCGGATGATGGCATGTACCAGCAACTTCACCAACAGCTGGAAGATGCCGCGGCGAAGCTGGACTTCGAGCGGGCGGACCGCATCCGCAAGAGCATCCTCAACCTGACTGCGGTGCTGGGCGAACAGAAACGCACCCGCGATGCGGAATCGCTCCACAACCTGCTGCTGGTGCTGCCGGGATTGGAAGACGACTGCCGCGATGTGTGGATGGTGATCCACGGGCGGCTGTGGGCCCGCTTTGAGGTAGATACCGGCGCCGAGGGAATCGAGGAAGAGTTGGCAGCACGGCTGGAAACGTCGCTCAGCCGGGCCCGCAACGCCAAACTGCCTCCCAAGGACCATCACGAGGTCGACGAATCTGGCATCCTCAACCGCTTCCTCTTCCGCAACGAGGGTAGTCCGGCGATGGTCCTGCTTACGCTCGACGAGCAGGGTGCCATCACGGACGAGGCAGGCGACCTGGCCCGCCGCATCCTCGCCGTGGGCGATGATGACATTGCGGCGCTGGATGTGAAAAAAGCACTTCCGGCAACCGCCAGCGATGACGAAGCCATCACCGACGAAGAAGACTACGCCTGAGAGGTTTCTTCAGGATAGTTTTGTATGGTTGCGCCGTTTCACCGTTGACCCATTTCTTCCCGGCGTGGCAGTATGATGGGTATAGAACACCATCCACGATATGCTGACGGTGCCAGGCGCACGACGGAGGACACCAGTTATGACTATGGATCGCCGGGAACTGATGAAGCGTGCGGGCGTTGTGTCCGCCGGGTTTGCCGCTGGTGCCCAGCTGCACATATCACGTGTGGCAGCGCAGGAAGCGGAACTCACCTTCTGGGATACGCTGAATTCCTCGCCCCGCAGCGACATCGCCGATTCCCTTGCCAGCGAGTTCAGCGAGGCAAACGACGGCATCACTGTTGAGCATCGCGGCTGGTCCACCGAGGAACTGGTCTCCACCTTGCCCCGTTCCGTGGAGGGTGGACAGGGCCCCGACGTCGCCCAGGTGAACAATGGTGAAGCATTGATGGGCCCGATGATCCGTGCCGGTCAATTGGTGAGCCTTGCTCCCTACGTCGAGGAATATGGCTGGAACGATATCTTCCCGGAGGGCTTGCGCGCCCGCAACATGTACAGCGCCGATGGCACAGCCTTCGGTGAAGGTGAGCTCTGGGGCGTGAGCGCGGAATCGGAGATCGTCGGCTTCTACTACAACCGCAGCATCTTCCAGGAGCACGGCATCGAAGTGCCGGCGACCTTTGCCGATTTCGAGGCGCTAAACGCCAAGTTGCGCGAGGCCGGTGTGGAACCCATCGCATTCGGCACGCTCGATAAATGGCAGGCGATCCACATCTTCGGTGAGCTCCAAGGCACCTATACCACTCGCGAATACCTCGATAACATCATCTATCGCCGCAACGATGCCTCGTTCGATGATCCGTCCATGCTCGATGCCGCTACCAAGCTCGTGGAATGGAAAGAGGCTGGTTACTTCATGGAAGGCATGGAAGGGGTAAACGGCGACGATGCGATCCCGCTGTTCACCTCCGGCATGAGCGCCATGTTGATGCAGGGGTCGTGGGCTGCCGGGGCGGTTGCCGAGGGACTTGGCGACGACGCAGGATTCTTCCTCATGCCGCCGCACGAGGCCGATGGCACTGTGTTGCACGTTGGCGGTGTTGGTATCCCGTACGCAATCACCACCAATGCCGAGGATCCAGATCTCGCGGCGGCCCTGATCAACTCGTTTGTCTCCGAAGATGCGTTTGCCAGGTTTGTCGAGGCGGGCATCCTGCCGGCCGGCGAGATCCAGCCGGACCTCATCGTGCCCGACACCCTTTCGGGCGATGTGTTCGGTGCCTGGAACACCGCGCTTGAGGCCGACGCTGTGGGTCATTACCTCGACTGGGCAACGCCTGACTTCTACGACATTCTCACTGCTCGCCTGCAGGAACTGCTGGCCGGCGAGATTGATCCACCGAGCTTCGTCGCGGCGCTGCAGGAAGCCTACGCCGCCTCCTTCGAGTAAACGCAACATGCAAATCCGCATGGCCGGGACAGATAACTCATCTGTCCCGGCCTCGTCGCCCCGTGGTTTTGGTCGCCGCATCGAGCCGTGGCTCTACCTCGCGCCCGCGTTGCTGGTCTTTACCGCATTCATGGCCATTCCGACAGTGGGAACGGTTGTGCTGAGCCTTACCAGCTGGAACGGGGTGAGCTGGAACACAGCCACGTTTATCGAGCTGGACAATTACTATCGTGCCGTTACCGAACCGGCATTCCGCAACGCCTTCTGGAATAACATCCTCCTCATTCCCTATTTCGTGCTGTTGCCGCTGGTTATTGGATTGGTACCGGCTGCCCTGGCCCATCAGCTCAGGCTGCGAGGCGCTCGCTGGTTCCAGGCGGGTTTGTTCCTTCCCTATGTGATGCCGGGCGTGCTGATCGGCGTGGTGTGGGCGTGGATCCTTAGTCCCATTTTTGGGCCGGTCAATCGCATCCTCAAGCAACTGGGCTGGGAAACCCCGCCGATCTGGCTGGCCGATTTCACCTGGGCGTTGCCCACCGTGGGCCTTATCGGTGCATGGGCGGCGTACGGCTTTTGCTATGTGGTGTTCCTGGCCGGATTGCAGAAGATCCCGCAGGACCTGTACGAAGCGGCCCGACTGGACGGTGCCGGGCTGTGGCAGGAGTTCCGCACCGTGACGCTGCCAGGGCTTCGCGGCGAGATCGCGGTGGTGCTGAGCATCAACCTTATCAACGCCCTGAGGGCGTTTGACGTGATCAGGACCACCACGGATGGCGGACCGGGAGACCAGACGCAGGTAATGGCGCTCTACATGATCAACTCGGCGTTCGGATCGAACCAGGCGGGGTATGGCACTGCCATTGCCGTATTGCTCTCGGTGATTACGCTGGCTGGTTCCATGCTCATCCTTCGGTTGGCGGGTGGCGGCAATGACTAGGCGCGTACTTGCGTACACCATGCTGACGCTCGGTGCCGTTATCGCTATCGCCCCGTTCTTTATCACGGTCCTTGCATCGCTCAAGACCGGGCCGGAACTGGTGCAGGGTATCCTCTCGCTGCCGGAGGACGCGCAGTGGGAGAACTATCGCCAGGCGTGGGTGCAGGGCCGTTTTGGACGGTTCTTCGCCAACAGCATCATCGTTGCGGTAGGCGTTGTGATTCCGTCGCTCGTGCTCTCGATCCTGAGCGGGTATGCCTTTGCCCGGTTCCGGTTCCGCGGGTCATCGGTCGCGTTCGGGTACCTGCTGCTTGGCCTCGTGATTCCCCTGCAAGCCATGGTGGTCCCGCTGTACTACGTGCTTCGCGAACTCAACATGCTCGATTCGCTCGTCGGCCTCATCCTGCCGCAAATCGCCATGAGCATGAGCTTCGGTACGCTGCTCATGCGGCAGAGTTTCCGCACCATCCCGGCCGAAATCATGGAGGCCTCGATAGTGGACGGGGCGTCCAGCTGGCAGAGCCTGTGGCAGATAATGTTCCCACTCAGCCGTCCCATGATCGGTACAGTTGGCCTCATGTTCTTTATCTGGACCTGGAACGAGTTCATGTTGCCATTGGTGGTGAACATCAACCCCCGGTATCACACGCTGCCGGTTGGCCTGATGTTTTTCCAGGATCGCTGGACCTCAAACGTCCCGCTGATCGCGGCGGCATCCACGATTATCTTTATCCCATTGGTGGTCGTATTCCTGCTATTCCAGCGTCAGTTGATCTCGGGCCTTACTCAGGGTGCGGTGAAAGGGTAGGCGTATACTTCCCACCTGAGATTGGTAGAGGAGTAGACCATGTCAAACGCGGAAGCCTTGCAGGAAATAGCTGAGCAGGTGCATGTCTGCACACGGTGCGAGCTGTATCGCGGAGCCACCAATGCGGTGCCCGGTGAAGGCAATCCAAATGCACGAATCCTGCTGATAGGCGAGGCCCCTGGTTTTCACGAGGATGCGCAAGGCAAACCATTCATCGGCAACTCCGGCAAGTTCCTCACCGAGCTGCTTGCCAAGGCTGGTCTGAGCCGCGAGGACGTCTTTATCACCAACGTGGTGAAGCACCGCCCGCCCGGAAACCGTGATCCGCTGCCAGACGAGATCCTGGCCTGCGCGTTGTGGCTGGACAAGCAGATTTCCATCATCGATCCCGATGTGATTGTGACGCTGGGCCGGTTCTCTATGGCGCGGTACTTCCCCGGTCAGCGGATAAGCAAAATCCATGGCCAGCCCAAGGAGGTGGACGGTCGCTTTGTGGTGCCGATGTACCACCCGGCAGCGGCGCTGCACAACGGCAGCCTGAAGCCGGAGCTTGAGGCCGATTTCGCCAAACTGCCTCGGCTCCTGGCCGAGTTCGACAAGGCCCGTGAGGCCAACGAAGCGAAGAAACGCAAGGCACAGCAACAACAATTGTTCTAGAAGCCAGGAGGGCGGGTCGATGTCTGATGTGCAGTTGATCTTTCTCGGCGGAGTCGGTGAAATCGGCAAGAACATGATGTTGTTCGAAAGCGAGAACGACATTGTGATCGTGGATTTCGGGATGGGGTTCCCGGAAATCGACCAGCCGGGGATTGACCTGCTGTTGCCAGACGTCAGTTACCTCAAGGGCAAAAAGGACAAGGTGCGAGGCATCTTCATCACTCACGGCCACGAGGACCATATCGGTGCGCTCGGTTGGTTGTGGGAGGAAGTCGGTGCCCCCATTTACGCCACAAAGCTCACCGCCGGGCTCATCATGGGCAAGATGCAGGAGAAGCGCCTGGCCGACAAGGTGGAGATGCACATCTTCGATCCGGATGAGCATCCCAAACTGGAGGCAGGAGATTTCACCCTGGAGCCGTTCCGGGTGACTCACAGCATCCCGGATTCGTGCGGTTTCGCAATCACCTCGCCGCAGGGCGTGATCATCGTCACGGGTGATTTCAAGCTCGACCCCACCCCGGATGACGGCAAGCCGACGGACACGGACACGCTCCGGCGATATGGTGATGGCGGTGTGAGGCTGTTGATCTCCGACACCACCAACGCCGAGCGGGAAGGCCACACGCTGAGCGAAGTTGATGTTGAGGCAACGCTGCGCGACCTGTTCGATGCCGCGCCGGGGCGCATCATCCTCGCGACCTTCGCGTCTTCCATCAGCCGCTTCCAGCAGGTGATCGACGAGGCTGCCAGAACCGGACGGCGCGTGGTGCCGATGGGCCGGAGCCTGGAGAATAACTTCCGCATTGCGCAGGAACTGAAATACCTCAACGATCCTGAAGGCGTGATCCTGCGGGCCAAGAATGCCGAAGGCGTGCCGGACGACCAGCTTGTCTATCTCGTCACCGGTAGCCAGGGAGAACCGATGGCCGTGCTGGCCCGGATTGCGAGTGGCGACCACCCCAGGCTTGAGGCGAAGGAGGGTGATACCTACGTCGTTTCTGCCTCGCCCATTCCAGGCAATGAGACGGCCGTCTACCGCATGATCGACCAGTTGTTTGAGGCTGGAGCCGAGGTGGTGTATCCCACGCTTGCCCGGGTTCACGTTTCTGGCCACGCATACCGTGATGAGCTCCGGGAAATGATCCAGCTGGTGCGGCCGGAGCACGTGGTGCCGACGCACGGGGAACCCCGCATGCTGGCGCTCTACGGCGACCTTGCGGTGGAAGAGGGTGTGCCCCGCGAAAACGTCCATCGGGTGCAAATTGGTGATGTGCTCACGCTGGGTGACCGTGGCTTGCACATAACCGGCATGATCGATGTCGGCGTAGTGGTGGTGGAAGGCGGGAGCGTGGGTGTTGCCCAGCAGCCAGCGCTTGTGGACCGCGCTGCCATGGCGAACGACGGCCTGGTTGCCGTTGCGGTCGGCATCGATTGGAATCAGCGACGGGTGGTTTCCGGCCCCAAGATCAGCACGAAGGGGTTCACGGTGGTGACCTCGGATTCGGACCTGGAGCGCGGAATCGACGAAGCGGTGGCCGAAGCGCTGGAACGCGCGCTTGTCGGTGGCGATACGCAGGGCTTGCACCGGGCTATCCGCGACAGCGCGAACCAGTACATCTACAAGCGGACCAAACGTCGCCCGGTCATCTTGCCGCTTATCCTGGATTTCTAACAGGGTGCGGGCGGCGGGAGTCGAACCCGCACGGGTTGCCCCAACGGAGTTTAAGTCCGCAGCGTCTGCCATTCCGCCACGCCCGCAGTGGAATGATGGTGTGAGTGTACGCGGACTGGCAGCATCAGGGCCAGAATGCGTCGGAAGGTGACACATCCATTCCGAGACGTTCTGCGGTCGGGACGAGCAGCTCGAGTCGGCCGGGATTCCAGAGGAGTTCCGCAGGTTCCGGGAGTTTCCGCTTGGCAAAGTCCTCGGCGAGCGCCATGAGATGCTCGGTGCTGCCGCGTACACGGTAGACGCAGGCAATGTGATCTCGACGAAACGCGCCGACCAGCATGGACGATTTCGCAGCTGCCACACCGGCGACGTAATCAAACTGGATCATGCTTCCCGGTAGATCGGCCAGGTGTTTAGGCAGTTCGAGAACTGTGCTCGATTGCAGGTACCACTCGCCCATACCGTCGAATGGTTGTACGGCATACTCCCGCCGCCATTTCTCCGCGGATTCAGGGGTGAGATGTGCAGACATGATCATCAGCACGGGAATGCGGTGATCGAGTTGAAACTGCTCCCTCAACTCGCGCCGGTGGACAGCAACCCCGTGGAGAGGTGATGCCGCCAGGCCGAGAAGGAATGTTCGCCGTGAAAGTGTGGTCTTCTTCATACCACTCCAGACGACTGACGCCATCTCGAGGTTTCGCTGGGGTGGCATACCCGCACTACGCCGGGGATTGTTGGCGTCTTCGCAGGATCCAGCCAGCAATGAGCAGGTCTTCCGCAAGCGCATCGAGCAGGTAGATGCGGGAGATGCGACCACGGGAGACATAGACCACATCTATTGTGGCCAGTGTTGTGCTGCATCCAACTGCCAGCGCTTCCAACTCCGGAGTAATCCGGTTTCGCAGGCCCGCGCTGCCAATAACGAAACCGATGAGGGTAATGAAGGACGTAACCGTCTTCACCAGCCAGCGGTCGGTCTTCGGCCCGGTTACTGCCTCGAACGATCGCATATGGAGCAGGGGCCATATGCCGCTGACGATATTGAAGAGGGCATGGATCTTCCAAATGTCGTCGATTCGCCGTGTTGCTGGTCGCCGCATTTCGCACCGCCTATCGGAATCCTGAACCACACATCCATACACCCATCGTAGCAGCCGTTGAGCGCACAACGGGCCTCCGGGAGATATGCGCAACAAGATCTTCCGGTTCGAACCGGGGTACGCCTGACAATGCAGTGGCACCGGATGTGCATCATGCCGGTTGTTGCGCCCGGATGCGGCGCTCTATTGACTACATGACGCACCACCAGAAAGGCTTAGACAATGGATTCGCTGTTCAAGGGACTATTCGGCGACCAGGATGATGACGATACCCGGTTGAACAAGGCGCAGGATTTTATTAACCGATACGAGCAGGGCGCGCCTCACGAGAACATCGATGATGATGAGGTGGTCAACAACTTCCGTGCGGTATC
This sequence comes from Chloroflexia bacterium, assembly GCA_043427975.1. Classification (GTDB taxonomy): domain Bacteria; phylum Chloroflexota; class Chloroflexia; order Thermomicrobiales; family UBA6265; genus UBA6265. The sequence continues at coordinate 150,683 of JBHWTK010000025.1, read as the reverse complement.
GGGACAACTTTCACCGGAGGAGCTGGAAGACTCGGCAGCCGAAGCATACGAGCGGCTCTCGCCGGAAGAACGTCGCAAGTTCGCGCTATTCCTGCAGCAGCAAGGCGGCCAGGACATTGCGGAAACCGATGATCCGCGGCAACTTGCCCGGTACACGGCCCGGGTGCAGCAGCAGCAACCGGGAGGCCTTGAAGGGCTCCTCGGAGGTGGCGGACTGGGGAGCTTGCTTGGCGGCGGCGGTGGAGGAATCGGCGGCATGCTCGATGGCGCGCTCGGGGGCGAAAACCAGCGTCAGGGCGGGGGCAACCTGCTGAACAATCCGCTTGCCAAGGCGGTTATCGGCGGCATCGCCGCCATGGCCATGAAGCGTATGGTGGGACGGCGCTAGGCAGCGCGTTTCGCATCTTGCCTCAACATAACTGCACGTGCGCCGGAGTGCCAGAAGGCACTCCGGCGCACTTTTATCCAACACTCGGCCGGAGCCGACCGCGGCCCCGACCGAAGCTGCAACTCCGGAACCGAATGCGCCCCCGACGGTGGAGCCAACTCCAGCTGAGGAAGCCACGGCAGTCATCACGGTGACCGAGGTGATTGCCCAAACGAAGGTTATACCCGCGGCAACAGCGACGGCTGAAGCGAACGACTAGCCTCATTAGCTTGGTGGCACGCCGTGGATTGCTGCCGGTCAAACAGGTGAAACAAGGCCGGAGCGATGGTGCTCCGGCCCTGTTGTATCCACGAGAGAAGCGATAGGGAACTGACGTAGAAAACAACAACAGCCGGTCTATAAAGACCGGCTGTTATCGTGGAGCGGAAGACGGGATTCGAACCCGCGACCTTCTCCTTGGCAAGGAGATGCTCTACCACTGAGCCACTTCCGCGATTGCTCACCGTTCCCGGCAGCGAAGCGAGTATAGGACAGGCGGCGAGCACGTGTCAAGAAAGTGACGGGTACACAGAGGCTACTGAACGAGGTCGGGAAGCGCGCCACCGACAACTACAAGGGCAACGCAAGCGAGCAGGAAGATAATGAGGGCACCGGCAATGGCGATCAGAACGCATCCGCTCATGTCTTCGAAAATATCCATGTTTGTTCCTTTCATTCACTGCCCAAATAGACTTCGGGTTCCCGGTTCGTCCGGCTGTATCTCTCCGGTGCGCTGCGATCAGGGCGGGTATAAACCTGGTCGCAGCGGCATCGGAACGCTTCTGAAGGGTCGGGGTAGTAGGGCCGCATCGTGGAAACACGACATGCACATACCACGTCCCGCGAAGTCTCCAGTTCACGTCTCCACCGTTCCAAGATGGGTTCTGTTGCGGTGCCCGGTGAGGGCACCGCCGGAATTTCCTGGAGCTTGGGCAACCCGTGTACAGGTCCACGACGACCACTTAGGTTGCAGTTGGTCGATCATTAGCCGCTCAGCGGAGCCGAGCGCCTGGCTGATCCGCGGGACCTCCACACCGGTTCGAGGGCAGCGTTTTCGGCCTCGGTCGCGACGCGGAACGGCGGATCGTTTGGTGTAGGCAGGGATGCTGAACCCTGCCCGCGGGTAGCGCGCAGGCTGGCAACAATCGAGACGGTGATGATTGTGGCGACTACGGATAGTGATAACAGGGTGGGGACGTAGAAGATGTCGATTTTGAGCAGCATCTTGATCCCCACCCAGATCAGCACCATGGCGAGACCGATCTTCAGGTAGATGAAGCGGTGGATGAGGTCCGCAAGCAGGAAATACATCGCGCGCAGGCCGAGGATCGCGAAGGCGTTGGCTGTGAAGACGAGGAACACCTCGTCCGTAACGGCGAAGATCGCCGGGATGGAGTCCACGGCGAAGACCACGTCGGTGGCCTCGACCAACACCAGAACCGCCAGCAGCGGGGTCGCCAGGAGCATCCCGCCCCGGCGGACAAGTAGTTTCTGGCCATGGTAAGCATCTGTCATCGGGATGAAGCGGCGGAAGGCTCGCAGCACGGCAGATTTCTCGGGATCCAGGTGCTCATTGCGTTGCCGGATCATGCGATAACCGGTGTAGAGCAGGAACGCAGCGAAGAGATAGAGGATCCAGGAGAAATTCTGAATCAACACCGCACCGGCGGCGATGAAGATGCCGCGGAAGATCAGCGCTCCAATCACCCCGAGGAAGAGCACCCGGTGCTGAATATCCCGGGGGACGGCGAAGTAGCTGAAAATGATCGCCCAGACAAACACGTTATCCACCGCCAGGGACTTCTCAATCAGGTAGCCGGCGAAGTATTGCTGGCCGAACTCTGCCCCCCACACGGACCACACGATTGTGCCGAAGGCGACACCGAAAGCCACCCACACTCCTGACCACACTGCCGCCTCTCGTACACCTATGACGTGAGCCTTGCGGTGGGCAAACAGATCGATGGCGAGCATTACTACGATGACGGCCGGCACTGCGGCCCAGACCCAAAAGGGAATATTCATAACATGTCCTTTCTGATCGACGTACTGTTCACGTCAATGACTCCCGGATCGTCCGGGCGTTTTCTGGGATGCAATTGGCAACGAGTCAGGGTGTGAATGGATCAGCGGCGAGGTATGCGTGGGGCATCTCGGAGGACACGGATTGGCATCAACCTCCCGGTGGGGATGGGATAGTTGGACGTATGCCAACTGGCAGGTTGGCGCGGACTCTGAATGGTCCGCGTCGACAGACGGTCTACCAACCCGCAAGGTGTGTGGCGGCTATAACGTCCTGTGAGAAAGGGGAGCAACTTGCGAAGGCGCCGTTTGAGCATAGAAGTAACCCTCCTTGCGGCCGGGATACGAAAAACCCCGGCTGCATCCTGATTGGATGAGCCAGGGTCTGGCCACGCGAGGTTAACACTCGCTACCGGCGCCGGTACGGATCGCCGTACGGACTGTCGACTGCCGGCCAGCCTCTCTTGTCGAAAGGCCTGGGATACTCCCCCTGATGCCCTTATGATATCCAACCTAAACCTGTTGTCAAGGTTTTGTTCTTGCAAGGCACATGTGCAGGATCAAACCCTATGGCCATGCTCATGGCGTGCGCGACGAAATCCTGGCCACTGTACAGCCGTGACATGGTGGCATATACTGTACGTACAGATATACGAACGTGGCCTCGATGTCGTGCTCCTCGCCGCGTTCACCCTCCGAACCGCACGAATGGAGAGACGGAATGGCGACTCAAACCCGCGCACAGGGCGCCGCCACGCGAAAGAAATCGACCGCAAAGAAGAAGCCGGTGGCCACGCAGCCATCCGGCCTGTCGCTTTGGGCGATTCGAACGCGGGCCTTCGTGCAGGGTGCCATCCCGCAACTGGAAATGAGCGAACGTTTCAAGCGTGATCTGCTCGGGAGCAGCTTCGCCATGTTGGCGCTGCTCAGCAGCTGGAGTCTGGGGCGAGGTTCGCGCGACGGGGCCGTTGTCGAATGGTGGGGCAAGGTGCTCGGTACCAGCTTCGGCAGTGCAGCCTTCCTGATACCGGTATTCGCGGTACTTATCGCCGTACGGGCCTTCATGGTATCGGAGGGGCCGATCCTGCTGTTCCGCCATTACTTCGGCGGTGCAGCCTTCCTGCTCGGCGCTACAGGCCTGCTTGCTGCTGGTGGGGATGGTGGGGTTTTCGGGTCTGTAACCACCGACCTGTTGGTCGGCATGCTCGGCCGGTTCTTTACTGGCCTGCTCCAGTTTGGTATGGGGATCCTTGCCGTATTCCTGCTGTCCGGCCACGACATCGCCTCATTCGAGAAGGAGATTCGGCGGCTGTGGCCCCGGAGAGAACCGAAGGCAGTCGCACCGGCAACCCCTGCAGTCGTCGGCAACAAGACACTGAGCTTCGCAGCTGCCACACCGGTTCCAACCAGGCTGGTGAGCGAGAAGAAGCCAGAGCCGGTGGTGGCCGAACCGGTTCAGCACGTCGCGCCGGTTATCAACCTGCCCGAGAAGCCGAAGCAGGGGAAGGTAACCCAGCCATCCGGCAAGCTGCCCGAGGTAAAGGCAGAGAAAGCGACGCAACCCGGCCTCCCTTTTCCATTGCCGAGCCTGCAGTCCCTGCCGTATTACGAACAGGTGACGCCAGATCCAAAGCTGCTCGAACGTAAGGCCGAGGTGATTGAGGAGACGCTGCAGAGCTTCAAGGTGACCGCATCTGTTCGGGAAATTAATCCTGGTCCGGCCGTGACCCAGTTCGCACTGGAGCCGGGCAACGGCGTCAAGGTGCGTCGCATTACCGAACTTCAGAACGACCTCGCGCTCGCGCTGGCCGCCCAGAGCATCCGCGTCGAGGCCCCGATCCCTGGCATGGCGCGCGTCGGTATCGAAATCCCGAACCCGCAGATTGCCACCGTGGGACTGCGGGAAGTGCTGGAATCGCCAGCGTTCACCAAGAGCAAGGCGAAGCTGCCATTGCCGTTGGGTCGTGATGTGAACGGCCGCTATATCGTTGGCGACCTCACCAAAATGCCGCACCTGCTTATCGCCGGCGCCACGGGTTCCGGTAAGTCGGTATGCATCAACGTCATCATTAGCACCCTGATCAGCGTGAAGCAGCCGGACGAACTCAACCTGGTGATGATCGACCCCAAGATGGTTGAGCTGGTGGGATACAACGGCGTGCCGCACCTGAAGTGCCCGGTCGTGACCGAGATGGACAAGGTCGTCGGGGCGCTGCGGATGGTATTGCGCGAGATGAACCGGCGCTACGAGCTGTTCAAATCTGTCGGCGTGCGCAACCTGGATGGCTACCGCACCTGGGCCGCCGATGAGCCGGATGCCGAGAAGCTCCCATACCTGGTGGTGATCATCGACGAGCTTGCCGACCTGATGATGACTACGCCGGACGAAGTGGAAACGCTGCTGGCGCGCCTTACACAGATGGCTCGTGCCACCGGCATCCACCTCATCATCGCGACCCAGCGGCCGTCCGTGAACGTGCTCACGGGGCTGATCAAGGCCAACGTGCCGGCGCGTATCGCCTTTGCCGTGTCGTCGAACACCGATAGTCGGGTGGTGCTGGATCTTCCTGGGGCGGAGCGTTTGCTGGGACGCGGCGACATGCTCTACCTTCCGCCGGATGAGTCGAAGCCCAGCCGCGTGCAGGGCGCGTTCATCGACGATGAGGTGAAGTCGATCGTCGATCACTGGAAGACCGTCTCGCCGGACCCGGGGTACGATCCCGAATGGCTCAACCTTCCGAGTTCCGGCAAGGGCGCGGATGGCGGCGGGAATGGTGCAGATTTCGAACTGGATGAGGACGAGCCGCTCTACCAGCAGGCACTCGATGTGGTTCGCGCCCAGGGCACGGCGTCCGCAAGCATGCTGCAACGTCGCCTGCGCGTGGGATACAACCGCGCGGCCCGCATGATCGAGCAAATGGAAGAAGAAGGAATTATTGGCCCGGCCGATGGTGCCAAGGGCCGACCCGTGCTGGTCAGCTTCGAAACGCCCGACCTGGATTAGACGACGGCGGGTTCGCCCGCAACACAGTAGGTCATGGCGTGGAACATGCGTAAGATCCGGTAGTACACAGGGATGGTAAAATAGAATAGATGTTCGGATTTTCGGAAGGGTAGAGGGTGTGTATGAGCGCACGATATGGGGCAGGCGTAGCGCAACCGGTAGCGGTTCTTTCGCAGGAACTTGGCAAGCTGCCGGGCGTGGGGCCGAAAACCGCCAGTCGTTTGGCCTATCACCTTCTTAAAGCCAGCCGGGAAGACGCTGTTGCACTCGCCGAGGCGATTATCGAGGTCAAGGATCGTATTCGCCTCTGCCCGAATTGTTTCAACGTCACTGAACAGGTGCCCTGTGCCATTTGCTCTGATCCCCGACGTGAGAACGTGATCTGCGTGGTACAGGACCCGCTCGATGTGGTGGCGCTTGAGCGCACCAACGAGTTCCGGGGCAAGTACCACGTATTGCACGGGGCTATCTCGCCGGTGGACGGAATCACGCCCGACAAACTTCGCATCAATGAGCTGGTCGAACGGGTGAAGAAGGAATCGCCGGATGAGGTGATCGTCTTCACGAACCTGGACCTGAATGGGGATGCAACTGCGGTGTACCTGCACCGGTTGCTGACGCCACTTGGCGTTAACGTTTCGCGGCCGGCCTCAGGCTTGCCGGTGGGAAGTGACCTGGAATACGCAGACGAAATGACCCTTGGTCGTGCGCTGGCAGGTCGGAGGATCTACTAGGTGTAGCAGTTGTGTTACTCACTTGAGTCCTGTGGTGGAGGCCGATAGAATCAGACTCATGGCTACCCGGTTCAAACCCGACGCGGAGCGCGTCCTCCAGTTTGCGAACAAGGTGCCTGGCCCACGTGCCGTCGAGGCAGCCGCGAGTCAGCCAGATACGGGTGATGTCCCGGTGCATAACGTGGAAGTGCGCCAGTTGCGCCTGGCCGATTGTGGCCCTGTCAGCCGGTTACCCCACAGGTTCGAACTCATGTACCCCGAAAGCGCGAGCGACCGGCCGGGGCACCTCGAGTTGATGATCCGCCGCCTGCTTACAGGCGAAGATACGTCCAGCCCCATATTCGTGGCCCGCGATGTCGCAACGAAACACCACCTTGGCATGATTCAGTGCATGCAGCAGGGTGTCGACGATCGTTGGTATCTCCAGTACCTGGCAAGCCAGGAGGAGGTGAATGATGGTAATCCAACCCATATAGCGCTCCTTGAGCACGCAATTACCCACGCAGGTTGGCGGGGAGCGCGGCGTATCATGGCTCGATCCAGCGCTGACAGCCCGCTCACCGGTACGCTCCGTAGCATCGGGTTCTCCGCATTCTCACGTGAATATGTTTATGCCTTGCCCTGGCTCCCGGAAGGGGCGCCCGGAAAGCTCGTGCGGGCGCAGGAAAAATCCGATGTCTGGAGCATCCACCAGCTCTACCTGCGCATTACCCCGCGGGATGTCCAGGGGGCCGAGGCACTGACCAGTCATGTTTGGGATATCGACACCGAGGGCCGGAGCAGGCGGGGCTGGTTAATCCCGACTGATTCCGGCGCGAGTGCCTATGTCCGCGTGCGTACCACCCGCCGGTATCACCTGCTTGATGCGATGTACCAGCCGGAATCGTTACGGCTGATGCCCGAACTCTTCCACGCCGTGTTCCACGCCCTGCGCAACGAAACACCCAGACCGATCTACGTGTCGGTGCGCGGCTACCAGCAGGAACTGGGAACACTGCTTGAATCACTTGGATTTGGTCTTGAAACTGACCAACTCATGATGGTGCGGTACACCACCGTGCCCGTACCGGCTTCGGTACGGCCCGTGGAGGCATTCGAGCGGCTTAGGGCCGTTGAATCGGATCCTCGACGGGTACCGTCGTTTTATGTGAGGGATCTACATGAATAACGCGACTCGCCTGTTCGCAGGAAACCCTCAATCCACCATGGCCGCGAACGGCCAGCCGAGCGAACCAGACACGCAACATCACACGAATGAACGAGAAATGGAACACGCCATTACAGACGACATACGAGAACTGCTCGAGATCCTGCCCGAGGCCGTAGGCCGGCAGATACAGCAACTGCACAACGAACATCCGGAATACGGCGAGCTGGTTGAGATCGTGATGGATCTCGGGCGGCCGCCGGAAGCCCGATTCCAGCACGAAGAGAAAGAACTGGGCGATATCGACGTCACCCGCCAGGACCTGGCAATGGTGGCTGAACGTATCGGCGAGTTCGGCGACGACAACCGCGCCGGCATCGAGCGCACGCTGCACCGTATCTCGGCCATCCGTAACCGCTCCGGGGAAATCGTCGGCCTGACTTGCCGCGTTGGCCGGGCGGTATTCGGCACCATCGCCATCATCAGCGACCTCATCGAGAGCGGTGAAAGCGTCCTGATCCTGGGCCGGCCGGGCGTCGGTAAAACCACCATGCTCCGCGAAACCGCCCGCGTGCTGGCAGACGAGCTGCGCAAACGGGTAGTCGTGGTGGATACCAGCAACGAGATCGCCGGCGACGGCGATATCCCGCATCCGGCTATCGGCCGGGCGCGACGAATGCAGGTGCCTACACCGACCGCGCAGGACCGCATCATGATTGAGGCAGTGGAGAACCACATGCCCCAGGTGGTGGTGATCGATGAGATTGGCACCGAACTGGAGGCCATGGCTGCGCGTACCATCGCCGAGCGTGGTGTGCAGCTTATCGGCACAGCCCACGGCAACACGCTTGAGAACCTGATGCTGAACCCGACGCTCACCGACTTGATCGGAGGGATTCAGTCGGTGACCCTCTCCGACGAGGAGGCCCGGCGGCGCGGCACGCAGAAATCCATCCTTGAGCGCAAGGCGCCACCGACATTCAGCGTCATGGTCGAGATCGTGGAGCGCGATGAACTGATCGTTCACACCAACGTTGCGGCAACAGTCGATGCATTGCTACGCGGCGCTCCGCCGCGTTCCGAACGACGCAAGCGAAACGCGGATGGCTCGATCACCACATCGGCCTCGGAGGACGAGCGCCGTGATCCTACATCGCGGCACGGATCGGCCCGGGCCCCGCGGACTGAGGCGCGTAAGGACGACCTGTTTGACGAACGACTCTTTCACGATGCCCCTTCCCGGCGCGAGGCGGAGGCTTCGCCCATTGTCGAGCCGGAAGATCGTGAACTGACGCCGCAGGAGCAGCGCGCGGCACAGCCGATCATGGCAATGGCAAAAGGCCGGGGAACCGCAGAAAAGCCGCTGCGCATCTTTCCGTTCGGCGTGAGCCGTAACAGGTTGGACGCCTCGATCAGCCGCATGAACATCCCGGCAGTGATTGTGCGGAGCGAGCGAGACGCCGACATTGTGATGACACTGAAGAACGCATACCGTCGCAAGGCTGAGCCGGTGCGGGAGGCTGAACTTCACGGTGTTCCGGTCTATGTGCTTCGCAGTAATACCGCTGTCCAGATGGAAAACGTGTTGCGGTCGATCTTCCCCAATGCCGTCGATAACGACGTTGAAGAGGATGATGACGCGGACGCACCCCGGTTGAGCGCCCGTGAGCGCCGCATGAGCGATGTAACAATCGCCCTCACGGAAGCCGAAGAGGCGATCACCGCGGTGATGAAGGGCGCGCCGGCAACAGCGCTCCGTCCGCAAACACCGCCGATCCGCCGAATGCAGCACGAACTGGCCGAACGGTATAACCTTGGCTCTCGTAGCCGGGGACGCGATCCATTCCGGCATGTAGAGATCTACCGGCCCGGAGTGCAATAGTGACCTACGCGGCACCGTTCATCGTATTGGAAGGCCCCGAGGGGGCCGGGAAATCGCATCAGGCCGGCATGCTGTCGGCCTGGTTGCGTGAGCAAGGCTGGGATGTAGTGCAAACCCGAGAGCCGGGAGGCACCGCTGCCGGGGATGCCATTCGCACCATCCTGCTTCAATCAGACAATCTCCACCTCTTGCCGGAAACGGAGGCACTCCTCATGACCGCCGCCCGGGCGCAACACCTGCGGGAAGTGATCCGTCCGGCGCTCGAGCGGGGCGCAGCCGTGGTGTGCGACAGGTTTGTCGATTCGACCTATGCGTACCAGGGCGGCGGCAGCGAGATAGACCTGGATCGGCTGAAGCCACTCCAACAGTTCGCCGTGGCCGGGCTGGAGCCGGATATTCGACTCCTCCTGGATGTTCCGGTGGAAATCGGGCTGGCACGCCGCCATGGTGATGCCGGCCAGGTGAACCGTATCGATCGCGCGCCGCTTGACTACCACCAGCGCGTTCGCCAGGCGTTCCTGCAGCTCGCCGCAGCCAATACTGCCGGTTGGGTTGTGATCGACGCTAGTGCTTCCATCGAGGAAGTGGGCCAGGCTATTCGCGACGCGGTGGCAGCACGACTGCCAGCGTTTGCCAGTGGAGGCAGCCCGGCATGAAGCTCGTGATCGCTGTCGTACAAGACACCGATGCCGAGAGCATCATGGAGGCGCTGGCGGAGAAGGGGTACCGCGCCACACAAATCACCAGCGCAGGCGGGTTCCTGCGTGAAGTGAACGTGACTCTGTTCATCGGTGTGGAATCGCCTGATGTACCGGCGGTGGTCGACATCGTGGAACGGCACAGCACCGCCCGGCGCAAGTTCGTGAACCCGCTCATGCCGTTTGCACCGGTCGAATCCAGCGATGACTCTTCTGTACGGGTCGGGGCCAGCGTCTTCGTCGTGAACGTCAGTCGCTTTGTCCGGCTCACAGGGTAGAATATGTCCCAACGCCGTGGTCGCACCTCCTGTTGTACCGTGCCACGGTCGAAGGAGTAGGGCGTTTGGAAATCGAAGGTATCATCGCTCGTTCATTACAGGTGCTCATCGCGCTCGGCGGCGCGTACCTTATCGCCACCTGGTTCGTGCTTATCGTCTGGACGTACCGGGATATCGAGTCCCGCAGCAAGAACGTTGTCACGCAGGTCTTTTCCACCCTGCTGGCGGTGTTCTTCTGGGTGCCTGGCGTACTGCTGTACATGATGTTGCGACCAAAAGAAACGCTGGACGAGGCGTACCAGAAATCGCTGGAAGAAGAATACTTGCTGCAGGATCTTCAGGAACTGCCGGTATGCCCGACCTGCAACCACTTTATCCACGACGATTACCAGATTTGTCCGCACTGTAATACCCAGCTTCGCGAACCGTGCCATAACTGCGGCCGGTTGGTAGACCTGCGCTGGGAGATCTGCCCGTATTGCACAGCCGAGCAGCAGGAGCAGGGCCATGTGCAGGCGCCGCCCGTTACGCCGGTTGCCCGCATTGATGCCGAAGCGAAGAAGGTCGGTTGGGTAGACCCAGCGCAAATTGAGCAGCGACTCAAGGCCGAGGCCGCCGCACGCCAGCGAACCGAAGCGCTGAACGCGCCGCACGAGGCGAAGCCCATCGTGACCGAGGAGCTGGCAGCGGTATCAGGCCGTTCAGGTTCCGACGGCAATACCACCGAATCCTAAACGTTCACTTCCTTGCGCGGGCCTGGCAGCCGGCTCGGCTTGGCATTGGGACGTGTCTGGAAGTTGAACTTCTCCCGGAACGCCGTGTAGAAACTGGTGGTGTTTACCCGCACCAGCCGAAACAGGTGCTCGCCCTTTGTCACGCGCACGAGGTCATGTTGTTGCACCCGGGCCGTTGGGTGTCCATCCATCACCAGGCTGGCGGGATGGGAGTTTGCGCTCACGAGCTCAATCACCGAATCCTCCGACGCAATCATCGGCGTGCGGATGGGGGAGTGCGAGGAAATGGGTACAACGGCGAAGCCCTTCACCCCCGGCGTCAGGATCGGCCCCCCGGCGGCCATGCAGTAGGCCGTGGACCCGCGTGGCGTGCTCACGATCAAGCCATCGCTGGGATACTGGTTCACGAAGAACCCGTCGATATAGACCTCAACCTCGATCATGCGGTTGCCGCCGCGAATCACGACATCGTTGATTGCCCAGCCTTCGTCGTTCTCCTCGGTGCCCCGCACGAGCGTGGCCTGGAGCGTCGAACTTTCATCGAGGTCATAGTCGCCACTCAGGAAGAGGTCGATGGCCTGTTGCCAATCCGCCTGCTCCACCAGTGCCAGGAACCCGACCTTGCCGAAGTTAATGCCGATCAGCGGGATATCCGGGAACGCGTTCGCCATGCGCATCATCAGGCCGTCGCCGCCGAGCACAATGATGGAATCGACATTGCCGTCCTCGCCCGACCTGATGTCCTTTTCCGCCACCGTGGCGATGTTGCGCTCCGTGAGGTACGAGGTGATGGTGGTGGCAAGTTCTTGCGCTTCTGGCTTGCTATCGGCTGCCACAATGCCCAGGCACTCAGTCATTCGGTGGTCTCCTGTTTGCTTCCGGCGGGTAACGGCGTGAGATACGTCGATCGATCGGCCCTGCCGGAATAGGTGTAGAGGCGAGCTGGCCGGTGGGGCCCCACGCGGCGCATTTCCGCAGTTGCCTTAAGCATGCCACTGGTTGTCATACGTCGACGGAAGTTGCGCTTGTCCAGTTGTAAACCGAGGATCGCTTCGTACGCCATTTGCAGCTCGGCAATGGTAAAGGTGACCGGCATCAGGTAAAAGGCGATGCTGGTGTACTCGAGTTTGGCGCGCAGGCGAACAGTGGCGTAGTCCATTATCTGCGCAGATCGTTCCGGCAAGGTTCCAGTGCTTGCCACGGGGACCCACGCAACCGTGCCCGTTACCCCGGGCCGGAAGAGCGCGATATACGTCACCACAGTTTCGCGGTTGCCGGAGGCAACGTAGCTGAAGGTGTAGAGCTGCTCAATGTAGGCCGGTGGCGTATCGAAGATGGTTTTGAGGACGTGTCGCGCGGTGTCATCCAGCGCTTCGCAGGGGTGAGGTGTGTCCGATGGTAGCGTACCGCCGGGCAGCACAATGGTTTCAAGCGTCTCGCCGTTCCACCGAAAGCATGCGACGCTCACGCGGAGTTCCAATAGGGCAGGGTCCTGCCGCTGCATGCTGTCAGACACCTTGTACCTCGAAATTCCGCTATGGACACCGGGCGAAATTGGCACCGGCTGGGGTAACCCGGTAAACTGAACCAGGCCGCATTCGCGGATGGTGAAATGGTATCACAGAGGCCTTTGGAGCCTTTATTCCAGGTTCGAGTCCTGGTCCGCGAGCCACAGGCGGTAACAGCCACAGCATTGGAAGAGATTCCCCACCGTGACAGATCAATTTGATAGCACGCGCGAGCCGAACTCCGTTGCTGTCGCCGTATTGGCGGCGGGACACGGTACGCGTATGAAATCGGCTACCCCGAAGCACGTTCATCCTGTGGGTGGCGTGCCAATTGTGAAGCGGATCATCCGCGCCGGCCAGGCGATTAATCCAGACCATATCGTGGTGGTGGTTAGCCCCTCCATGGTGCACATGCCGGATCTGCTTGGCATGCCCGGCGAGTTCCACACGGCAGTGATGGAAGTGCCAACCGGAACCGCACACGCCGTGCTGGTGGCGATCGAGGCGCTTCCCGAAGTCGACTACATCGTGAGCCTGCTTGGCGATAGCCCACTGCTTACCGGCGAAACCGTTCAGCAGTTGTACGATCATGCGCGGTCCAGCGAGACAAAGCTGACCCTGCTCACCTGCGTTCTGGGGGATGCCGCCACGTATGGCCGTATTGAACGGGATGCCCAGGGCCGTATGACCGGGATTGTGGAAGCAAAGAACGACGATCCTGCAAAGCGAGTCGGACCTACGGAGATCAACTCGGGAATCATGGTTCTCCAGCGCGATTGGGCGTTGGACGCCATTCGCCGCCTGCCAGAAGACCCGGGCACGAAAGAAACGCTACTTACGGACCTCGTGGGCCTGGCGGTTGCAGAGCGCTCCGAGAATGAACCGTGGCCAGTTGATACGGTTTCTGGACCGGAGAATGTCAGCCTGGGTATCAACACGCGGCATCAGCAGGCCGAGGCCGACACTGCGATCAGGGAAATGATGCGGAAGAAGCACATGGAAGCCGGCGTCACCATGGTGGGGCCAGAGACCATTTTCATTGATGAGACCGTTACCATCGGGCAGGACACCACACTCTATCCCGGCACGATCCTGATGGGCAACACTACGATTGGTGAAAACTGCAAGATCGGGCCATACGCGGTACTGATCGACGCTACCGTTGAGGACGGAGTCACCATTCGACAGAGCACGATCGAGGGTTCAACCATCCGCGCCGGTGCCGATGCGGGCCCGTACGCGCACATTCGCGCTGGCTCGGATATCGGCGAGAAGGTGCATATCGGCAACTTCGCCGAGGTCAAGAACAGCACGCTCGCCCGGGGGGCGAAATCTGGCCACTTCAGCTACCTCGGCGACGCGACCATCGGCGAGCGCACCAATATCGGTGCGGGCACGATTACTGCAAATTACGACGGAACGAGGAAGAACCATACTGAGATCGGCGATGATGTGTTCATCGGTTCCGACACAGTGTTGGTTGCCCCGGTGCAGGTAGAGGCACATGCCCGCACAGGTGCCGGGAGCGTTGTCAACAAGAACGTCAAATCCGGCCAGACGGTGGTTGGAATACCCGCGAGACCGATTCATTCGAAATCGGGCACCGAAAAGGAGTAACGGGTGGAAGGTCGATTGCAGGTATTCACCGGAAATGCGCACCCCGAACTGGCGGCAGAGATTTGCCGGCATCTCGAAACCGACCTCGGGCGCGCCATGGTCACCAAGTTCCAGAACGGTGAAACCCGCGTGAAGCTGGATGAGAACGTGCGCGGTGCGGATGTGTTCGTGGTGCAACCCACCTCTGAACCTGTGAACGATTACATCATGGAACTGCTCCTGATGATCGATGCCCTGCGCCGGGCTTCTGCCGATCGCATTACCGCAGTAATCCCGTACTACGGGTATGCCAAGCAGGAGAAAAAGACATCTGGCCGGGAGCCGATTTCGGCAAAGCTGGTCGCGAACCTGCTCGCCACAGCCGGTGCCAGCCGGGTGCTTTCCATTGACCTGCATGCTCCCGCCATCGAGGGGTTCTTCGATATCCCGGTCGACCACCTCCGGGCAACGCCGTTGCTCGCCCGGGCATTTCGTTCCAGGGTGCCCGGCGAGATCGTGGTTGTGAGCCCCGATGCTGGCGGTGTAGGCCGCGCCCAGGACTTCCGCACCCGCGCGAACGGGTCGCTCGCTATCATCTCCAAGCAGCGCCCGGATGTGGACAAGACCGAAATGCTCGATATCGTCGGCGATGTCGATGGCAAAACCGCGGTGATTGTCGACGACATGATCTCTACCGGCGGTACGCTGGTGGAAGCCGTGAAGCTGCTCAAGAGCCGGGGCGCCAGGAAGATCTACGTGTGCGCAACGCATGGCATTTTCGCCGGCGAGGCGCTGGATCTGATCGCCGGCTCGGATATCGACGAACTGATCGTCACAGACACGATCCCGCTGCCGGCTTCAGCACCTGAGAAGGTCACGGTCGTCAGTGTTGCTCCCCTGTTGGCCGAAGCCATTATGCGCACGCACAAGGGCATGAGTATCAGCGCCCTCTTTACGTAACATTTCGGAAAGGACCCCGTACTTGGACGCCAGTGACTGGCAACATCTCGTCGTCGCCCTGGTCGCACTCGCTGCGCTTGTAGGTGCTGGCAGCGTGCTGACCTTTGCCGGCCAGACAAGCAACCAGCGGCTTATTCCGGATTCTGGCCAGCCATCCAGTCGCCATCATCGCTCCCTCGCCGGGTACCTCAACGCGCGCCGGTCGCTGACTGGCTCCATGCGCCTTATCGAACTGCTCGCATCGGTGGTGGCGGCGAGCCAGCTTATGGCCCTCATCGACCGGTGGACCACCCGCGATTTCAGCTGGTTGAGCATTGTCATGATTGCGCTGGTCTACCTCGTGTTTGGCCGCGCCATTCCGCGGGCCATCGCTTCACGTGACATCGGTGAGAGCCGGCTAACCCGCCTGTTCAGCCTGGGGCGCGTTGGCGAAACGCTGGTGAAGCCCTTGACGTGGATCGAGGAAAAGCTTGCATCGGCGCTGGAACGGATACTCCCGGGTGAACCTGTTGAGGAACCCGCCGTTGGCACCGAGGACGAACTAAAACTGCGCATGCTGGTCAACGACGACGGCGTCATTGGCGACATCGAACGACGCATGATCGATGGCATTCTCAGCCTCGAAGAGATGACCGTGCGCGATATTATGGTTCCCCGGCTGGATGTGGTCGCACTGGAACGCCGGGTCACTGCCCGGGAAGTGATCGATACCATCATTGAGAAGGGGCACAGTCGCCTGCCGGTGTACCAGGAGAATCTCGACCGCATCCTGGGCGTGCTGTACGTCAAGGACCTGTTGCCGTTCGTTATCGGCAATACCAATCGCTTGCCGCTGCTGGACCTGATCCGGCCGCCGTACGTTGTCCCGGAAAGCAAGAAGTTGCCGGAACTGTTTGCCGACCTCAAACGGATGCGGATTCACCTGGCGATTGTGACCGACGAGTACGGTGGTACCGCCGGGCTGGTGACCATTGAGGACATCCTTGAGGAAATCGTCGGCGAGATCCAGGACGAGTACGACACCGAAGAGGAGCTGCTTCACGAATCTGGCACGAACACGGTGGTTGCTGACGGCCGCTTGCCGATGGAAGACCTTGAAGAGGTGCTGGGCATCGAGTTCGAGGAGGACGAGGATTTCAGCACCCTCGGCGGGTTCGTGCACAAGCACCTGGGCCGGCTCGCTGTCGCGGGCGATATGTTCGAGGCCGAGGGTGTTCGCGTGCAGATTCTCTCGGTGGAACGTCACCGCGTGCGAAAAATGCGGGTGACCCGTCTCGACCCGCCCGAACCTGAGCAGGCGCCCGAGGAGGAAGAGACGGAGAACTGGCTGCAGCGGCTGCGGTCCGATTCCTCCGACCGCAAGGACAAGGGCGCGGCGGAGTCCGACGCAGAGACCCCCGAGTGATCGGGCGCACCCGCTGGCGATTCCGTGAGGTTACCAGCACCCAGGATATCGCGTGGCAACTTGCGGTGTCGGGTGCTCCACATGGCACCGTTATTCGGGCCGACTTTCAGTCGGCTGGCCGGGGCCGGCTCGGGCGACGCTGGGACGTACCGGCCAACACCGCACTGACATTCTCAATTGTGCTCCGGCCCGGCTCAGGAGAGCGCAACCTGGGCCCGCTTTCGGTGCAGCTTGCGGGTGTCCTGTGCCATGCATTCGCCCGCGCTGGCGCGCGAGATGTTGCGCTCAAATGGCCGAATGACGTACTCATCGGTGGCCTGAAGGTGAGCGGGATTCTCGTGCAAACCAGGACCATGCCGGATCTGGTCGTGGTAGCGGGGATTGGTATTAACATCTCCCCCCCTGGTGAAGCACTGCCACCCACGGCTACAAGCCTGTCAGCCGCAACCGGCAAGGAGATCGACGCTGAGGTGCACCTTGACGACGTTCTTGCCGGGATCGGGCATCTGTGGACGGGCCGGGAAGCGGCCCTCTCCACGTCCGAGGTGAGCGAGATCGATCGTCTCCTGTGGCTCAGGGATGAACCGGTCACCCTGCTGGATGCTGAGCGGGTCATCACGGGCACCATCGCCGGCGTTGCTCCCGACGGCGGCCTGCGGCTGATTGACCAGGGCATCGAACGCGTCATCCATGCGGGCGAAATTGTGCGTGGGCCTCGCCCAATCGAGGTGGCGCAACAACCCTGATGCGCATTGTTCGCTGGTATACTTCTGGCATTCTGTTTGTCGCTTCAATAAAGGGCAATTGATCGCAATGAATTTTGAATACACAGAGGAACAGCAGCAGGTTCGCGAGATGGTTCGCGAGTTCGCGGCCCGCGAGGCGGCTCCGCATATTCGCGAGTGGGACACAAAGCAGAACTACAGTCGGGACATCATTGACAAGATGGGCGAGGCGGGGATTCTCGGCTTGCCGATTCCTGAGGAGTACGGTGGCCTCGGCCTCGATTACGTCAGCCTTGCGCTGGCGTGCGAGGAACTCGAGTACGTCGACACAACGCTCCGCGTTGTCTTGAGCGTCCATATCGGCCTCAACAGCCTGACCTTGCTCCAGTGGGCCAACGAGGAGCAGAAGCAGCGCTTCCTGGTTCCGCAGGCGCAGGGCACCAAGATCGCAACCTTCGGTCTTACCGAGCCGGGCGCAGGGTCCGATGCAGCTGCCATCGATACCACGGCGAAGAAGGATGGCGATGACTACATCCTCAATGGCGCCAAAATGTGGATCTCGTTGGCGGACATTGCCGACAACTTCCTTGTTTTCGCCACGCTGGACAAGGATGCCGGGCACAAGGGCATGACGGCCTTCGTGGTTGAGCGCGGCATGGAAGGCTTCACCACGGGCACTATCCACGGCAAGCTCGGTGTGCGCGCCGGCAACACCGGCGAGATGAGCTTCAATAACGTGCGCGTTCCCGCCGCCAACCGTATCGGTGAGGAAGGCGAAGGCTTCAAGATCGCCATGAGCGCCATCGACCAGGGCCGCTTCACTGTTGCTGCCGGCGCGGTTGGGCTGACCAAGGCGGCGCTGGATGCCAGCACGAAGTATGCAAACGAACGACACACCTTCGGCGTACCCATCGGTAAGCACCAGCTGGTGCAGCAGATGATCGCCAAGATGGTGGCAGGCCGTGAGGCCAGTGAACTCCTGGTGATGAAGGCCGCCGAGCTGAAGAATCGCGGTATCCGCAACACGAAGGAGACATCGCTCGCCAAGTGGTACGCGTGCGACGTCGCGCTCCAGTCGGCAGATGATGCGGTCCAGATTCACGGCTCGTATGGATTCGCCAACGATTACCCGGTCGAGCGCATGCTCCGCAATGCCCGCGGCGCGGTGATTTACGAAGGCACCCGCGAGATCCATCAGATCCTGCAGGCCGAATACGAACTGGGTTACCGTGTGGATAAGCCGCTCAGCAACCCGCAGCCGCCGGCCCAGGGATACGGCGAGTGACCATACCCGGCCGACGGGTTAATCAGTAGAGGGAACGGGGGCTTGCGGCTAACCAACCACAGGCCCCCGTTGCCTGTAGAGAAGGTGATACATGGGAAGTGTGATTTTGGGAGGGGCACGTACGCCATTCGGACGCATGGGTGGCGCACTCGCACCGCTCACAGCGGTCGAACTGGGTGTGATTGCGGCCCGGGCTGCCGTGACCCGCTCCGGCGTGGTCGATGACTCGATCGACCACGTCATCATGGGGCATGTACTACAGGGCGGCGCGGGGCAAAACCCGGCCCGACAGGTGGCGCTCAAAATGGGGCTGGACCGCTCGGTGACGGCCGAGACGATCAATCGCGTATGCGGGTCCGGGTTGCGTGCTATCAGCCTTGCCGATATGCAGATCCGCCTCGAGGAAGGGGCGGTGATGATCGCCGGTGGCATGGAGAGCATGAGCAACGCCCCGTATGCCCTGCCGAAGGCGCGGGTCGGTTATCGCATGGGCGATGGTGTGCTGGTGGACCTGATGGTGAACGATGGCCTGATGTGCGCCATTGCCGATGTGCACATGGGCATCCATGGCGGCAATGTGGCAGCCGAGGTTGGCGTGAGCCGGGAGGACCAGGATGCCTGGGCGTTGCGATCCCATGAGCGTGCAGTGGCCGCGATCGATAGTGGCCGGTTTGCCGAAGAGATCGTCCCGGTGGAAATCGCCTCGAAGAAGGGCAGCGTAACGGTCGATACTGACGAGGCCCCACGTCGCGACACCAGCCTTGATGTGCTTGCCAGGCTGAAGCCGGCCTTCGACCCGAACAGCACCGTAACCGCCGGCAACGCGCCGGGGGTTAACGATGGTGCCGCCGCCCTGGTTGTGGCTAGCAGCGAATGGGCAAGCGACAAGGGTATCGCGCCGATGGCGGAGATCCTTGCGTCCGGCCAGTCGGCCTGGGACCCGCCCTACCTCGCCTATACACCTGAACTCGCCATTCGCAACGCGCTTGGCAAGACTGACCTCAGCATGGACGAGATTGACCTGTTCGAGATCAACGAGGCGTTTGCCAGCGTTGCCATGATTTCGTCAAACCGACTCGGTATCGATCCGGAGAAGGTGAACGTGAACGGCGGCGCAGTGGCGCTCGGTCACCCGATTGGTGCCAGTGGCGCGCGCATCGTGCTCACCGCCATCCACGAGCTCAAACGCCGGGGCGGAGGAATCGCGGCTGTGGGCATCTGTTCTGGTGGTGGTCAGGGCGATGCCATGATCCTGCGGGTCCATCCGTGAACCGGCAACACTTCGCAGCCCGGTACCCGGGTGCCGTCATCCTGCCGTTCGAAGGCAACTGGCCAGAGATCGCCGACGAGGCCTTCATCGCACCCGGCGCGGTGGTGATCGGTAACGTCACCATTGGCGCGGAATCCAGCGTGTGGTTTAACGCCGTTGTGCGCGGCGATATCGCTCCCATATGGATTGGCGATCGCAGCAGCGTACAGGATTGCACGGTTGTGCATGTAAACCGCGATGCACCCACCGTGATTGGAAACGATGTCACCATCGGCCACAGTGCCCTGGTGCACGGGACGACGATCGATGATGGCGTCCTGGTCGGGATGGGCGCGATCGTAATGTCCTATTCGGAAATCGGTGCAGGTGCCGTCATCGCGGCTGGAGCCCTGATTCCGGAACGGGTATCGGTGCCTGCAAATGCGGTCATGGTCGGTATGCCCGCCAAACAGCGGAGTGAACTCGATGAACAGCAGGCTGCGCACCTGGCCGGTATTCCGGGCAGGTATGTTTGTGTAAGCCGACAGTACATCGCCGAGGCAAGGGAGAGAGCGGATGAGTATTGACCTCACCACCGATGGCGCGGTAGCCACAATCACGATCAACAATCCGGATGCACTGAACGCGCTGGATAACGATCATTTGCAGGATCTGCTGTCCACGTTCAAGGAGGTCGCTGGCCGAAAGGATGTTCGCGTGGTGTTGCTCACCGGTGCCGGTGAGCGTGCATTTGTTGCCGGTGCAAACATCAAGCGCATGAGCACCATGAGCAAATCCGAGGCGCGCGAGTTTGGCAGGCTGGGCCATGCAGTTGGCCGGGCGATTGAGGCCACCCCCCAACCAGTGATTGCGGTGATCAACGGCTTCGCGTTGGGTGGTGGCTGCGAACTGGCGCTCGCCTGTGATATCCGTGTATGCAGCGATACGGCCGTATTCGCCCAGCCGGAGGTCACGCTTGGGATCCCGCCCGGGTGGGGTGGCAGCCAACGATTGCCCCGGCTTGTCGGCAAGGGCGTGGCCAGTGAGCTTATCTTCATCGGCCGCCGTGTGAAGGCCGATGAGGCGCACAGTATCGGCCTGGTGAACGCAGTGTATGAGCGCGACCAACTGCACGAGCGGGCAATGGCGATGGCGGCCACCATCGCGGAAAACAGCCCGGAAGCCGTTCAAACCAGCAAGAGGCTCATTGCCGTCGCCTATGCCGAGCCGGTGGACGAGGGGCTTATCCAGGAAGCCGAGGCATTTGCGGATGCGTTCGAAGGCGACGACCAGCGTGAAGGCATGGCTGCCTTTGTGGAGAAACGCAAGGCCGCGTTTGCAGACCTGAAAGGGAACTAATCATGAGAATCGCGGTGCTGGTGAAGCATACCGTGAACGTGCGTAGTGTGCGTATTGATCCGGAAAGTGGAACACCATCGTCTGATGGCAAGCCCGGGTTGGATCGGCCCGACCTGCATGCCATCAGCGATGCCGTCGACCTGCGTGAGTCCAGCAGTGGCCACCTGACCGTGTTCGGCGTTGGCCCGACGGCGATGAGGGACGACCTCGTAACCGCACTGGCGACAGGTGCGGACGAGGCGGTGCATATCGTGCACGAGGGCGAATCTGATTCGCTCTTCGTGGCCAAGGCCCTTGCCGATGCGCTGCGCGATGGGCAGTTCGACGTGATCATCACCGGGAAGCTCAGCGAGGATTACGGGACCGGCCAGGTTGGGATGCAGGTGGCAGAGTTGCTTGGCATTCCCCATCTCTCCGGTGTCATTAAGGCCGATGGATCCGGCGGGGAGCTTGAGGTTTCCTATGAACTCGACGGGTTCCCGGATGATATCACCGCCCCTACGCCGATCCTTCTGGTTCTCAGCGCCCGGGAGGGCGAACCGGCGCGACACTCATCGCTTCGGGGTATGATGGCAGCCCGCAAGAAGACAATCGTCGAAAGATCGCCGTCGTCTGATCCATCGAATACGCTCGAGTGGACTGCCCCGATGGCGGCCCGCCGTGGTGGTGACCGCATCGTGGTGCGGGAGGACGATCCGGCCGAGGCCGCCCGCAAGCTGGCTGAGTGGCTGAAGGAACATCGCCTGGTTGGCTAGAAAGACGACTCACATGACCGACAAACGCGGTGTCCTTATTCTCGGCGAGGTCTTTGCCGGCATCATTTCGCCCCATACACACGAGATGTTCAGTGCGGGCCAGAAACTGGCCGAACAGCTTGGCGAGCCGCTGACCCTCGGCATGCTCGGAAGTGCATTTGAAGAGGCCGAGCCGTTGCTCGAATCGCTCGATTCCAGTGTGAAGGTGGAGTGGCATGAGGTAATCGAGGAAGAACCGTTCCCCTATATGGCCTGGATCAATGTCGCCGCCAAGGTGGTGGAATCACAACCATGGCGGGTGGTCCTCGCCCCGGGAACCGGGATCGGCGTCGACTGGACTCCACGTGTCGCTGCCAGGCTGGGCTTGCCACTGGCAAGCTGGAGTACCGGCGTGGATGTGGTGGATGGCCGGGTCACGGTCTCGCGGGATGTTCTTGGTGGCCGTGCCGAAACGCACGTAAGCGCCGCTCCGGATACGACCTTCATGATCGCGCTCGAGCCCGGCATGGTGGAACCGAGTGATATCGGCGATGCCCAGGCCCTCACGCTGGCCGATGTTTTTGCCGAGTTCGCACCGGATGCGAGCGATACTGCGATCAGCGGCAATGCGAACCGCCCGGCGCTCAAGGAAGCCGAACGCGTTGTTTCCGGTGGCCGGGGCCTGGTGAATGAAGAGGGTGTTCGCAAGCTGGAATCGTTGGCCGACGCCCTGAATGCAGCCATTGGAGCATCCGGTGCGGCCGTGCTGCAGGAAATCCTGCCGCACGAAATGCAGGTGGGTTCCAGCGGCGTGGTGATCCGTCCCAAGCTGTACCTGGCGGTCGGCCTGAGCGGATCGCCCCAGCACACTTACGGCATGAAGGACGCGCAATACATCGTCGCCATCAACCAGGATGAGGGTGCACCGATTTTCCAAATGGCCGATTTCGGAGTAGTCGGGGATCTGCACCAGATCGTGCCGGAACTCGTGAAGCAACTGAAGTAGCCCGCCGATGGAGCGTCTGGAATTCGACACGGTCATCATCGGCATGGGGCTTGGCGCAGCGGCGATAGCGCAGCGACTCGCGGGTATTGGCGCACGCATCGCTGTGACCCCCGGCGTAGGCTGCGCGCGGTTTAAGCACCTGGATGGTGGCGTGGTATCACCTTCCTTCCTGGAATCAGCCTTTGGCACCAGCGAGCGGGCCCCATTGCACGATATGGGGACATACCACGTGTTCCGGCGCGACCTGCTGGAGCAGTGGGCAATCGAGCGGTTACGGAACCGGGTCACCCTGGTGCCGGGATTCGATGACCTACGGGTAGTCCCGCACGAAGGCGGCGGACATGCCGTGCATGAGGAAAGCGGCACGCGGCTGATCGTCTGCCGGCACGTCATTCTCACAGAGGGTGCCAGCCCGAAGATCGGTATCGCGGCGGGGATCCGTCCCGATTTCGAACCCGAGGACCTGCTGCACTTCGGTCGGACCATCCTGCCCGGCGTGCACGTGGCCAGTCCGGCCCAGGGTGTTTGGCGGACGTCCTGGGGGATGCCAGCGTGGTACAGCGTGGTGCCGCACCCGGAAGGGGCAATCGTGGGGGCGTCGGCGCGGATCGAGAACATCATGCGGGTTGGCCGCGATGGCCGCGAGGTTGTGACCGATTTCCTGCGTTCTCCACTCGGGCGCGAGATCGGCATCGACGCAGTGCCTGCGACCGTTGGCATGGAACTGGTGCCGTTGCAGCGAAGCCCCGGATCCATGCCCGTCGAAGCCGACGGGATACTCATCACACCGGATGCCAGCGGGGTGATCGACCCGCGCTCGCTGACGCGCTATGAGGACATACTTCAGACCGGAGTGCAGATCGGTGATTTGCTGGCGGGTAGTTGGCCGACGATGCCGGATTGGTCCGCCCACCGGGATATCTGGCAGGTGCGCCCGGCCATTGGAACGCCGTATCATGATTCCAGCGACACCGGCTTCATTGAAGAAGGAGCAGGGAAGCCGCGTGGCCTGCTGGGAAAGCTTGTCAGGCGATAGCAGCCGGCCCCATCCCTGCCCGGAAAGGAACACACCATGACCCAACTGGAACCGAAAATCACATATACCTCCACACCAGCCGAAATCGAAGCGATGCACGGCAAGTTCGACGCCGCGCTGGAAAAGGTGGAGAAGGATTTTGGCAACGATTACCCGATGCTGATCAACGGTGAGGAGCGTGGTGGCAAGAAGCGCTTCGACGTTGTTGCACCGGCACACACGAGCCAGGTCCTGGCGACCTTCCCCAAAGGCACCCGCGACGATGTTGATGACGCGGTTGCCGTAGCCAAGGCGTACCAGCCAGAGTGGGCAGCCCGGACGCCGGAAGAACGGGTGGAGATCATCCGGGCGGCGGCCAACAAGATTCGCGAGCGCAAGTTTGAGATTTCCGCGGTGATGATCGTGGAAGCTGGCAAGAGCCGCACCGAGGCCATCGGCGAGGTAGAGGAGGGCGCTGACCTGCTCGACTATTACGCCACAATTTACCTTGAGAACAACGCCTACGTTAAGCCGATGGGCAACGAGGACCCGCGTGAGCGCAACAAGTCCGTTGGCCGGCCCTACGGCGTATGGGGCATCATGGCGCCGTTCAACTTCCCGCACGCGTTGGCGGCTGGTCCCATTTCGGCTGCCCTTGTGACCGGGAATACGGTGGTGTTCAAGCCCGCCAGTGCCACGGCCCTGAGCGGGTACCACTTGGCCCGGGCATTGCTGGATGGCGGTGTTCCGGCGGGTGCGTTGCAGTTCGTGACGGGCGGCGGCGAGGAAGTAGGCGATTACCTGGTCCATCACGAAGATGTTGATGGCGTGGTATTCACCGGCTCCAAGGAAACCGGCATGGAGCTGTACAACAGCTTCAGCACCGTGTACCCGAAGCCGATCATCATTGAACTGGGCGGCAAGAACCCGACGATCGTCACGAAGAACGCCGATCTCGACAAGGCGGTGGAGGGCGTCGCCCGCTCTGCCTTCGGCTTCTCCGGACAGAAATGTTCCGCCTGCTCGCGCGCATATGTTGACGCCTCGATCTACGACGAGTTCATGGACCGGCTGGTGAAGCGAACGGCCGAGATGCAGGTCGGTGAACCGAAGGACAAGTCGACATTCGTCGGCCCTGTGATCGATGAAGGCGCGGTAAAGCGCTTCGAGGACGCGGTCCAGGTCGCGAAGAAGGCAGGCGGCACCATCCGATACGGTGGCGAGCGCCTGACCGATGGTCCCCTGGCAGAAGGCACGTTCGTGGCACCGACCATCGTCGATGGCTTGCCTCTCGATAACGAGCTCTTCAAACGCGAGCTCTTCCTCCCATTCCTCGCAGTGGCTCCTGTGGAATCGCTGGAGCAGGCGGTGAAGGAAGCCAACGATGTGGAGTACGGCCTGACGGCGGGTATCTTCACCGAGGACAAGGACGAGATCGACTACTTCTTCGAGAACATTGAGGCCGGCGTGGTGTATGCCAACCGCAAGGGTGGCGCAACCACGGGGGCGTGGCCGGGTAGCCAGGCCTTCGGCGGCTGGAAGGGCAGTGGTTCTTCTGGCAAGGGCGCGCTGGGCTCGTACTATCCCAGCCTGTTCGTTCGTGAGCAGAGCCGCACAGTGGTTGTCGACGAATAGGGAACAGACGTCACATGCAAACGGCCCCGATCATACGATCGGGGCCGTTTCTCGTTTTACAGTGTGCGCAGGAGTGCTGCTGTGCGTTCCAGGCCTTCGCAGAAGATCTCGGGATCCTGCCCGATGCCGATACGTAAGGTGCCCGGCATGCCGAATGCATCGCCTGGTGCCAGCATCACGCCGGCTTCGCCTGCCAGGCGATCGGCCAAAGTCGTGGAATCGATGTCTGCGGCGTACTTCATCATGCCCAGTAGCCCGGCCCGGGGCGGAATCCACGTTGCCAGCGCTGCGTTTTCCCGGAACCACGCCGACGCAGTTTCCAGGTTCCGGCCAATGATGGCGGCGTTACGCGCGAACACTGCCTCCCGGTAGCGCACGAGCACCGTAGTAATGATATCGCTGAGTTTGGCGGGGCTCAGGCTCACGTAATCACGAAGGCCCCACGCTGCCTGGACAATCTCTTCCGGGGCAGCGAACCAGCCGATCCGGAGTCCCGGGACACCAACCGGCTTGCTGACCGTGCCAACACTGATCCCCTTGTCGTAGCGACCACGCATTGGTGCAGGAATGCGTTCTCCCTCGGGATGTTCGATCCAGCGGTAGGCTTCGTCGCACAGCACCCAGGCGCCGTGCTCGCGCGCGATCTCGACGATCTCGTCCAGCTCGTCCTCAGTCAGCATGGTTCCGGTTGGGTTGTGCGGCGTGTTGATGACGATCAGCTTTGTGTTGGCGCGCATCATGTTTCGGAGTTCAGCCAGGTCGTAGTAGTAACCATCCTTGTGAACCACGCTGAGCAGGTCAACCTCTGCGCCGAGTGCCCGGGGAACGCTCTGCAGCTGCTGGTAAGCGGGATCGACTGTTACAACATGGTCGCCGGGCTGCAGCAGCACGTTGAAGAGCAGGAAGTTCGCCTCGATCGCCCCCGTCGTGACGAGTATGTTCTCGGCGCCGGTTTCGGTGTAGGTATCGGCAAGGGCCTCACGTAGCGCCAGCGTGCCACGGGCTTCGCTATACCCAAGCGGTGTAGAGCGGATAGCGTGCTCCAGGTCGCGGGCGACCGCTTCCGGGAGCAGCTCGTAGATGTCTTCCAGCGACATGGGCTTTATGCCGCTTTCGCAGATATCGTGGCTGACCTCGAGTTCCCAGCGGGTCATCCAGCGTTCCAGCGCAAATGTTTCGTAGTTCATGGTTATCGTTTCAGCCTTCTTATTTTGACGTTGCCAGTTCGCTCTGCGCGATCGGCTACGGGTCGCACCGGCCCGCGGATTTCCTGGCCCAACCGCCTGCGACGCAGCTTGCGTCGTGCCTCAAGGAACGCTGTTCCGAGAAAGGCAACGAAGGATACACCGGCAGCGATGGCTATCGCCATTCTCAGGCTCGTGGTTTCAATCAGCAATACGCCAATAAGCGGCGTTAGGGCAATGAGGATCAACACCGAGTTCAGCACCAGGTCCAGCGCCGGGAAGAGCCTCCCGTCACGCAAACGGTTCATGGCGTAATGCTGCTCATTTCGTGAGAGAGTATTCTGGGAGAGCCCCATAAGGAAGAACACAGCCACATACAGCCACGATGTTAGTGCCGGGCTTTCGAACGTTGACCGGTACCACGATGACGTGCCAACGATTGGTGTGGAAACAGCCAGCGTCAGCGCGGCGAACCGGAGGATGGCAGCAAACTGAATCGCCTTGCGGGAGCCTGGCATATCGCCGAAGAATGTCCAGATTGCCCCGCCGGTGATTTGCGACAGGACGACAGCCAGTACGACGGCCCCGATATACCACAGGTTGAGGCGCAACTCCATCATGCCGTAGATGATCAGGAACGGGTCGGCGAATGTGGCCAACCCGGAGAGCAGCCGAACCCACAGGTACCGGCGAAGCTCACCGTTATCCAGCACGCGCTGTACATCCCGCCATGCAGGCACCGGCAGCTTTTGGTGCAGGTCACGATAGCGGACGGGCGCGGTGACCTGGAACCAAACGCTGCCGAGGCTCGCCGATCCGGCGAGGAAGAGCAGCATACCGGCGGCATTCTCAAAGGTGAGTTCCCGATTGCCCAACGCTCGCCACGCCACGATGCCACCCAGCACACCGGCCAGCGCACCTACCAACTGACGGCTGCGGGCCGAGGTTGGCTGATCCTGGTTGGCAATGAATGAGCGTGGGTTGCGGCTGACATTGGTGGCCGAACTCACCTGGTAGAACAACAGCCCCACTACCAGCCAGAGAACAACCGTGTCCGGGGATAGCGAATCGGCCCTCCAGCCGACCACCGCGATGATGGCGGATGCGATTGCCCGTACGGCGCTTGCACCCAGCAGGACCAGGCGAATGTCATCTACCTTTGCCAGCGCAAACGGCATCACAACCGAGCCGAGCGCATAGGACATCGCGGCGGCGACCGCGATAACCGCGACATCCGCAAAGGTGCCGCCGAAAAGCCAGACGACAGCTGCGAGAAAGGTGGAAGGCTGCAATACCGCGTCCACCAGCCGCTGGAGTCCCACCTGGGTCCAGGAATGGAGGCGGGCGAGTTCCTCGGCCGTTGGGGCACGAAGCAGGTCGGATTGTGTATCGGCCGGGTTCAAGGGCGCTCCTTGTACGTGTTCACGCTGCGCCTAGTATACGGCCCGGGAAACTACGGATATCCCGCCCATGCGAGCGGTATAGTATGTGGGGAAACGGACAATGGTCCATTCCAGCGTACACACCATGGGTGGACATGGCGGAAAGCGAACACCAGATAACAACCCAAAGCCCTGCCAACCTGGCGCTGCCAGGCACCCTGGCGTTTGATGCCGCGCGGAGGCCGTCGTTTCGGCTTGCGCTGGCGTTGCAGGGTATCTCGCTGGTACTGGATGTGATTGCGCTGTTCGTCACGTTTTGGCTGAGCTACGAACTTCGTTACAACTATCGCATTGGTGCCATGGTGCCAGTGAGCGCAGATACTCTTGGACTCAGCCAGTGGACGCAACACGCGTTTGTGGCCATTGTCTTCACGCTGGTGGTGTTCGGCGCCCGCGGGGTGTACCAGGTACAGCGAAAGATGACCTGGGGCGACTACATACCGCTTGTCGTTACGGGATTCGGTACCGCAATTGCCGGTGTGATCCTCTTCGCGTTCTTCATTCAATTTTCACCCTCGCGCGCAATCTATATCTACGTGCTGGTCATCGGCACTGCGTTGATGCTGGGACACCGAGCCATTACGCTGACGGTTCGCACACGCCTCTTCGAACGTGGTTTGGGTGTCGACCATGCCATCATCGTCGGCCAATCGGAGAATGCGCGGCGCCTCGCACAATCGCTGCTGGGACAGTCGCAATGGGGATATGCCCTGAAAGGGTTCATCTCTAACCAGGAAAACCTGCCCCGCATCAATGTTGCGACGGAAGCGGGTATCCGCTGGACGGAGCGGCTCGGTGGGACAGATGATATCGCCCGCGTCGCACAGCAGTATCACGTCGATGACGTGTTCATCATCGAGGCCGATCATACCAACGACGAGATCGACGGGATGATCGAGAGCTGCCGGACCAGTGGCGTTCGATTCCGGCTTGTGCCTGAGTTGCTGCAAATCAGTATGGATCGCGTAGATATCACCGAGATCAACGGCGTGCCGCTGATCGGAATTCGTGACGCCTCGATCCGAGGTTGGAGCGCCCTTACCAAACGATCGATGGACGTGCTGGTGTCGGCGATATTGCTGGTACTGCTGGCCATTCCCGCGGCGATCATCGCTATGCTGATCAAGCGCGATTCCGAGGGGCCGGTGTTCTACACCCAAACGCGGGTGGGCCAGTATGGCCGCGAGTTTCAGATGATCAAGTTCCGGACGATGGTGACGGATGCGGACAACCAGTGGTCGCAGGTGATGCGAGAGACAGGCGGTGACTCCCGCCTGTTCAAGGACAGGCAGGATCGGCGCATCACCAAAACGGGCGCATGGCTGCGGAAGTTCAGCCTCGATGAGATGCCGCAAATCTGGAATGTGTTCCGCGGCGATATGGCGTTTGTCGGGCCCCGGCCGCCGTTGCCTCGCGAGGTGGCTGAGTACCAGGCCTGGCACCAGCAGCGGTTGCTGGTACGGCCTGGTATGACAGGGCTGTGGCAGGTAAGCGGGCGCAGCGATCTTTCCTTTGACCAGATGGTGCGCCTCGACCTGTATTATGCTGAAAACTGGTCGCTCTGGCTGGATCTCAAAATCCTGCTGCGCACCATTCCTGCAGTGATTTTGGGCCGGGGAGCGTATTAGTGGATATTTGGGATTGGTTACGTGGCCTGCGTCGATGGTGGTGGATGATTGTGGTGTTCCCGGCCATCGCGGCGGGCATAACCTGGCTTGCTGCCCCGGAGCCCCGCTATGAGTCCAGCTGGACGCTAAACATCTATTTCGACGAACCCAGCCTTACGAATAGCGCCGGCTATGTCGATTTCGTGCTCCTGGACGATTTCGATTTGCTTATGCGAACTGGCGTGCTAGGTGATGTGATGTACACCCGGCTCCCGGAAGATGTACGGGCGCGCCTGGACAGGGATGAGTTCGGCCAGATGGTGCATAGCTCGCGCAAGGCGCGGTTCGTCGAAATCACCGTCACTGGCCACGACCCTGATCTTATCAAGGCCGTCGCGACGACCATCAACGACAACCTGACGGAGGTGACGAACCTTTACCTCGTCCCGCCCGATTATCGTTACGGGCCGGCAACGGTTAATGTGCTTGATGCCGTAAGTGAACCCGTGCTGAATACGCGGGACCGAATGGTAATGGTGGGGGCCGTAACCGTCGCGACGTTCCTCGCGTCTATTGCAGCAACCGGCGTGGCAGAGTGGCTCCGCCTGAGCTACCGGGCAAAGTACGCCGAAAGGTAAGGTCGTTGCCGGAGTTCGGCGAGGTCGCGCTCAATAAGGGTACGCGGCTTAATTTCCAGCGTGCGGGCACTTTCCGCCACCAGTTGAAGCAGATGCATGGCGACGCCGGCCGAGAACGATTCGAGTGCCTGTGCCTCGGCACGCAGGATCCTGGCGGCCATCTCCGGGCCAACCGATGCCGCGGCGACATCCATCGCTCGGTCCGGCCGAACATCATCCCAGGTCAGACCGCGCCGAAGCGATTCCACCGCAATCCAGTAACACACCTGGCTGCCTTCCAGTAACAGGTCGGCTGCCTGGTCGGAATGCACGTGACTGCCGTCCAGAACGCCGGCAAGCTCGCGCAGCTCATCCTGCACCCGGTCCAGCAGGCTGGAATCGGGATGACGAAGCCGCCTGCTGGTACCGGATTCGGCAGTGAGGTCGATATCCCGCAAGTATTCATACGCGCCCCACCATTGCCGGGTCAGTCCGGCGAGGCCGAAGCCATCGCCATACACGTCGCGGGGGTCAAACAGGCGTTCCTGGTTCCGTTCCAGCGTTCCGTCGGGAAGCACGTCACGGTAGTAGCAGGTGGCGTAGCCATCGTGGCACACCGCCCCGACCTGCTCCACGCGAATGAGCAGTGAGTTGCGGTCGCAATTGATCGCGATTGAACGCACCTTTTGAACGTGACCGCTGGTGCCGCCCTTGTGCCAGAGCTGGTTACGGGAGCGGCTAAAGAAGTGCACTTCGCCGCTCACCCGTGTACGTTCCAGTGCTTCGGCGTTCATGAACCCCATCATCAGGACCGCGTCCGATTCGTCGTCCTGGATGACGCACGGGATCAGCCCATCGCTTGGCCAGTTGATGGGGTCGGCGCTCATTGCCCGTTCTCCAGCCGCACATTGATGCCCTGATCACGCAGGTAGTGCTTTACCTCGTTCACCCGCAGCGTGCCGAAGTGGAACAGGGAGGCCGCCAGCACCGCGTCGGCACCGCCCTGCTGGATCGCGTCGGCGAAGTGGGCGAGTTCACCGGCCCCACCGCTGGCGATAACAGGGATGTTGACGGCCTGGTTGATCGCCCGGAGCAGTTCCACATCGTAGCCGGCCAGGGTACCATCGCGATCCATGCTGGTGAGCAGGATCTCACCAGCACCACGTTCCGCGCATTCGGTTGCCCATGCCACTGCATCGAGCCCGGTCGCGGTGCGCCCGCCCCGCGTGAACACCTCCCAGCGATCCTCGCCCGCCACCTTGCGGGCATCGATTGCCACGACCACGCACTGGCTGCCGAATCGGGCAGCACCCTCGCTGATCAGCTCCGGATTCGTCACTGCCGACGTGTTCATGCCAACCTTGTCGGCCCCGGCGGCGAGCAACCGGCGCATGTCTTCCACCGAGCGCACACCACCGCCGACGGTGAGCGGGATGAATACCTGATCGGCAGTGCGTTGAACGACATCGATGATCGTGTCGCGGTCGTCTGAGCTGGCTGTGATATCAAGGAATACCAGCTCATCGGCACCTTCGCTGTTATAGAAGGCGGCCATCTCGACCGGGTCACCGGCATCACGCAAATCGACGAAGTTCACGCCCTTTACCACCCTGCCGGCATTCACATCCAGGCAGGGGATCACCCGCGCGGTGAGGTTGTTGGTCATGGCTGGTCTCCCTTGCCGGCGGCTATTGCGTCCTGCAGCGTGAGTTTATTGTGGTACAGCGCTGCTCCAATAATGACGCCAGCCACACCGGCATCGCGAATGGCATGGACATCGGCAAGCGAGGCGACGCCGCCCGAAGCTATAATGTTGGCGTTGACCTCGTTCTTCATCTGCACCAGTGCATCGATGTTCGGCCCTTCCAGCTTTCCGTCACGCCCGATATCGGTGAACACGATGTGGTGCACGCCCATGTTGGCGAACCGAATGCCTGCCTCGATAGCAGACACATCGGATTGCGACTGCCAGCCGTGCGTGGCCAGCATGCCGTTTCGGGCATCAAGGCCCACGGCAATGCGCTCGCCATACTGTTGCACCGCTACGCGGACCAACCCGGGATGTGTTACGGCTGCTGAGCCGATCACCATCCGGTCGATGCCGAGTGCGGCAACTTCGGCCAGGTCGCGCTCGGAACGCAATCCTCCGCCAAGCTGGATCGGGCAGGTGACGCGGGCGCGAATGCGCTCAATGGCGGCTGCATTGGCCCGAACGCCATCGCGGGCACCATCGAGATCGACGATGTGAATCCATTCGGCCCCGTTTTCCTGCCAGCGCAGGGCGGCATCAAGCGGATCGCTATCGAAAACCGTTTCACGATCGTAATCGCCTTCCACCAGGCGGACCGCCTTGCCACCGCGGATATCGATGGCGGGATAGATTATCATGGAGTGCTCCAGGGGTCAGGCGCGAAGCCAGCGGCCAATCAGCTCGAGGCCGGCGTTTTGGCTTTTCTCGGGATGGAATTGCGTACCCCAGATGTTCCCGTGAACAACCATGCTGCAGAACGTATGTCCATAGCCGGTTTCGCCGGCGATCATCTCCGGTGAGGCCGGCTGCACCTGATAACTGTGGACGAAATAAAACTCCCTCTCTCCCATGGCAGCCAGGGGAGAGTGCGCCGTGAAGGTGACTGTGTTCCAACCCATATGCGGCACCTTGAGGTCGGTTGACAGTTTCACGGCTGTTCCTTCGAGGAGTCCGAGGCCGGTGGTGGGCCCTTCCTCCTGCGGTCCGAACAACAGCTGCATGCCGAGGCAGACACCCAGCAGGGGAGTGCCGCGTTCTGCCTGCTCGGTCACGGCATCCGCTATGCCGGTTTCCCGGAGCCGTTCCATGGCGGCTTTCGCGTTGCCCACGCCCGGCAACACAAGGCGGTCGGCGGCGGCGATCCGGTCCGGATCAGTGGAAAGCTCGGCCTTCACACCGTGCGATTCTATCGCCCGGGTGATCGAGCGCAGGTTGCCTGCACCATAGTCGATGATCGTGATCATGCCAGCATCCCCTTGGTGCTGGGCACCGTATCGGTCGGACCGCCGAGCTTGACCGCTATGCGCAGTGCAACTGCCGCCGCCTTGAAGATCGCCTCAGCCGCGTGGTGGCTGTTCCGGGCGCGGAGCAGGTCGATGTGGATGGTCAGGCCAGCGTTCATCGCGACCGATCGCCAGAATTCTTCCACCAGGCTGCTGGCGAAGTCAGTGCCAATCATCGGCTCCGGCATGCTGGCAACGTATTCCAGGAATGGCCGGCCGGAGACATCGACTACCACGCGGGCGAGTGCCTCATCCAGCGGCGCATAGGCGCTGCCATAGCGATCGATACCGCGCCGATCGCCCAGTGCCGCTTTCAGCGCCTGGCCAAAGGCGATACCGACATCTTCAACAGTGTGGTGGGGGTCCATTGCACTATCGCCGGAAGCGGTGACGGTGAGATCCCAGCGGGCATGGCGGCAGAGGGCATCCAGCATGTGATCGAGGAAGGCGACACCAGTGCTTGCATCGACCGTACCGGTGCTATCCAGGCCGAGTGTGAGCGTGATCGAGGTTTCACCGGTTTCGCGATTAATGGTGGCTGTTCGGGTGCTCATGCGGTCACCTCCGATGCCAGTATCTCTTCCAGCGCAGTGAGGAAGGCGGTGTTCTCTTCGGGCAGGCCGATGCTTACCCGCAGGTGGTCGTTCAGGTTCAGGTGAGGTGCTGGGTAGTGCCGAACGAAGATATGTCGCTCGTTCAGCGCATTGAGCACCGGGGTGGCATCGTCTCCGGGGAGCTTGAAGAGCACGTGGTTTGTCGCGCTGGGATAGGCGGTCACGCCGGGCAGCTCGTTCAACAGGGCGATCATGCGCTCCCGTTCCGAAACCTGCTCGTCCCGGTGGGCTTTCAGGTAATCCAGGTCCTGCAGGCTCGCCACGCCCACAGCCGCGCTGAGGTTGGAAATGTTACCGAACGCCGGCGTGGCGGCCGCAACGTGCAGGGCTATGTCTTCCGGGAAGATGCCGTATCCCACGCGCAACCCGGCCAGGCCAGCGAACTTGCTGAGCGTCCGTAGCACGATCACGTTCGGGTAGGTCCGCGCCAGGCCAAGGTGGTCCCACGGCGCGAACTCGGCGTAGGCCTCGTCAATCACCACCGGGCAGGGGACCGAGGTAACGATGCGCTCGATATCTTCAAGCGGAAACAGCGTGCCGGTTGGGTTGTTCGGGTTGCACACCATCACGAAGGCTGTGTTGTCGTTCACGGCGTTGATCACGCCGTCTACGTCCAGCGCAAAATGCGGCGCCGGGGATAGCGGCACATCCACCACCTTGCCGCCGTGCAGCGGGAAGAAGGTGGAGTAGACGCCGAACGTGGGCTCGGAAATTACCACTTCCTTGCCGGGATCGATGAACAGAGTTGCCAGGATCTGAAAGACATCATCCAGTCCGGCGCCGATGGCGATCCGCTCCGGTGCGAACCCGACATAGTTGCCAATGGCGGTTCGGAGCGTCGCCTGAGTGAACTCGGGATAGCGATTGGCTTCAGTAAACGACGCGATGACCTGTTGCGCACGCGGAGAAAGCGGGTAGGGGGACTCGTTCAGGTTAAGGAAAATGCTGTTCTCGTGATGCGTGCGCGGCGCAAGCGCATAGGCACGCGCCGGTGAAACAGCCGGGCGAATGTAGTTGACAATGGAAGATGTCATTCCGGTACCTTTCAGGTGGGGGCCTTACAGGAGCAGTTTATCCAGCGCGGACACGAGAATTTCGCTGGCACCGGCAGCCCGGAGCTGCTCGATCTTCTCCCAGAACTCATCTTCCCGGATGGCTGTATGGATGGCAACGTAGCCGGGATCGGCCAGGGGCACTACGGTGGGGGCCTTAAGGCCAGGCAGCACCGCCCGGATATCGGCCAGCGCAGACTCCGGCGCGTTCATCATGATGTATTTGAAGCGGCTGGCATCGTTTACCGCCCGCATCCGCATGAGCAGGCGATCGATATTGGCCCGTTTCTCCGGGTCGTTCATTGCCGCCTTGTTGGCGATCACCACAGCCTCGCTTTCTAGGATGGTGTGGATCGGCTTAAGGTCGTTCAACTGCAGCGACGATCCGGTGGCCGTGAGCTCGACAATCGCGTCGGCAACGCCCAGCGCAGGCGCGACCTCCACTGAACCGCTGATCTTTACGATCTCGGGCTGGACGCCGATGCTCTGGAAAAACGTCCGGGCAGATTCCGGGTAGCTGGTGGCTATCCGTCCGTTGGCAAGATCCAGCGGATCGGTAATACCGGAATCGTTTGGCACGGCGATTACCAGCTGGCAGTACCCGAAACCCAGGGCAAAGAGTTCCTCGACATCCGACTGCTGTTCGTGCACCAGGTTGCGGCCGACAATTCCCAGATCCACGGTCTCCAATGCTACGTAGTCGGGGATATCGTCGTCGCGGGCATACAGGATGGACAGCGGGAAGTTGCGGGTTTGGCTGAACAGGCGTTGGCCGTAGCTTTCAAAGCTGAGGCCGATTTGATGCAGCATGCCGATAGTGTGCTCGGTGAGCCGGCCGGAGCGCTGCACGGCGAGTTTGAGGCGGTTTCCGCCATTGATCATGGAACGTGCGGTTGTCATGTGAGGCATCCCGTTAGTGATATACGCCAGGTGGCGTCGTGAATCAGGAGTGGCAACGCCGGATTCCGCAGCATCAGGATGCCGGGAAGCCGGCTAGGTATGGCGCTTTCGGTTGGGATCGAACTTCTTTGTGCTGTTGAACAGCAAATCGATGCAGATCCATATCAGCTGGGCGTACCCGTAGAAGAACAGAGGGAACCCTACGACCAGCACCACAGATGCGATCTGGAGCTGGACTTCTGAAAAATCGGTGCCGAATACCACCCCGAACACGAACACCACGCCGATAAGCGCGGTTACGCCAAGATTCACAACGTAGGAGCCAAGCATATAGCCGTCCTCCGGCTCGAAGATTGAGCCGCACGAAGGACACTGATTTTTCAGCGTGAACCAGTTCTCGAAGATGTTACCACCGCCACAAAACGGGCAGTGCCGCGCCAGGGCGCGTGTGAGGCCGACAGAAAACCGGGCGCCGCCATTGGTGGAGGGATTGGGTTGTTTGGGAAAAGACGCGGACATGAATACTCCTGGAAACAGGTGGTTGATATACGTGCACAACCCCTTTCACTATCATGATACAGTTTCCGGAGAATCTCCAGAATCGAACCCAATCCCGCCAGTAATTATGTGCGGGGGTGCCGGTACATAACAGAAAAGGGTGGCGCGTGCTCACGAAGGTCAACAGCTGCGCAGTGGTCGGTCTCGACGGTGTCTTGATTGAAGTGGAGGTCGACCGCAGCGAGGGCATGCCCGGCATTATCATCGTTGGCCTGCCCGATACCGCCGTGCAAGAGAGTCGCGAGCGGGTTCGCTCGGCCATTCGGAACAGTGGCGGTGCTATTCCGACGGGTCGGATTACCATCAATCTCGCGCCGGCGGATATCCGCAAGGCTGGCCCCACCTACGACCTCCCCATCGCCATCGGTATCCTCATTGCCAGCGGCCAGGTGCTCGCGAACGTCGATGACGCCCTCATTGTTGGCGAGTTGTCACTGGATGGCGAGGCGCGCCACACGCCGGGCATCATCAGCATGATGACAATGGCGGCAGAGAAGGGGCTCAAGCGGGCGTTCGTGCCCGCTGCCGATGCCCGTGAGGCGGCGCTTATTGATGGCGTCGAGGTCTTCCCTGTCGTTACGATCGCCGATCTCGTCGCGCACCTGACCGGTGAGAAACCGATCAGTCCAGTGATTGGTGATCCGAATGCCTTTGCCTTGCCGGACAACGATGCGCTGACCGATTTCGCTGATATCAAGGGGCAGGAACACGTCAAGCGCGGCATGGAAGTAGCTGCGGCGGGTGCGCATAACCTCATCATGAGCGGGCCTCCGGGCTCCGGCAAGACGCTTCTTGCCCGGAGCATGCCGGGAATCCTGCCGCCCATGAGCCTGGAAGAATCGCTGGAGGTGACACGTATCTACAGCGTGCGTGGGTTGCTTCCCCCGGAAACACCGCTTGTTCGGCAGCGACCATTCCGCTCTCCACATCACACCACCAGCCATGCCGGCCTGGTGGGTGGCGGCACGCATCCACGACCGGGCGAGTTGAGCCTTGCTCATCGAGGTGTGCTCTTCCTCGATGAGCTGCCGGAGTTCAATACCCAAACGCTGGAAGTACTACGGCAGCCGCTGGAGGATCATAAGGTCACCATCGCGAGGGCGTCCGGATCGATCCAGTTCCCGGCAAGCGTTGCCCTTGTCGCCGCCATGAACCCGTGCCCCTGTGGTTTCTATGGTGATCCGGTGCGGGAATGCCGATGCTCACCTCAGCAGGTGTCCCGTTACCAAAAGCGGATCAGCGGCCCGTTGCTGGATCGAATCGACATCCACCTCGAGGTGCCACGAATCGAGTACGAGCAACTGGCCGATCGCCGCGCCGGTGAGCGCTCCGCTGACGTGCGTGGGCGGGTGGAGGCCGCACGGGCAATCCAGAGTGCACGCTACGCCGGGACGGACCGGCGCACCAATGCCGACATGGGCCCCAAAGAGGTACAGCGATATGCGCGCCTGGATGAACGCGGTGAGCAGCTAATCCGCATGGCGGTGCGGCAACTCAACCTCAGTGCCCGTGCCTACCACCGGGTCCTGAAGCTGGCCCGCACCATTGCCGATCTCGCCGCCAGCGAGCATGTGCTGTCCCAACATGTCGCGGAAGCGCTGCAATATCGCCCGAAACAAACCGAGGCTTGACTCGTCCCCTGGGGCAGACTCCATAGTGCGTGTGTCGGCGGTGATGGTCGCCGGTAGCGAGGAGGTGCGGTGAGCAAGGGCGATATGAGTATCAGCGCGTTTTCGAGGCGGTCGCTGCTTTCCATCAAGGCGTTGCGGTTGTATGACGACATGGGACTGCTGCGCCCCGAGCGGATTGATCCGTCATCGGGTTACCGCTATTACAGCGCCGAGCAATTGGACAGCGCGAGGTTGATCTCACTGCTGCGCAGGCTCGATGTTCCACTGGCTACCATCTCGGATCTGCTTGCCCTACCACCCGATCAGGCCTCACAACGCCTGGCATCGTGGTGGGAGAGGGAAGAAGAGCGCATGGAGCAGCGGAGGGACCTGCATCGGTATATCACTGGATCGTTGCTCACGGGTGGTGCCCCCAACGTCAGCGAGGCTGGCTATGAGCTACATGTGCGCGATGTTGCTGCAGCGACGTACCTGTATGTGAGTAAACATGTGAACGGTCCAGGACTGCCGGAGTACATCACCACCAATGAGGTGGGGCTCGCCCGACGGGCAGATGCCTACGGAGGCGCCATGGGATTTGCAACGGTGGTGTTCCACGGGGTCGCCGACCTCGATAGTGACGGCCCGGTGGATGTGTGTATCCCGATCGCCGACGGATCGTCTCCCATAGGCGATGACCTGATACGAACGGAGGAGGCGCATACGCAGGCGTACATCACCCTGACGCGACCGCAGATAGCCTTTCCGCAAATCCTGCAGGTATACGGCGCGCTCCGGCGGTGGATCAGCGCAAACGAGTACTCCATCTCGGGACCGCCACGCGAAATATATCTTGCCGACTTCGAGACCGTGGCATCGAACGATCCCTTGTGTGATGTCGCGATTCCGATGCAACGATAGGGAGATGAACAGCATGAACCAGCTTGACTACTACCGGGAACAATCGGTATTCACGCATCCCGGCAAATTCGCGGCGCTGTGGGATACGGTAAACCCCACCATAGAGGACATGAAGGCGGCAATTACCCCCCTGCTGTTTCACTACCGTGGCGATGGTGACTACGCCGAAAACGGAATCGCCGCCGAACGGGTGGAGGAGATAAATCTCCGCTACGCCGACGACATGCTGGCGTGCATCCATGATCTCAAACCGATTGTGGCCGGTGAACCCCGCGAGGCTCGGCACCGCATGGTCGGTTGTTGCCGGGACTGGGCGCTGCTGCTTGTATCTCTGGCACGACATCACGGTTTTGCAGCCCGGAGCAGGGTAGGATTCGCCGCGTATTTCATCGATGGGTGGTGGATCGATCACACCGTTGCCGAGATTTGGGATGAATCGGCCCAGCGGTGGCGACTGGTAGACGCTGAGCTTCGGGAGCCCTGGACGCTCGCCACCGGCCAGGAAGTTAACCCCCTTGACCTCTCACGGGAGATATTCCTGCCCGGCCTCGATGCCTGGCGGGAAGTACGGGCAGGGAAGTACGACGCCAGCACGTTTGTGGTGCATCCCGAGATCGATGAACCAGAACTCCGGGGTATCCCGTACCTCTGGCACAACACGGTTCAGGACCTGGCGGCCCTCAATCGCAATGAGATGCTGCTGTGGGATGTATGGGGAATGGATCTCGACAGCGTCAACGATGAGGGAGCGGCGCTGCTCGATGCTGTAGCACAGACCGATTCGCTGGAAGCATGGCAAACATTCTATGCGCGTGAAGAGTTTCGGGTGCCGGAGAATGTGCTCAGCTTCCAGCCGCATCTCCCCGAGGCAGGACCTCGTACGATCACCCTCCGGCGGGCCTGACGGTTATCGAAGGCGATCGTTGATCTGCGCCCGGCGTTCAGCGGCGAGGTGCACAATCATCTCGCCGGCGGCTTCGATTGATTCCCGGATGTCGCCGGCGAGTACCTCGTCCTTGATGTAGGGGAGGTTGGAGCGCACATTGATTTCACATATATCGATGGTTGCCTGTGCCAGCACAATGGCCGCGTTGGCATCGCCGAGCACCATCGTGTTGCCTTCATGGATCACCAGGTCCAGGGCGTTGATGATCTCAATTGCCACGATCGCCAGGGCAAGTGGCACGCGCGCGCTCTGTTCTGCTGCCGCTGCCATGGCAACCTTGCGAGACTGCTTTTCTTCATCAGTCGATTTTGGCATCTGCAGGGCTTCGATGTAGGAGCTGTAGGCCAGTTCATCATCCCGGGCACATTCCAGCGCGCGTGTGCGAAGCTCGATCAGCGAGGCGCCACTGGCAGCCAGTTCCGGACTGGCCTCTTTGGTCAGGTTCACCACCATCTCTGCAAGGGCTGCCGCCAGGGACGCGACAATACCAGCCGCGCTCCCGCCGCCCGGCGCCGGTTGTTCGCTCGCCAGCGCTTCGAGGTAGGCGCCCACTGTTCGCTGTTCCACCGCATCTTGCACGTCAGGCTCCTTCTTCAATGGCTGCATCGGGCCCGGCCAGGGACTGCAGCGCCTCCAGGAATCGATTTTCGTCCAGAACCTTCATGGTGTACAGCGATTCATCGTCTTTCGGCGAGCTGGGTATTTCAAAGCGCACCCATCCCTCATCAGCACCTGCACAGAGCAGTTTGGTCATGGCGCTTTCAAATCGGTTGTAAGTCATCTCCGGGGCCAGCACACGGTAATACTGTTCGCCCATTCCGTTGCGGGTCCAGATCAGCTTCACCAGTTGCCGATGCTTTGACACCAGGGGCGATGGGTTGAGCTCATTGGCCATGAGGCCGCGGAGAATAGCGTTCAGCTTGCTGGTGGCCCGCATTTCGCCCTTGCATACGGGGCATACCCCGGCAGGCGCATCGACGTGATCGAAACTTCGCCGACAGTTGTCGCACCAGAGATATGAGTTGGTTCGTGATGTGTCCGGCATGACTGCTTCTCGAGGTAGTAAACAAATCGGGGGCCCGCCGTGTAGCGGGGCCCCCGATAGTATCGCCTATTTGATCCGATCCGCGAGTTATTCGCGCATGGTGTTGGCTTCCCGCGGCTGCGGGTTGGCCTCACCGATGTTCACTGCCCCCGGGTGCTCCTGGCCGCTGCTGTCCGCCCAGGTTTGTACCAGCCAGGTGAGGATGATACCGCCGATCATCAGGGCCAGCGCCAGGAACAGTTCTACCGTTTCCGCCAGGGTTCCGAACGCGGTGGCAAGGTTATGTACAAGCATGTGAAGCTCCTCCGTTCGTTACGGTTCGGTAATCGTGAGTGTGCCAACCATACCCGCCTGCTCATGCCCTGGCACGGAGCAGAAGAACTTGTATTCGCCGGGTGCGGCATCTTCCGGGATGGTGATAGTCATGCTCTGGCCGTTATTGAGCAGGTCAGTCTGAATCCCGAGCTCATCTACCACCAGGTCGTGTTGAGCGAAGCCTTCATTGGTCAGCGTGATGGTGTCGCCTGGCTTTGCTTCGATGGCGTCGGTATCGAAATCGATATCCACGGCGGTGACGGCATGGTCGGTCGCACCAGCCTGGTCACCTGCGGCCGACTGGTCACTTCCGGTCTGGTCGCCCTCGGCGCCCGGCGTGGCGACATCACCCGTGTTGCCAGTGTTCACATCGTCGCCTGCTTCTTCAGCAGCGCCGGCATCCACCGGGCCTTCGGGTTCTTCCCCCTCTGGAGCAGCTGTCGGCACGACGGTGGGGTAAGCAACGGCATGATCGCACGATTCCTCGCGGTCTGCCTCCGGTGTGGCCTCACAGGCTGCCTGGCCGGTGTAGTGCACGGCCTGGTTGTAAACGTAGTTCCAGTCGCCATGCATGATCAGCCACACAAGGCTGTTGATTTCCTCCACATTCAGATCGTGGCGGAAGGCTGGCATGGCCGGCACCTGATTGTAATTGCGATTGAGCTGGCCCTCGGAAGGCGCACCGTACATGATGCGGAACCGGATCCAGTCCTCGGCTATGCCCTGTTCCACCGGATCATCAGTCTGGAAAATCGCTGCCCGCGCCTGAAGGTCTTCCTCGCTCATCAGGCTTTGGTTGAGCGGCGCTC
The DNA here is from genome assembly GCA_043427975.1 of Chloroflexia bacterium. Lineage (GTDB taxonomy): Bacteria > Chloroflexota > Chloroflexia > Thermomicrobiales > UBA6265 > UBA6265. The sequence continues at coordinate 108,627 of JBHWTK010000025.1, read as the reverse complement.
CCGGGCGACCCATATTGTTGCCGTTGGCGTCCACTTCCATGTTGCCGAGACCGGCAGGGCCGTGGCACTGCAGGCAGTACGTGATGTACAGGCTGGATGCACGCTCGATCGAGACACCCTGTTGTTCGGACGTTTCATCCGCCCGTCGGTTCGGCTCGTTAGCCGTATAGACCGTTACTGCCGTGGAAATGGCAACAAGCCCGATAACCACGAACATTGCCAATTTGCGAACTGGTCCCACCCTTGCTCTCCTTCAATCGGGCCGCATCATCGGCCGCTGACATTCGTGCCTGCGCGACTACGGGTAGGGAGTCGCATCCGACGGGATGTAATCCGTTCGGCCTGGTGTTTCTATGATCGTGTTCGGGTTAGTCGTAACGGTGATCGAGCCATCGCCATTGACCGTGATTGGCATGCGATCCATCCGGCGGGTGGCAGGGCCACCGATGCGGGCGCCATCTGGCGTGAAGATCGAGCCGTGGCACGGGCACTGGAACTGCTCTCCACCAGCGTTCCACGGCACGGTGCAGCCCAGGTGCACGCACTTCCAGTACAGCGCCTGGATACCGTCCTCATTGCGGGAGACGTAGAACTTGCCCGCCTGGTGTCGGAACGGGGCGCCGTTGACTTCCGGAATGCTGCCTGCGCCCACCGTGATATCGCCACCAAACGCACCGGTCTTGTTGGGCCATAGCAGGATGCCTGTCATGCCGCCCAGTTGGGCCAGCACAACAGCGCTCGCGCCGAGGGCCGCATTTCGGGTGAATGTGCGGCGGCTTTCAACCTTTTTCGCGGTTGGCTCACCATGGCCAGCCTGAAGCCGGGATACGGCGGCCAGGCTGCGACTCACAACCCACCCGGTACCGAGTCCGGCTATGGTCTTGATCAGAGGATTCATACAAGCAACTTCCTTGTAGTGGCAGCCCCGGTGCTGGCTGCTACATGCAATCGACTAGTGGTGAACCAGTGGCAGGTCCCAGGGCCACGTGAGATCCTGGCCGGGCCCCCGGAACGATGTTCCGATAAAGGCGAGCAGCCAATACGTAACAAAGAACCCGGTGTACAGGGCGATGATAAGTTCCCGGGTGGTGGGGTTGAAGATGCGCTTCACCATGACCACCAGGATGCCGATGAAGATCGCGATCACGATGCTGGGCATCACCAGGCCGCTGCTCCACTCGGGCAGGCCCCAGTCGTTGAACACGTTCTTCAGCCAGAAGCCGGTGCGGCCACTTGCCTCGTCCAGCAGTACGAGTCCGATAAGAACAACACTGGTAAACACGGCGGAGAAGCCGATGATCTTCCGGCCCTTGGACGACGTGCCCAGGATACCGACGCCAAGCGGGCTGCGATCGATGTACGGGATGGCGGCAATACCAACCAGCGCGAGGGTCGGCACGATAATGCCTGCCAGGGCCGGGTCCATATGGAGCAGCATTTCCTGCAGGTTCAGGAAGTACCACGGCGCCTTCGCCGGGTTGGGAGTCTGGTTCGGGTTGGCGCGCTCCAGCAGGGGCGCGTTCACCAGCACGCTGAGCAGCACAAGGATGCCGAGGAAGATGGTGGCCGAAACGGCCTCCACCACCACCAGCGTTGGCCACACCATCACTTCGTCGTCGGCCAGGTCGGTGGGGCGGGCGACAGCACGGCCCCGTACCAGCTCGAGCAGTTTTTGTTTCTTCTTCTCGTCAATCTGCGCCGGTACTCCCGGCTGCTGTGCCATCTCTGCCATGTGCATTCTTCTCCTCAGGTATGGATAGGGTTCAACGGTCGACTACAGCGGACCGGAGATGCCGCCATCCTTGCGAATGCGCCAGAAGTGCACTGCCATTAGGAAGGCAGCGATCAGCGGCAGGAAAATAACGTGCAGGGTGTAGAAGCGAATAAGTGTATTCTGCCCAATTTGGTAATCGCCCAGGAGCACGCGGCTCACCTGCGGGCCAATGATCGGGGTTGCACCACCAATTTCAGCGCCTACGGTAACGGCCCAGTATGCCAGCTGATCCCACGGCAGCAGGTAGCCGGTGAAGGAGAGGAGGAACGTCACGACGAGCAGCAGCACACCGATAACCCAGTTGAATTCGCGGGGTGGCTTGTAGGAGCCGGTGTAAAACACACGACCCATATGGAGGAACACGGCGATGACCATGCCCTGGGCAGACCAGCGGTGCATATTGCGCATGAGCTGGCCAAAGGTAACGCTGCCCTCGATATCCTTCATGCTCTGGTAGGCCACGTTTTCGGCGGGCACGTAGTAGAACATCAGCAGCACGCCAGTCATTACCAGCACAAGGAACATGAAGAAGGACAGGCCGCCAAGGCAGAACGTGTAGGTGACCTTGGTCGCATATCGCTTGATCTTGACCGGGTGAATGTGCAGGAACACATTACTGGCGATGATCAGTGCCTGATTGCGCTGTGTATCCGGATACCCGTGACGAACCACAGACCGCCACAATGCAGAGCCTGTAATCCGGTCCGCCAGCGTTTGTTCGCGCCTCATGCGATGTCCTCCTCCGAGATTCGCACACGGCCGGCGAATCTCCCCTTTTTACGTTGCTGTCACATGTTCAGGGCGGTGTGCAGTGGCTACCTTTTACATACGGTGAACACACAAGCAGCACCCACCTGCGTTCATGTGGTGCGTGGATGTATTGTGCTGCCAAACCTCCGGGCTGGTCAAGCGAATTACGTACGCGGGTTACATGACGGCGGGTGAAAACCTTTACGATCTGTCAGCCCTATGAGGACGGGGGAGTGCGTTGCTGCGTCGGTACATCTCCCCGAAAGGAAGATCGACGAAAACGACAACACCCCAGGACACTGGTCCGGGGTGTAACGGGTGGGCGTAACAGGACTTGAACCTGTGACCTCACGGATGTGAACCGTGCGCTCTGGCCAGCTGAGCTATACGCCCGTCTATCCTGACGGCAAAACGGATTATACACACATCGCCGAACTACCTGCAATGGCATTTCCTTATCTGCTATTAGCCGACGTGGCAACCATGGGTCAGGTCAAACGACACAAAAAGGGCCGGGCCTCATGTGGCACCCGGCCCTCTGTGGTGATGCTACTCGACGGGCGCGTACACACCGCGGCAACCATCAACCATGTCTTTGCCGGTGATTCCGAGCAACTGCATCCCCTGGCCGATGCTCACGCCTCGCCTTCGGTCGTTGCGCGGCGGCTCGTTAGGACCAACCGGATCGTTCACAAACGGGCCAGGCGACTGCGATGGCAGCGTGCCGTTGCCGCTCGGGCGCGGGTTTGTGGCATTGCCATGAACAGAATCGATAGAACCGCCAACGCCCTGGCCATGATCGCCAGGCGCACCAAAGGCAGGGCTGACGAAGGAGCCCAACATGGCTGCACCGAGCGCAACCGACAACACAGCTTTCTTGAAATTCACGCCGATCTAGTCTGAATAAAATGAGTCTTTCCTCCAACTGCCCGAAGCATAGCATCCGATTCACGGGGTGCGTGTGTGTTATCGTAAACCTGTCCGTATGATAAGTGTAAGGAAAACTACTCCAATTGAAGTGCGCTGAAACAAGCGCTGCCGTTGCAACGTGGCCGCAGCACACGGGAACGGGATCCTCGTGTGGCGGGAGGGTGTAGGGGTCAATGTCCAAATGTAGAGAATGAATGAAGAGGCATTAGCACACGCTTAGACTCGATGTTACAGAGTGTGAAACCTGTATAGAGAACGACTGGACGATTGGTGAAGTGCAGTACCCGAATCGAAATTGGGGCCCGGACTCCTTGCCGAGGCCTTCCCTTATTTTCGGTGAGCACTGTATTGCAATTGCCGAACTATTGACAGTACATTATCCGTAGTGAAATCCAGAAAAATAGCATTGCCCCAGCTTGGGTAGGCCATCAGCGATCTCCGCTCTGTATGCGGCGAATTTTGGCCGCCCCGATGGGGCGTCCCGGTTGCATTCTCTCGAAAGGCAAAGCGATGGCTTGGCGATCCGTCCTCCTTATTCTCGCAGTGCTCCTCGTTGTTTCCCTGTTGCCCCCGCCCGAACCCGGCGCAGCAGCGGGTACGCCGCTCTACCCAGACCTCAAAACAACCAATCCGGCCGGTCTTTACTTCGACCGGGTGACAATGGGGGACGGTTCGTCTCATTACGTGTTGCGATTCTCGAACACCGTCTGGAATGCCGGGGAAGGGCGGCTCGAGCTCGAGGGCGATCCCAACCCGAGTGGCAGCAACCTGGTGTACCAGAATCTCTACGATTCGCCGACTGCCGGTGTTCGCGTTGTGCAGAAGCACGTCAGCTCCGACCTCATCTACCATCCAAGCCATTACCATTATCACTTCCAGGGTTTTGCGTCGTATTTGCTCCTGCAACGGGACTCCGCCGGCGTCTATCAGCCAACCACCAAACGGGGTACCAAGACCGGTTTCTGCATCATGGATGTGACGCGGGTGACCACCAACGGGCCGACATACGGGAAGTACTGGGAATGTGGCGACCGGTTCCAGGGCCTCTCGGTCGGGTGGGGCGACGTGTATGACGCGAGCCTGCCAGACCAATGGATCGATCTCGGCACCAGCCGGTTGCCGGATGGCAACTATGCGGTGCAGTCGATCGCGGATCCGCAGAACAAGCTCGAAGAGGGTGGTCGGGACCAGAATAATGTAGGCACAACCTATTTCACCGTCAGTGGTGGGGTAATTTCCCTTCAGGCTCCACCCACGACAGCATCATGCGCGATAAGCCCGCTCAGTGGTGCCTCTGGCTCCTCCGCGACAGTTACGTGTTCGAATTTCCATGCACGGGAAACGGTTGAGGTGTACTGGCGAACCACGTCCTCAACGCCACTGGCCAAGGCAACAGCCGACAAAACTGGACGCGCCGTCATTACGTTCACGGTTCCGCAGGGAATTAACAGTGGCTATGCCGTAATTGTGCAGGGTGTGAGCAGTCGTCGACAGGACACTGTCAACTTCACGGTGAATAACCCCGTTGTACCCACGCCCACGCCAGACTTCCTGATTCCTCCTGGGTCAAATCCGACGTTCTCTGGTTCGAGATTATCTATTGCGTCGAGTTGGAGTTCCGTTCCCAGTACGTCGTCAACATGGGCTCATGACGGCAGTCTCTCGTCTCATTGGTACACCTTCCGGGCTGGCGTGCCCACCAGCGCCATTCTTACCTTCGATCTCGGAGGGACGCGTCAACTTTCCGGCGTTAAATGGACATATCGCTTGCCTGAAATGGACTCAATGGTCTTGCAGGTATCCCCCGACGGGACGAACTGGACAACGGTCTCAACCACAACGGCCCGCGCCCAACATACTTGGGAAGGCTCCTCGACGAAGGCCCAGGCCCGTTACGTGCGCATGGTCTTTAACAATCCCAGCGGTCGGCAGTATTTGGGCTATGTCTCCGAAGTCCAGATTTGGGGTTCAACGACCCCGATAACCAGCGCGCCTGTCGGCTCCAATCCGACGTTCATTGGCACGAAAATACCCATTGTGTCCAGTTCCAGTTCCGTTCCCAGCACCCTGCCGTCCAGCACTTACGATGGCAGTCTCTCGACCCACTGGTATACCTACCAGGCTGGAGTTCCCACTAACGCCATTATCACCTTCGACCTTGGTACTGTACGCAGGCTTTCCGGCGTCAAATGGACCTATGTCCTGCCCGAGATGGATACTATGACCCTCCAAACATCTCTGGATGGCGTCACCTGGTCCACGATTTCCGTGACGACAGCACGTGCCCGGCACACCTGGGAAGGCTCGTCTACTATCAGATCCGCACGATACGTGCGCATGGTGTTCAACAATCCCAGTGGCCGCAAACACTTCGGGTATGTCTCTGAAGTTCAGATATGGGGTTCGGTCCCACGGTCAACTACGTCGTCGACGACGAGTACCACCGCCCTCAGGACGACTGCCGTGACTCCAACGCCAACAGCGACTGTAATGGCGTCGCCGCAGGCAACCGGAACCCCCGGGGCGGTACCCGCCAGTCCGCGTGCAGCAACACCAACGACTGTCCCGGTGGAGCCATCGACCCCGGCGGAGGTTGTGCCAGGCACTCCAACGGAGGCTCCTCCGGGGACACCGGCGGGTTTTGAGACTCCGACGGAAACGACGATCCCCACTGAAACCGTTGAGACACCGCCCATGGATCCGGTGATCGCTACGGGCACCGTTGTTACCGCCGATGGAGGTCCGCTTGTGTGCCGCACCGAACCAGTAACGGGAACCGTCATTACCGAACTTGCTTCGGGGACTCCTGTTTCGATTACTGGCCCGGTGCAGGACGGCTGGTATCCTGTGGTTTGCGCCAACGCGGCCGGGTGGGTTTCCGCCGATGCCATCGTGCTCGAAGGTGAAGGTACGGTTCCACCGGACCAGCCCACTGTAGAGCCAACGAGCAGTGCGGTTGAGCCCACTCCCACTGAGACTCCGGTCGAGCCCGCCCCGACCGAGATTCCCGTTGAGCCTACCCCGACTGAGATTCCGGTCGAGCCTGTTCCCACCGAGCAGGCTGCAGAGGCTCCCGTAGTGATGCCAACGCCCGAGCCGGAACCGGTGATTGCCAGGCGTGAACAGATCGTGAACGCGGCAGCGGATAGCAGTGTGACGGTCAGTGGAACGCCGTCCGACCCGACGCTCCTGCAGGTAGGAGGTGCGGACCAGGCCATGGCACTTGTGTCCTTCGATGTCAGTGGTATCGAGAGCGGCACAGTTGTTACGGCTACGCTTGTGCTCACCGGTGCTGAGAGCGGGCCGGCGGGGACCGTAACTGTACTGCCTGGAGTCCGGATCGATGAGTCGTCTGCCACATGGGCTACAGCCCAGAACGGGATCGTGGTTGGCCAGGGAGGCTGGATCACCGGCGGAGCACAGACGACCGTGGACGTAACCGGATACGTGACCTCGGATGGGGTCGTGACCTTCGTCATAACCGGGTCGCCTGAGGAGGTGGCCGCGATTACCAGCAGGGAGTCAGGCGTCCCGGCATACCTGGTGCTTGTCATCGAGGAAGTGACGTATCCCTAAACGGTCCTACAGTGGAGGTCGTTGGCCATCTGGTCAGCGACCTCCGTTCGTCGGCCCAGGTGCTTGCCTTTGATGTTTCGGACCGATGGAGAGTGACGAACACAAGAATCGACCCATGCTCGCACGAGCATGGGTCGTTCCTTCTGGCGGTTGTGATAGCTGGTACACCCGGCAGGATTCGAACCTGCGGCCTATTGCTCCGGAGGCAATCGCTCTATCCCCTGAGCTACGGGTGCGTGCACGGGGTGCATGTCGGAGTATAGCGAACCGAGTACCACCCCCGCCAACTAGATGCTCGCCGGCATCTCCCATATCTCGATTGCCAACCCCGATGGTGCAGCAAAATGGATCACGCGCTGGACGTCTGACCCTGTCCTTATCTCCCGGTCGTCGACCAGTCCGGTGCTGCCCAGATGGTTGTCCGCAGCGTCGATATCCCTCGTCATGAAAAGGAGCTTGAGGCCCGCGTTGTGTGACGTATCGCACTTGCGGAAGCTGAGGCAGAACCCGTCATGAGGGTCCGCAAACAGCGCGTAGTCTTCAGTCATGGCCACGACCGAGAATCCGAAAACAGCTGCGTAAAACCCGACTTCAGCCTCGAAGTCTGCGACGGAATACTCGAACATCTGTCGAAAGACGACGCCGTCCTGCTGGAGCGGAATGGAAGGGCCGCGACCGCTGCCGTGCTCAATGATTGACCTGCCTGTGGTGCGCAGGATTCCTGCGAGATTCGTCATCAGTGTTCTCCTTAAGAGCCTGGCATGTTCATCAAAAGGATAAGCGAACCGGCAGGATTGGGGGCGCGAGGGCAGTCCCTCGAAGCAAGCAGGCTGCACTGCAAGGTGGACGTACGGTTCAATGCCAGGTCATTGAGGGCGCCGAATCGCGTAAACCCCTTTATCGACCTACTGGCGACGCGACGATGCTTCGTAGGGCCCCAGCCCAGGCGCAAAAGAGGGCGACTCTCCTGTTACCTGCAACCTGGACGTTTATGAAGGTCTCCCGAGGTGCACGGATCGACCGATAAAAATCCAAAAGCCATCTCAGAAATTGTAGACAATATACCTTTTGATCCCATAGAATGCGTCTGCGTCCACGCGTTTTTCGTCCCACCAAGGAGCGTTGCCATGCAGAAAGACAAGTTAAAGACGGTCTCCGTGCTCAAGCCGGGACAGTTTATTGGAGGGCTACTTGAACCTGGGGATCAGGTAGCTGCTTTCTTACCGTTGTTGAAGCAGGATGACGTAATCAGGGCCAAATGGGAGTCGCTGGGTGGAAGCGCGACGTGGGGTGAGCCCACCGAGAAACTTCTCGGTTCGATGTGGACATTTGCCGGGGGCGCCATCGTTTATAACCGGAAACGAAACGCAGCATTCGAGATTCATGGTGCTATTTATCAAAAGTGGCGGGAAGCCGGTGGCAAGAACTACGGCATCCTCAATACCGATGAGCTGCCGACGCCGGATGGCGTAGGGCGATTCAACCATTTCAATGAAGACACTGCGTCGATCTACTGGACTCCTTCTACCGGTGCTCACACAATCTATGGGGATATCCGGGTGCGATGGTCGGAGCTGGGATGGGAGACCGGGTACCTCGGCTATCCCATAAGCGATGAGGTGGCGTTCGCGGATGGTGGTCGGGCCAATGAGTTCCAGAACGGCGGCGTCTATTGGTGGCCGGATACAGGCCCCATCGATCTTCGCGACGTTGTGGTGCACTACACCGGCCTGCATGCCTTCGGTGAAACCGACTGGGACCAGGGCTCATCAGCAGACGAGCCCTATGTGATCTTCGCCATGACTACCCCGAAAAACGTATGGGGTGCAACGAGTCGTGTGTACTCGGGCGTCGATGCCGGGGAGGAGCGCCCCGACCTGTTGGAACTCTATCGAGGCCGCCCCTATGGCCTGAACATCGGTGTCGTGCTGATGGAAAGCGATTTTGGAGATCCGAACAGGTACCGCGACGAAGTGATAAGTGTTGTGAAAGGTGTACACGCTGCGGGTACCCTTGCGCTTGGGCTCATCCCGGTGGTAGGTCCCGTGATCGCGGCCGTCGCGGGCCCGGCACTTGGCGCTCTTATGCCGTCGATTGGCGGTGCATTGAGTGACGCCTTCGATTGGGGTGATGACCGGATCGGCTCGACAACGGTGACAATCTCGGCGCGCGATCTGGTGCTGTTAGCGGCCCGAACATCAAACTCCACCTTTGGGGCGATAGGCTTCAAGCGTGAAAGCGACCTTATCTCTGGGCTCGGTGCCTCGTACAAGGTCTATTTCGGCGTGGTGCCTGCCTAATTTTGCTTGAGTATTCCAACAGACCTGCCCCTTCTGCTACAAGCAGGGGCAGGTCTGCTTTTTCCTCCAAGTCCTTGCCACTTCATTGATAGGACAAGTGTTCGAATAGAGCCCGGCCTTCTGCTATAATGAAACCAGTAATGCGAGGTAAGCACGCATTGCCACACGGGGATGTCCGGTTTCGACAGGGTCGAACGCCAGGTCATTGCACGCCGAAGCGCCCGAGGCTTCGTAAAAACGGGCAAAACAATAACTGACAACAATCAGTTTGCTTACGCTGCCTAAGTCTTAGACCTCTAGTCAGCGCGTCCCACGATTCTCCCCCTGCTGGAATCGATACGGGGCGCCACCAAAGGCAGGGTGCTGCGATCTAGACCGCTGATTCGCGATCGCTCAAGCCAGTTCAGCAGCCTCCCGTGAAAGCCGGTCGATGGGCGTTCAGGGCAGGTACAAAACATCGACTAAGCGTGTAGGATATGTCCGGTAGACGGTTCTGGACGGGGGTTCGATTCCCCCCATCTCCACCTTTGGCCCCCAACAGCTGTTGGGGGCTTTTTTGTGCGGCTGCACCGTGAGTAACGCTCCGTTATTTCAGCAGAAGGTCCTTGTGTCGCATCAGTTCAGTACGCATCAGCTCCAGTTGGTTGTTGACTGTTTCCCTGTAGTTCGGGCGATTCACCTGGAGCCATAGCAGCGATGCTGTTTCCTTCAGTATGGGATCTTCCGGGGCACCCTCAACCGCTCGCTCGCGAAGCTGTCGGTAAGTCTTTTCTTCTTTGAAATTCGGGAAATTCGTGTCGAGCCATGACCGGATCATTTCCATGTCGCTGTCGATGATCGATTCGAACTCATTCAGTTGATCGTCTGACAAACCACTCGAAAGCGCCGCACCAACCCGGAGTTCCATCTCCTTGTAGAACATCCTGAGCAGGAGTTTTGCTTCGTCTGCCGGCAGGGTGGCGAGTCCACATTCCTCCAGAAATTTCGCATCCAGTTTGACCGGGCCGATAATATCTGTCATTCCTCAGCCTTTCTTGCCTGTTCCTCTATTTTTCGCAGGAATTCGCGCAGTTCCGGAAGGACGGGAACATCGCTATCGTGCACGGTGCGAGCCGGGAGAGTGGGAACTTCCACGCCAAGCGTGGTGAGAAGTGATGTCGCCTTGCGGACATCCTCGACGGAGTGATACCCGGGGCCATCCTCCCATGCCTGCTCAAATGCCTGGAGCGCGTAATGCGCTGCGCGGTCGTTTGCCCCCAATGCGTCGAACGCACGGGCGATGTCGAAGTACGGTCGAGCTTCGGGATCCAGGTTATCCAGACGGTTCAATGCATCGTCGAGTGTCCTGTGTGCCTCGTCAGCAAAGCCTTGCCTCGCCAGTGCAATTGCGGCTTTGGCCGGGAGCATCTCGCAACCTTGCCTGCCAATCCAGTAGTCCGCCGCGCGAGCTGCTTCAAGTGAGCGCTCATGGTTGCCAGCCCGTTGTGCTAGTTCAAAGACGAGCTCGGCCCAGGCCACCCTGCTGTACGGGTGCGTGCCGAAGCGGTACTCTCCCACGGAGAAGTCCTCATCATCGGAAAGTTTCCCAATCAGCCACAGGAGCTCATACTCTTCCTGGAGCAGTTCACTTGTCCACAGGGGGTTCGGCGTATGGACAGGGCCGGCCTGCAAGTTCTTGACGATCTCCAACGCATCCTCGTAATTCCCGGCCCTGCGCGATATGGTCTCAGCCCAACTGTCACTCCTCAGCCGGTTGGAATCGGAATCGCCGAGTATGCTCGCGAATTCCTGGAGCAGGCCGAGATACGCATGAGCATGTGCGGAATTTCTTGTAGCGAAACTCTCATTGGCCATGTTGTTCAAGGCAGGGAGAATCGAATCAGGTCTGCTGGAGCCATTGATGATTGCACCCAGAATCCAAACCCGGCGATTTAGGGCGCTTCTCACCTTTCCGGTAGAGCTTTCGGCCGTCGCCAGGTCCCACTGCGCAGTGAACTTGAGGTGGCCCTCGACGTCGATCCCATCCACGAATCCCAGTAACTGCGACACAGCCGGATAGGCGCCCAACTTGGCAAGGAGTGGATCCTGGAGGCGGTCTGTCCAGAACCTGTTTGCCATGTCGAAATACCGGGCACCTACGAGGGTTTGGAACTCGGTGATTTCGGGAAGCAGGTCGTCCACTGAACTTACGGTGGTCACATTCCGGGCTTGCTGCCGGCCAAAGTGATCCCGAACCAACTTCCGGCTGGTTGCGAGACGCAGATTGTCATCCGTCGTCTCTGCGACGTATGAGCGGATGACCGGGTGCATATCATATCTGTTGGAAACACGATCCCACCATACAAGCCCGCGTTCTTCCAGGTCGCTCAACGCCACCGCCAGGTTGCCTGAGGGCAATGACCCACCCTTTAGATCCTGGCGCCTTCGCAGGAACTCGAGAAGATACTTCGGGATCTCCGTTGCTTCCAGAAGTGGTGAGTCCGGCCGATAGGGGCTGATAACGTTCACCATTTCCCAACTCGACGTGCCAGGAGTGATAGCAATCCCTTGTAGCAGGGCAATCTGGTTTTCATCCAACCCGTCCAGGGCCTGGCTCAGGATCCGGTGACTCAAATCCGCAGCAGTTGCCCCGGAGATGCTAAATGCCTGTCCATGCAGGGGGTCCGCCAGCCACTTGTCGAAGTTATTTGGCGCGGCGCGATAGTTGGCAACGAGCCCTGCAACGACCCCGATTAATAGTGGATGGTTATCCAGAGGGACGAAGAACGTTTCCACTGCCTTCTCGGTCGCCTCGATACCCAGGTCCCGCAAAAGGGTCGAAACTTCCGGGGTTGTCAGCCCTGGGAGAATCATATGATCCACATGTGGCAATGGTTTCTGGGTATGGCCTATCAGCGCATCCGGCATTAGCCGGGTGGAGATGAGGATCTTGCCCGGCTGAACGGAAGCCAGGCTGCGCACAAACTGGTAGGCCAGCGGATCTGTCATTGCGCGCGCGTTTCGATGCGGTTGCCTCTCAACGTCCATATCCGACAACGTCTCGGCGTTGAAATGGTGGTAGGCATTAAGGAGGCGCTCGAATCCATCCATGACTACCAGGATTGGCTTTTGCGACAAGGCTGCAACGACCGCCTGGCTCAAATCAAGCGGAGGCAATTGTTCAGCTTCCTCCGCCGAACAGCCTGTGGCATATTGCAACAGCCGTTGCTGAAACCTGGTCAGCGAATTGGAGCTATCGTAAAAGCTCCACCAAAAGCGTCCGGCAAGATTGGGAATCGATTGTGGGGCTTCTGCCTGGAACCATTGCCAGGTGAGCGCGCTCTTGCCGGTTCCTCCGATTGCTTCCACCACCGCCACGCCGTTCGAAGACGCCCCCCAGGAGTTCAGCCAGTGAATTTGCTCAGCTCTGCCGGTGAATACGGTGTCACCCACGTACCGGGGAATGGTGACTGGTTCAGGCCGTACCGGCTGCGGTCGAACAAGGGTAAACCCGGGTGAGGGCTTCGGTTTCGCCGCCGCCATCCGCGACGCCACCCCGGCAAGGGCGATAGCGGTGTCCAGTCGGAACGAAGCAATGTCGCCGAAGGTGCCAATAAGGTGCTTACCGCTGCCGAGTTCTGTCCTGAATGTCTCGAGTGCTGCGGCCTCATCTCCGGTAGCGATCTCCTGCGGATGCCACGGTTGGTTCGGATCCACCATCCAAACGAGTATTTCCATGTCGGGATCGGCGAGGGCTGTTCGGTATTCGAGTTCCGTATAGGATATCCCGGTGCCGGGAACGATTGAGCCGTACTTGTGGCCCAGCAGCAGCACAAGCGCATCGCAGGAGCGAACCTCGTTCTTACAGTGCTCGGCGGATGCGGCACGGGTCGGTACCATGTTTTCCATGAATACCGGTTCAAATCCAAGGCGATAGACGGCATCGCGGACGGCATCACGGTATGGGTCGATCGATGTCCCCCGGGTGCTGCTGATAAAAACCCGCCGCCTCATGGTACGAACCCTTCCGATAAACATCTGGTTGCATTCGTCGCAGAGGCCCCTCTCGACCTGCTCCAGCCCCGAACGATGAGCGCTGTTCCCCAATCATTCTCGTCCATTCCCGATTGAACGGGCGATGTTCCCCATTGGCGTGCCTGTTCAAATGCGCTGCGCCGGCACGGCCTGCTCTTGGTGGTACATGGTCTGCGTGTTACGTAAGTGTACCCGTGATTGGTAGACGATGGAAAGCCGGCTAGAGCCCGCCTGTTTCGATTGGGGGCTGACGCTGGAAGATCGTTGCCATTGTTGGAGAATCGGCATATGCTGATCTTCAACGTTGGACAACGCCATTTATCGACTTCGCTCATGTGAGGACATTTGAATGGACTCCAAAGCGCGACAAGAACGGACAGCCCGGTCCGGTATTGACCCGTCTGCCATGGTTATCCTGGAGCAGTACATTCTTGCTGTGGAAATGGCCGACCGCGTATCAACCCGGCGGGGTCAGGCGAACCAGTTCTACCTCACCCTCCAGTCAGTACTGCTCGGCGGGCCCGCACTTGTTGGAGCTGCCAACGGATCGAACACCCTGGAACCATCCATGACCTTTCTTCTCTGTGTCGTGGGTACAGTGGTTGGCTGCGTCTGGTTCCTGCAACTCCGGAGCTACAGGGACCTTAACCGTGCCAAGTTCACGGTGATCGGCAGGATGGAATCCCGGTATTTCGAGGTGCAACCGTTTAACGAAGAATGGGTAGCGCTCCAGGAAGACTCGATAGCGGGATGGCGCGGGCGATATACCGAACTGGGTCTCGTCGAGCGGATTGTGCCCCTGGTATTTATCGTAATCAACGTGATCCTCGGCATCGTGGTATGGCTCTGATGCCGACATTGGAATGGTAGAAGGGTGCCGTCCGGGCTTTTCGGACGATGCTTGTTGCGCTCGATCTACATGGCACGTTCCCACCCGTAGCTGAGGAGCTCCACATGCCCGATTCTTACCAACTAATAGATGCCTCCGGCACTTGGAAAATTAGCCTGCATCCTCCCGGCGAACGCCCTGATGGCGCAAACCATGGTTCCGAGGCCGTTTGCATGGTGAACGACATCGAGACCGTTATCGTGCGAGACACTAGCGGAAGGCTCAATACACCCGGCGGGCATCCTGAGGAAGGCGAAACGAGCGAAGAGACAATGATCCGCGAGGTGCGAGAGGAAGCCTGTGCCGAGGTCACGTCGTGGCAGTTGCTGTGCCATGCGCGCAGCGAATGCCTCAAGGGAGAACGCCAGGGCCACGTCATGGTCCGTGACATGTACCTTGCTCGAGTCGTTCTCCTGCCGTGGGGTGGTGGCACCGAAGAGATCGTGGAACGACTGGTTGTGCCGCTCAGTGACCTGCCGGGACTTATGTCCGCAGACTGGCCCGGATTGGACGACTATTCTGCCGAACTCCTGGCACTCGCGAAAGTTGCGCTGGAAGACATCTAGCCCGGGTAAAGCCTAACCTCTCGGTCGCGCGTTCGGCGGACGATAGAGACGAGTGTCTTCGGGGTCAGCTCGCTGCATTGGCACCGGTAAGCACCGCGATGAAAACACCGACCCACTGGAACAGGAACGCGGCAACGGTGAGGGAGTGGAATACCTCGTGGAACCCAAACCACCGGGGCGAGGGGTTCGGGCGTTTGAAGCCGTATACCGCAGCACCAAGGCTGTACAGCAGGCCACCGATAAGCACCAGTGTCATGGTGATCCAGCTGGCACGGAACAGGTCGGTCACAAACAGCATCGCACTCCAACCCAGCACCACGTAGAGCGCCACATACAGAGCACGGGGTGCACCGAGCCAGAAAACGCGGAACGCCACCCCGGCCAGTGCACCGGACCACACCAGCGCCAGCAGGATCGCCGCCTTCTTACCTGGGAGCAGCACCAAACTCAACGGTGTATATGTTCCTGCGATGAGCAGGAAGATATTGGCGTGGTCAATACGGCGGAATACAGCTTTCACCTTGGGTGACCAGCCAATACGGTGGTACAGCGCGCTTACACCGAAAAGCGCCAGGGATGTGGCCATAAAGATCACCGCACCAGTGACCGCGGCTGTTCCCCGCGCGAACATGATGAGCACGATACCCAATACGATCGCGATGGGAACTGTTCCTACATGGATCCAGCCACGCAGTTTCGGCTTGATGTCGTCGATGTGATTCGCTATCTGCTGCGGAATATCCCTGTCCACGGTAGAGGTCTCCGAAGTTATGGGTGAGGTTGGGCGGCGTCGAGCAAGGCGGTAATCCGCCCGAATCCCCGTTCGCGCGCGTGGTCCAGGGCGGTCTTGCCGTCGTTGTCTACCAAGCTGACGTCCGCGCCAGCGTCGATCAAGAGTTTGACGATCTGTACATGGGCGTCGCTCCCGTCGCCGAGCGCGACGGCTTCCAGGAGGCCGGTCCAGCCGAGGTTGTTGACATGGTTCACGTCGACACCGGCATCAATCAGCATGCGAACGGTATCGACATGCCCCCTTTCGCATGCCGGGATCAGCGCGGTGCCACCATACCGGTTTGTGCTGGTGAGGTCGGCTCCGTTATCGAGCGTCATTTGCAGGATCTCGATGTACCCGCGGGCACCCGCGAGCAGGTAAGGCGAGTCCTGGATGGCATCCTGTGCATTCACATCCGCGCCTGCTTCCATGAGGACACGGGCAATGTCGATATTGTTGGCGGTTACGGCAATGAGCAATGGCGTGCGGCCGTTCTCGTCGCGAAACTCCAGGTCCACCCCGGCAGCGACCATATCGCGTACGCGATCGTAGTCATTGGCGATAACGGCATCGATCAACGGCACGTTCATGGTGGTCCCTCTTGGCGACGAAACGACTATCCCACAAAGGATACTTCCATATTATGCGGCGCGCAGGCGTCCCACGCGGGCGCATATTGACGGATAGGGATACAAGGCAAATACTCCGGTATATCGAGAGCCGGCGTCGTACCAGGAGGAAAACTGACATGTCAACCATTCCAGATTCCCACCGAGATTTGCTGGAGCACAACCAAATTGTCATCCTGGGCACGAACGGGCCGAAGGGCGAGCCGCAGGTAACTGCGCTGTGGTTCCTCTTCGAGGATGGCAACGTCCGGATGTCGATCAACGAGGCGCGCCAGAAACTGCGCAACCTGAGGAAGGATCCCCGTGCATCGGCGTTGTTTGTGGATCCCGCCAATCCCTACCGTACGCTGGAACTGCGGGGAACAGTCACCATTGAACCGGATCCCGATTACGCCTTCGCGGACCGGGTTGGCCAGAAATACAGTGCCGATTTGCGAACTATGGATGGGGAAGGGGAATCGCGGGCGATGGTGACCCTCAACGTCGAGAAGGTACATACATTCGGCTCATGATCACCGGTCTCGCAATTGTCACCCGATACTGGTGCATCCATACTGGAGCTATGTATGCATTCGGGAAGGTAGCACGATGGCCACAGCCGCACTGATCGAGGATCTCGTCCGTATCTGCGGTCCGCAGGGTGTCCGGTACAAGCCGGCGGACCTGATGGTGTTCGAAGCGGATGGCTCAGTCGATGGTGCGGTGCATACTACCCTGCCGGAAGCTGTTGTGTTGCCGACAGGCGTCGAGCAAGTCGCGGGTGTCGTCAGGGTTGCGCGCAAGTATGGCGTGCCGGTGGTGGCGCGTGGAGCCGGCACCGGTTTGAGTGGTGGCGCGGTGGCGCTGAAGAGCGGCATCGTTATCTCCCTCACCCGAATGACCCGTGTTCTTGATGTGAACACGCATGAACGCACCGCGCTGGTCCAACCAGGTGTGGTGAATCTCGATCTTTCAAGCCATGTGAAGCCTGATCACCTGTTCTTCGCTCCTGATCCTTCCAGCCAGAAGGCCAGCACCATTGGCGGCAACATCGCGGAAAATGCGGGCGGGCCGCATTGCCTGAAATACGGTGTCACCACAAACCACATCCTCGGTGTTGAAGTTGTGTTGCCATCCGGCGAAATCGTTTGGCTGAACTCCAGCCGGGCCGGATACGGCGGGTTGGACCTGACCGCGGCCATTGTGGGCTCCGAGGGCATGTTCGGCATTGTGACCAAGGCCCTGGTTAAGTTGACCCCGCTCCCGCAATCAGTAAGCGTGATGCTGGCGGCGTTCGCGAGCATGGACGATGCAGCGCGTGCCGTTACCGAGATCATTGCCAGCGGCACCATGCCGGCATCGCTGGAAATTATGGACCAGCTTTCCATGCAGGCAGTGGAGGCGGCGTATCACGCTGGCTATCCAGTCGAGGCAGCGGCGGTGCTCCTCGTCGAGGTCGATGGCCATCCGCTGGAGGTCGCCGAGATCAGCGCGGATGTCGAGGCCCTTTGCCGTCGCATCGGCGTGGTGCAGTACCGCCAGAGTTACGACCCGGTGGAACAGGCCGCGCTGTGGATGGGCCGGAAGATGAGCCTGGCCGCTATGGGACGCCTTGCTCCGAACTACTACCTTCAGGATGCTGTCGTGCCCCGGTCCAAACTCGTCCAGACGCTGGACGAAGTGGAACGGCTCGGCAAAGCCAGTGGGTTGCCTGTAGCAAATGTGTTCCACGCAGGGGATGGCAACCTCCATCCGCTGATCCTGTTCGACCGCCGTGAAAAGGGTGCTGTCGAACGGGTACTGGAACTGAACCATGACCTGGTCGTTGCGTGCGTTGAACTCGGTGGAACACTCAGCGGCGAGCATGGCATTGGCAGCGAAAAGCGCGACCATATGCCGCTGATCTATAACGAGTCCGATCTCCGTGCCATGGCAGGACTCAAACGCTCGTTCGACCCGGATGACATCTTCAATCCCGGAAAGGTCCTGCCGGAAGGGGTGATGTGCGGGGAAGTGAAAGACCTGCATATGCAACGGATGGCGCAAAAGCACGGCATCGTGGCGTTCTAGGAGAGAGCAATGGAGTTCCCTGCCGGGCTGAATGTGCGAGAAACCGTCACCGTTGAATCCCCGGAGCACCTCGCCGACGTGCTGCGAAACGCCAACAAGCACGAGGTGCCGGTGATCCCGGTGGGTGGCGGCACATGCTTGTCTACCGGGCTGGCGACGGCGAACGAATACATCGCGCTCGATCTTTCCATGCTGCGCGGTATCGAGAATTACGTTCCGACTGATATGACAGCGTCATTCCTTGCCGGCACGCCGGTATCCGAGATTCGCGCCACTCTTGCAGCAAATGCACAGGAGTTGCCGGTTGACCTTCCGGACGGCGATGCGGGAACTATTGGCGGCCTGGTGGCCACCGGTTACGCCGGTGCCCGACGACTCGGGCAAGGCACGCTCAAGGATTTGCTCATCGGCTGCGAGTATGTTCGAGGCGACGGACTAATCGCCAAGGCCGGTGGCATGACCGTCAAGAACGTCAGCGGGTTCGAGATTAGCCGGCTGCTGCATGGCAGCTGGGGATCCTTGGCAGTGCTTACCCGGGTGAACCTGAAAGTGCTCCCGGTTCCACGAGTGGACCGCACATATACGTGGTTCGACGCTGGACTTGATGCGGCACTGGACCGGCAAATCCGCCTTCTAACGGCCTTCCCGGCGTGTATCGCGTTGGAGACGTCGACAAGGGCCGGCAGCTTCGCCACATCCATCCGGTTCATTGGCCGGGAGGCCGCCATGGCGGATTACGAACAGCAACTCGCCGCTGCCGGGGGGGCGCCCGACGAGGTGAGTGCAGGTGCCTCCGCCTTGGTTCCGGTGACGGCCACAGCTTCTACGCCATTCTTCGTCGCGGGTGGCCCCATCGATGACATGCGCGCGCTGGCTGGCAAGCTCAATGGCATGGAGGGGATTAGCGATCTTGCGGTCTCGCTTCCTATTGGTACGTTGCGGGCCCGAATCGCGCCCGGTCGCCTTCGTGCAACCGACCTTGCCGGTATCCCAACCGGTTTGTGGATGATTGAGGGTGGCCACTCAAGCTGGAAGGCTGGCGCACCCGTGTGGGGTCCGCAATCCGGTGATCACACGGTCGCGATGGCGGTTAAGCAGCAATTCGACCCGGCGGGTATCCTCAACCGTGGCCGGCTCTTTATCTGATCCTGGAGGCAATATTCGTGGCAACCATCAATCTCGTTGAAGAACTCCAGAAACCGGTGCCGTTTTCTGGCCACGATGTGCCAGATGATGATTTGCTGCGTGCCTGCGTCCATTGCGGCATGTGCCTGCCCAGCTGCCCGACGTACCGGGAAACCGGTGACGAGGCGTCGTCTCCCCGCGGCCGGCTGTGGCTCATGGGCGCAGTAGCAGACGGCAAGCTCAGCCTGCTGGACGATGTGTTCGGCGAGCAGATGTACCAGTGCCTGAACTGCCGCGCCTGCGAGGCTGTGTGCCCGAGCGGTGTCCAGTATGGCCCATTGGTGGAGGCGAGCCGGGCGCAATTGGAGCAGCACCGCAAGAGACCGTGGTGGCAGCAACTCCTGCGCAACACGGTAATGAGTTGGCCGTTCAACGATGTCCGCCGCATGCGGGCGGGTGCCCGGGCGTTGCGCGTCTACCAGAAGTCCGGCGCAAGCATGCTGCTCCGGCGTACTGGCATCCTTCGCCTGATGCGGCTGGAAAACCTGGAACGGATGGTGCCGGATATCGACGAAGCACCAATCGCCCCGGGTAAGGACGCCTGGATCCCGAAAACACCGTTGTCGAACGCGCATATATTCAACGGTTGCGTGATGAGCGCAGTGTTCCCGGACGTGAACCGGGCAACCGGGCGGGTGCTGGCCCACAACGGGTACGCAACCGATGTCCCGGCAGGCCAGGGATGTTGTGGGGCCATCTACTCCCACACCGGCATGCCGAACCAGGCAAGGGAGCTCGCCCGAAAGAATATCAAGGCATTCGAGGAGGCAGGCGAGGGCGCCATTGTTGTGAACGCCGCCGGTTGTGGCAGCGCCCTGAAGGAATACGGGCATCTGCTGAAGGACGATCTTGCCTGGGCCGAACGGGCCGAGGTGTTCGCCAGCAGGGTGGTGGACGTGAACGAGTTGCTCGACCAGCAGCCGCTGGTTCCGCCCACGCACCGGATCGATGCCAAAGTAACACTGCAGGAGCCGTGTCACCTGGTGCATGCCCAGCGCATATCCGCCCAACCGCGTTCGCTGCTGCGGCAAGTTCCGGGCCTGGAACTGGTGGAGATGCACGAATCGTCGCTGTGCTGTGGAAGCGCAGGCATCTATAACATTACGCGCCCAAACATGGCCGACGCCCTGGGCGACCGCAAGGCGCACAACGCCATTGCAACCGGAGCGGATGCGGTGGTCACCAGCAATCCCGGCTGCCACATGCAGTTGCGAACATCGCTTCTGCGAAACGGTTCAGAGCAGCCCGTGGAACACATCGTTTCACTGCTCGACGAGGCGTACGGCGGTCCGGACGCGCCTGCCTGGGCTATCGACCGCCGCTAATCAGATGCTGTCGCCAGTGTCCGCGGCAATCGG
Organism: Chloroflexia bacterium; assembly: GCA_043427975.1. Taxonomy (GTDB): domain Bacteria; phylum Chloroflexota; class Chloroflexia; order Thermomicrobiales; family UBA6265; genus UBA6265. The sequence goes on along the minus strand of JBHWTK010000025.1, from coordinate 87,835 downwards.
GAAGCGGATGGTTGCGTAGGTACCCACGTCATCAGATGTGATCGTGAAGGTGCCGTGCAGGTCACTGGTGACCAACCGATGGGTGATGCGCATGCCCAGGCCCTGGCTTTGCTCGGGCTTAAAGCCCTCGGGTACACGGGCGCCATCATTGAAGATCTCGATGATCGCGTCGCCCTCTTCCTCCCAGGCACGAATGCGGATGTAGCCTGTGGCACGATCCCGGAACCCGTGGCTGATGGCGTTGGCTGCCAGTTCATTGATGAGCAGGCTCATGATCGTCGCCTGTTTGCTCGGGATGCGCACCTCGCTTGGGTGGATATCGAACGTGACTTTCAGCGTTGGGGGAATCAGGGTGCTGTGCGCATCTTCAGCAACCAGTCGCGCGATTTTGTCCAGTGTCGCGCCGGTAAAGCGGGAGGGGTCGCTCAGCAGGTCGTGTACGGCGGCAATCGCCTGGATACGGCTCACCGCTTCCCGAATCTCCACGGCCCAGGGTGCATCCGCCGCATGGCGAATCTGAAGGCTGAGTAGCGCTGCCACGGTTTGCAGGTTGTTGCGGACGCGATGATGCATCTCCTGCACCAGCGCCCGCTGAGTGCGCAGCCCGTGTACGGCGTTGCTGTAGAGGTCGGCGTTCTCAATGGCGATTGCCGCTGAATCGGCGAAGGCCTGCAGCAAACCGACGCGGTCGGCTGTCAGTTCGACATCCGACTCGATGCGATAGGCCACCGCACCGACGGTTTCACGCGACGTGCGTAGCGGCATGCAGTAGATGTCCGCGTTGCCATCCTCGTATTCCACGGTGGCGCGGATGGCCGCGCCGGACTGGAACACCCGCTCGATAACAACGTCGCGTTGCCGCACGTTCTTGAGCACGCGAATGGTGCCGATGCGCGATTCGATGATCGGCTCGGTTGTACCGGTTACGCGATTGGGGCGAAACACCGCTGCCGCTTCGGCGTTGGCAATCTCCAGCCCGTTCTGGGTGATCATGCGGAGCACATCGTTAAGTTCCAGTGTGCTGGCGAGCGATCGGGTGACGCGCTGCAGCGTGCCCAGTTCCTCGATCTTCTGGTGGAGTCGCTCATCCGTGGTGGCATAAATGCGGGCGTTGTTGATGACGATGGCCAGTTCGCCTGCCACGGTTCGCAGGAACTCCAGTTCGTCCATTTTCCAGGTGCGAGGCTCGATGGAATGAATATTCAGCACCCCCACCAGCCGGTTCTGGCCGAGAACCATAGGTACAGACACCTGGCTGCCATAACGATCGTCGCCAATGGCAGGGTGGGGGAGGTAGCTCTCGTGGTCGCGGGCGTTCGTCGCAGCGATAAGGATACCCTCCACAGCCGCGCGGCCGACGATCCCTTCACCCGGTCGAAGCGTCACCGTGCCAACCGCCTCGGGATTCAGACCCTTGGTGGCATTGAGGGTCAGGAGGCCGGTGGAATCGTCGTACAGGAAAATCGCGCTGGCATCGCTCAGCACTGCGCTCTTCACCGTATCGGCCACAATATCCAGCATTTCGGCCGAGTGCATGTTGCTGGTGGCTGCACGATTGATGCGGTGCAGTGCGGCAAGACGCTGATGCTGCGTATCCGGGAAATGGTCGGGAGCTTCGCCAGATTCGATCGGCACCGTGGTGACACCGCCGAATGCCTCGGTGACGCGGGCCAGCGCGATCCCCGCTGCCCGTTCCCGGTCGCCGTGGGGTACGGATTTTCCGAACCGGTCGTAAATGGAGTTCAACGCCCGCAATGCTATGGCCAGCGCATCGGCCAACGTGACGTCGGCCGACGCAATGCGGGCGCCGAAGCGCTCAAAGCCGTGCAGCAAACCTTCACCACCAAGAATCGGCCCGGTCGCCCGTGGATCGAAACTCGACGCGAGCTCGGAACTCAGGCGCTCGCTCAGGCTCTGGAGTGGGACGTTTGCTGGCATGGATGACTCCTACAGGTGCGAATCGAACCATCCAATTATGTGGGAAAGCCGCGCCTTGCGGCGACTCGGCGTCCCGCTACGGCTGAGGTCGTGGCTTTCCTCAGGGATTCGCACGAACGCTACTTCACGCTCCAGGTATTTGAGCGCGGTGAACATTTGCTCCGCCTGCTCGATCGGGCAGCGCAGGTCGTTCTCGTTATGCACAATCAGCAGCGGTGTGTTGATGCGGTCGACATAGCTGATCGGGCTGTGTCGAAGCAGCAGTTCCGCGTCCTTCCACGGCACCCCGCCAAACTCGAACTCGCCGAAGTTCACGCCGATATCGCTGGTGCCGAAGAACGAATGGAAGTTCGAAATGCAGCGCTGGGTGACGGCCGCCTTAAAACGATCATCGTGGCTGACGATCCAGTTGGTGAGGTAGCCACCGTATGATCCGCCGGTAACGCCAAGCCGGTCCGTATCGATCCAGTCCACCGCTTCAATTGCTGCTTCAAGCGACGCGATGACATCCGGCATATCGGCCTCGCCCCAGTTCGCGCGCGTGCAGGCGTTGAAGTGCTCGCCGTAGCCGGCCGATCCGCGCGGGTTGCTGAAGATCACCGCGTAGCCCTTGCCAGCCATCGACTGCATTTCATGGAAGAAGTCGTAAGCGTACATAGCGTGCGGCCCGCCATGGATCTGGAGGATTGCGGGGTACTTCTGCCCCTCAACCCGGTTTGCGGGTGGCAGGAGCCATGCCTGGATTTCCCAGCCATCGGGCGATGTGGCTTTGATATCGATGGCCTCACTGAGGACCAGCTGCTCCAGCGCTGCCGTGTTGGCGTTACTCACCTGCACCTCGTTCGAGCCATCAGCGGCACTGGCGAAGAGTTCCTTCGGTTTGCTGACATAGCCGGCGACGTAGGCGAGGCCCGAATCGGTCACGCTGAACCCGCCTATCCGGCGTTTTCCGGATGTGATGGCCTCAGGCGTGCCGCCATCTTCGCCCACCGGGCAACGATAAATCTGCGTTTCACCCCGCTGCGATGCGAGCACCAGTATCTCGTCGCCCGACCGCCAGACGGGGCGGCCCTCACTGCCGCCGTGCACGTCGCTCATGGCGACGTCGCCAACGCTCACGTCCCAATCCAGCGTGTGGTTCTGCACGCTGCTGCCGTCGGCATTGGCCGTCCAGAGGGTGTCATTGCGGGTATTCTGGCTGGCTTCCTCATGACCGACCCAGGCGATCCGGGAGCCATCCGGATGCCAGGCGTGGGCACCGAAGGCGGCATCGTCGGCGCCAATGCGGCTGACGTCGCCGCCGGCAGCGGGCACGACCAGCAGCTGGCGCACGTTGAGATAGCGCTTGCGATCATCACGGCGGTTCCCCGTAAACGCGATCAGGTCGCCGTTGGGTTGCCACTGCGGATCGGCGTCATTCACATCGCCAAAGGTGAGCTGTGTGTGGGTTCCGCTTTCGATCTCAACCGTCCAGATGTGGCTGTAGCGTTCGCGGTACCCAATGCCGTCGAAGCGGTAGCTGAGGTCGCGGATAATGCGCTCATCGGCGACATCGCCGTTGGTCATCGGCGATGTGCCGGGTTCAGCATCACTTTGGGCGCTGAAGGCGAGGGCCGTGCCATCGGATTTCCAACTGGCCGGACCCGCCCCGTACTTCAGGTTGGTCACCTGCTGGGCTTCGCCGCCATCAAGGCGAATCATCCACACCTGGTTGGGGTGCTTCTTGCCCCTTGTATTTTCCTTGCCGTTCTTCTTTTTCTTTTCGTCCTTCTTGTCGTCCTTGTCGCTGTCATCCCCGGTATCGTCCTCAGGAACGGTAAGGGCGGGTGGACGGTTGGACGTGAAAGCGAGCCGCGTGCCATCGCGCGACCAGCGCGGATTGGTATCGCGGTGGCTGCCGCTCGTGAGTTGGCGGGCGTTGCTGCCATCGGCATTGGCGACCCAGATCGCGCTGGTGTAGGTATCAGCTTCCTCATCGATCCTGGTCACGACCCAGGCGATGGTGTTGCCGTGCGCCTGTGGATCGTGAACCTGGGCAAGCCTGGCGAGATCGTCGATCGTGATCGGTTGTGCTTCGGTGCTCATGAAACCTCCGTAGGCGATGAACGGGTTGTCTGTGGCAGCATACGGCAGGTACGGGGGCTGCTCAATGGTTCCTTTATACTCTCTGGAGCGTTGCCCGCCTGTGGGCGTTTCAGAGTGCCTGTGAAAGCGGCGATTTGGTGAGACAGTACCCCCTCGAACCCGAGGATACGGAGCAACAACCAACCCGACCGGCACGGCAGCCTCGGCCAGTGGGGTTTGCTGCTACGCTCGCGTACAAGGTTGCTGCAGCCATCGTCTGGTTCCGGGATGTGAGAAACCGGCGGCGCGACCTGGCCCACCTTATCGAAGCGTCGGTGCTTATTTTGGTCGGCATCGGCATGATTACAACAGCCGCAATAACTGACATGTATCTTCACCGCGGGGTGGAAAGCGGTGCCGTTCAGCCGTACGTTGTGCAGCCGAGTGGCCGCGAGCTCTCCACCAACGTCGACCTGCGCGGCCTCACACCTGAACAACTGGCAAGCGTGGTTGGCACCCTCAAGAGCTCTGGGTACGGATTTGTGCGCCATGAGGTGAGCTGGGCGGAGATCGAGGCGGCTCAGGGCCAGTATGACTGGTCGGTCTACGATCCGATTTTCAACTCGCTGAACGACAACGGCATAGGCGTGATCGCGGTGATTGTCGATTCACCCCAGTGGAGCTGGGCAGGAGCGATGATCCCGAGCGACGTCCAGCCACCGGCTGATCCGGCGGTGCTTGAGCAGTTCTCGGAGGAGCTCACGTCGCGATACCCGCAGGCAGTTCGGTTCGTGCAGCTCTGGCACATGCCGAACCTTGCCAGTCGGTGGGGCGGCGTGCCTGCAACCGGCGAGAGTTTTCGGCCGTACCTTTCCGCGACGTTCTACGGCGCCCGCCGTGGTAATCCCGAAGTACGTATCGTGTTGCCAGAGGCAGCCCCGGTGAGCGACGTGCCGGAAGGGTTGGGCGATCTCGACTTCGTTCAGAGCCTGTATGACGCCGGCACGCGCGATATCTTTGATATCGTCGCTGTCCAGCTGGACGGCGGACAATCCTCACCCGACGATCGCAGCGTTGATGCAGACAAGCGTAACTTCTCCCGGGCGATTCTCTTCCGGGAGTTGATGGTGGCGAATGGTGACGGTGAGAGCCCGGTGTGGGCAACGAGTTTCGGCTGGAGTGCCGATGGAGAGCACGTTACCCGGGAGCAACAGGCAGAATATGTCGTTCGCGGCCTAACGCGTGGCTGGAGTGAATGGCCGTGGATGGGGCTGATGGTGCAATGGCAATTCACCACCGTACCGGGTGATCCCGAAGCCTCGTACGCAACGGCCCCGGAGGGCCGGTCTACGCCGCTGTTCCGCAGGCTCAACGATCCTGCGCTGATCCGGCGATCCGACATCGCCAATACCGGCTTTACCCCAATGGATGCGGATTCGTTGCAGTACACCGGCAACTGGGCTGACCAGCACCTGGAAGGCCGAACGTTCCGCACCACCGGCCAGACGGGTGCCAGTGTGACGTTCGAGTTCCAGGGTACGGGCCTTATCAGTTACATCCGTACTGGTCCACAGTCTGGTGATTTGCGGATCGAGCTGGACGGGGAGGTGGTGGATGGCGGCGCAGGCAATGGCTTGTGGAGCTTCTACTACCAATACCGGACCGATGATTTCCCACAACGCCTTTTTGCCAACCTTGAGGATGAGCAACACACCGTCACAATTACACTCGCCGAGCCGGGGCAGCTTACACTTGGCGGCATGGTTGTAGAGCGGCAGCCTCCCTTTATCTGGCCCATTATCATGATCACCGCCTCCGGGGTGCTGGTGTTGCTGGTAGGGCTGCGCTCGTTTATTTACCTGGTCGCGATTCGCGCTGGTCATCTCACCCGCTGGGAACATGTGACTGCGCCCGAGTTGCCTCGCATGCCAGATTGGGTTCCGGAGCGACAACGATGAATTCGCAAACAACCGGTAGCCGGTTCCCCATGTTGCTCGCGGTTATCTGCACCACCGTGTTGGCTGCGCTTGGTGTCCTTGTGTGGTACGACGTTGCTGCCGAGACGATTGCCGGAGTGGCGATTGTGGTGGCCGCGATATCGTTATGCGCGCTTTCGCCGGCGGCAGGGATTGCCGCGGTGATCATGGCGCTGCCGACCATGCAGCACATCCATCCCATGCCGCGAGGGGAATTCTCGCTGATCGAGCTCGCAATCCTTACCAGCACCATAGGCATCGGGATCAACCTGCTGCTGGTGTCCATCCGGTCCGGCTGGCGGCACTTGTGGGACGTGCTGACGCCTGCCCAGTTTGTGGTGCCAGTGCTGATGCTGATAGCGGCCGCTGCGGTGAGTATGCTGACACTCGCAGATCCTGCGCATCGATCGGAGAGCCTGCGCGAGGTGAGGACGGTTATCGTTGAACCGATCATGTTCCTCGTTATGGCGCGGCTGGTGTTGCGCCGGCCGATGTATCGCAGCTGGGTTGGCATTGTGCTCATGCTCACCGGTGCGGCGGTTGCCGGATACGGTGTAGCGCAGATTGTTTTCGACCTGGGCGGCGTGCAGGCGGGCGATGTCACCCGCGCCACCGCGCTCTACAGCCATCCCAATAACCTGGCGATTTTCCTGGAGCGCTCCCTGCTGTTCAGCATCGGTGTGGCTATCATGCGCCCACGTTGGATCCCTGTGTGGTTGTTGGTCGGCCTGCAGACGGTTGGGCTGCTTGCGACGTTCTCCCGTGGTGCCCTGGTGGGGGTGATCGTGGGCGTTGCCGTGGTGCTGGTGTTTATCGGCGCGTGGCGATGGCTTCTTGGCCTGGCGGCCGCAGGAGTAGTGATTGGGCTGATCGGGTTGCTCATTGTCCCGGATCGTTTGCTGGATGCCGGCGGCGATGGCACCGAGCCAACACGTTTCGCGATCTGGCGTTCTTCAATAGATATGATCAAGGCACACCCGGTGTTCGGGGTTGGTCCTGACCAATTCCTGTACCAGTACACGCGCCGCTTTGTAGAGCCGATGGGCTGGCCGGAACGCTACACATCGCACCCCCACAACATTGTGCTGGACACCTGGCTTCGCCTGGGCGCACTTGGGTTGGCGACCCTCGTGACCGTGGTGATCGGCACAGTGTGGTGGATTCAGCAAAAGACCCTGGTGATCCGGCAGGATGCCTGGGCGATTGGTGCAATTGCCGCGCTGTTCGGCGGTTTTGTGCATTCGATGGTAGATAACGGGTTCTTTCTCGCCGACCTTGCCACCATGACCTGGTTCTTTATTGTGCTCCTGATCACCGTTCCCGGCCCTGCGGCACGGACCGAGCGTGCTGCGGTGGTGGAGGCTCCGACTGTGCCGGCTCCTCTCGATCCGGCCGCTACATGGCCTACCTGGCAGGGGGCAACAAGGTGAACCGGGGAGTGGTGCGTTCTCCGGAATTCGTCTTGCTCCCTGCCGCAGTGGTGTTGGTGGCGGCAGCGAGCGCGGGGATCCACTGGCTCGTGACCGTTGCTGCTCTGGCTGCTGTTGCGCTGCTGGCATTGGTGGCGCCGGCTATGGTCGTTGCCGGCGTGGTAGCCAGTATTCCCGTGCAGTCTGAAGTCATGCTTCCTTTTGTACGCGGCGAACTGACAGTGACACAGGTGATGATGTTTGGCCTCATCGCCGGTTGGGGTGTGTTGTTCTGGCGGCGACGGATCTGGCTCGATTCGGTGGTAGTGGGTTTCCTGCTTGTCCTGGCGGCCTATGCGGTCAGTTTTATTGCGGTAGACAATCCGGGTTTGTGGTTTCAGGAGTCGTACCGCTGGGCTATCGCCGGCGTATTCTATGTGATCTGCCGCTCGGTGATGGTTGACAGGCGCGCCGTCCGATGGTCTGTTTGGGCCATGCTGGTCGGGGTTGCCGGAGTTTCGCTTATGAGCCTGTACCAACTGGCGAGCGGATCCGGACCGCAGGATTTCCTGGCCGGCGGGGCGATCCGTGTGTACGGATCGTTTGGCACGCCGAACACGCTTGCAGCCTATATGGAGCTCACCATTCTGTTCCTGCTTGCCTGTTTGCCGCTGGCGTGGCGTCGCGATGGCCAGTTTCAGTTCCACACGCTGGAGAAATGGGCAATCATTGGCGTGACTGCCGTGGGCATGCTGGTGGTCGGGTTGACGCAATCGCGAGGCGGCTGGATTGGCCTTGGTCTCGGCTTGCTTGTGCTGTGGTGGCAGTTCCCCATTCGCGTCAAGCTCGTGTCGTTTGTGGTTGGCGTCGTGCTGATCGGCGGGTTCCTGCTCACGCCCCCGGGCCAGTCACAATACGAGCGATTTATGGAACTGCAGGATGAGCCCGCTCCGGCTGTGACGTCCGGAGCGGTATCCGTGCATCAGTCATCGGCAGGTCGGGGAACCCTTTGGAACACCGCTGTGTTAATGATCAAGGACCGGCCGCTCACGGGCATCGGTGCCGGCGAATTCGATGAGAACTATCGCGAGTATGTCCCGAACTGGCTCGACCGCTTCCCGCGCGGACAGGCGCATAACGTATGGCTGCAAATGGGAGCACAGGCAGGCGTATGGGGTATCCTCGCCTATGCGGCGTGGTACGCTGCCAGCACCTGGAGCATTATTACGGCGCGCAGGCGTACGCAAACAAGCGCCGGATTCTGGCTGGTCACTGGCGTCATAGCCGTTTTCGTGGCCTATACCGCGCATAGCCTGGTCGATTATCTCAACGTGCTCAGCCTTGGGCTTCAGCTTTCGGTGCTGACCGCGATAGCCCTCAATTCTGCACCGGAGCCTCTCAGCCGCTACAGCAGCAGTGAACCAGCCATCCATTCGCACGTCGTGCCGGAGCCAGCATAGTGCCAACCACGGAATCGGATAAGGACAACCTCGCGCAGGACCTGAACGATGAGCAGGTGCCGGTGCCGCAAGACATCAGCAGTTCACTGTTCACGCCCCGCACAGTTGTTTCTTTCGTGTTCGCGCTGGTCGTGTTGTACTTCGTGTTCCGCCGGACCAACCTGGATTTCGGCGAGTCGCTTCGACAGATGCGCAGCGCCAACCTGTGGTACCTGGCCGGGGCAATGGCCGCGTACTACATCACCTTCTTCATGCGGGGCTGGCGCTGGAAGCACATGCTCGCATCAGCGGGTATAAGCGATGCAACCGGCCACCGGATGCCGAACCTGGCCGGGATGACGCAGATCATGACGTTGTCGTGGTTCACAAATTCCATTCTGCCGGCGCGCGTGGGGGACGCCTATCGGTGTTACCTGATCAAACGCCGATCCGGTGCGTCGTTCGGGATCTCACTGGGTACCATGTTGGCCGAGCGCCTCATCGACCTCGTGGTTCTTGTTGCCATCCTGCTCCTGTCGAGCGCAGCAGTCTACGGCACGCACGCTCCCGACCGCGCACAGCAAGCCTTCCTGGTTGGCGGTGGAGTGGTGGTGATCGGCGTGGTGGGGGTGGTGGCGTTGTGGTTCCTTCGAGAACGGATCGAAGTGCTGATGCCAACTCGCCTGGTGCGCGTGTACCGGCGGGTGCGCAAGGGATTATTCGAGTCCCTCGCCAAACCGATCCTGCCGGTGGGTGTGTCAGTGGTTCTCTGGCTGTTTGACGGGCTGCGGGTATTCTTCGTCGCCAGCGCACTAGGGGAGGTGATCCCCTACGAGGCGGCGATCATGGTGGCGTTGCTCAGCGCGCTGGTGAGCACCGTACCGATCACACCGGCGGGCCTAGGTTTTGTTGAAGGCATCATGATCTACGCCCTCACCACGATCGGGGTGTTGAACAGCACCGCCGGTGCCATCGCCTTGCTGGATCGGGTGGTGACCTATGGCAGCCTCCTCGTGGTGGGTGGGCTCGTCTACCTTTGGGTGCTGCGCACCGATCTCCGGGTTGACCATGCACGTTCTGGTTGAAGCAAGCGCCGCGTTTAACCAGGGCGCCGGCATCGGGCGATACAGCCGCAATATCCTGCAGCGGCTCATTCCGATGGGGGCAAGGGATCGGTTCACGCTCCTCCGTGCGCCGGAAGACCCGGCGGTTACCCGGTTCAATGCTTCGCAGTGGTCGAACGCGACCACAAAGACGCTTCCGTTTAGCCGTCGCAACGCTGACCGCCTGTGGTTTCGGTTGCGACTCCCCCTGGACGCACGGTTGTTTGCCGGTAACGCCGATGTGGTGTATTCGCCGGATTTCACCGCGCCCCCCATGTGGCGGGTGCCACGGATGATCACGATCCACGACCTGGCTTTCCTGACCCAACCCGCGCATACAACCGACGCCCTGCGACTGTACCTGGAGGATGTTGTTCCGCGCCAGGTAGCTGGGGCCGACCTTATTGCAGCGGTATCCTACGCCACGGCTGCAGACCTAAAGCGGTATTACAACGTCCCGGATTCCAGGATTGTCGTGGCCCGGAATGCCGTCGATGACAGCTTCTACCATGCGCAGCCACTCACAGAGGCCGACCGTGCCCGGCTGGGTTTGCCTGCACGCTACTTTGTTATGCTGGGAACCATCGAGCCGCGCAAGAACCACGCGCTCGCGCTGGCGGCTATCCGGCGGGCCAATCTGGGGCCGCACATGCCACTTGTGATTGTGGGGCGGTACGGCTGGGGGCATGAGGAGATCGCCGCGCAGATCCGCTCCCTGCAGGCAGAGGGATTGGTGATTCATATCGACGATGCCGCCGACGCTGCCCTGCCCGCGATCCTCTCCAGCAGCACAGCGCTGGTCTATCCATCCTGGACGGAAGGGTTTGGCCTGCCCGTTGCGGAAGCACTTGCGACAGGCATTCCGGTCATCACGGGCACCGCACCGGCCCTGCGCGAGGTAGGCGGTGATTTCGCCCGGTATGTCGATCCGGAAGATGTGGATGGGCTGGTCTCGCATATGCAGGAACTGGCAGAAACTCGCCCGGATACCGAAGCGGCGGCGGCACGCACGAACTGGACAAGGCAATTCTCATGGGACTCCTCGACATCTACGGTTTACGACGCACTCGCAAAGATCAGCAGGTAGAGGATGAGCCGGAAGAGAAACTCGAGCCGCTGCCCAAAATCTCGATGAGCGAGCTCTGGCCGCCATCTCCCCGGGTGAAGCTGTTGTATATCGGGCTCGGGTTTGGGCTGTTCAACTTCATCCTGCTGGCCATCTGGGTGTACGTCATGGTGGCCCTGAGGTAGGGCACTCCTGCGCGCCCGTGGGTGTTCTTGACTGAGACATCGGGCAGCGTAGATCCCTGATATCGATTCTTGACGCTCCCGTGAGTGGGTGCTATATTAACCGGGCTGTTGGAGGCGTGGTGTAGTGGCCTAACATGCAGCCCTGTCAAGGCTGAGATCGCGGGTTCGAATCCCGTCGCTTCCGCCCAAGAGCAACACCCGACCGGATTCCGGTCGGGTGTTTTGGTTTCCCCGATGTTCCGGCAGTTCAATGAGGAGGTGCTGGCATGGCACGCAAGTCCAATCCCGTTACACCCGTGCAGATCGATCCCGGGCTCCACTGCTCGGTCGAGGAGCAACGACGGCTCCTGTCGCTCTCTCCGCTCTTCGCATCACTTTCACCCGATCAGGTTGAGGCGGTGCAACGTGAGATTGACCAAACGCACTACAGCGAAGGTGATCCCATTCAGTTTGCCGGTGATCCCGCCGAACGATTGTCGATCGTGGCCCGGGGGACGGTGAAGCTTGTGCGCCCGACCATGGACGGCACCGATGTGTTGGTCGACCTGGTAGGTCCAGGGCAAGGGTTTGGGAGCCTGCTGGAGCTTGGCGATGCGACGTATCGCGAGGATGCTACGGCGCAAACGCCAGCCTGTGTGCTGCATATCAATTCCCGCACGTTCGCCTCGCTCATGAATCAGTTTCCGGCGATTGCCATTGCGACGCTCCGGTTTGTCTCCGCGAAACTGATCGACGCGCGCACAACCATCGAGGAACTGAGTGCCTATCCGGTTGAGCAGCGGCTCGCGGCTACGCTGATTCGGCTGGCTGACCGTGTGGGAACGCAACGCGAGGCCGATGTGCTGATCGAGCTGCCGCTCTCCCGGCAGGATCTCGCCGATATGATCGGTTCCAAGGTCGAAACGGTCTCCCGCGCGATGAGTGATTTCCGGCGGGCAGGCTGGATCGAGAGTGGCCGCCGGTGGGTGGCCGTGGTTGACCGCGATGCCTTGGCCGAGATCGCGCAGGGAGTCGGCTCCGGTAATTGATCTACATCATGGTCCGATGGCGGCGGTTCCGGCAGTACAGGGGTAAATGCCGACGCGACGCAACGTTTGTTCTTGTCGATCACAAAGAAACGTCCTGGAGAATCACCTTGGGGCCTCAGAGTGCCTCGGCAGCGTTATGAAATGGGGCTTCAATGTGTTCGATTCCATGATGCTAATCGCATTAGCACGTGCAATACTAGCTACAGAACGGATTAAGATAGTAGTGAATCAGGGGCCATAATGGCGTTTGCTTTCCTCTCATCTTGAGCGATTCTGATCATTCTGCCGTCTAGTCGGTGTAGCTTCACCGCGCTCATTTTCATGCCACGGACCAGTGCCCGGTTGTACATACTGGCGCAGACTGCAAAGGATAGATAAGTAACAAGGCAATGGAACGGTCGTTCAAGCCAGACGTAAGTGCATTAAGAGGCGAGGAATCTGACAGCCTTAATGTTGGCTCAATTTTCACCATTGGTTACGGCTCCCGGAGTATCGATGAATTCGTGTGCGTCCTGATTCGACACGGAATCCAGTTCCTCGGTGATGTGAGATCTCGCCCCTACTCCCGATTCAACACCGACTTCTCACAGGAAAAACTGGATCGTCGATTAGCGCTGGAAGGTATTACCTATGTCTTCTTAGGTGACACACTAGGCGGTATGCCGCAAGACTCTTCGTGCTATACCGAAGGCCGAGTCGATTACACCAAAGTGCGACAGCGCAGTTTTTATCACCAGGGTCTAACTCGGCTGAAGACTGCGTCGCAAAAGGAAATTCGGCTGGCACTGATGTGTAGTGAGCAGAAACCGCAACAGTGCCACCGAAGCAAGCTCATAGGCGAGTCTTTAGTGGAGCTAGGCATTCCGGTGTTTCATATTGATGAGCGGGAAAAGGTTATTACGCACGCAGATGTAATGCGACGGTTGAACGCGGGTCAGGTGTCTCTCCCAGGACTTACCACTCCCGCAAACCTATCTAGAAATCGGTATGATGTTGAGGAAGAATGATTGGAATCGCGCTGGATGAGAATCGTCACAATTGGAGCATATGGATACAGTGAAGCAAGCTTCTTTGGCGCACTCCAAGCGGCTGAAGTTGACACCTTCTGCGATGTTCGGAGACGGCGTGGAATGCGAGGACCGGCCTATGCATTCGCAAACAGCAATCGCTTGCAGCAAGTGCTTCAGCGAATTGGGATCCGATATCTCCATCTGATAGAACTCGCACCGACAATGCCAGTTCGGGAACTTCAAAGAGCGGCTGACAGAGAGTCGATGATGAGCAAAAAGGAAAGACGCTCACTCTCTCCAAATTTCAAAGAAGCATACACGCGACAGTGCTTGGAAAGCTGGGATTCCCACCACTTTCTGACGTCCTTGCCTGCTCAGACTAGAGTAATTGCCATATTCTGTGTAGAACGAGATCCCGAAGCCTGTCACAGGTCGTTGGTTGCCGATCGGCTGGCCGCTGAGTGTGGAACTGCAGTGGAGCATTTGTACCCATGAAAGTTGTCATTGTTGGGAAGACCCGAAAGGGATCAGGGGCCTGTGTCGGCGCCATGGCAGCCGAATCCAGTCAGTCGTTGCGCCTCTTATTGCCACACGATCGGCCAGTTCCTCTGAGCACTGGTTGGGAGGTCGGTACAATTTGGGATATTGACTGTGAGGTTGTGGACGGGCTAACACCGCCTCATACTGAAGACGTTATAGTGCATAGGCAGCGCTTTATCGGGTATCAAGAGAATCTCACTGCGTTCATCCTTGAGCGAGTTTCGCCCTGGCGCGGAAGTCCTGAGTGTCTATTCAACGGTCTAGTTCGTTTTACTCGGGGCGGTCGAGGATATATTGCCGAGCGAATAGGGATTCCCTCCATGAGTACTGGATTTTGGATTCCTGACCGCCCGCTAAGGGCGCGAATTGATGGGGCCAACGTCTACTTTGTCTACGGCGCGGGTGGACCGGTAAAGGAGATCAAGTACGTAGGTTTAGTACAGCCGCCGGAGGTAATTCACGCGGGGAGCGTAGTTCGTGTTTCTCTTGCAGGTTGGTGGAACCCCGAGGACGCGCCGACATTGGAGCAACGGTGCTATCTCCAGTTGTCCGGATTGATTGGAGAGCCTTACGCCACATCAATTGGCTCACTAATCAACAAGAAACACTAGGGCTTTCGAAATCGATATGGTTTTCCATATCAGTGCACAATCCGTGAGAGGACGAGGCACCTTGTCTGGCGGAAATGGCCTCGGTTCACCTAATCACTTTTCCGAACCCCTGTCTACTTCCTCGGAGCGGCTCTAGGCTGATACACGTCCGAGTACTGTGATGCAACCACAGTCTTCCAGTTCTCCTTTAGGAGTATTGGTTCCACTTATTGATCTATATCATGGTCCGGTGGCAACCATTCAGGCACGATAAGGGTAGATCGGAGACGTTCTGATTTCCCCGCCTGAAGGAGGCCCACATTGACCACCACCCGCACAACCACACTCCGCGCCAGCGACCTTTCCTGCCCGTCCTGCGTCGCCAAGATCGAGAAGGTCCTTCAGGCGGTTGATGGCGTTTCGGACGCCAAGGTTCACTTCGAGACCGGCCGTATCGTGGTTAACCACAATCCTGAAACGGCGCCGAAAGACGCCCTGGTGTCAGCTGTCGCCAGCGCCGGGTACCAGGCGAAAGTAAGCGCTTTCTAGCCTGTGGCACCCCCGGAACCAGGGTTCCGGGGGTGCAGTGTTTTTCGGCCCGTTGCAATGCAATGCTGTCAATTGATCCAGGTCATTCAGGTTCCTTCCCGGAATTGGCATGCTGGAACCAGAACAAGTTGCTGTTTGGGAAAGGACTACCCTGTGAATCGTATTCATCAATCGTTCCATCGCTTATGGAACACCATTGCGCTCAGGCGTCTGGTCATTATGCTCGTGTCTGGCATCTCTATTGTGTTGGCGTTCGGCCTTCGCGAACTCGGGGCATTACAGGCAGCATTCGACTGGTTGCTGATCCTGGCGGCCGTTGTTGCCGGTGCCGATATCGCCTTACGTGCCTGGAACGGCATCATGCGCAAGCAGGTCACCATTGAGCTACTCGTCACCATTGCTGCTGGTGGCGCGCTGATCATTGGCGAGTATTGGGAATCCGCAGCGGTAACATTCCTCTTCATCCTTGGTGCCTGGCTGGAGGCCCGCACGATGGCGCGCACCCGGGACTCCCTTGGTAAGCTGCTTGACCTCGCGCCCACCGTCGCTGTTGTGATGCGTAACGGACAGCATGTCGAAGTGGAGGCCGACGAGGTAGAGCGCGGCGAGCATGTGCTGGTTCGCAGCGGAATGAAGGTGCCGGTGGATGGGACCGTGTTGCACGGTATCGCCTCGGTGGACGAGGCAATGATTACGGGCGAGTCGATCCCGGTGCAAAAGGCGGAGGGAGACAGGGTATTTGCTGGCACGGTGAGCCACGAAGGGGCCGTTACGATCGTGGCCGAAGGTATCGGTGCTGATACCACGCTTGCACGCATCATCCACCGAGTGGAAGAGGCGCAGGAAACCAAGGCCCCTGCCCAGAAGACCATCGAGCGTTTCGCCACCTGGTATACGCCCGCGATCATCGGCCTGGCCGCCGTGGTATGGCTGCTGTCCCGGGATTTCCACCTCGCGCTTACCATCCTCGTCATCGGCTGCCCTGGCGCGTTGGTTATCGCGACGCCAGTGGCCTTCGTGGCCGGTATCGGCCGCGCCGCCAACCAGGGCATCCTGATCAAGGGTGGCGAGTTCCTGGAGAACGTTGGCAAGGTGAACACCATTGCTTTCGACAAAACCGGCACGCTCACGCTCGGCAAACCGCGACTTACTGATATCGTGCCGGCAAACGAGCCCGCAATGGCCGGGTATCCCCGTGTCAGCGGTGGCGAACACGCAGTGGCCGATCGCGTCACGAGTCAGCAGGAGTCCGTGGTAATCGCCCCGCCCGCGCCCGGTACTGAACAACGCGTGCTCTGGTATGCAGCAATTGCCGAAAAGGGATCGGGCCACCCCTTGGCCCGTCCGATTGAGGAGGCTGCGTCCGCCTGGCGACTGGACGTGCCGGATGCCGACCGGCTGGACACGGTGATCGGCCAGGGCGTGATCGCCTTCTGGCAAGATCACGAGGTTCGCGTCGGTACGCAGACGTTGCTGGAAGATGGCGGTGTTGCCTTGTGGCCAGAGGTGATTACCAACGTTGAGGTACTGGAGGCCCAGGGCAAGACAGTGATGTACGTATCGGTGGACGGCTCGCTAACCGGCCTGCTGGCGGTGCAGGATGTGCCGCGGGAGGGCATCAATGCCCTGCCTGGCCAACTTGCAGCGGTCGGCGTGCAAAGGGTAGCGATGCTGACCGGTGATAACCACCGTACGGCGAAGGCGATCGGTGACCAGGTTGGCATTGCTGAAGTCCTCGCCCGCATGTTGCCGGACGACAAGCTGGCCTGGATCCGCGAGCAGCAGGAACAGGGCAACACGGTCACCATGGTGGGCGATGGTGTGAACGATGCCCCGGCCCTGGCGCTTGCAGACGTTGGTATTGCCATGGGTGCCGCGGGCAGCGATGTCGCACTCGAAACCGCTGACGTTGCGCTGATGACCGATGATCCGTCCCGCATTGCCACGGCCTTCCGCATCTCGCGCAGCACCGTTGCGGTGATTCGGCAGAACCTTGCCATCGCGATGGTCACCGTCGCATTGCTCCTGCTCGGAGTGCTCACCGGCAACGTCAACATGGCCGGTGGCATGCTGGTACATGAACTCTCGGTTTTGGTCGTGATCCTGAACGGCATGCGACTGTTGCGGGCGTAGGCCAACGCAAGCGGCCACAGGATCGCTCCTGTGGCCGCTTTGCACTATCCGTGGCCCGTATGGGCCTGCACCATGGCAGGAAGATCGGCGAAAACGAAGTCCGGGGTGATGTCCGCTCCCATGAGCATCTCGCGCGTCGTCAGGCCGGTTAGCACCAGTGCCGTCATCATGCCTGCGCGCTGGGCGGAGAGGATGTCCGTATCCAGCCGGTCACCTACCATTACCACGTCAGCCGGTTCCAGCCCCATGTGCTCGGCGGCCTTCTGCATCATCAGTGGTTCGGGCTTCCCGATGACCAGAGGTTCCACCCGGCTGGCAACCCTGATGCCCGCGATACAGGCCCCCGCACCGGGCTGGTAGCCGGTTTCGTGCGGCAGGCGATCATCGGCGTTAGTGGCAATAAACCGGGCCCCGTGGGCAATCGCTTCAACCGCCCGCGCCATTTTGCGGTAAGTGAAATCGAAATCGAGGCCAGCGACTACTGCGTCCGCTTCTGCGGGATCATCGTCTTCCCCGAGGATGCGAAAGCTTGTGCCCTGTTGCAGGATGGACGGAATAGAAGGTTGGCCGACGCAGAGAATCATCGCGTCATCGGGTAGCGTCGGATCCTCCATCAACACGTCCCTGGTTACTATTGTGGAGGTCTGGATTTGGTCCGCGGTAACATGCACACCCATCACCGCCAACCGGTCGACGAAATCGTTCGGGGTAGCCGTCGAATTGTTGGTACCCAAGACGAAGGGTATTCCCCGCAACCGCAGGGAATCGAAAAGGTCGTTCACGCCCGGGAGCAGCCTGGAGCCTAGATAGATAACACCGTCCATGTCGAAGATGAACCCTTTCGCCGATCGGAGGCGGTCGGGGGTATCGGTGGCTTCAACAGGGACGGTGCTCATGGAAATGCTCCAGCGTAGGGCCGTATGCCGGAGCCAATTCTACTTCAGTGCGTTCACCAACGCTTCGTTCCATACATCGAGGTCGCCCGGGTTGCGACTGGTGATCAGGTTGCCGTCCACTACCAACGGCTCGTCGACGTATTTGCCGCCGGCGTTCTTCACGTCATCACGAATCTTGTTTACGGCAGTAAGGGTGCGGTCGTGCAGCACATCCGCCGAGATAAGCAGCTGTGCGCCGTGGCAGATAGCACCAACCGGCTTCCCGCTCTCCACGAACTCGCGTGTGAACGCCACCGCATCATCATTAATGCGCAGGTTCTCCGGTGAGCCGCCGCCCGGGATGACCAGCATGTCGAACTCGTTCGCGTCAACGTCGGTAATCGTCTTGTCCGGCGTTTCGGTTCCGCCCTTTTTGCCCTTGATCTCGTCCATGGTGAGGCCAACAACGGTTACCTGTGCACCTGCTGCACGAAGGGCGTCCAGCGGGGCGGTGTGTTCTACATCTTCGTAGTTATCAGCCAGAATAAAAGCGACGTTCTTCCCAGAATTGGACATCTGCGCGACACTCCTTGGTAACAACCGCTTATACAAGCGTACTGTCTTCGTAATCGGGTGCCCCCAAAAGGCACCTTACAAGGAGTAGCACGATGAATGCCAAACCGTCGCTTCGCGATATGGAATCGACCATTCTGGGCATGATTTCCGAGGAGCGGATTGTAGAGTTCCATCGCGGACTCGTGCAAATCCCTTCGGTTAACCCGCCCGGCGACTGCGTGGAAGCGATCGCCTACGTCGAGAAGCCGTTCCGGGAGGCCGGCTTCGAATGCGAGCTGATCGATAACGATCCGACGCAGCCGAACCTCATCGCGAAGTACGGGCCGGAAGGCGGCAAGCGGCTGCTGGTGAACGCACATGTGGATGTTGTGCCCATCGGCGAGCGGAGTGCCTGGAAGTTCGACCCGTTCGGCGGCGAAATCGAAGACGGCAAGGTGTATGGACGCGGCGCGGGTGATGACAAGGCCAGTGTCACCGCTCAGGCGATCGCCTCTCTGCTGCTGAAGGAATCAGGCCTGCCGCTCAAGGGCCAGCTCATCTACACCGCCGTATCCGATGAGGAGAGCGGCGGCGTCCACGGTGCTGCGCTGGTATCCGAGAAGATCCCCGATCCGGATTGGGTGATCGTCGGCGAGCAGACCCTCAACCGCGTGGCGATCGGCGAGAAGGGCGGTGCCGGGTGCGAGATTATCGTGCACGGCAAAACGGCCCATGGTGCCCTGCCGTGGGAGGGAGCCAATGCCATTGAGGGCGTGGCCGAAGTGATCGTTGCACTGCGCCGTGAACTGTGGCCAAAGCTCGCCGAACGCACTCACTGGGCGTTCAAGCCTTCGAGCGGGTCGGTCAACATGATCTCTGGCGGCGTCAAAGCCAATGTGGTGCCCGACCAGGCCAGCATCTATATCGATCGCCGTATTGTCCCGGGTGAAGATCCGGACGAGTGCCGCGCCGAGATCCTGGCGATTGCCGAGCAGGCGATCCAGAACGTTCCCGGTTGCCGCGTTGAACTTGCCGCTCCCCGGTTCGGCAAAAAGGCTTCGGCCGCGCCGCTTGACGATCCACTGGTGGTGGCCATGCTTGGCGCAAACGAGGCCATTGGTGCCAACACCGAACCGACCGGGTTCAGCATGGGCACTGATGGCCGCTTCTGGCAGGTCAAGGGTGTGCCCACGATCATCTACGGCCCCGGCGATCCCAGCCTCGCCCACATCCCGGATGAATGGGTTGGCATTGACGAAATGGTTGAGGCAACCCGCGCCTACGCTGTGGCCATGGTTCGCCTGTTGGGCGACTACGAGGGGAACAACAACTAATGGCCGACCTGAGCGCCGTTTACCAGTACATCGACGAGCACAAGGATCAATATATCGGCCAGCTGCAGCGCATGCTGCAGCAGCCGAGCATCGCTGCACAGGGTGTTGGCATGACCGAAATGGCCTCCATGGTGCAGCAAGATATGGACACGCTCGGGTTCGAAACCGCCCAGTACGATACCCGCGGAGGCTACCCGGTGGTGTATGGTGAGAAACCTGGCACCAGCGACCGCACGCTGGTGTTCTACGACCATTACGATGTGCAGCCAGCTGATCCTTACGACGAATGGACCAGCAACCCGTGGAGCGGTGAAACCCGCGACGGTAAAATCTTTGCCCGCGGTGTAGCAGACAACAAGGGCAATATCGCGGCCCGGTTCGCCGCTATTGATGCCTGGCAGAAGGTGCACGGCGAGCTGCCACTGAAGCTCAAATTCATCATCGAGGGCGAAGAAGAAATCGGGTCGATGCACCTGCAGAACTTCATCGACGACCACCGGGACCTGTGCATGGCCGATGCCTGCATCTGGGAGTTTGGTGGACGCGATGTCGACGGCCGGCCGCAAATCCACCTCGGCCTCAAAGGCATCTGTTACGTGGAACTGCGGGCAAAAGGTGCCCGCACCGATTGGCACTCCGCCTCGGCCACCTCTGTGCCGAACCCGGCCTGGCGGCTGGTGTGGGCGCTGGCAACGCTCAAGGGCGAGGACGACCGCATCCTGATTCCCGGGTTCTACGACAAGGTGAAGGCGCCGACCGACGCTGAACTGGAGGCGATGCGTAACTTGCCGAACATCGAACAGGAGCGGCTGGACGACCTCGAGATTGATGTCTTCATCAACAACCTCACCGGGCTCGACCTTACGTTGAAGGACCTGTTCGAGCCGACCTGCACCATCTCCGGCCTGCTGAGCGGGTACACGGAAAAGGGACAGAAGACGGTCCTGCCAAGCCGGGCCATGGCCAAAATCGACATGCGCCTGGTAGCCGACCAGGACCCTCACGAGAGTTACGAACTGCTCCGTAAGCACCTCGACGATAACGGCTTCACCGATATTGAGAGCGAACTCATCGGAGCCGGTTACCCTGCGCGAACAAGCCTGGACGCGCCGATTGCCCGCGTTGTGGCCGAGACGTACGAAGACGTGTTCGGCCAGGCGCCGGCGATTTACCCGACCAGCCCCGGATCAGGGCCGTGGTATCAACTGTGCGATGCGCTCGGCATTGATGCGGCCACGGCAGGTGTGGGACATGGCAAGAGCCAGGCTCACGCCCCGGACGAGAACATCTACGTCGACGATTTCGTGCTTGGTATCAAGCACATCGTGGCCATCATGGACAAGTTCGCGAGAACCGAGGGGTAGGGAACGTGGGGAAATCCGAGCGTAAAGCGATCAAGTCCGCCCTGGAGTACGCATCCCGGTGGATAGCCTTCCAGCATGGCTATAACCCGTACGTTGGCGCGCAGGTAGCCGCGCGGCTCGACGGGGAGTTAATTTTCAATGAAGCGTTCGGGATGGCGAACATAGAAACTGGCGAGGAGATGACGACAGATCATCTCTTCCGGATCGCGTCCCATTCCAAAACCTTCACCGGCGTGGCCGTCATGCAACTGGTCGAGGCGGGAAAGCTCCGCCTCGACGACACGATCGGGCAACATATCCCGGAACTTGCAGACAGCGGCATCGCGGGCGTGACGGTTCGCCAGTTGCTCAGCCATACCGGCGGCATCATTCGTGATGGCGATAATGCCGACTGGTGGGAACTGGGCAAGCCGTTCCCGGATCGTGAAGAGCTGCTCCGGGTGGCTGGCGAACTTGGCAAGGTGCTGGAACCCAACACCGAATTCAAGTACAGCAACATCGGGTTCTCATTGCTGGGCGTGATCATCGAACAGGCCTCCGGCGAACCCTACCGGAGCTACGTCACGAAGAACATCGTCGAGCGCCTAGGGCTGCAAAACACCGGGCCGGACATCGACATGGCCCGGATCGACGACTACGCGGTGGGCTATTCCAGCCGTGTGCACGGGCCAAACAGGGTTCCAATCGAACACATAGATACGTATGAGGAAAGCTCCGCGACCGGTTTTTACGCAACGGCGGCGGAACTGACGGACTACTTCCAGGCTCACATTCCAGGTGACAATCGTCTCCTGACGGATGCGAGCAAACGCGAGATGCAGCAGAAAATCGGCGAAGCCGAGGAAGGCGTTCACTACGGCCTTGGCCTGGTGGTGCAGAAGCTCAGAAACCGGACCTATATCGGCCACTCTGGCGGGTACCCGGGGCACATCACCAACAGCAAGGTTGATCGTGACCGCAAGCTAAGCATCAGCGTGCTTACCAACTCGAACGATGGGCCTGCGTCCATCCTGCTTGACGGCATCCTCGGCCTCATCGACCTCGCCCTCACGAGCGATGCGAAGACCAAACCCGTCAAACAGAAGAAGCTGGCCCGGTTTGAAGGCCGGTTTGCCACGCTTTGGGGCGTCACCGATATCGCGGGACTAGGCGGCCGGCTCTACGCGCTGTCGCCCTCGCTGGATGATCCCGCCAGCATGGCCACCGAGCTGGAAATCGTGGACGAGGCCAAACTTAAGCGGGTCGGGGGCAGCAAGTTCGGCTCCCGGGGCGAGGTGATGGAGTTCCATTTCGACGATTCTGGCGAGATCGCCAATGTTACCGGCGGACACACCATGGTGCCCATCGACCAGTTTGTCCTACCGGATCGCGTCCTGCGGCCGGAACGTAGCTAGGCCAACCGCGTGCAGCAAGCCCCGCAACCTGCTCCCCATCAGTCGGGACCTGCCTCCCGCCCGTCAATCGATACACGGTTGATGCGCTCCATTTACGGTGCGCTGATGCTGGTCGTCTTCAGCGTCATCGGATTGTGGCTGCTGGTAAAGTTGCAGACCCTTCTGGTGCTGCTGTTCGTGGCATTGCTCATCGCCACCAGCCTGGCTGGTCCGGTACGACGCATGGAGGGCTGGGGCATTCCCCGGGCTGTTGCGATCCTCCTGAGTTTCCTGGTCGCATTGGTGTTGGTTGTCGGGGCGCTTTGGTTTACCCTGCCACCACTCATCGGGCAGGTCAGCGAGGCGGCGGAGTCTGTTCCAGACCGCATCGGCCAGTTTGAGCAGTTTCAGGAGCGGTTTAGGGAACTCGAGGCGGAGTATCCGGTTCTCAGCGAACTGGAGGAACGGGGCGTAGAATCGGCGGGCGGGCTGGCAACCCGCGTCTCAGAGATGGTGATTGCGCTTCCGGCGACGATTACATTGCTCATCTTCATCATCACCAGCCTGATGACGCTGTCGTTCCTGATGCTGATGTCGTGGCGCAACATCAAACCGGCCACAATGCGGTTGATCGCCCCGGCTCATCGCGGCGTTATCGAGCACGTGCTTACGTCGGCAGGCGAGCGGCTGGGTGCCTACGTGCGGGCCAAGGTGATTATCAGCAGCATCGTCGGCGTCTGGATGTATGTCACCCTGATGCTCCTTGGTTCGCCCATCGCACTCTTGGTCGCGATCGTCGCCGCGATCTTCGAGGTGATTCCCCGCATCGGGCCGCTCATCGCGCGTGCGTTCATCGTGCTGGCCGTGTTGCCACTGGGGTGGCGAGCTGTACTGATCGCCTTCATTTCCCACATGGTGATCGATAACATCAAGGGCAGCTGGCTGTCCCCGCTCATCGAGGGGCATCAGGTGGAGGTGCATCCGCTTACGGCCTTCATTGCCGTGCTGGCTGGTGCCCTGCTGCTGGGGTGGATGGGTGCGCTTATCGCGGTGCCGGCTGCGGCAGTGGTGCAGGTAATCATCGAAGAGATCGTGATTCCGTGGCGGCTGCGCCAGCTAGGCGACCTCGAAGCGGTTCCCGAAATGGCCGAATCGCACGAGATTGACGGCGCTTAGGGCAGAAACGACCGGTGGCAACAGCCACCGGTCGTTTGGTGTGGTTTGCCTTGGACGATATCTCCTTGGGAATGTCACGCTTCGACGATCACCTTTGCCGTCATGTTTGGGTGCACCTCGCAGAAGTAGTCGAAGCTTCCAGCCGTATTGAACTGGTGGCTGTATGTGCCGCCGAATTCAAGCACATCGCTGCGGAACGAATCATCATTGGCGGTGACGGTGTGCGGAGCAGTGTCCTTGTTGGTCCACTCGACGGTCGTACCGACACGGATTCGCAGTTCTTGCGGATCAAACGCGAAGTTCGAGATGGAAACTTCGGCGCGTTGACCGGATGCCGGCGATGCCTGCGGCGAAGCGGCAGGTGAGGCCTCTGGGGTGGACGGTAGATTTCCATCCTTATCCCGCACAACTACCATTCCTGTCATCACCGGATGGAACATGCAAGAGTAGGGGAACGATCCCGGTTCCTTGAACGTGATTGTGGCTTGCTGGCCTGGATCAATCCGGCCGGTGTCGAACCCGGCTCCAGTGGCGGTGTGCGGGTCTTTGTCCACGTTCACCCAGGTAACCGATTCGCCGAGGGAGATCGTAATCGTTCCGGGTTCGAAACCATCTGCATCATCGTCGTCAATACGTACCTCTGCGCTGCCAGCCGGCACGGTGCCTGCCGGCGCGACGTCTCCACCGTGGTCACTCCCGTGACTGTTGTCGCCGTGATCCTTGTCTTCATCGTGGTCCCGGTCATCGTCACCGTCCTTGCCGACCACTGATGGTCCGAAAACGACCGTGGCGACGCCGACGCCAATCGATGCGAGGAGATTTCGGCGATTGAAGAGCGTGTGTGCTGATGCTGCAAGGGGTGAGGAGTCGTCGTTCACTGCGGGGTCCCTTCGTTTCGATCGACGTGTGGCTACGGTAAGCAGCTAACAAAACCTTACTGTCCTCAGTATACAGATCGATGGGCACAATCGGTGTCCTGATTGATACGCTCGGGAAACAAGGAAGCCGGCAGCGATTCGCAGCCAGCTCCCTTTCATTCAGCAATATGGGCGGATGCCGAGACTAGACGCGCGGTTCGACCAGGTCGAGGCTCTTGGTCTGGATCACCGGCTGCACCAGGTCGAGGAACTCCTGCACGGTCCTGGCACCGAGGTCGTCGCCGCTCCGAAGGCGAACCGCCACGCTGTCGGCTTCGGCCTCGCGGGCACCGATCACCAGCATGTACGGAATCTTCTGCAGCTGCGCCTGGCGGATCTTGGCCTGCATGCGGCCGCTGCCGCTACTCAGTTCAGCCCGGATACCGGCATCCTTGAGTCGCTGCTCGACCTGTTTGGCGAATTCCACCTGGTCGTCCGTAATCGGGATGATGCTGGCCTGCACCGGGGCTAGCCACGCCGGGAACGCACCGGCATAGTGCTCAACAAGGCCACCGACGAATCGTTCCATCGAGCCAAGCAGCGTGCGATGGATCATGGCGGCGCGGTGTCGCTCTCCATCCTCGCCGATGTAGTTCACATCGAAGCGTTCGGGCAGGTTGAAATCGACCTGGATCGTCGGGCCTGTCCACTCGCGGCCAAGCGCATCGAGCCACTTGATATCGATCTTGGGGCCATAGAACGCGCCCTCACCGGCATCGAGTTTGTAGTTGATGTTGCGGCTTTCAAGCGCCACGCGGAGCTTCTCGGTGGCTTCGTCCCAGATCTCCTCGGAGCCAATCGCCTTTTCCGGGCGCGTGCACAGGTAGGCCTCGAAGCCATACCCAAAAACCTCTGCCATGTGCGTGGCCAGGTCGATAACGCCAGCCACTTCATCTACCACCTGGTCGTGCGTGCAGAAGATATGGCTGTCGTCCTGCGTAAAACCACGCACGCGCAGCATGCCATGGAGCGTACCGGAGCGCTCGTACCGATACACCGTGCCCAGCTCGGCCAGGCGAATGGGCAGCTCGCGGTAGCTGTGCACATTGTGCTTGTAGATCATGATGTGGCCCGGGCAGTTCATGGGCTTGAGGTAGTAATCCACTTCCTCAATGCTCATGGGGCTGTACATGTTCTCGGCGTAGGTCTCGAGGTGCCCGCTGGTTTTGTAGATTTTCTCGCTGGCAATGTGTGGCGTGTACACCAGGTCGTAGCCGCGCTTGAGCTGCTCTTCCTGCTCGAACCGCTCTACCAGGTAGCGGATCATTGCACCCTTGGGCTGCCAGAGGATGAGGCCGGGGCCGATTTCCTCGCTGATGCTGAAGAGATCGAGGTCGCGCCCCAACTTGCGGTGGTCACGCTTAGCCGCTTCCTCCAGCCGGTGCAGGTAGTCGTTCAGTTCTTCCTTGGTGTTCCAGGCCGTGCCGTAAATGCGTTGCAGCATGGGGCGGTTTTCGTCGCCGCGCCAGTAAGCACCGGCCACCGATTGCAGCTTGAATGGGCCGATCTCCTTTGTGCTTTCCACGTGCGGACCGCGGCAAAGATCCAGGAAATCGCCCTGCTGGTACGTGCTGATCGTCTCATCGTCCGGGAAGTTTGCGATGAGTTCGAGCTTGTACGGGTTGTCCTTGAAGATCTCCATCGCTTCCTCGCGGGAGATCTCCTGGCGCACAAATTTCTCGTTCTTGTTCTTGTGCTTGATCATGCGCTTTTCGATCTCCTTGAGGTCGTCCGGCGTGAGTGGACGGGGGAGATCGAAATCGTAGTAGAACCCGTTCGCTATGGCCGGGCCAATGCCGAACTTGGCGTTCGGAAACAGCTCCTGCACGGCTTCCGCCATGAGGTGTGCAGTGGAGTGACGCATGCGCGCGAGTTCATATTCCGCCCGATCCTCAGGATCGACGGCGATATCCATATTCTCTACATCCTGGTCATGGACTGTCATGAGTGTGGCTCCTTTGCCCGTGATGATCGAAAACGAAAACGACCCGACGTCCGCAAAGGGACGTCGGGTCAGACGTGGTTCCACCCTCATTTCGATACTGGCTGCTGCCATGTATCGCTTGATTAGGCCTGGTATCGGGGGCTGCCGGAAGCGGTTAGCGGTATGGACCGGTTCGCCGTTCTGCTCTCAGGTGGTGGCCATGCATCTGCTCACGAGCCGCTTGCACCATACCGGCCTCTCTGAACGCAGCTGAATGCAGGTCGTTTCCTGTTCAACGCACATCTTCAATTGCAGTGGAGGATAGGGCCCGGCGGCCATGTTTGTCAAACATCGCCGCCGCGCCTGCTGACTGGTTCGGTTCCGTTGCTCCCTAATCCTTCCAAACGTCCTGGATCAGCATCCAGCCTTCCTCACCATCCTCTGTGACAACGGGCACCAAAACGGTGGAACCGACCAGTTCAGGCTCCCCGG
Organism: Chloroflexia bacterium; assembly: GCA_043427975.1. GTDB lineage: Bacteria > Chloroflexota > Chloroflexia > Thermomicrobiales > UBA6265 > UBA6265. The sequence continues at coordinate 60,795 of JBHWTK010000025.1, read as the reverse complement.
TTACGGTAACCCGGTCGCCTTCGGCGAGGACGACAAGCACGTCTGCGCTTGTATCGGGTTCTTCGAATACATCTGCCGTAACGACGATGACCGTTGCATTGGCTGGCTGGGCCTAAGTAGCGGTATTGGAGCTGCGGACGGTACGAGTTGTTCGCGTTGTGCCGGACGATTCACCGCTAGACGATGTTCGAGGAGTCCGCGTAACCCGGGTCGTGCCGGTGCCGTCACCACTGCTGGATGTGCGAGTCGTGCGAGTGGTACGAGTAGTCGTCGTCGAGTTGGTTGTATTGGCGTTTGTACCTGCACTGGCATCGAAGACGGCACCCATTTCCGGTGCCCGTACCGGTTGCTCAACCGGGAATACGACTCGAGCAGGAACACCTTCATTGGCATCGTTAACGTAGAAGAGGTAGCCTGCCGAAAACTGCCACTGAGGAGTAATTTCGGAGAGGGTTACCGGATCGCAGACCACGTTTTCTGCAACACATGCCATTTGATGATCTAGCAACGCGAAGCCCAGGTCGAAGTTGAAATCAACAAACTGTCCCTCAACGCGCACGGTGACCAGCATGGAACCGTGCCGGGCATGGAACCGCAGTCCTGATGCGTCACCGACAGAGTTACCGTTTGCATCCAGGTACGATTGTTGGTACGTCCAGCCGATGGTCGGATAGCCGAGGTCCGGCATGTCCACCATCAGTTCGAGGGAATTGCGTCCGTCGTTTTTCAATTGGTCCTGCTCAAGCGCGTTCGTGAAGATACCTTCCTGATACGCAGTCGCGTGGCCCTCGCTTGGGAAGGTCAGCACCCGCATCTCCACCCCTGTGGCGAAGGCGGCGTAATTGTTGATCACCGGGCGAATCTGTGCAGCGTACAACAGTACGGTCTGGACGTTGTGCTCTTCGTAATAGCTCAGGGCCACCTCATTAACTGTTACCTGGGGCACACCGTCCAGCATCTGAACGGTCTCCCGTACATGTTTTTCACCTCCGCTATCGACGAACATCCATTGCTCGTCTTCCTCAATTCGCAGGATGAGGTCCTCGGGCGGCAGGGAAGTTCCCTGGGCGAGCGTGCCGGGAACCGATACCCCAGCCGACGTGAGCAGCAATACAGTCGCAATGCAGACGTACCAGAAACGATTCATTGGTTCCTCCGGGAAACGACAGGCCGATACATGTGATTCGTGCGGCGGTGTCTATGAATAGCCACTGGTCCTTTCGCGGGAGGCCACCGGGGCTGTTGAAGTCAACCCGTCGGTCATGCGGCCGGTTGCTGTAATCGACGGGTGCGGCCTTCTGTTCGACGTCGCAGGGCGTATACGTCCGGGAATGGCCAGCCTTCATTAAGGTGTGATTGGGGGATCAGCGGGAGCCGTACGTTTCAGATTGCTCAGGGATACGAACTGGCTCATCTACCGGAAATACCCATCGAACGTCATGGCTCTCGTCGTTTTCGTCGAAGAAGTACATATTCGTCATGACGAAACCCCAGGATGGCGTTATTTCGGAGACGCTCACTGGTTCACAAGGGGCGATATCTGTCAGGCATTCGGCCTGTGCATGCAGAAGCATGTAGGCAAGATCGAAATTGAAGTCCACGAGGGGACCGGACACGAGTGCGCTGACAACGGCGTTGTCGATTTGGGCGAAATACCGAACCAGACTGGCATTGCCTGATTCTTCGCCATCGGGGAGGTAGTACATCTCCTTGCCAGTAAAGCCTTCGATGGGGTATGCCGATTCGGGAAGTGGATCGATTGGGGCGATCTGCCAATCGACGGTATCGTCGTTTGCATCATCCTCGATATTGAATGGGACGATGCTGTTCAGGTACGAGGCTGAGTACTCGGCATCAGGAAACGTGTAAATGCGGACTTCCACAGTGGTTGCCACGGGATCGAAGTTGGTGCGCTGGGGTCGAAGTTGCGCATTATACACCCGGACAGATTGCACCTGATGCTCCTCGTAAAATGCCAGGGTAGGCGGCCACAGTTCGAATTGCGGTTCGCCGTCGATCATCTGGTCATATTCGTCGACCGCGGGTCCCTCGTCCGTTTCAACAAATGTCCAGTAGGTGTCCGACGAAATACGGAGCATCTCGTTCTCGAGCGTTATTGTTGACTGTTGCGAGATCCGGCCAACGGGTGCGAACACCATCGCCGAGAGAACAGTGAGTATACCCAACACATGGAACGATAGACGCATCATGAAACCCCCCGCACCAGGTCGCCAGGCAGCTCTTGCCCGGGATTGCCGGTAAGTAGTCAATATGTTTCGCAGCAGCCCTGCGGAATCCTTAATCCATAGTAAAGCGGAGGACTGCATGCACATATGGACCCATGGGGCCATTTCAGCTGTAAAAGTGAAGAGTGGGTATGGGGAAGGCGGCAGCGTCGGGCAGGACGCCGGGGATGGATTAGAACAATATGCCCGGCCGCACTGCCCTCAGTCTCGGCTTACACGTGGTCCGTTGCGCCCTCATCCACGTTGGCTGGATTTGCAGCGGTTTTCAGGGCATCTATATCGGCCGGGACCTGCCTGCGGGAAGTGAGATGAGTCAGCCGGGATACCATTGGTAGTCCGCGCCTGATGGACCCTCGAACTGCCGCAAGCGATGGTCCCACCGTTGCGGCGGTCTGGTCGCCCCCGAAATCTGTCCAGCGCGAGAAGGCCATCCCGGCGGCAAGAGCTGTAGCGCCGATGCCACCCAGAATTGCTCCGCGACCAAGGCCATCGTTTCCAGGGGCGCTGCTGACCGTACGTGAGGCCCCGGCAGGGACTCGTTCCGGCACGCTGGCGATTTCGGCTTCGCCCGTGCTGACGACGAGTTCACCACCTGACTCACCCGAGATAAGCGCCTCGGGTTCGCCAGACTCCGCGAAGATCGCCGGGGCGGGATCCGTCCATTTCACGAACTCGCCGTCGAACGCCCGGGATCCGAGCGCCTTCTGCTGGCTGAAGCCGTAATCGAGCAGCACAAGGTTGTCGTTGTACCAGTCGTCGGGTGCAACGCCGTCCAGCGTGACAGCGATAATGCGGGTGGACTGCCGCTCGGCAATCTGCACAAGGCACCAGCCGGAGTCCCAGTCGTAGCCGGTCTTGCCGCCCAGCACTGAGGGAGCCGATGTTAGGACCTTGTTCGAGTTAACGAGGTTGTAACCCGAGCTGGTGGTGTAGCGGGCGGTGCCCATAACCTCCAGGATGAACGGATTGGTGCTGGCATACGCCATAAAGGCAGCGACATCTGCCGCCGAGGAGTAGTGACCCTCCACGCCCCAGCCATCCGGGTTGAGCAGGTGGGTGTTCTCCAGGCCCATGAGCGCTATGCGCTGATTCATGCTGTCCATGAACCGTTGCACTGCCTCTTCGGCGGAGTCGCCTTCCTGGGCACCCAGGCTGCGGGCGATTGCGTACGCGGCATCGTTCCCGCTGGGAAGCAACATGCCGTAGATCAGCTCTTCCAGCGTAAAGGTTTCGCCCGGCCCAAATCCCATGGTGGTGGCATCGGCGGGTTGCAGGTCGTCCTCGGTAGTGGTGATGCGGGTGTCGAGCGGTGCGATATTCACCGCTTCCATGGCAGTGAACACCTTGGTCAGGCTGGCAATCGCCACCTGGTCGTGCGCACCTCGCTGGGCGAAGATCGCCCCGGTATCGGCATTGGTGCAGATGTACCGGGCCGAGTTAATAGCGAGTTCCACCGCTTCCTGTGCAGCGCCTCGCGCCGCTGCCCCGGCAACCAGTACACCCGCCCCTGATGCGATAAGTTGTCGACGAGTGAGCATGCATGCTGCCTGGTAGTAGGGCTTTTACCCCCGGTCAGTCCGCTGGAATGATACAGGAAAAGGAATACCCTTGTGGGCCGTGTACGTGCACAGATAGCGTGTGGTTCAGTGGTTAACGAGCCTGATAATCTCGTCGTGTAGTCGTCGATCGTCTGCATCGAGTCCGTCGAGTATTTCGTGAAGCGTGACCTCTGACTGGCGTAGCTCTCTTCCGCTGGATAGTGTGAGGAAAAGCCGGGAGTAATCGACAACTTCCGGGGCAACCTTTATCGTCCAGTAGCTGTCCTGCTCATTGGCGAACCATGCGGACGGCCCGAATTTGATTTGAAATTGGTCGTTTGAATTTGAGCCAACGTCAGCATGCGTGTCGAAGGTGATGGTCCACTGGTATATACCGCGGTAATTGGCAGTTACCCGCTGAACGTACTCATAGCCCAATGTAGTGTTCAACTGCCGGCGCAAAATGGCTTCGCCAAACTGACGTAGGCGCCCTTTTACCCGCTGCAGCACTTCGCGGCTCTCTCCGAACCGGTCGCGTGCCTGCTGCGCAAGATCGGCAGCGAATCTCTCCGCGGCTACATCGCGGTCCTGCTCCCCATAGCGTCCAGCCTCTCCTGAAGCGCACATTACCGAGACGAAATCCAGCACGCTCTTGTCACTCATGCGTCCCTTCCTGTTCCCGTATTTGCGATGCATCTGCATGATAAAAGCATACTGATCCGGGTTCCGGCGGGCGTAGTCCGGGTTGCGATCAAGTTCAAGCACCAGCTGGTTCAGGAATTCTTCATACGTCACAACGATTGCCGATTCCCACCCATCGCTTAGGAGGGCCTGATCCGCGTCCGCGCATAGGAGCACGACTGTTCCCCTCTTGCCACCGCGCTCGCTGAACTTGTGGTATCCGTGGAATGAATGCCCATGGCCATCCGACGTCTCGTAGTTCTCGACTACGATGACGGCGTCATCGCTTTCCAACACCAGGTCCGAGATGTCTTCACTTCCACCGGCCTCAGATGTATTGACTTCTTGACGAACCGAGTAGGGTCCGGGTGGCAATGCGGGAGCGGAGCCACTCGCTCTGTTCACCAAGTCTATGAACACCTGTTGTCCTGAAGATTCGAAGTTGTGTGTTCCGCCTATTTCGAGGAGCCAACGAAACACATTCGAAAGCTGCTTCTCGTGGGTACCATGGTGCATAACGTCGAAGACGTTGAAACCGATATCAAGGGTAGGGGCCAGCAAAGGTAGCAGTTTATTCGTGAGGTCTTCCTGCATCATATGGCTCTATCCTTCCGGGCCATTGGTAACCATGGGGGCGTTGCGGCCTTTCACCTATTGAGTTAGTCCAAGCTGTTGCCGTTTTCTGGTGACTGACCTGAACTACAAATTTACCTGAGCCAACCGAGGTCAGGGAGCCAGGGCAGATAAGCTGAGTTGGGTCGACTATGCCGATATCGCGATATGGTGAAAATGCATTGAAGCCACCCGAAGGTGGCTTCATGAGGGTGGGAGATACTGGACTCGAACCAGTGACCTCCACGATGTCAACGTGGCGCTCTAACCAGCTGAGCTAATCCCCCTCAGCAGCGCAAGTATATGCGCATGCTTGTCCCTGCTGCAAGTACGTCACAGCCCTTGCGCCAATGAATCGCGGGATTAGTCCGAAACCCGAACTCGGTCTCGCTCCTGGTGCGCTTCGGTCAATCGGTACAGACCGATACGATTGCCTTCCGGGTCGATGCATGTGGCGATCATGAGATCGTCTGATACATCATGAGGTGCTACCAGCACCTCTCCGCCATGCTTTGCCACCTTTGCCAGGGTATCTTCCATCTCAGCCACACGCATGGCGATTACGATGCCTTTGCGGGCAGTGTGCGTGATACCCCCATCCGGCCCGCCATCCGGGCCGGTACTCATGAGGCCCCAGTGGTTGTTTTTCAGGCCGTTCCACTTCCATCCGAATAGGTTCTCGTAAAAGGGGGCCAGTCTATCAGGGTGCGGTGACTGGATATCCCACGTCCATATCCCTTGTGCTGCGGTGGTGCGAGAGACATAGGGCTCCCCGGTGCGGGACGGAGAAATCAGGAGAATGCCGTTCCCGTCCGGATCGGAAATACAACCAAGGACCATGCCATCCGGGAAGGATTGCGGTCCCCAGTACGTGCCTCCTCCGATGTTTGCGGCCAGCGCCATGGTGGACTGGACATCCTCAACCTGTACGAATATCGCAGCACCGGTTGTATCCTCCGGTCCCGCCTGGCCAATGCCTCCCACCATTTCCCCGTCCTGGGTGAACATCCAACCATATTCGTCCGCGTTTTGGGGATGGCTACATTTCCAACCGAAGACGTTTGTATAGAACGCCCGCAGGGAAATGACATTGTTTGCGTGAATATCCCATTGGGTGACTTTTGCCGGCATTTGCTCTGTAACTCCTCAGCCACAAGTGGGGTTTATTCCCCTTGGTCGTGAAACGGACTACCATCGATTGCCCCAAACAAGGTCGCGGTATCGGCACCCTGTACGATCTCGTACAGCGCCGCCTTTGATGCCTAAAGGGACCCGGCGTCAGAAACGAAATCGTCGAGCGATGTGACGACACGGCCACCGCTGGCAGTAATGAAGTACTCCACCTGGAGATTCACCGTGGCCCCAAGGTTGTCGCCGGCGAGGCGGAAATCGGTACGCACGCCGTACACGCGCTTTCCCCTGGCGAACGCATAGCCGATCTCCGCGGCGGTACCTGAATCGACATCGACGCCGTCCAGCACCGCGAAAACCGCATCGCTGCGGTCGATACGTTCCGTGTTCGAGCGGCCGAGCTCGGTATTAATCGTATTCAAGCGGGAGACCCGCTCTGCGTAGGAGTCCAGGTGCCCGATGGCATCGAACTCATCGGCAAAGCGCACGTCGTCCCACGGATTCTCCACCTCCACAACGTCCGAGAGCCTGGCAACGGCCTGCTCCATAAACGCCTGGGTCGAGGCGGCGAAGCCGAGCGGGGAGGCGAGGTAGATTCGTTTCATTTGAACTCCGTTCGTTATACTCTGGCCATGAACATGCACCGAGAAACTCCGCCAACTCGACTTGACGCCTGGAAGACATCCGCCTGGTACGCGTTGCTCTTTGCCGCGGTCATTCTCGTGATTCTGAAGATGTTTACGCCTCTCGTCTTCGGCGCGGCACTCGGTGTGGCGGTGCTGCTGTTTATGTTCGGTTTTGCGTTCCTCATGCGGATCACCCCGAAGACAGACCGCTAGTGGCCAAGCTTCCGCACTGAGTTGCTGCGGTCGTGCCAGATCGCTTTCCAGTCTTTCACTTCCGTAAGCAGTCCCCGCGCTTCAGCCCACAGCGGCTGCATGTTCACGTGCTTCACTTTCCACTCGCCATTGAGTTGCTTGATGACCAGCTGGCTGTCGCCGCGAATAATGATCGTGGCGTTGGCTGCGTCGACATCCGGGTTGTTGATGATGGATTTCAGCGCGCCGATCAGGCTGCGGTACTCTGCCTGGTTGTTTGTCATGGCATCGCCAAACTGCATTTCGATCTGCCGATCGAACTCCTCGCCATTGCGGGTGATGTCAAAACTCCCATAACCCTTGCCGGGATTACCCAGTGAACCACCATCAAAAACGATCTCAAACGTATCAGCCATTCATCACCTTAACCATGCATACAAGAACAGGGGAGCCATGCGGCTCCCCTGCAACTATGCCACGACGCCGTTGTGCTGCGCCGGAGCTATCCTTCGCTCTTGTGCTCGGCGGCGATCTTCTCCACCAGGTGGTGCGGCACCGGCTGGTAGTGGCTGAATTCCGCCTCGTAGGTTCCGCGCCCCTGTGTCATCGAACGGAGGTCGGTTGCGTAGCGCTGGATCTCGCCGCCCGGCACCTGGGCCTCGATGACGGTAGTGCCATCGTCGTTGGTCTCCATACCAGTCACCTGGCCGCGGCGGGTATTGAGATCGCCCATCACATCGCCCATGAACGCTTCAGTGACATTGATCCGCACGTTCATGATGGGTTCGAGCAGGGTCGGCTGTCCCTTGAGAATGCCCTGACGGAACGCCTCCTTGGCAGCGATGCGGAATGCCATTTCGTTGGAATCCACATCGTGGTAGCTGCCATCGAATAGCGTCGCCTTCACATTCACCACCGGGAACCCGGCCACCGGCCCCGCGAAGAGGCCATCACGAATGCCCTTTTCCACAGCCGGGAAGAAGTTCTTCGGCACCGCGCCGCCGACTACGCGATCGGCAAACTCGAACTCGGCATCCGGCAGCGGTTCCAGTTCCAGCTTTACATGGCCGTACTGGCCTGCACCGCCGGTTTGCTTCTTGTGCTTGTATTCCGTCTGGACCGGTGCCTGGATGGTTTCCCGATAGGCGACGCGGGGCAGGCCCAGTTCGACATTGATATTGCTGCGGCGCTTCATCCGCTCGACCGCTATTTGTACATGCGGCTCTCCCATGCCCGAAATCAGCACGTCGCCGGTATCTGGATCGCGGGACACCACCAGCGATGGATCTTCGTCCTGCATGCGTTGGAGCGCCTGGCTGAGCTTGTCGAGATCGGCCTGGGACGATGCGTGCACCGATGCGGTGTAGGCGCTGTGCGGGAACTGGATACCTTCCAGCACAACGTGTTTGCCGCTGGTCAGGGTATCGCCGGTATCCACCGATTCCAGTTTGCTGACGCCACCGATGTCCCCGGCAGAGATCGAGTCAGTCGGGATGGTCTCCTTGCCGCGGCTGTAGAAGAGCTGGCCTACACGTTCCTGCTGGCCCTTGCTGGCGTTGAACAGCGTTGAGGACGATTTAAGCGTGCCGCTGTACACGCGGAACCACGTGACCTTGCCCACGTGCGGATCGGCCTGGGTTTTGAACGCAAGGGCGACGAAATCACCGTTGGGATCGGCCACTATTTCGACCGGTTCGCCATCCAGCTCGGCCATTTCGGTATGATCGGCGGCCGAGGGCAGCACATCGATAATCGTTTGCATTAACGGCTGCACGCCCATGTTCTCACTGGCAGCACCGAGGACCATCGGAACCACGGTTCCGTCCTCGAAGCACTTGTGCAGGTGTTTGTGCAGTTCCTCGTCGCTGATTTCCTCACCCTCGAGATAGCGCATGGTGAGGTCTTCGTCGTTCTCGGCAATCGCTTCCACAAGGGTCTGGCGATAGAACTCTACATCGTCGGCCAGTTCAGCCGGAATCTCGGTTTCCTCGTACTTGCCGTTGCCATCGCGGGTGAAAACCAGCGCTTTCTTGCCGAGCAGGTCGACAATGCCGCGGAAGTTCTCCTCCTCACCGATAGGGAACTGCAAGGGGGCAACCCGCTTGCCAAAGGCAGCGATCATGGCCTCAAGCGCGCCACGGAAATTGGCATGCTCGCGGTCCATCTTGTTAACAAAGAGAAGTCGTGGCAGGCCGGCAAGCTCGGCGTTGTGCCAAACCTGTTCGGTACCGACTTCCACACCGGACGATGCATCGACCACGATAATGGCGGCTTCGACCACACGCATGGCGGAGCGAACATCGCCACCGAAGTCGGCGAAATCCGGGGTATCAATGACGTTGATCTTGCAGCCGTTGTACTCGATGGGGATAACCGAGTGGGTGAGGGAGGTGTGACGCTTGACTTCTTCCGGGTCGGTATCAGAGGCGGTGGTACCAAGGGAGACACGTCCGCGGCGATTCGTTGCGCCACTATCGAACAGCATTGCCTCCACAAGTGTCGTGCGTCCGGCACCGCCGTGCGAAAAGACACCGACGTTAAAAACTCTTTCGGCGGGATACTGGTTCATGGCGCGTTCCCCTTCGGGTAGATGTGCCCTCGGGTCCGACGACACATCACGTATCGCAAGTGTTTAACTGTTCAGAGTATACCGAACCGTTTGGCGAATCGCTGCGGGGATTACTCCGACGTCTGCCCGCGAACACGGTCCCAAACCAGCCGCAAGCCGTCGATTGTCAGGTCCGGGTCGAAGACATCGATGACGCTGGAATTCCTGGCAAACAGCTCGGCGTAACCGCCGGTCACGACAACTCTTGGCGTGCCCTGGATCTCTGCAGAGAGCCGGGCGATAAGCCCTTCCACCATCGAGATGTACCCCAGCACCAGGCCGCTTTGAATGGCGTGGATGGTATTGGTGCCGATCGCATGCGGAGGTGGCACCAGGTCGACCGAGAAGAGTTTCGCTGCCCGGGAGGTCATCGCTTCCAGGGCGATCACCAGCCCGGGAGCGAGCGCGCCGCCCAGGTAGTGGCCCCGGTGGTCCACCACGTCGAAGTTCAATGCGGTGCCGAAATCGACCGCGATCACCGGTGCACCGTATTTGGTAAGCGCTGCCAGCGAGTTGACAATCCGGTCGGCACCGACCTCGCCGGGGTGGTCGGCATCAATAGGAAGGCCGAGGTCGAGGTTTGCGCTGACAATAATCGGCTCGATGCCCAGGCGGTGTTCAGAAAGCACGCTGAGCCAGCGGGTAACGGGCGGCACCACACTGCTCAGCACAAATCCGGTGACGTGCTTCAGGCTGGTGCCTTGCATTTCCAGGACGGGCTCAAGAATGGCGTACCATTCATCCGGCATGCGATCGTGCTGCGTTGCTGTACGCACGGTTGCTACTGGCCCGGTAGAATCAGGCGAGTACACGCCAAAGGTTGAATTCGTGTTGCCAACATCCGCAACCAGCAGCATTCCCGTTCCTTCCAAGACTTTGCCGTTAATGTTGGAGCCAGTATGAATCCCACGCACGCCGAACTCAACGCAGTCAGCCGTTCGCGTATCCGTAATCGGGAAATCGCGCGATCGTTGTTGCTTTGTGCCGTGCTACTGGTGGGAGGATTCTTTGCCGGCGTAGTGGTAGAGCGGCGCGCGGGGAGTCTCCCGGGCGGAATGTTCCCCAACCTGGAAGCGGTGCATACCGTCATCGAGGACAATTACTACTACTATCCCACCTCGGCCGAGGAACAGGCCGAACTGGATGCGGACATGGAAGCGGGCGCAATCGATGGTGCACTGCAGACGCTTGGCGATTCGTACACCCGGTATCTCGATGTGGATGAGTCGCAAACCGCGCAGGAAGGAATGGAAGGCAAATACGGCGGCGTCGGCATCGAGGTGATTCTCGAAGGTGACGTGGCCTTTGTCAGCGTTGTGGTGCCGGAGTCGCCTGCAGATGATGCCGGCATCCTGCGCGGGGACGTTATCGAGCAAATTAACGGCGCTCGCGTACAAACCACCGATGCCAATGAGGTGCTGAGGATGCTGCGAGGCGAAACTGGTTCGGAGATCAGCATCACGCTGGTTCGGCCTTCCACGGGCGATGTGCTGGACCACACGCTGGTCCTGGAAGAGATTGTCATCCCGCCGGTTACGCTGGTGTTCATTGAAGGGACAAGTTACGCCTGGCTCCGGATAACGCTGTTCGGTAACACCACCGTGCCGGACCTGGACGCTGCGATTGCTGAAATCCGTGCTCGCGGTTCTACCGGGGTGATTCTGGATCTTCGGGGCAACGGCGGCGGTTGGGTCGAAGCTGCCCGCCAGACGCTGGGCCGGTTTATGGATCCTTCAACCGGGCCGGCAATGTACGAGGATCGGACGGCCGGCGAGGGTGGCATGACCGAGATGCCGATTGAAACCGCCGATGGCGTTGTGCCACTGGACTTGCCAATGGTGGTGCTGATTGATGGTGGCACTGCCAGCGCGTCGGAGATCGTGGCAGGGGCTATGAAGGACTACAACCGGGCGGTACTGGTTGGCGAAAAGACCTTTGGCAAGGGATCGGTTCAGCGAATTTATGAGTTTTCCGACGGATCAACCATGCGGGTGACGGTGGCCGAGTGGTTCACCCCCAGCCGGGCCCGCATCCAGGGCGAGGGGATCCGCCCGGATGTAGAGGTAGCGGCCAGTTCCCAGACCTCCAGCGACGACCCAATCCTGGAAGCGGGCATCGGTGTGCTTGATTCCCGCCTGGCAGTACCGTCCGCAACACCGCTGTCGCCGGGTACCGCAACGCCGGCACCATCAAATTAACAATCTCGCCCGAATAATTTAACCTGCGGCTTACTGCCCGTTAACAATGGGCTCCTATCATCCGGGTGTACGTGATTGCGTGTATCAACCACACGCACGCTGCGTACGAATCCGGAGGGAACATGGAGCCTGTCAGTTCACATCACAATGATCAACCGACGATTCTCCTGGTGGAGGATGACCCGACGCTGCGAAGCGCGTTGCTGTTCAACCTCACCCGTGAAGGGTTCCGGGTGATTGCTGTTGATGATGGACTTCGAGCGCTCGATGTTGTGGCGGCCCAGGGGGACACCCTGGACCTGGTCATCCTCGATGTCATGTTGCCGAACATGAATGGCCTGCAGGTGCTCCGGCGCGTTCGCCAGGGGCACGATGTGCCAGTCATGGTGCTTTCGGCGCGTGGCGAGGAGAGCGACCGGATTGCTGGCCTGGAGCTGGGGGCCGACGACTACGTTGTGAAGCCGTTCGCGCTGCGAGAGCTGCTGGCGCGAGTGCGTTCCCACGTTCGTCGCCGCACCAATCCGGGCACGCGGCCACCGTCAACGATCGTGCGGGGTCCGCTCCGGATTGAGGTCGACCGCTGCGTCGCTACTGTGCATGGCACTGAGCTTCACCTGCGTCCCAAGGAATTCGGTTTGCTGGTTGCCATCGCTATGGAACCGGGCCGGGTATTTGGGCGCCAGGAGCTGCTCGATACCGTGTGGGGCAACGATGTGGTGGTGGATATTCGTACGGTCGATGTGCATATCAGCTGGCTTCGCGGCAAGTTGTCCGCTGCCGGACTGGGTGACGACACGATTCGGACCGTGTACGGCGCGGGCTATCGGTTCAATACACCATCGGCAGACGAAGAGGGAACACAACCTCGCACCGCCGATTCATTGGCCGATAAAAGCCCGGCGTCAACGTCCTCTGGTATCGGTGTGCACGCCGATTAGCGCGGTGCTTCAGCCACTCAAGTTGGTTGAGTTACTGCTTTCACTATGCGTAAAGGAATGGGCGTGTGCCCGTCACGAGTAAATACAAGGAGAACACAACGATGCGTTTCCTCGACTATCGACTTTCCCGGCGTTCGCTTGCGGCCATCACCGCTGGCACTGTGGCTGTAGCCCCGTTCGCACGTGTTCTTGGCCAAGGTGCCGTTTCGTACGAAGAGCCGGAGAACATCGGTGATCTCGCCGGTGAATTCGAGGCCGATGGCTCGTCCACACTCGGCCCGCTGACGGAAGCCGCCATCGAAGAGTTCGCCGCCGTGGCTCCTAACGTTCGTATCACCAACGGCATTTCCGGTACTGGTGGTGGATTTGAGCGATTCGCCAATGGTGAAACGGTTATTTCCAACGCTTCCCGCACCATTAAGGAAGAGGAAGCCGCTCTGGCCGCAGAGAACGGCGTCACCTGGTACGAGTTCGCGATGGCGCTCGACGGTATCACCGTTGTCGTGTCCGCCGAGAACGATTTCGTTACTGACCTGACTGTTGAAGAGCTGGCCAAGATCTGGGCCGCCGATGGTGGCGTCACCACCTGGGCCGATGTTCGTCCTGACTGGCCGGCCGAGAACATCGAGCTGTACGGCCCCGGCACGGCTTCCGGTACTTTCGATTTCTTCAATGAAGAAATCCTCGGTGATGACCGCGAAGTTCGCACCGATTACACCCCGAGCGAAGACGACAACGTGCTCGTGCAGGGTGTTGCCGGCAGCCCGAACGCCCTTGGCTACTTCGGCTACTCCTACTACGAAGAGAATGCTGACGTGCTGAAGGCCGTGGCGATCGACAATGGCGAGGGCGCTGTGACGCCGTCCATCGAGTCCATTGGCGATGGCAGCTACGCCCCGCTTGGTCGCACGCTGTACATCTACGTGAGCGGCAACGACCTCCAGACGCGCCCGGAGGTTGCCGAGTTCGTCAAGTTCTACGCGGCCACAGCCGATGAGATCGCTCCGGCGGTCGGCTACATCGCCCTGCCGGAAGATGCCGAGCAGGCCACCTACGACAAGGTCGTTGGTGCTATCGATGGCTCCGTCGCCCCGGACTCCGAGTCCTTCGGCGCTGAGGAAGCCACACCGGAAGCCTCGCCCGCTTCCTAGTAAACCGGTTATTAGCACCATGCACGGCCCCGGGAATGGGTCCGTGCGTGGTGCGGTTTAACACCGCTCAGCGGTTGGAGGAAATGAGTGGCGAGCAGTATTGCACCACTTCGGCCCAATGAACGGCCACCCCTAAACCTGACAGGCAAGCGCAGTCGCCAGCGTTCTGAAGTGCTGATTCGATATGCGCTTATTGCCTGTTCGCTCATCACCGTGCTGACCACAGTCGGCATTGTGCTGATCCTGTTGTTCGAGGCGTGGAATTTCTTCCGCGAGGTGCCGGTGACGGATTTCCTTTTTGGAACCACCTGGACGCCGCTATTCTCGGGTTCACAGCAGGAGTTCGGGGTGTTGCCACTGGTGATGGGCACGCTCATGACGTCGCTCGTCGCGGCATGTATCGCCTTGCCGCTTGGGCTGGCTGCTGCCATTTACCTAAGCGAAATCGCCACGGAACGCGCCCGCTCGATCCTGAAGCCGGTGCTGGAAATCCTTGCTGGCGTGCCGACGATTGTCTACGGGTTCTTCGCACTCACCTTTATCACGCCGGTGCTGCTGGATCCCATCCTGCCGAACATCGGTACGTTTAACGGCCTATCGGCCGGTATCGCGATCGGGATCATGGCGATGCCAACCGTCGCGTCTCTTTCGGAGGACGCACTTCGCGCGGTTCCGCGGAGCTTGCGCGAGGCCGCCTTCGGCCTCGGTGCCACGAGATTTGAAACCACTGTTCGCGTTGTCGTGCCGGCAGCGATCTCCGGTATCGTCGCTTCGTTTATCCTGGCCATTTCGCGCGCCGTGGGTGAAACCATGATTGTGGCGGTGGCGGCCGGCCAGAGCCCGGCAGGGCAATCGGGCGCGAGCCAGAGTGTTTTCGACCTTCAGCACAGCATGCAAACCATGACCGGCTTTATCGCCTACACCTTCAGTAGCGACGTCGCGCGAGGCTCCGTCGAGTTCTACTCGTTGTTCGGCGTGGGATTGCTACTGTTCCTGATCACATTCGCGATGAACATGGTGAGTCAATGGGTCACGAGGAAGTACCGGGAGGAGTACGAATGATTGAGCAGGGTACAACCTCCGGAGTCGGCATTGCCAATGGCGTGTTCAAACCTCGCGTTGGCTTTCGCCAGGCGGTCGGACGTGTGTGGCGGGCAATCTTCTTTGGCGCCACCGGTATTGCCATTGTCTTGCTGGGAATGCTCCTCTGGTCGATTTTCGAGCCGGGGATTGACTGGCTGAGCTGGGACCTGATTACCAATCCGCCGTCGCGTATCCCGGAGAAGGCTGGCATGATGCCCGCCATCTGGGGTTCCGTCTGGATTGTGCTCGGATCCGGCATAACATCGTTTGTGCTGGGCCTGGGAACCGCAATTTACCTCGAAGAATACGCAACGAAGGGCCGGTTTAACGATTTCATCCAGACCAACATCTCCAACCTGGCCGGCGTGCCATCCATCGTGTACGGCCTCCTGGGCCTGGTGGTGTTCGTCGACACGTTGCGCATGGGGCGGTCGCTGATCGCGGGTGCGCTGACGATGGCACTGTTGATCCTCCCCGTTGTGGTGATCTCGTCGCGCGAGGCCATTCGTGCTGTTCCTTCCAGCCTGCGAGAGGCGAGTTACGGCCTCGGGGCTACCCGATGGCAAACCGTGTGGAATCACGTGTTGCCGGCTGCCTTTCCTGGTGTGCTGACCGGTATCATCCTGGCTATGAGCCGCGCTATCGGAGAGACGGCGCCGTTGCTGGTAGTCGGAGGTGCGAGCCAGGTGTTGTGGAAGCCGGACAGCCCGTTTTCCACCTTTATGGTGATGCCGCTGCAAATCTATAACTGGACCGGTCGCCCCCAGAAGGAATTCGAGCACCTGGCGGCCGCGGCGATCATTGTGCTCATGATCGTGTTGCTCCTCATGAACTCGCTGGCCATCGGCCTGCGGCAGCATTTCAGCAAGAAAGCAAGGTGGTAAACCCGTGACATCCTTACTTACCCGTTCCGAAACCGGGACCCCTGCTAGCTCTGCCCACCTGGAATCCGCCCGAGAGGCATCGGTGAAGATTCCAGGGATTAGCGACTCGGCCTTCCAGAACGACGGCGAGAATCGAACGCAAAACAAACCGGTGCTCGAGCTGCGCAATCTGAATATCTCTTACGGCACCTTCCACGCCGTGAAAGATGTGACGCTGGATATCCCGGAGAAGGCAATCACGGCCTTCATTGGTCCGTCCGGGTGTGGCAAATCGACGGTATTGCGATGCATCAACCGCATGAACGACCTTATCCCCTCGGCTCGGGTTGAGGGTGAAATCCTCTATCACGGCCAGGATGTGAACGCCCGCAACGTGGATCCGGTGGAGGTCCGCCGCCGCATTGGCATGGTGTTCCAGCGCCCCAACCCGTTCCCGAAGAGCATCTACGAGAACGTAGCCTGGGGAGCGCGGATCAATGGCTACAAGGGCAACTTTGACGAGCTCGTAGAGGCATCACTAACCCGGGCGGCGCTCTGGGATGAAGTGAAGGACAAGCTGAAGGACAGCGGCCTCAGCCTGTCGGGTGGTCAGCAGCAGCGGCTGTGTATCGCCCGGGCACTGGCTACGAACCCGGATGTGATCCTTCTGGACGAGCCTGCATCGGCACTTGACCCGATCTCGACGCTGAAAATCGAGGAACTGTTGCGTGAACTCCAGACGGAGTACACGATTGTGATCGTGACCCATAACATGCAGCAGGCGGCCCGTGTGAGCGACCAGACGGTGTTCTACTCGCTCAACGAGAATCGCCAGGGCGTGCTGGTGGAAGCGGGACCGACCAAAAAGATGTTCACGCGGCCAGATGACCCGCGTACCGAAGGTTATATCTCCGGGCGCTTCGGGTAGAATCGAAAGCGAACCAATTGTTAACACGGTAAGCACCATGTCGCGGGAGCAGGTATGTCGACCAGAACCAACTATGACCAGCAGTTACAGCAACTGAATGACCAGGTCGTCACCATGGCCAGTATGGTGGACAAGGCCATCGCCCGCGCACTCGAAGCCCTGCGACTACAAAATGTGGCGCTGGCCGATGAGGTGAAGCGTAGCGACGCCGGCATCAACCGGTTGCACCGGGAAGGCGAGGAGCATGCGATTTCGCTGATCGCATTGCAGGGCCCGGTGGGCCAGGACGTGCGCCGCATCATCAGCAGCATCGCCATCTTTTCGAACCTGGAGCGCATGGGCGACTACGCTGCGGGGATTGCCAAGATCGTTATCGAAGGGGCGGACGAGCCCTTGCTGAAACCGCTGGTTGATATCCCTCTTATGGGAATTATCGCCCGCGAAATGCTCGATGCGACCATCGTGGCGTTCATCAATCAGGACGTCGACGCCGTTCGTGTGGTGGCGGCGAGAGACGACGAGCTTGATCAGCTCTACGACGACATCGTCACGGAACTGATGAAATACATGCAGGCCGATCCCTCGACCGTCAGGCGGGCGACCCACTTGCTGTGGGTGGCGCATAACCTGGAGCGCATCGGCGACCGCGTGACCAACATCTGTGAGCGCGTGATTTTCACCGTGACGGGCGAGATCGAAGAGCTTGATGGTGGCCGTCGGCTGCGTCAGAGCTTCTCGCGCAATGGCGAATCGGATAGCGGCACCGTCGGATAACGTTCGCGCCATTCCTCGTACAAGGCGTGGAGTTCGGGCACCAGTTCTTCCAGTTCAAGCGGGGCATGTAGCACCCGGCCGATCTCGAGGCGAGACTTTTCGTCCTCGCCCAGGTTGGCCGGGTGTTCGGATATCACCACTATTGGTGCATTGGTGCGTGCATCACCGGTGACAGACCGGCTCGAAAGTCCTCGGAGCCGGCGGATAAGCTCCAACGCATTGAAGCTGCGAAGATCCCAGTCGACAGCGATGATGTCGAACTGACGCAGCCGGAACACTTCAAGTGCCTGCAGGCCGCTCGCGATCACCGTTGTCCAGAATCCGCCGAGCGGCAGCCCCTCGTTAAGGAACTGCACCAGCGACGGGTCGTCGGACACGATTAGCACATGGGGACGTTCGCTGTGTTTCCGGGCTGCAAGGCGTGGTTTGTCGGTCAATGTCCTGCTCCATGACGCACATTCTGCATGATCGCGTTCACCAGTACCTGTTCGGATGCCAGCATTTGGGTTCGGAAGTGTGGGCGGAAGGCAAACGCCGTAAACGCTCCGTCGCCGGGTGTTGTTTGCACAATGGCGTGTAATCCGGTGATATGGTCCTCACCGTGAATCGCTCCGCTTAGCACCACCTGGTCACGCGGGAAGCGCGCGATGGAATGTTGGTGGGCAAAATCGGCGATCTCGTACCCGTGCGGGCTAAAGTACATGGCTGGAAAGGGGCCGTCAACGCCGAGTGTGATCTCCTCACCGGCAGCCGGCGTGACCTGCACCACGGCGCCGCTGCTCCCGAACGCCGCCGCTGGCAGCCGGTCCAGTGGCTGGCGGAGCTCGATCTGCAGTTGCCGGCACAAGGCGGTAACGCTTCCTTCGAATCCGATCAGGTGGCCGCCACGATGCATCCAGGTGCGTAACGCGGATATGACCCGGTCGCTCAATCCCCTGCTGTATGGTGCCGGGTAAAGAGGATACGGGTGACCGGATATAAGCGCATCGGGGTTGCCATGGGGAAAGAGCAAAGCATCAATGCTATCGAGGCCATGGTGAATGATGTCCTCCCCGGTAAGCGATGCAAACCTGAATCCTGCCCGCTGCAACCAAAGGCTGAGCCAACCGTAATCGTTCATGTTGACGTGTTGAGGATTGTAGATGCCGATGCGCGGAGCCCGAACGTCGGCGAGATTCTGCCCGATGGCCGGTAGTACCCAGGTTCGAACATGCATGGTGGCCGCGTGCGCCATGACGTCCCACACTGAAGAATCGGTGATGATCCATGCGCCGGCCGGAATCAGCCGGTTGTTTGCGAAGTGAGGGCGTGAGAGCCGTTTGACGGTGCTGCCTGTTGCCAGGGCGTGGTTCACCAACCGGATCGACGCACTGCTACGCGGATCAATGGCCAGCCAGGCACCCGCGCGGATATCTGCAGCCTGTGCCGGCTGGAAGGGCGTAAGGTCGTCCTCCATGGGCAGGTGCATCGTACCGGCATAGGCGTAATCGTAATACTCAACGTCGACGCCCATATGAATCGGCAGGCAGTGACTCGTCACATCGTACGCTTGCTGGCCCTTTGGGTACGGCGTAAGCGCGAGCAGGGCGGTAGCGTAGCTGCCGAATGGCTGTTGTACCGGGATGACAAAGCTGCCTGGCAACACGTTGCCGTCATGCTCATCGGCCACGAATACCTGCACGTCTCCCTGGCAAAGGAGGTCGATCAACTCCCGAGCCGCCGCCGGATCGACCTGTTGCCGCAGTGGCGGGATCACAAAGGTGCCCGGTGAAGTGTGATTGACCTGGTCAGCCAGGATCTTCCATTGGTCCGCGATCCATTCTTCCGCATTGTCTGCAACCGAGCGGAGGACCGTATCGATTGTTTGCCGGTGAAGGTCAACGATATCGCCAAGGTGCCACTGGCCCCCACGCCATGGAAGCGGCATGTGGACGCTCGATACCTGTGCGGGCGTATCACCGAACGGTTTCTGCTCGTGGTCCGCCACGTGGACCGGGCTGGCGATGGCCGCACTGGCCGCTTCCGCCAGGATGCGTACGCCACCGTGGTAGTGCATATAGGCGCGAGTAGGGGAGTAACAATCGAACATCACTCCGCTGCACACGCCGCGGTTACCTGCGCGGGCGTGATCGGACGCGATCCGGGTGCCCAGCTCAGCCGCGCGGGTATAGACCAGCGGGTGGACATGAGGTTCGGCAGGATCGATATAGGGCGGCACCACGTACCGGGGAGACTTCTGTCCCATTTGGTGCAAATCGATCACCACGTGGGGCAGCCATGTGCGGTGAACCTCCTTCACGACAACCCGGGTTTCCTGCAATCGCTGCTGGTACCAATCGCGGTTGTTATCGTGGCCAGCGTACGGATGATAGAGGGACGGTGGAGCCGTTCCTTCCGAGCCGGTTCCGAGCGTAGCGCGGTACCAGGAGTGAACACGCTCCATGCCATCGGGATTCAGCGTGGGAACCACGAGGACAATCAGTTTGTCCAACACTGCTGCATACGCCGGGTTGGTCGCCAGGTCCCGCAGGAACGCCGGCATCATTTGCACGCCGCCCACCTCGGTGGCGTGGATGCCGGCCGTCACCAGCACTACCGGTTTGGTGCCGGCGAGTGTGCCGTCGCTGTTGCCGGGATCCAGAAAATGGGGTGTGTATTTGAGGTTCGTACGATCTTGTCGTATCGTTTCGATATGCGTGATGGTCTCGGGCGAGCTTGCCACCACCATGCGGAGTTCGCGGCCCTCGGTACTGTACCCAAGCGTTTGCATGTGGAGGTTCGGACTGCTTGCGACCAGTGCATCCATCCAGGTGCACATCGGCTCCCAATCCACCAGTACGCGGTCGTCGCCAGGTGTCACCCCGAAAACGGCTTCAAGGTCGGCAATATCCTCAGAAACGGCGCACATATCCATCCTTCATTACCTGGCACTACCAAACGCGCATGCCACAGGAAGCATAAATGGAAACCACTGAACGGCGCACCGCCTGGACATATGAAGAGGATTCGGGCGCTGCCACGCCAACTGCCGTAGTTGAGCTCATGGAGCGTTACGGCAGAACGTTCCGCCTCTTGGAGGAGCCACTGTGTATCACGACGTCCCGCCGTGTGTTCGGACGATGGCTGGGTCGAAGGATCCCCTCCGCCTATGGGGGCGCGTACGTGTACCTCACCCACAGGGGCACCCATGCAATCCTCATCAACCTGGAGCGCATCAACCACCGTCGCAGCAAGTCGCTGGAAATTGTGGTTGCCGAGGAACTCATGCATATGCGGGACTGGCTGGATGGTGACCACCGGAGGCATGCCCGCCACGGCCACGACCGCATAGCGCACCGCGTGGCCCAGGTTACCGGTTCGTCACTGGACGACGTGCGCAATGCACTGGTGCCGGTGCAGTCGCGCGGCTATCGCTACGTGTACTCCTGCCCCAATTGCGGCCGTTCCATGAAGCGCAAACGCACGGGAAACTGGGCATGCCGGCCCTGCTGGGAGCAGACCGGCAAGAAGTACCTGTTGCGCATTACCGAAAGCCTGGCAATCAACGACGTACCGCCCGGCGACGTACAATAACCGCATGGCGATAACGGTTGTTCGTAGCAAGGGTTCTTCGTGGCGTTCCTGAAACTTCTTTGGCGAGGCATGCGCGATGTGTATGACTCGTTCGCGTATTTCATCGCGGTGTCGCTGGCGTTTTGGCTGTGTTGTGCACCGATGCTGCTTGGCTTTGGTTTCCTCGCGATGCCGATCGTGTACTGGCCACTCTTCCTGCTGAGTACCATCCTGGTTCCGCCCGCCCTTACCACCCTGTACGCGCTGAGCGATCCGCGCGCGGTGATCGACCGCATGGAATGGTCCGCTGTCCCGCGGTATATGAAATCCGTGTTTGCCCGGTCCTGGAAGGTGGCCCTGATCACCATCGTGCCGCTGGTGATGATCGGATGGAACATCTCCTATTTCGCCGGATCCGGGCACGCGATGGAGTTCCTCGTCCCCTTGTGGACGATCATGTGGATCCTCCTGTTCGTGTTCTCCCTGTATGCCTACTCCCTGGCCGGCACGCATGAAAGCGGCCCGCGCAATGCGTTTCGGGGCGGAATGTACACACTGGTGAAGTACCCCTTCCGCGGTATCGGCCTGGCCATCTTCGTGTTGCTGTTGGGGTACACGGCCTCCCTGGCGATCCTGCCGATGGTCATCATTGGACCACCGTTCTTCGCGTCGATAGTCAATCGTTTCGTTTTCGATGCCCTGGAAGTGCATGTCATCGACCCCAATGCACCCACAGATGAACGCGCGCTTGAACGGGAGCGCGGCATCAATATGGAACGCGGATTGATCGATCGCGTCCTTCGTCGCGGCAGGGAGTAGGGACGTGGTACGAGCTCGAAACCGCCGCGACATACCGACGGAAGGGCCCGACGTGCCGATATCCGACCGCTTCCCGACCACCGAACGACGGGTCGCGCGGCTGGAATCGGTAATTATGCGGCGGCAGCCCACACTGACCGTTGTGCTGGAGGATGTGTTCGATCCCCACAACGCCAGCGCGGTTCTGCGGAGCTGCGATGCCGTCGGTGTAATGGATGTCCACCTGGTCTATGTCCGGCAGGAGCCGCCTCGAAAGTCGTTTGGTCGCAGCACCTCGGCTTCGGCGGCCAAATGGCTGAACCTGCACTATCACGACTCCATTGAGGCCTGTTATGACCATTTGCATGCGCAGGGATTCCAGGTTCTCGCCACGGCACTGCAGGATAACTCGCACGAGTTGTATGAGATGAACCTCACGGAACCGACCGCCTTCGTTTTCGGTAACGAGAAATCCGGCGTGAGCGATGAGGGCATTGCAGCGGCGGACGGAACGGTCTATATCCCCATGCAGGGCATGGTGGAAAGCCTCAACATCTCGGTCTCCTGTGCGGTCACACTCTATGAAGCGATGCGCCAGCGGAAAGCGCGGGGGATGTACGATACCCCGCAGCTCACGGCCGAGACGGTGGAAAGCACGCTCCGCGCCTGGATCAAACGCTAGTCCAGGCAGCGTATCCGAATTGCCTGGGCCTGCCCCGGCCCAACGGCGACAGTACGGCCATCGGGGAGTTCCACCATAACCGCGCCACTCTCGGATGAGGCGATATTGGCGAGCTCGACTCCCGGCAGGATTCCGGCCGCGACCAACTGGCGCACCGTTTCTGAATCACGATCGCTCACCCTGGTGACATGGGCGCGGTCACAGCGCGCGACATGGCTGAGGGGTTGGTCATCGATCACTGCCAGTTGCAGGTCCGGTGATGGAATGGGGTCCCCATGCGGGTCGAACTCGGGAAAGCCGAGCGCGGCAGCGATGTGGGCTTCCATGTCCTCGGAGACGTGATGCTCCAGGCGATCCGCCTCGTCGTGCACAGCGTCCAGGTCCATTCCCAGCGTTTTCGTGAGGAACAGCTCCAGCAGGCGGTGATGCCGGATCACTTCCAGCGCGACGGCAGTGCCGGTGGGGGTCAGGTGGACGCCCTTGTAGGGCTCCATGACCAGCAGGTTCAGCTCGTGAAGGCGCTTTTGCATGTTGGTGATGCTTGCGCCAGAGTATCCCAGTTCATCCGCCAACTGCTGGTTTGTCACGGGCTTGCCGCTCACCTGAAGCGAGTAGATTGCCTTCAGGTAATCCTCCATAGCTGGCGTGATGCGGGGATCACTGGTTGGTGAGGGCGAACCGTTAGCCATGGCCTAGAAATCGAATGGCAGGTCTGGCATCTGCAATCCGCGGCGTCCCTTCTTCCCCTTTTTGCCCTTGCCACCCTTGGCCATCATGCCGAACTGGCCCATCATCTCCTGCATCTGCTTGAACTGCTGAAGCATGCGGCCAACGTCCTGGCGATTCACGCCCGCTCCCTCGGCGATTCGCCGTCGCCGCGAGTGGCTGATCTTCTCCGGGTTGCGTCGCTCCCATGGAGTCATGCTGTAGATGATGGCTTCGATCTGCTTGTAGGCATCGTCGCTTACCTCGGCTTTCGCCTGGCGAAGTTGCTGGCCGATACCCGGGATCATCTCGACGAGTTGGCTCAACGGGCCCATCTTCTTGATCGATTGCAGCTGGTTGAGGAAGTCTTCCAGGTCGAACTGGCCCTTCATCATCCGTTCCTGCAACCGTTCGGCATCTTCTTCGGTCGTTTGCTCCTGCGCCCGCTCGATCAGGCTCAGGACATCACCCATACCAAGGATGCGGCCGGCAAGGCGATCGGGATAGAACGGCTCCAGCGCGTCCATCTTTTCACCGGTACCAATGAACTTAATTGGCACGCCGGTGACCGACCGGATGCTGAGCGCGGCGCCACCCCGGGCGTCGCCATCCATCTTGGTGAGTACAAGTCCGGTCACACCGAGGCGGTCATGGAAGGTCTCCGCCACGCCGACGGCTTCCTGGCCGGTCATGGCATCGGCCACCAGCAGGATTTCGGTGGGATTCACCACCTGCTTGATCTCGACCAGCTCCTGCATCAACGGCTCGTCGATCTGCAACCGGCCAGCGGTGTCGATGATTACCGGATTAAAGCCGCGCTGGAGCGCGAACTGCATGGCGTTCCGGGCGATATTCACCGGCGTGTTGTTTGTGCCCTCATCGTAGACGGTGATATCGATCTGCTTGCCCAGCGTTTGCAGCTGCTTCACCGCCGCCGGACGCTGAACGTCGGCAGCCACCAGCAGCGGATTGCGGCCCTGCTTTCGCAAATGCAACGCAATTTTGCCGGAGTGTGTTGTTTTACCGGATCCCTGCAAGCCGACCATCATCAGGATTTGCGGGCCGCGATCCGGGTAGGCGAGGGGCACCTGTTCCTCACCAAGGATGCGCTGCAGTTCCTCGTTCACGATGGCGATCACGCTCTGGCCGGGAGTGAGGCTCTGCATCACCTCTTCACCCTGGGCGCGTTCCTTCACCGCGGCCACGAATTCTTTGGTGACCTTGAAGTTGACGTCGGCCTCGAGCAGCGCGCGACGCACATCGCGCATCGCGTCATCGATGTCCTTTTCGGTCAGCTTGGCGCTACGGCCCAGTTTGCCGAACGTTTGATTCAGGCGATCAGATAATGTCTCGAACATGGGCTAGAATCCCTCGCCTTCGCCAAAGAAGAGCGAATCGACGTACGTATCGGGGCGAAACTCAGCCATATCCGAGCTCTTCTCGCCGGTGCCGATATAGGTAATCGGTGTTCCGAGTTCCTTGGCAACGCTGAAGGCGATACCACCGCGGGCAGTGCCATCCAGCTTGGAAATGAAGATGTCGGTAACATCGGCCGATTTGGTGAACTCGGCCGCCTGGACAAGCCCATTCTGGCCGGTAGTCGCGTCAATAACGAGCACCACTTCCTGTGGGGCGTTTGGCACGGTTTTCTGGATGATCTTCTTGATCTTGTTCAGTTCGGCCATCAGGTTGAACTTGGTATGCAGTCGTCCGGCAGTATCGATGATCAGCACGTCCATATTGCGGTTATGCGCTGCCTGCATGGCATCGAACACCACGGCACCAGGATCAGCGTTCGGCTGATGGGCAATGACGGGCACGTTCAGCCGCTCACCCCAGATCTTGAGTTGATCGATAGCGGCCGCGCGAAAGGTATCGCCGGCGGCGAGCATCACGCTGCGGCCGAACTTCTGGTGGTATTCCACCAGCTTGGCAATGCCGGTCGTTTTGCCGGTGCCGTTTACGCCGACTACGAGCACCACCCACGGCACACCACGTTGCAGGATTTTCACCTTGCGGTTGCGGGTTGCAAGTTCCAGCAGCTGGGTCATCTCCAGTCGCAGGACTTCTCGGGCGTCGGCAGGATTGGTGATGCGTTCCTCACGCACCTTGTCCCGGAGTTCGGCGACAAGCTGCTGGCTCACATCCCAACCGACATCGGCCTGGATCAGGAGCATTTCGAGGTCTTCGTAGAGTTCGTCATCCAGCTCGTGCCGGTCGAACAGCTTCGTGATCTCATTGAAAACGCCGCGCCGGGTTTTCTCGAGCCCCTTTTCAATCTGGACATCGGGCTCGGCTGTGCGGCGGAATAATCTGCGAAAAACCAAATCGGTGGTCTCCTGCGATGGATTCTGGTGGAACAGGGTGGCGCCACGGCAACACAAAAAGAGCCGTGGCAGGCGACCTTCGTGTAAGGAAGTATACCGTGCCGGGTCAGGGCCGATGGGCGCGGAGGCGACGGGCCGGATCAGCGATCCGGCCCGTATATGATGATCAGAGTTGTTTAGTTCGCGGGCAGGGCCTGGACATCCTCCACGGGCCAGACCACTGGTACCGGCTGTCCATCCAGTGTCAGGCCGTTGACATATAGCTGGTAGACGGTTCCGATGTTTTCGGGTTCGGCATGGACGACGCTGAGCATCGTCGATCCATCTGGGGCAATATAGGCGGTGTACACCATGGTCATCGGGTCGCCGTAGTGTGTTTCGGCTTCTATGAGGACACCCGCACCGGTGTCGGTTAGAACGGTGTCGATAACCGTCCTCGTTAGCTTCGATGCCGGATTATTGAGCCACTCGTCTGATGTCCACCGGTCCAACCAGTCCTGGGGCGTCGCCAGTTCCTCCGTGGACTCGCGGATATAGATGGCGACTTCACCGGTTTTGTCTGGCCGGACGAGAACTATTTTGTCTTGCTGCTCTTCCTTGTCGATGGTGATTGACTTGTTGCTGGCAAACGGGAATGCCCAACTGGCGTCCCACGATATGGTGTGGCCGAACTGTGGACTGGTCCACAGGTTCTCGGATTCCAGCCCCTCGCCCTGCCAATCCTCTACGGTTGTGACATGGTCCGTTATCATCTGGGGTTGGACATCGGACGTTCCAGAGATATATGGCTCGAGATGGCTGTAATCTTGCCACATCAACACCGAGGTATCGTCGACGAACATGTTGTCGGCCACCCAATTAAGGTCGTCGATCATGCGATCCGGGGTGGCATACACCGCAATGGAGAAATGGTACGTCCCGAATGCCTCAAGCTCGAATTCGCTGTACATGAGTTCGCTGTAATCCAAAATGTATATGCCGTCGATGAGTGCCCAGCTTGTGTCTTCTGTAATTTCGGTGGCCAGGACCGTGTACACATCGTAGGTTGGTGCCAGGTAGGCGATCGACGATTCCTCCCAGTCTGCCGGGGTCTCTTCACCATCGATAAACGTTATCCGGATCGCGGTTGTCCCCAGCCAGATCCGGAAGTCTTCCTGGATGTAGGCGTAATCCTCATCCAGGGAGTAGGAGGACCGATCGTATTCCGCTTCTCCCGATGTACCGAAATCCACGGTAAAACCAGTGAGTTCAGAGGTAAAGCTCGATTCAGTGGCCTGGCCAGTTGCTTAGCCATGTCCTGCAACTGCGCTTGAGAGGACTGTGAGCAGAACTACGAGCCATCGTGATATGTTCATTTGTCATGCTCCTGTGATAATGGCGGTTGCGTGGGTGGGCTGACCTGCCGGTCGGATATCTTCGTCGCAGTACGTTGCTACCAAACCTGCTCCCCGCATACGCGTTGTGCGCCTCCTCGGTGTGCGTTAGCGGGCCCGGCCTCATTCGGCGGGCAACGCCTGAATGTCCTCCTGCGGCCAGGCGAGCACAGGTGGCTCGCCATCGATTGTCACGTCGTTGCTGAACTGCTCGTAAACGCTGCCAATGTTTTCCGGCGTGGAGCGGAGATTGACGATGGTCGTCGTCCCGTCATCGGCAATCGATACGGTATAGATGAAGACAATTGGATCACCGTACTTGGCTTCACCCGTCAGAATCACGCTGGCAGTGTTGCCTGCCTCGATGGTGTCTGCAACGGTCAGTTGGTAATACGACGCCACGCTGGAAATCCACTCGTCAGAGGTCCAGCGGTCGAGCCAATCCTGGGGCGTTGCAAAAGCTGGTGTCGCTTCAATCAAAATGATCCATGCCTCGCCACTGTGATCGGGCGTGACGAGGATCAACGTGTCCTGCGAGGTGTCTTCGTTGACGCTAATTGCGGTGCGCAACGTCGACGGGAATTTCCACTCCGGAGTCCACTCCACCGATATACCGTGCTGCGGGCTGGTCCATGACCGATCCGATTCCAGGCCAAGCTCCGGCCACACGCCGGTGACCGCATCGGGTGGTGAAATGACCCTCGGCGAAAAGCCGCCTACGCCCTCAATTGCCTGGTTCGTCGCCTCGTCGTTCCCTTGCATAAAGATCGGTGCATGGTCTATGCGAATGTTTAGTGAAATCCACGCAAGATCACTCTCCAGCATGTCTTCCGTGCTGTAGACAAGGAGCGAAAAATGGTACTTGCCATACGCGGATAGCGTGAACTCGTTGTACTGAAGCTCGGTGAACTGCAGCATGTAGGTGGCCCGGTACAAGGACCAGCTCTGGTCAATGCCGATATCTCCGCCAAGGAACTCGTATTTGAAGTACTCAGCCGCGAAAAACTCGGTAGAGCCTTCCTCCCACTCCTGTGGCGTGATGTCACCTTCGAAGAAACTGATGAAAATGGAGGAGTGCCCCAGCCTTGCCAGGATCAATTCCTGGGACGCACCAGCGTCTTCGTATACGGCATGGCCGCTGGGGTCGAACCGGGCCTCATTACTGGTTCCCAGATCAATAGTTAGCCCCGTCAGTTCCGAGGTAAAGGTGGTTTCTGCGGCTTGACCAGCCGCGGAATACTGGCCGGCAACGAGGCCGGCGCAGATGATCGTACATACCGTTATCAAGCGCACGATGTTCATGGGTCACGCTCCTTATGAATGCGTCAGGTTCCACAGGCGATTTCCGGGCTTTCCGGCGTGGTTCAACGTCCAATGTTGGTGCTATAGCCTCCTCTCTGTGTGATTGATTGAGGAGTGGAGTCCGGCCCAGTCTCCCTGGTAATACAGGGCGAGCGCTGATTGCGTGGTGCCCACGTGCGCGTGAATCTCCTGGCGTCCTCTGACCGGGAGCACGTAGGTGGTTGCTCCTAACGAATCGAGCGCCAGACAGCTCTTATGCCACTGCGTATGCTTTCGATCGCACCCGAAGCCCCGGAGAACCCGGGAACCCCATATTCCTTCAGTGCAGCCTCGAGCTCCTTATCCAATGCATGCATCTCTGCTTCTGCGGCCAGGAAGGCATTGAGGACGGTGTTCGTGCCGTCATACAGTTCCTCAAACACCACGCCCATGTTGCCGATTGCTTCTGCCCACCGCGCGTAGAGCCTGCCGAGTTCGGTGAGGCCCGCGGGGGCGCGATGTGCCGCAGCCTCCTCCGAGTAGGCCTTCCATACCAGCGCGATCTCATACGTCTGTTTCCAGTATTCGGACCGTTGATCCTCGTCGATGGACTGTTGGAGCGCTCCGACGAAATACTCTATGAACTGCTCGTAACTCCCTAGGAACTCCTGGCGTTGGGCAACAACGATCTCCACGTATTCCGCCTCGGAAGGGGCCTCGGTGGCGCGTGCGTTCGTGTTGGATGCTGATGTTTGGGTACGTTCGCTCTGGTTTGTTGAGGATTCACGGGTGCTTCGCGTGTTCCGGGTGGCGGTGGTTTGGGCTGTGGTGGGGAACACGATATCCGCCACCTTGCTGTCTTGCATGTACAGGAACGGCGCGGTGCCCCCAACGAGAATCGTTTGGGCGCGTTCCAGATTGGCCTGGAACGTTTCCTTTGCGCTCAGAAGGATCACGCGCATATCCACGTCGGGGAATGAACCAAGCTGATATTCGATATAGACGGCCGACGTATCGAAGCTGAAGGCGGCATAGCCGCCATCGGGCAGGTCGGCGTACGTGTGTTCCTCGACGACGTGCTCACGCTTGTAGGCATCGACAAAACGGGCCATATCGTCTTGCCAGTTGTACGTGCCCGAGGCCAGCAGTTCGATCTCCAGCTTTCCGCGCTCGAACATGAAATGGATATGCTCATGGTCGTGGGCTGCGCCGTCGCCGCCGATGACCGTGTCGAGTTGCTGGTGCTCCAGCGTGAACCCCGAGGCTGAGAAATCGATCTCCGCTCCGGTTACCTCGGAAACAATTACAGATGAGGGCTCGGTGCCCCGCTGGGCGGCCGCACGAGTCGCAAGTAGTGCAATACCGGCAGAACCAGACAAGATAAACATGCGTCGGTTCATTCCTGTCCTCCCATACCTGTTGATGAAGGAGCAACGCACATGCGTGTAAATTGCTCAACTGAGTACAGGTTAGGAAGTGCAACGATTCAAATCATTGGCTAAACAGCGTATTTTTCGGTTCGGCGTGTGCGGGGATACGTACGTCGTTGTACGTATCGTTTAATGGGGCGGCCTGATCCTTCGGGGAGGGGGCACGGACACACAGAAACGGCGGGCGCGCGAATGGGGTAAACGAAACGCGGGAGGAGGCCTTTTGGCTTCCTCCCGCGCTACAGGCGAGTACTGAACGAGCACTAGTGGGTTGAGCGCCAGGTGGCGTGCAGGCCGTTGCGAATGCTCTTCAGCGCTCCTGCGGGCCGAGCGAATCCCTGGACGCCGTACTCCTCCAGCGCAACTTCCAGCTCGGAATCAAGGAGTTCCCACTCGCTCATGGCGGCAAGGAACGCGTCGACCGTGTCCACACCGTTATAGAGTTCCTCGAACAGGGAGCCCATATCGCCGATAACCGTGGCCCATTGCACATACAATGCGCTCAGTTCAATAAGGTCGTCCGGCACCCGTGGCTCCATCGCGTCGTCCGGATACTTCTTCCAATCGAGTGCGATGACATACATCTGCTCCAGCACCTTGGCCTTCTCGCCGTCCGGGGTTGTCTGGTCACCAAAGATAGCCAGGTGGCCCATAAACGTGTCGAAGCTGGCGATGAACTCCTCACGGTGCTCGACGATCATGTCCACGTATTCGGCCGACGTGGGGTCTGCGCCAGCACTGGTTGAGGTGTTGGTCGTGTTGGAGGTTTGGCTGGTGTTGCCAGATGTGGTGGTGCTGCGGGTGCTCCGTGAGCTGGTGGTTGCCGTAGTACCAGTTGAACTTGCGAATACCATATCCTCCACCTTGCTCTCTTCCGTAAAGAGGCAGGGCGCGGCACCACCAAGCATGATGGTCTGGAGCTGGGCAAACTCGTCCAGGAAGGTCGCCTGCGGCCCGGAGAACGTCACCATAAAGTCCACATCCGGGAACGCGCCAAGCTGGTACTCCAGGTAAACCGCCTGGTCGGAGTAGCTGAACGCGGAGTATCCACCTTCGTCCAGGTCGGCGTAGGCGTGCTCGGTATTTCCAAAGAGCATGTCGAACCCGGTGGTGAATTCCTGCATGTACTTGGGGAAGTCCTGCGTGCCGCCGGTGAACAGGTCGAATACCAGCCGGCCCTCGCCAGTGCTGAACACCAGTTGCTCCCAGGCGAACGACGAGCTGCTGCCGGCGTTTGGCTCGTATTCGTGGCTCTCGAGCTCGAACCCGGATTCGGTGTAATCGACCTCGGCGTCAACGAGTTCCAGGATCTCAACCGTGGTGGCCGCGGTGCCGCGTTGTGCAGCTACACGAGCACCAATAAGGGCCAACCCGGCAGAGCCGGAAAGAATGAAACTGCGTCGGTTCATAAGAATCCTCCAATACCCCCAAACGCGGGAAATCGGTACGCATGCACATGCATGCCGTAACTGATTACAGGTTACGGGGATGTCGAACTACGAACATCGGCCAATTCACGTATTTTTTCTTTGTAGCCTCATCATATCCGATTTACGTAGAAATACGTAGTGTCAGATACGCGAGGGAAAACCGAAGGTAGATAAGGGCCATTTGCCGGTGAACCGGGCATCCTGGTTTCATACGGAGCCCTCATCAATGCCGAAGGGGGTGCCGAGCGACGCCGTCCGTGTTACGGGGCGGATCCCTGTGCAGTATTCGAAACGACCTCTCGCTACGAACAGTGCACTGTTGAGATCCGCGAGGGGAGCCGTCGGTGCGCACGTTCTCTTCGTCCCGGGCATTTCACGGCATCGGCGCCGGTGGTACGATCATTGGCGCGCGCCAGTTTGATGTGCGGTGTCGTCTAATCCGGGTCGGAGTAGTGGATGCAGCGGAAGGAACTATGGCTGGGTGTGTACCTGCCGACCATGCTGCTGGCCCTGGGGCAGGGAGCCCTGTTGGCCACGCTGCCGCTGTATGCCGACGAATTGGGGTTCGGGTATACCCTGGTCGCGGTGGTAAGCGCCGCGGCCGCGATGGGCACGCTGGTAACTGATGTGCCCGCCGGTGCTGCTATCCATCGCATTGGTATGCGCCGTTCGATGTTCATTGGCACCGGGTTGGTTGCCGCCAGCACATTCCCCCTGGTTCTCGATATGGGCGCCGGCCCGATTATCGCGCTCCGCGTGCTCGCCGGTATCGGCACCGCGCTGTGGGGGCTTAGCCGGCATTCCTTTATTGCAACCGCGGTCCCCATAGCCAGCCGTGGGCAGGCGATTGCTACCTTTGGAGGCGTGAACCGGATAGGTATTTTCGGCGGTCCGGCCCTGGGTGGAGCCATCGCCACAATCTGGGGATTGCAATCCACATTCCTGCTCACCGGCGTGATGGCCCTGCTGGCATTAATCACCGTCGCCATTGCATTGCCCGATACCGAGCGGAGCGCGCCGCGGCCACGCGGAGGCGCCAAACATCGCTGGCTGCTGGTACGCGCCACGATCCGCGAGAACTCCCGCGATCTTGCGGCCGCCGGAATTGCCCAATTGTTTGCGCAGATGATCCGGCAGGGCAGGCAGCTGCTCATCCCGCTCATCGGTGCCAACGTGGTAGGGCTATCTGCAGCCGAGGTTGGCCTCGTGATGACTATATCCGCCGTGGTGGACATGAGCATGTTCTTCCCGGCCGGATACCTGATGGACAGGTTTGGCCGCAAGTTCGCCACCGTGCCAAGCTTCGCCATCATGGGTATTGGCCTGGCGTTATTGCCATTTGCCACGTCGTTTGCCACCATGGCTGCAATCGGCATCGTGATAGGACTTGGTAACGGCCTGGGCTCTGGCTCGATGATGACCCTGGGCGCCGACCTGGCTCCCGAAGGCGCCACCGGTGAATTCCTGGGGGTCTGGCGCCTGATCGGTGATATCGGTATGGTGACCGGCCCGTTGCTGGTCGGCGTGATCGCTGCGAATCTGGATCTCGATAAATCAGCCATTGTCCTTGGCGTGGCCGGAATCACATCGTCGTTGATGTTCCTGTTCCTGGTGAAAGAAACCCGGGTCGGCAACGAGCCGGAACCTGCAGTAAAACCCATGTAATGAAAGGAAAGGTCCATGCCCCTCGTAGCAGCGGCGATCATGCCGCACGGATTTCCCCTCATTCCTTCGCTTGATAATGGACAGGAAGCGGTTCAGGAACTGCGAACAGCCATGGAGCGCGTGGGCCGAGAGTTCCGGGATGTCGGCGTGGATACGATCGTACTGGCAGGTCCGCACGGAACGCGGGTAGATGGCGCCATGGCGATTGTGCGTACGGGACGCGCCGCCGGCACGCTTAGCCATGGTGGCAAGGCTGCCGAAATGAACGTTCCCGTGGCACACGAGTTCGTCGACGAGATCGCTGCTGGTGTCGCGATCGACGATATCCCGGTAGCGAAAGTGGGCTTCGGCGGGAACCGCATGGACCAGGCGGTGATGCCGCTTGACTGGGGCGCGATGGGGCCGCTGTGGTTCCTTGGCCACGACCAGGATCGCATCGGATTCGGGAATGTGCTCGCTGGAAACCCGCAGGGCGACGACGGGCCCCCGGTAGTTCTGATTACGCCAAGCCGCATGCTCGATCGGGATACGCAGATCGCGTTCGGCCGTTCGCTCGCGCGGGTGTTCCAGGAAAGCGAGCGGAAGATCGGCTTCGTGGCCTCCTGTGACTGGAGCCACGTTCACGCCGAATCGGGCCCATATGGAGCGCACCCGATTGCCCGGCAGATGGATGACACGATTCAGATCGCGATTCGGGCAAACGATCTTATCGGCCTGCAGCATTTGCCACAACCGGATGTGGAGGCCGCAGCAATCGATGGATTGTGGCAGTGCCTTATCCTCGCGGGCATTCAGCAGCGTGTTCCCCTGAGGAGTGAACTGCTGGCCTACGGCATCGATGGCTACTACAGCATGATTGTCGCCAGCTTTATGCCGGAGTAGGGGCATGGCGAGGCGCATTGCGGAGTACACCAACGAGGAGCGGCAGGACCTGCCTATCGAACGGCTGATCCAGTACGGGTCTGGGGTGCTGGGCCCGGCCGAACTCGTGGCGATTATCCTTAATACCGGCATCAAGGGTGAAACGGTGGTTGAACTGAGTCATCGCGTGCTTCGTGACCACAACGGCCTGAGCGGCCTCATGCGTATGGACCATGGGGAGCTTGCACAGATCACTGGCATCGGGCGGGTTAAGGCTGCCCGTTTGAAGGCTGCCCTGGAAATGGGACGCCGGTTGAACACCATGACCGACGAGGATCGACCTCGAATCGGCACGCCGGAAGACGTCGTGCAACTGCTCGGCGTGGAGATGGCGTTCCTTGAGCAAGAGCAACTGCGGGTCGTATTGCTCAATACCAGGCACCACGTCATCGCCACGGTTACCGTCGCCGGCGGGAGCGTTAATAGTGCCAGCGTGCGGATGGCAGAGGTCTTTGCCCCGGCAGTCAAGCGGGTGGCGCCGTATATCATGCTGGTTCACAACCATCCTACCGGCGACCCGACACCCTCTGCCGCAGACATCCAGTTCACCAGCGATGCCGTTCGTGCCGGAGAATTACTGGATATCGGCGTACTCGACCACGTCATCATCGGCCAGGGGCGGCATGCATCGCTCAGGAGGCTGGGGCTGGGTTTCCCGGCCAGGGAGGTTCCATGACATTCGATATCACGCGCTTTGGCTTTGGGATTACCGGCAAGGTGCCAACAGAGGTGGTTCGCGAACTGGCACCGCTGGTGGAACAGGCCGGTTTCAGCAGCATGTGGTTCAACCACATTACGAATGGCAACGCCTACGAATCCATTCAGGTTGCCGCACGCGTGACCAACTCGCTGGTGCTTGGTTCCGGTGTCACCTCGATTGATTCGATGATGTCGGCACAAGGAATCGTCGACGAGGTGCAGCGGCTGGAATTGCCAACTGACCGGCTAATTATCGGTATTGGTGCCAACAAGCCGCCCAGCCCCCTTACTACCGTCCGAGAAGGGATCCAACTCCTGCATCAGGCGTTGCCGGGCGTGCCGGTGTACGTCGGGGCCCTCGGGCCGAGGATGCGGGAGCTGGGCGTGCAGCAGGCAGAGGGCGTGCTGCTGAATTGGCTGACACCGGAAGCGGCAGCCCTGGCGATGGATGATCGACGCAGGCACGCACCGGAAACCGACGCGAAGGTGGCACTCTACATTCGATGTTCCTTGGGCCAGGAAAACCGCCCTGCCATCGAGGCAGAGGCGTCGCGGTACGAGGGATTCCCAAGCTATGCGGCGAACTTTCAGCGGCTCGGTTTCCGTGCCATGGATGCTGCGGTCTCCGTTGCGAACGGCACCGAACTCAAAGCGCGGCTGGCCGCATTCCAGGGTGTAATCGACCAGCCCATCCTGCGGGCAATCACCGCCCAAGACACGCTGGACGCCTATGCATCCCTCGTCCAGGCCGTCAGGAACTGATCCAGTTCGATCGCCGTTTGGAGCCGCTGCAGGCTGGGTGGCCACTCGTGAGGGCCAGAGTGAAGGCAATCGCAGAAAAGCGTTGCTTCCCCGAACCGGTCCACTGCGAGGTGGCGGAGCGTGGTCATGCCGTTGCGAGTAACGAACGGTTCATGCTCGGGCGTGAGAGCCATATGGTGCGTGCAATACACCTCCATCCGCTCCTGAGGCGCTCCGATATCGGGCGGGCGCACCAAATCTGGCGTGTCGGACAGAGCGGGGCTGTCGGTGTCCCGGGCTGCCTCGTACCCTGACGCAACCGGGGGGCCTTCAGCTACACCGTCATGGTGGCCAGTATATGGCTGTTCCTGTTTGCCACGCTGACCACGCCGGTTGCGACGTCGACCATCCTTACGGGTACGTTCATTCTGTGCATCTGCCATAACAACCGTATACTCTTGGTATTGCGAACCCGGGCGGGCAAAGCTCGTTGTAGCCATCATCGTATCACCAGCATACTGCGGCCCAGGGAAACGCAATCTGCGCGCGAGCTATAAGGAATTCTACATGCCCAAACAAGTTGGAATCGATCTCGGAACCGCCAATGTCCTGGTCTTTGTTCGCGGGCGGGGTGTCGTGATCAATGAGCCGTCCGTGGTGGCCATTTCGGCCAAGGATGGCAAGGTGAAGGCCGTCGGCCTGGAAGCGCGCGATATGCTGGGTCGCGAGCCACGGGAAACCATCGAGGTCGTACGTCCGATGCGCGACGGCGTGATCGCCGACTATGTTGTCACGCAGAAGATGCTTGAGTACTTCATCAACAAGGCGGTGGGCCGATTCTCGCTCATCCGTCCTGATGTGATGATCTGCGTTCCGGCCGGTGTCACTGGCGTGGAGCGCCGCGCCGTTCGTGAGAGCGCGCTCAATGCGGGTGCCCGCCGTGCCTACCTCATCAGCGAGCCGCTCGCCGCGGCGATCGGAGCGCGCGTGCCTGTTGCTGACCCGTCCGGCAACATGATTATTGACATCGGTGGCGGCACCACCGAAGTGGCGGTCATCTCGCTCAATGGTATCGTCGTCGCCCGCTCCCTTCGTGTGGGTGGCAGCAAGTTTGATGACGCCATCACCAACTACATCAAGCGCAAGTACAACCTGCGCGTGGGTGAACGCACGGCCGAGGAAGTGAAGATCGCCATCGGTTCCGCCATGCCGATGGAGGATGACCAGGTCATGGAAGTGCGCGGTCGCGATGAAGTAGCTGGCCTCCCACGAACGATCCAGATTCGCGCCAGCGAAATCACCGATGCCATCACCGAGCCGCTGGAAGCCATTATCGGGGCGGTACGGGCCGTGCTGGAAGAAACCCCACCTGAGCTCTCATCTGACATTATCGACAAGGGCATGATCCTTACCGGCGGCGGTGCCATGCTCCGCCATTTGCCCGAACTCCTTACAGAGGTAACCGGTGTACCGTGCTATGTTGCGGACGACCCGCTGAGCGCCGTTGCTATCGGAACCGGACTTGCGCTGGAGCATATGGATATTCTTCGGGATAGCCTAGAGGACCGTTAATCCGCGTAGAATAGAACAACGTACGAAGGGAAGGATCTATGAATCGCCAGAGCGCATCACGGAAATCGTTCGGCATGGTCATGGTCATCACGGCGTTGTTACTTGTTGCTTGCGGAAACGGTGATGGAGAGGCAACGCCGACCCCGACCTCGGGTGCAAACCAGGCGGTGCCAACCTTGCCCTCGGGCGAAGCAACTGCTGCCGCTACCGGCGAAATCTCGGAAGACGAGCTGACGGTGGTAACGCCCAATGTGGCGGCGACGCCCCCCGCTGACGTTACGGACCTCACGGGAGAGTCGACGCCGCCTTCAGTCGCCACACCCCCGGGAGCATCCGCACCTGCCAACACTCCTGATGAGCAGCCAGCCACCGCGGCCGTCATGCCCACGGCAACTTCCGCAGCTGTCGGCACACCCGCTGCCCTCAACGTCCCCCCCGCCAGTACGTCCGGCACGCCAGGCCCTGCCACCCAGGCTGGTGGCGATGCCGCAGTCGCATCGCCGTCAGCAGCCGCGACCGGGCAAACATTCAACACTGCCGGAGATGGTACGGGTGGGTCGGGCCAGCCCGGTGAACGAAGCTCCAATATCGAAACGCCGTCTGCATCGCCGGCAGCGTCGCCGGTTGCCTCGGTTGAGGTAGAGGGGTGCGAGGTCACGACTGTTCCACCATTCACTGGCACGACGAATGCGTACGTGACTACCGCCGAAGTATTCTTCCGGCAAGGCCCCGGCACCGATTGCACGCCCGTGTATGAGACACCGCTTGGCGAAGGCCAGGCTGTGGTAGTGATCGGTGGCCCGGTTTCCCAGACAGCAGACGACACCATTTGGGTGCAGGTCGAGGTCGACGGGGTTCCGGGATGGGTCAGCTTCGATTTCGTGGAACCGGTGGATTAGACATCCATACGGCGCTCACCAGCTTGCTGAAAGGCACCAACAATGCACTTCCCG
Source organism: Chloroflexia bacterium (assembly GCA_043427975.1). Taxonomy (GTDB): domain Bacteria; phylum Chloroflexota; class Chloroflexia; order Thermomicrobiales; family UBA6265; genus UBA6265. Next base: position 23,097 of record JBHWTK010000025.1, on the reverse strand, counting down.
CGCGAATCCGGCGTTCTCCTTCATCCCACTTCATTACCCGGCGATTTTGGCATTGGCGATTTTGGGGACAGTGCCTACCGGTTTGTCGACTGGCTGGAACGCGCCGGACAACGCTTGTGGCAGGTTATGCCCTTGGGCCCTGTAGGATTCGGTGACTCGCCTTACTCGGCGTTGAGTGCGTTCGCCGGGAACCCCCTGCTTGTGTCGCTCTCCTCGCTTAAGGGCGACGGGCTGCTCCGCGATGAAGACCTCGGCGATGCTCCGGAGTTTCCGGCAGACAGTGTGCACTGGGATGTCGTACGGCCGTGGAGGATGGACAAGCTGCGCCTGGCTTACAGCCGCCTGAACGACAACACCATGCTGCTGGCGGAATTCTCCCGCTTTATCGATGTCGCGCCCCAATGGCTTCATGATTACAGCCTGTTTATCAGTCTCAAGGAGCACTTTGGCGGGGGCTGGTGGCTGGATTGGCCAGCCGATATCCGCGCCCGAGAGGGCGCTGCCGTAGAGCACTGGACGGTAGAACTCGCGTCAGAGATCCGCTTCCAGAGCTTCGTGCAGTTTCTCTTCCAGCGCCAGTGGCACACCTTGCGGACCTATGCCAACCAAAAGGGAGTTCGCCTGATCGGCGACATCCCGATTTTTGTCGCGCTGGACAGCGCCGACGTGTGGGCGAACCAGACGCAATTCAACTTCGATATCGCTACCGGCCAGCCGACCTGGATTGCCGGCGTGCCACCGGATTATTTCTCCCCAACAGGGCAGCGCTGGGGGAACCCTACCTATAACTGGAAGGCCATGAAGGCCGATGGGTTCGGCTGGTGGGTGGCCCGGTTGCGGGTCATGCGGGACCTCGTCGATGTGATTCGCATCGATCATTTCCGCGGGTTCGCCGCCGCCTGGCATGTGGCCAACGACGAGGAAACCGCCATGAACGGCCACTGGGAAGAGGCTCCCGGCGCTGAGGTGTTCTCGGCCGCGCGGCGCTCAATCGGCGATTTCCCGGTGATCGTGGAAGACCTCGGCCTGATAACCGCTGATGTGGTGACACTGAGGGAGATCCTCGGTTTCCCCGGAATGAACGTGCTCCATTTTGCCTTCGATGGTGATCCCTCCAACGTATACCTGCCACACAACAACCGCCGTAATTCGGTCACGTATACGGCTACCCACGACAACCAGACGACTGTTGGGTGGTGGGAAAGCATTTCCGAAGAGGACCGGAACCTCGTGCGCCATTACCTGGGGCATCCGGTGGCTGACCCGGCATGGGACCTGCTTCGCGTGGCGCTTGCCTCGCCAGCCAGTACCGCGATTGTGCCAATGCAGGACATCCTTCGGCTGGGGGACGAGGCCCGCATGAACACTCCGGCAACCGTGTACGGCAACTGGAGCTGGAAAATGCAACCGCACCACCTCGACCAGGGGCTGGCAGACGGCTTGCGCGACCTCACCAGCACCTACGGGCGTATCTCCGATGATTACCCGGCCAAGAGCACCAACGAATTCGACTACGCGGCGCCCGGAAGTGCGGTTAAGGCGACCCGTAGCTGGTAGCGGTACTGCATCTCCGCTATTCGGCACCAGCAACGAAACTCTGTATCCTTGAGGCAACGTGAAGGGTCCGGCGTACCATAGACATGGAACGAATCGTGCGTCTCACCCGAGATAGAAATGCCGACTAATGCCCGTTTCGGGCACAGACTGGAGTCATTTATGCCGAACGCCAATGGTGCTTTTACCTTTGTGCTGCACAGCCACCTTCCATACGCCCGCCAGGCAGGGATGTGGCCGCATGGCGAGGAATGGGTACACGAAGCGATCGCCGAGACATATGTTCCGCTCTGGAACGCGCTTTATGATCTTGCCGAGCAAGGCGTGGATTACCGGATCACCGTGAGCGTAACGCCAATCCTCGCGGAGCAGCTCGCCGACCCGTTGATCGTCGAGCACTTCCTTACCTACGCAGAGGAGCGCGCTGCCTGGGCCGCTGCTGATATCCGGCGCTTTAGCGAAGATGGCGACGAGGAAATGAAGGCCCTGGCCGTGCATTTCCACCACTGGTATTCGCGCGTGCTTACCAGCTTCCGCGATCGTTTCAAGAGTGACCTGCTGGGGTCGTTGAAGCGCCTGCAGGAGTCCGGCCATGTGGAGATCTCCACGTCCGCAGCCACGCACGGGTACCTGCCGCTGCTTTCCCGCGATTCCTCGATCTTTGGCCAGATCGAAACCGGAATCGGTTCCTACGAGCGACATTTCGGCCGGCGCCCCAAGGCTATCTGGTTGCCCGAATGCGCCTATCGGCCCGCCTATGTGGATGAGGCCAGCGGCGTGACCCGGCCCGGCATCGAGAGCTTTCTCGGTGAGCAGGGGATACGGGTGTTCTTCTCGGAGACCCACACCGTGGAAGGGGGACGTCCGGTCGGCAAGGCCGCAGGCGATTCCATCGGCATCTACGGTGCCATACCGCGACGCCAGCTGGTCAACTCTCCTGTCGATGAACAGACCGAGCCGGGAACAACGTTCAAGAGTTACTGGGTAGGCGATGAGCCTGGCCGCGTGGCTGTGCTCGGTCGCAATAACCGCACGGGCCAGCAGGTATGGAGTGGCCAATTTGGCTACCCGGGCGACGAGTGGTACCGCGAGTTCCACCGCAAGGATGGCGTATCGGGTATGCAGTACTGGCGTATCGGCCAGCCGGGCACCGACCTCGGTGGCAAACCACCGTACAACCCGGAGCAGGCAGCCCATCGCGTGAAGGATCATGCGCGACACTTCGCCGGCCTGGTTGCCGACCTGCTGCGCGAACATAAGGAGCAAACAGGAGAGTACGGCATTATCGCCAGCAACTACGATACCGAGCTCTTTGGCCACTGGTGGTTTGAAGGTGTGGACTGGCTCAAGGAAGTGCTTGTGGCACTTGCGGCCGACGATTCAGTCGATCTCACTACCGCTTCCACCTGGGTCGAAGAGCACGGTGGTGATTCGGTGATGGTGCTGCCGGAATCAAGCTGGGGCATGGGCGGCAACCACTACACCTGGATGAACGACCAAACCAGCTGGATGTGGCCGATTATTTACGACGCCGAACGCCGGATGGAAAAGCTGGCAGCGGAGTTCCCGGATGCGGAAGACGACCTACAGCGGGTTCTCTCCCAGGCCGCGCGCGAGCTGCTGCTTCTGCAAAGCTCCGACTGGCCGTTCCTGGTCACCACCGGCCAGGCGAACGAATACGCCATTCAACGCTTCAACGAGCACGTGGAGCGATTCAACCAGATGGCGGACATCGCCGAGTCCGGAAAGGACCTGGATGAGAGTACCGCGCGCACGCTCGCCGCACTGGAGGAGCGGGATAACCCGTTCCCGGCGATCGATTACCGCGATTTCGCCGAGCGCCAAGGCAACGCTTCGCCTGTCGAACTGGGGTAGGACCTTCGATAGCTGAGAAAAAAGGGCGGGCCAACTGGCCCGCCCTTTGGCGTTAACGCAGGTTTACGGTGTTACTTCCGGCGTGGCGGGGATGAGGTCCCGGTTGATCGTGACCTCGCTGTCGATGCGCACAGGCGTCGACCCACTCCATGGTCCCTGCCGCGTTCCGAGGAGCCAGGGCTTTTGCAGGTATTGCGGGTTCCAGTAGCCCAACGGAATCACAACGGCATTTCGCAGCAGAAGCTCTTCCGCTTCGGCATATCTGGCGTTTCGTTCTGCTTCATCCAGGGTCGCCGAGGCGGCCGCCAGCAACTCGGCATAGGCTGTTGCGTCAGCGCCGGGGGTGTACTCGCCGGAATCTTCCAGGTTCGGTTCCCAGTTGACCCAGCCATTGTTGTAATCGCTTTCCGGGCCATACACGGCCAGGATCGAGGGCTGGTCAGAATCAAGCTGCCACTGCACCATCGCTAACTGCAGGCCGCCGGCATCCTGGCGGGCTGCTGTAATTTGCTCGGCGGTGAGCGCGGTATCGTGTGTGATTTGCAGGCCGGTCCCGGCAGTGATCATCTCCAGCAGGGCCGCGGTCCGTTCCATGGCCTCTACCGAATCGGTTGCCGGCTGGAAATAGATAATCTGCTCTTCGGATTCTGCCGTGTTGATCCCCGCTTCCCCCAGCAACGCTGCCGGGGTGGCATCGGTGCTCACTGCTTCGCCCGGGTACGTATAGTTGGCGATGGTTTCGAGCACAGGTGGTGTAAACGTGGTTGCAGGCACATACGTGCCCTGCTGGATATCGTTGCACCATGCCTCCCGGTCGATGGCAGCTGCAACGGCGTGCCGGACCCGGACGTCATCGAACGGCGCCTGATGGAAATCGAGCGAAAGCACCATCGTCGAGGACCAGGTGACAAAACCCCTTAAATCTGACGCGAGGGAGGCATCATCACGCACCCTGGGCAAGACACCGATGGGCGCATCCGCCACGGCAATCTCGCCGTCGCGATACCAGTCGACGATTGTCTGGTCGGTGTTGCCACCGGGAGCGATGCGCCAAACAAGCTCTGTCACATCAGCAGACTGTTCGCTCCAGTGATTCGGGTTTGGCACCATCACGATTTCAGTCTCACTGCTGCTGGTGATCTTCCACGGCCCTGAGCAGGCGTCGCCTGGTGCCAGTGGTTCTTCCATGTTGTCCATTTCCGGGTGCACCACAGCGTAGCCAAACGTCGCCAGGTAACTGGGGAAGTGGGCAAGGGGAGCGGTCAGCGAGATCTCAATTCTGCGATCATCAATGGCTACCGCGCCCAGCGGCACGTTCTCGCCGCTGGCGATTTCAGCCGCCCCCACGATCGGCTCCATAAAGCGGGACATCGGCGATAGCGTGGTGGAATCCAGCGCCCGGTGCCAACTGGCGATCACCTGCTGTGAAGTAATCGGGGTGCCGTCCGCAAATGCCACATCTTCCCGCAGGATGGCCGTGTATTTGCTGCCGTCTTCGTTCGGCTCGACCGACTCAGCGAGGTCGGCCTCGACCGCGCCATTCTCGTCGAACCGAAGCAGGCCACTCCACGCGTACGGCAACATCACCCAGAACGGACCCCAGTTTGCGGCGCGATGAGGGTCGGTCGTGACCGGCTGGCCGAACGGGTTGAACGGCAGGGTGAGGGTAAAAGGCTCGCCTGAATTCGGGGTCGAACCCGGCGTGGACTGTTTCGCATATATTCCGCTAATGGGCATGGATGCAGCCGCGGCTGCGATAGCGGATGACATCCGGAGGAAATCGCGACGGCTGGGCCTCGCCTGGCTGGAATCCGACAGGTTTGTGAATGCGGCAAGGGTACGATTGTTCAAGGTCACGTTCATACTCCTGGTGAGGGCGATACCTGCGCGCTCTGCGCTTCACTACGCTCTGTGTATTGCAACGCCAGGCAAGGCGCGTTGGTTACGTCGTTACTCCATATCGTAGCGGTAATCCCGTGATCCTGCCTCACGCAGGAACTGGGCGAGCAAGTCGACCGCTGCCTGGATGTCCGATTTTGCGCACATTTCATTTACCGTGTGCACATAGCGCGACGGAATCGAGATAGTGGCAGTGACCACGCCATCGTTCGCGCGCTGGAACGCACCGGCGTCGGTACCGCCCCGCGGCAGCACCTCCAGCTGATACGGGATATCGTGCTGATCAGCGATCTCCTGCAAGTGGGCTACGAGCTTGCGGTTCGGAAGCTGCGAGCTGTCGAATATCTTGATAGCAGCACCGGCGCCCAGCCGTGTGACGGCCGAATCCGCCGGCATTCCAGGGATGTCACCAGCAATCGTCGTATCGATCGCGATACAGATGTCTGGCTGGATACCATACGCAGCGGTCGTTGCACCGCGGAGGCCCACTTCTTCCTGCACTGTGGCAACCGGGAAGAGTTCTGCGTTTACCGAGCCTGCTGCTCGCACTGCCTCCAGCATCACATACACGCCGAGACGGTCATCCAGACTCTTGCTGATCACCATATCGCCGATCTCTTCGAAATCGCGCCGCAGGGTCACCATATCGCCGATTTGGACCTTGTCCTTCACGACATCGGCTTTCATGCCGAGGTCAACGAAAAAGTCGGTAAGTTCCAGGTCCTTCTTGTCGCCGGGAGTCATCAGGTGGATGGGTTTTACGCCGGGCATCAGTGTTCCCACCAGGGCACCCGCGTTCCGGGTGTGCACCGCCACGCGCTGCGCCACCAGAGTCCGGGGGTCGAATCCGCCAACGGGCTGGAGGCGGATGAACCCGGAGTCATCGATGAACCGAACCATGAAGCCGATTTCGTCCATATGCGCGGCCATCGCCACCTTCGGGCCGCCTGAGCCAGCGACGTGCCCGATAAGGTTGCCCATGGTGTCCACCCGGACGTCATCGGTCATGGTCTTAAGCTCACGGGCCACGATTCTGCGGACCTCGTCTTCCATGGACGGCACGCCGTTTGCCTGGGTAAGCGACTTCATCAGTTCCAGATTCATACAGGAATGCTCCTTGGTGAAAAACGTTGCGAGGGTATGGTATCTGTTCGGCACCATACCCTCGCGTTACTTCCTGAACTAGGGTGCCTGATCACCGATCACAAGGATCGAGCTGACGTAGTAGGCACCGTCCTTGATCCACGTCACCGAACCGGCAGACGGGATGTCGATCATCGAGGAAATGGGCTCTGGGGAGCCAGCTGGCGTGGCCTCGTTGAAGAAGTCTTCGCAGGCTTCTCCATCGTAGTCCATGTCGAGCAGCCACAGGCCGGACGGATCGTCGTCGTAGGCGGTTTGCGCTTCGAGCTGGGTGGCATAGGTGCCACAGTCCTCGTGGTTGTCCGCCGTGCTGCTGGACGTTTCCATCTGTGCCACAACAAGGTCGAGCAGCGGCATAACCTGCCCCTCGATGTTGAGGTAGCTCATGCTCACCAGGTTCTCACTCGGGAGGTTGGCGAACGTGTTCTGGAAGTTGGCGTCATCAGCCAGCATCGGGCCGTCGCCAGCGAGGTACTTGTCGATGGCGCCATTTACGCCAATCAGCATCTCGCCATTTACCACGCCGAACTCGATCACAACCGGGACCATACCAGTGGTTTCGGAGGGCAGGGTGACTACGGTGAGCTCGCCGCCGTCCACTGTCCGGCTGGAAACCTCGTACTCGCCCTCGTTCATCTGGGTTACCAGGCTGGTGATTTCGGCCGTGACATCGGTAAGCGTCGCTTCATCGGACGTACCAGATACGAAGAGGAACTCCGGATTCGGAATGCCTGTTTCGAGGTCGTACACGCCGGCGTAAACGGCGTACTCACCGTCCAGGTTTGCCAGGAGATCAGTATCCGGGTTGAATCCCAGGATCTGCTCCATCATGCCCCATGTCTCGTTCATCGTCGGAGTGGCCACCGGGGTGCCGGAGCCATCATCCATGCTTGCGCCGAGGCCAGCCTGCATGATGAGGCCGATGTACTCGCTAATGCCGGTGCCGTAGAAGTTGTTGCTGTTGGCGAACACCATGACATCGGCAGGAAGTTTGCTGGCCATACCCGGTGTGAACGGCTCACCAACCGCCATGGCGGCCGGGTCGTTCGGGATCACGACAGTATCCATATGGAAGCCGGCGTCGGACGCGTACACCGACCAACCGGCATGGCCCTTGGCGGCTTCAAGTTCGGCCACCAACTGGTCGCTGCCCAGCGCTTCCAGCGCAGCCGGGTCGCTCTGGATTGCCGTCATCATCTCGTCGAGGTTGATGTAGCCAAGAACCAGGGCGTCGATCTGGATCCTGTCATACACCGACAGGAAGCCATCGGCAGTCGCCAGGCTCTCGGTGGTTCCCTGTACGGTGTCGATGATTGGCTCGATATCCGACGGGCGAGTAGCGAGTACAACCGTGTCATCGACCAGGGCAGTCGCAGTACCGGTAACAGTTTCGTCAGTGGACTCCCAGTAGGTGATGGTGACACCACTGTACTCAACCGTCTGGACGGTGGTGCCGTAATCCGTGGCTTCGCCGGTGGTCATATCCAGGAACTGGCCAGCCAGTGCCTCCGGATCGTCCGGCTGGATCACCATCGCGAATCCTTCCGGAACCTCCGGGGTCTCCGACATGGCCATATCCATGGATGCGGCCGGGTCAGCGACCGTGGCGATATCGCCGGTGGAGTAGCTCATCAGGGACTCCGCATCAGTAAACACGATTGCGGCGTTACCAGTGATGTTCTGGGCTTCTACAACGTCACCGATGTCCTCGGTGCTTGCGCCCACTTCGTCTTCAGCCAGTTGGCTCAGGCCAGCTCGCTCCAGAAGGGTCATGGTCTGCGTCCACTGGTCAGACGACTGGTCCAGGTTCACATTGACGTACATTACGGTATCGGCAGGGACGGCCGATGCAACGGTATCGGTCGCGCCTTGTGCCGATACGCCCTGTATGGCGAGAGAGGACGAGAATATGCTGACGACTAGCAGCAAAGCGAGCGCAAATGTGGTCCACACGCGTGCACGCGTGGGTACATCAACGGTTGCTGAACGTGCGTTCATGCCGACTCCTTTCAATAGAATCCCAGGCAGGCGGGGCGCACATTGCACTCCAGCAAGGAACCTGACGGGAAAACGACAAGGTACCGGATACAGTTTCCGTGTCCTGTTCTTTCCGCTTACACCCGATGACACGGTGCCTGGCGTTACTGGTTGTTTACCCTGCGATCGAACGATGTCCCCAGGCTAAATACCAGCATGAACAGTCCAGCAAGAATCAGGATCACTACGGCGATGGCGCCGAACGTGATGACTGCCTGAAGCAGATTGATCAGGAACTCCATATCCATACCCCTGTCGATGAGGCCTACAACCTCCCGAATCACCTTCGGGGTGCCCGCAGTATATACGGGGCAAAGTTGTTGGTTGTTACGAATTAACGTCAGAAGTGCTGCATGCACGTGTGGCATGCAGCACTTCCATTATGCCGCCTATGCGGCCGGGCGTGCGTGGGTGAAGGTACCTGTAAAGGTGAAGCCCTTCTCTGTAGCGTCTATGGTCACCGTCTCGCCGTCCAGGATCTCCCCGCCAAGGAGCTTGCGCGCCAGCGGATCAAGGATCTGCTTCTGGATGACCCGCTTCAGTGGGCGGGCACCATAGGCGGGCTCGTAGCCGAGCGTGGCCAGGAGATCGCGGGCAGCAGGGGTAATCCGCAGCGAGATGTTGCGGTCCGCCAGTCGTTTGCTGACGCCCTCAAGTTGGATCTCGACAATGTCAGCGATCTGCTCGCGCGTAAGGCGCCGAAAGATGATGGTTTCATCGACGCGATTGAGGAACTCTGGCCGGAAGCTGGCACGCAGTTCGTCCATGACCTCTTTCTCGATCTGTTCGTCGTTATCGCCACCCAGGTTGACGATCAGGTGAGAGCCGATGTTGCTGGTCATGATGATGACGGTGTTCTTGAAGTCCACCGTGCGACCCTGGCTGTCAGTAACGCGGCCATCGTCCAGCACCTGCAGGAGCACGTTGAACACATCAGGGTGCGCCTTTTCGATCTCATCGAACAGCACCACCGAGTATGGACGTCGCCGGACGGCCTCGGTAAGCTGTCCGCCTTCGTCGTACCCGACATATCCCGGAGGAGCGCCGATCAGGCGGCTGACGCTGTGCTTCTCCATGTACTCGCTCATATCGATGCGAATCATTGCCTGGTCGCTATCGAACATGAACTCCGCCAGCGAGCGGGCAAGCTCTGTCTTGCCTACGCCCGTGGGGCCGAGGAAGATGAAACTGCCAAGCGGACGATTCGGATCCTGCAGGCCGGCTCGCGCCCGGCGAATGGCATCGCTGACGGCGGCAATAGCCTGGTCCTGGCCCACGACACGCAGGTGCAGGCGGTCTTCCATCTTCAGGAGTTTCTCGATTTCGCCTTCCACCAGCTTGCTCACCGGCACGCCGGTCCAGCGACTGACGACCTCGGCAATGTCCTCCCGATCAACTTCTTCCTTGAGCATCTTGCCGCTGGATTGCAGGCGGGCCAGGTTTTGCTCTTCCTGCAGGAGCTGGCTCTCCAATTCCTTCAGGCGGCCATACTGGAGCTCCGCAGCCTTGTTGTAATCGAAGCTGCGTTGCGCCTGTTCAATCTCCACGCGGGTGTGGTCCATCGTGTCGCGGAGCTCGGAAATCTTGTGAATCGCCTGGCGTTCCTGGTCCCAACGGCTCCGAAGCGCATCGCGGTCTTCTTTCAGGCTGGCCAGTTCATGCTCGAGGTCGGCGAGCCGGCTCTTGCTGGCATCGTCCGTTTCCTTCAACAGCGCTTCGCGCTCGATTTCCAGCTGCATGATGCGTCGCTCGGCTTCGTCCAGCTCCACCGGCATGGAGGTGATCTCCATCCGGAGCCGGGAAGCAGCTTCGTCGACGAGGTCGATGGCCTTGTCCGGCAGGAACCGGTCGGTGATATACCGGTCGCTCAGCGTTGCCGCGGCAACCAGGGCGCTGTCGAGAATCTTGACCTTGTGGTGCACCTCGTAGCGCTCACGCAGGCCACGCAGGATGCTGATGGTGTCTTCGACGGTCGGTTCGCCGATCATCACTGGCTGGAAGCGGCGTTCCAGGGCAGCATCCTTCTCAATGTACTTGCGGTATTCATTCAGGGTGGTGGCACCAATGGCATGGAGTTCACCGCGAGCCAGCATGGGTTTCAGCATGTTGCTCGCGTCCATCGAACCTTCGGCTGCACCGGCACCCACGACGGTGTGGAGTTCGTCAATAAAGAGAATGATCTCACCGTCGGACGCCGTTATCTCTCCGAGTACGGCCTTGAGGCGCTCCTCGAACTCGCCGCGGAACTTCGCGCCCGCTACAAGGGCACCCAGGTCGAGGGAGATGACGCGTTTGCCTTTGAGGTCTTCGGGTACATCGCCACGCACAATGCGCTGGGCCAGGCCCTCCGCAATGGCTGTTTTACCAACGCCAGGCTCGCCAATGAGCACCGGGTTGTTCTTGGTACGCCGGCTAAGCACCTGGATGACGCGGCGAATTTCCTCGTCGCGGCCAATCACAGGGTCCAGCTTGCCACTCCGGGCGATTTCGGTCAGGTCGCGACCGTACTTCTCCAGTGCCTGGTATTTGCCTTCCGGGTTCGCATCGGTGACGCGCTGACTGCCGCGAATTTCGGAAAGCGCGGTCATTACCTGGTCGCGGTCCACGCCATGTCCGCGCAACAGCGATTCTGCAGGGGAGCGCTCGACACTGAGAATGCCGAGCAGCAGGTGCTCGGTACTGATGTATTCGTCACCGAATCCCTGTGCCTCGGTCTCGGCCTGGTTCAGGGCCCGGCGCAAGCCCTGGCTCACAATCGGCTCGGAACTGATCTGCAGCCGTGGCGCGCGGTCGACCAGCGCGCCAACCTCGCGGGCTACACGCTGGGGATCGACCTGAAGTCGCTGCAGCACCTGCGGCACAATGCCATCTGTCTGCTCGACGAGCGACGCCAGGAGCGCTTCGGGTTCGTACTGGGCAAGCTTCTTTTCTTCCGTAAGGCGTTGGCCGGCTACGATCGCCTCACGGGCTTTATCGGTGTAATTCTGGTTTTGAGCCATTCGTATCGTTCTCCTGTGGTGATGTTGTTGTTAACCGGATGGCGACCCGGCTCATCGTGATTGCTTGCGGATTTCATCCTGGTCGATATGGCCAAGCATCCCGAGCATTTTGTTGAGTTCCTTTTGAACCACCCGGGATCCGGAATCGCTGTCGTCCAGGCGATCGCGCAGGGCGAGGAGTTCGCGGGTGAGGTCGAGCGCCATTTGTACTCCGGCCAGGTTCATGTTGCGTTCTTCCACCAGGTATTTCACCTGGCGCAATCGTTCGATATCCTGATCTGAGTAGAGACGCAGGTTGCCGGATGTCCGGGAGGGCGCAATAAGCCCTTCTCGCTCATACTTTCGGAGTGTTTGCGGGTGCATTTCAACAAGACGCGCCGCAACACTGATGACAAACAAGGGTTCGGAAAATCGTTGTGCCATGGGGTTCACCTCCGGTTGTCGTGCACAATGGAATCATACACTTTGATACGGATTGTGTCAACTAAATGACATATGAAAGGCAGCATCATGGAGAGGCGTATATACGGGCATCGTGGGGCACCAGCGGATTTCCCTGAGAACACGCTTGCCGGCTTCCGCCGCGCCAAGGAACTGGGCGTGTATGGCATTGAGCTGGATGTCCACCTCAGCAAGGACGGCGTGGCGGTTGTGTGCCATGATGAGACGCTTGATCGCACCACCGATGCGAAGGGCCCGATTGCCGACTACACCGTTGAAGAACTGCGTAAGGTGGATGCCGGTGATGGTGAATATGTCCCGACCCTGCTTGAAGTGCTGGAGCTGGTTGGCGACAGCATGCATGTTGATATCGAGGTGAAGGCCAACGAGGCGGGTGCGGCAGTACTGGAAGACGTTAAGAAGGTCCCCGGGTTGCGCTGGCTCGTGAGTTCATTCGATTGGGATGTCCTCCGCTTCGTGCGGGAACAGGATGACTCGGCAGATCTTTGGGTGCTGACGATGGGGGCCACCGAGGATGCGCTTGAGACCTACCGCGAGTTGAACGCCGGTGCACTCGCGATTTGGCAGCGTGCAATGGATGAGGACGTCGCCACATTCCTGCGGGAACAGGACATCCCCTGGTGGCCGTGGACGGTGAATGACCCTGCCCGCGCGAAGCAGATGTTCGAGTGGGGTGCCATCGGCATTTGCACCGATAACCCCGCCATGAAAGTGCCGGAATAGCGCCCGAATCGCGTGCTACACTCCCATACAGAAGCAAGGCCGGCGCCACATTCAGGTCACATCCGCAAAGGAGTTCTCACCAGGTGAAGTACCGTGGCTAACGCGATAACCATCGGGCGACTTTTCCTGCTCTTTGTCGTGGTGTGGCTCATCTACCACGGCAGCGTTACGGTTATTGCCTGGTGCATGCTGCTGCTGATTGTTGTGATCGCTGCCGATGGCATCGACGGTTGGGTGGCGCGCAAACGAAATGAGACATCTACCTTCGGTGCAGTATTCGATATTGCCGGCGATCGCATTGTCGAGAACGTCCTCTGGATCATCTTCGCGGACCTTGACCTGATTCCAATCTGGGTTCCACTCCTTGTCATCAGTCGGGGCTTTATCGTGGACGGCCTGCGGTCGCTCTCGATGCAGGATGGCATGACCGCTTTCGGCGAAAAGAACATGATGCGATCGCCGCTTACCACCTGGCTAACAGCCGGCCGGTTCATGCGTGCATTTTTCGGCTACGCCAAGGCGCTGGCCTTCGTTTTCCTCTGCGGCCTGGCCGGCTGGGTGCATCACGATACGGACGGCACGTTGATAGGCAGCCTGTATTCGCAAGAGTGGTATCGGTATATCGGCTGGACCCTGGTTTGGATGGCCGTGGCGCTTACGGTGATACGCGGTATTCCGGTCGTGGTCGATGGCCTGGCCTATGTCCGGGAGCTTGATGCCCGTAGGCGAGCCGGTACCCGCTGATCACGCCGAGCCTAATTGGCCGCCTGATGACCTGCGGGTGCACCGGCCTTGTGGAGAATAATGCCTGACGTGGCAACGACGCCCAAGAAAACCAAACCGGCACGAAGCTTTCGTCGCGAGGAACGCGACGAGTTCCGGACCATGCTCTCGATTTTCCTGGCCCGCGTCATTTCCTGGATGGTGCTGCTCCTGCCCGGACCCATTCGCAACTATGTGGCGTTGAGGCTGGGGTCGCTTTCGTTCCGTCTGTCACATGGATACCGGCAAAACGTGGAATCCAACATTCGCGTGGTGACCGGGCGGGAATCGAATGACCAGGAAGTGCGCGAACTCACGCGATCGATCTTCCTCACCAACGCGCTTAATTTCGCTGACCTGTTGACGCTTTCATGGCGATCTACCAATTGGTTCACTCGCGGCACGATGGTTGTTTATGGCGATTGGGGCGTGGTGGACCGGGCGCTGGAGCAGGGCAAGGGCGTGATCTTTGTGTCGGCCCATGTTGGCTGCTTCGATTTCATTGGCCAGGCGGTCCGTGCCCAGGGGTATCCGCTCACCGTGGTCACCGGCAGAACAACGTCCCGGTTCGTTTTCGATGGCGTGACGTGGCTGCGCGGTCGACGCGGCGCGCATATGGTGGAGCCAACACCTTCGGGCATTCGCCACGTGATCCGCGCGCTGCGCAATAACGAGTGCGCGGTGCTGGTCGCCGACCGGGACTTTTTCGAGAACGGCCATGAGGTTTCGTTCTTCGGCCAGGTAACCACCCTGCCGCCCGGAGCGGTGCGACTGGCGCGCGATACCGGCGCGACCATCGTGCCGATGTTCACCCGCCGCACGAGTCGCGGGCATGAAGTGCGCATTATGAGCCCGATGACGATTGAGAAGACCCGGGATGTGCAGTCCGATGTCGCCGCCGGCATGGAAAAGTTGGTACCGGTGCTGGAAGAGGGCATCGGGTCTGCGCTCGAGCAGTGGGTGATGTTCCAGCGTGTCTGGCCGGAGGTTGCACCGGATCCGATTCGCATCTTCCCCACAGGTTCGCCGCTCGAAAGCCCGCTGCTTGAGCGGGTGGCGCAAAAGCTGCCGGAGCGATCCCCTGCAGACGAAAGTGCCCCGCCACGAAGGCGAGGCACGCAATCCGATGACGAACGAGCGGCGGGAGACGACTAGCGGTAGTTGGTGAACTGGAGGGCCACCGGGTAATCCTGCCCGTTGAGGTGTGCAATGACCGCCTGAAGGTCATCACGGCTCTTGGCTTGCACGCGAATCGCATCGCCCTGGATCTGGGCGTTTACCTTCTTGAAGTTGTCGCGAATTTCCTTGCTGATCTTCTTCGCCACCTCGTCACCGATTCCCTCGCGCAGCTTCACCACCTGGCGCTTTCGTGCCCCGGAAGCATCTTCCTCTGTCTGGTAATCGAGGATCTTGAGGCTGAGCTTGCGGCTTACCATCTTGGATTCAAGCACGTCGCGAACGGCGCCGAGGGAATAGTCGCTTTCGGTGTTGATCGTGATCGAGGAGTCGTCCAGCACCAGTTCCGTCTTCGTATCCTTCAGGTCGTATCGCTGGCGAACTTCCCGCTCGGTTTGGTCAACGGCGTTCTTTAGCTCTTGCCGGTCAAATTTGGAGACAATATCAAACGAACTATTAGCTGCCATAGTGGTCCTCCTTAATGGACGTGATCATACACAGGTCGCCACGAGTGTACCAAAATGGGGCTATTGGCCCGGTATCCGGCCGGGAAGGGGAGAGTGATGCAGGATCGACTAAGCCAGGTGCCGTTGCGCTACAAGGTTCTGGCGGCAAACGTCGCCATCGTGGTGGTTGGTGCCGTGCTGGGCACATGGCTGACTCACGACCTCGCTACCCGTAGCGATGGGCTTGGCACTGTAGGGCTGGCAGTAACGTTCGCAGTAATCGGTGCCGTGTTTTCCATCGTGATCAACCTCGGCGTGGTGACTGCGGCGCTGAGCCCGCTGGACGATATCATCGCTACGGCCGAACGGGTGCGCGCGGGCGATTACTCGGCGCGTATCGGTGACGATCCCATGCGTGACCGCGAGCTTGAGCAGATTGTGCTCTCGTTTAACGGCGCGCTCGACCAGGTGGAGGCGGATCGCCAGGAGATCAAGAAGCTGGTGAACAGCGTGATTGAGGCGCAGGAAGACGAGCGCAAGCGGATCGCGCGTGAGCTTCACGATGACACCAGCCAGGTTCTCTTTGCCCAGCTCCTGCGGGTTTCGGCCATGAAGATGTCAGAGAACCCGGAGATCCGGGAGATGGCCCAGCAACTCGAGACCATGCTGGCCGAATCCATGGAGGCAGTGCGGCGCCTTGGCCATGAGCTCCGGCCGCCCAGCCTTGACGACCTTGGGTTGGTAGAGGCCACCGGGGCGCTTGTGCAACGCATGGCGGCGCGGAGCGGCATTGAGATCGGTTTCGTTGCCTCTGGGCTGCGGGCACGCCTGGATCCCACGGTGGAGCTCGTGCTTTATCGCGTGGCGCAAGAGGCGCTTACCAACATGTGGAAGCATGCGCGGGCAACCAGCGCATCCGTGTCCATTCGCCGTTCCAACGGCGCTGTAGAGCTCATCGTTGATGACAACGGGCGCGGTTTCACCGTGGGATCCGAGAACGCGAGCGACGGAAAGGGCCTGGGCCTGGGCCTGTTTGGCATGCAGGAGCGGGTAGAACTCGTCAATGGTAATCTAGAGATTATTGGGAATATGAATCCCGGAACGCGCGTGCGTGCCTGGATTCCGCTGGAGAACTGACCGGGAGTAATCCCGCACGCCTTATTTGGGGATTTGGAGGGTGTATGGATTCCCGGACGATTCGAGTGGTCCTGGCAGACGATCATGGGGTAGTCCGCGCCGGGCTGCGGGCCTTGCTGGAGAGTCAGCCGGATATCACGGTAGTGGGGGAAGCCGAAGATGGGCCGGGCGCGATTAGCGCTGTGAGCGAGCTTCATCCGCAGGTGGTTGTGACAGACCTTTCCATGCCCGGGGGTGGCATGGAACTCATCCGCGAACTTACCTCACTCAACCAGGCCGCCAAGGTCCTGGTGCTGACCGTGCACGCAGAGGAGCGTTACCTGCTGCCCGTGCTCCAGGCGGGTGGCTCCGGCTACGTGCGCAAGTCCAGCGCGCATACCGACCTGTTGAACGCCATTCGCACGGTTGCCCGGGGTGAAGTGTTCCTGGATCCCGGTGCCACCAAGACCCTGCTGCGCGGGTACCTCGGCCGGAGCGGGGAAGGCGAAGAGCTGGATATCGTCGAAGTGCTCTCCGAGCGCGAGCGCGAAGTAGTGAAGCTCACCGCCGAGGGGTACACCGCCCAGCAGAGCGCCGATTTCCTCTCCCTTTCACCCAAGACTGTGGAAACGTATCGCCACCGTGCCATGCAAAAGCTTGGCCTCACAAACCGGGCTGAACTGGTTCGTTACGCTCTTCGGGCCGGCTTGCTGACAGACGAGGTGGTGTAGTTCATTGTATGCAACTTCAGGGATTATCATGGTATTCCCGACAGGCAGCACGCCGAGGATCACCGTATCCCTGTCATCCCACGACAACTCACGGACGTAAACTAGACCCACAGCACATGTGAGTTGGTGCACGAACCGCAACGCCGCGGTCGCAGGGATGGAAAAGTATGGTTACCAGCATGACACGTTTCTCAGTACATCCGAAGTGGCTGGTTTTCGACGAAAACTGGCAGGCGACAGACGAGGTACAGTCCAACACCGACTCGGTGCGGTATCACGCGTTCATGCAGCTTATCCGCACAGCGGGGGCGCTGGATCGTGCCGCAACCGACGCGCTTGTCGACCTGGAACTGACCGCGGGTGCCTATGGTGCGCTGGTTGAGCTTTCGGAAGTCGGTGAAGCAGGTGTGGCTCCGTCGGAGCTTGCACGCCGCCTGTCGGTGGCCCGCCGCACGGCTACGCTCTACGTCGATATCCTCGCTCGCCATGGGTGGGCAACGCGAGACGCGCACCCGGAAGACAAGCGGATGGTCCTGGCCCGCCTCACGCCGGAGGGTGCGGCACTCCTCGAGCGCGTGGGACATGCCTATCAGCATCGTCTTTCGCTGCTTCTTGGCGAAATGACGCCATACCAGGCCGAAATGCTTCAGGACTTGCTGGAAATCATCCCGACCGACCGGGAACCGGGCCGCGTTGATTCCTGAGAGGCGTCATCCCGCGGACGTTGCATTTCGTAATAGATGACAAGAAAGCCGGTGCCAATCCGCACCGGCTTTCTGCTACAACTCGATGTCGTCAGGCACCAGTGTGGAGCCATCGAGTTCTGTACTTGGGAGGAAGATCATCACAGTCCGGCCTGGTACGGTGATCGCATCGCCCGCCCTGGCCTTCACCGACACAACGCCATCCTCGGAGTCCGTGCTCAGGAGTGCCACCCAGTGACTCAGCTCCTCACCACGTTCCACCAACGGCAGGGTGAACTCAATCTCTTCCTCTCCGGCGTGGAAGATGAGCATGATTGATGCTGGCTCAATCGGGTCTCCCTCGGCGTCGATTTCCTGGATCGCGCCACCATCCAGGCGCATGCCGAGGGTCCGCAAGTCCGGGTTTGTCCAATCGTTGGCCGCGAGTTCATACCCTTCCGGATGAAGCCACATCACGTCCTTGAGTTCGCCGCGTTGCTGAGGCATGCCCCGGAAAAAGTAGCGACGTGTGAGGGCAGGGTTCTCCCTGCGGATCTGGATAGCGCGGCTGGTGAACTCGATGAGCGCCTTGTCGTCGTCGCCCAGGTCCCAGTCGTACCAACTGATCTCGTTGTCCTGGGCGTACGCGTTGTTGTTGCCCTGTTGGGTGCGACCCAGTTCATCGCCACCGCAAATCATGGGAGTGCCCTGCGAGAACAGGAGTGTCGCGAGCATATTGCGCTTCTGGCGGTTGCGGAGCGCGATGATCGACTCGTCGTCCGTCGGGCCTTCAACGCCGTAGTTGGCCGCGATGTTGTGGTCGTGGCCGTCCTCGTTGTTCTCTCCATTAGCCTCGTTGTGTTTACGGGTGTAAGACACAACGTCGTGGAGGCTAAAGCCATCATGGGCGGCAACAAAATTGATGCTCGCGTTCGGTTTGCGCCCGCTGCTTTCGAACACGTCTGACGAACCCGTAAGGCGGTACCCGATTGCTGCCAGTACCGGCTGGGTGGTTTGCCAGAAGGTACGGACATCATCACGATACTTGTCGTTCCACTCGCTCCAGATAAGCGGGAAGTTGCCCAGCTGGTAGCCTCCCGGGCCCGTATCCCACGGTTCGGCGATGAGCTTGGTAGTTGAAAGCACCGGATCCGTAAAGATGGCGTCGAAGAAGCCGCCATTTGGATCGAAATCCGGGTACTCCCGGCCCAGGGTGACAGCAAGGTCGAAGCGGAAGCCATCAACGTGCATTTCGTTCACCCAGTAGCGCAACGAATCGAGCACCATGGCCATTGTTTGCGGGTGGCCCACGTTTACGGTGTTGCCCGTACCGGTGAAGTTGAAGTTGTGGCGGAGGTTATCCGGCACGAGCTTGTAGTAACTACGGTTATCCAGCCCGCGATAGGACATGACAGGGCCCAGTTCGTTGCCTTCGCAGGTGTGGTTGTACACCACATCAAGGATCACTTCGATCCCCGCGGCGTGCATGGCCTTTACCATGTCGCGGAACTCATTGATCTCCCCGCCGGGGGATTTGTTGGCCGCGTAGCGCGCTGCGGGTGAAAAGAAGTTAAGCGTGCTGTAGCCCCAGTAGTTCACCTTGCCCTGGCTGGTGAGGAACTCATCGTCCACAAACGCGTGCACCGGCAACAGCTCGACAGCCGTTACGCCCAACCGTTTCAGGTGGTCGATTGCCACAGGATGCGCCATGCCGGCATAGGTTCCGCGCAACTCCTCCGGAATATCCGGATGTTGTTGCGTGAAGCCCTTGACATGCACCTCGTAGATGACGGTGGCGTCCATCGGCGTCATAAGGCGAGCATCGTCGCCCCAGTCGTAATCGTTCGCTGTTACCAGGCCCTTCGGCATGCTGGCGTCGTTCCGGGACTCGCTCATGGTCAGGTCATCGCCGGGTGAGTGGGCGAACATGGTGTCGTTCCACTCCGGTTCGCCAACGATCGACCTGGCGTATGGATCAAGCAGCAGTTTGTTGGGGTTGTACCTGTAGCCGTTCTTTGGATCCCATGGTCCATGCGCTCGGTACCCGTACTGTGTACCGGCGGTAACCCCGGGAATGAACCCATGCCACACGCGCTGGGTATTGTCGGGAAGGGTGTACACCTGCGATGGCTCGTCACTGCCATCCTCGAACAGGCACACTTCCACTGCCGAAGCTCCCGAGGCGTACACCGCAAAGTTTGTCCCGTCGGGGGTGACTGTTGCACCGAGGGGACGCGGCGTACCGGGGCGAATCTTCTGCATTTCCGCAGGTAGGGCCACGATTGTGTTCTCCGTTGTATACAGGGTTAGCGAAGGGCGGTCATCAGGTGGCCGGTGTTTCATCCACCGGCGCCTCAACCAAAGACACCTGGATCAGTTCGAAATCGTCCTCCGCGCCCGCAACCTTGTGGCGCACCGTTTCCGAAGCGGCAGCGGCGGAGGTCGCCTCCACAAACATGGTGTTCTCTTCGCTGTTCAGGAGGTATCGCACCTCGTACTGCATTTCCAATGTGTTCTCACTTTCTGTTCCCCCGGCAAAACGCTATGAAACGAGCGCCGCGAGGTCGGTTTGGCAGGTAATGAACTCGTCCGATGCGGCGGTGAAGCCGACAACCAGCTCGCTCATTCCCGAAAAATTAAACGTTCGAAGTGCGGTGCGTGCCTCGTCGAATGTGTGCGTCACCGTATCCGATGCCGACAGGATCCTGGTGTGAACCTGCGCGAATTTCGCCGGTACACCGTGTTCCTCGCCGTATGTGCGAATCTCCCCGGTAAGTGTATCTATTGTGGAACCCGCTCGCGTGAGCGCGACGATATCGCGGCTCTTGGTTTCGACCATTTCGCGGGTGGCGCCAACTTCCACCACCAGCCGGTCGAGGCGAGGGGCAACAAACTCATAATACGCCTCCTCGTCAAGGGAAAGGTCCAGTTCGTCCGCGTTGATCTCGTCCACATTCACCGTTTGCAGCCCGGCAGTGAACGTAAATATGCCGCCCACAAGGGTAAGAATGGCAAGAATAACGAGGGGGCGCGAGAAGGCGGAACGGTTCATTGTGGTACAAACTCCGGGTTGAACGCATACCCGTACAGGGGCATGATAAGGACAAATAACGGTACCAGTTTAGCCCTTTCGTTCAGGCGTCCCGTGGTTCCGGTGCACGAAACATGCGCAGGGTGAACAGAACAACCGATGCGTTTCCACATTGAAAGGAACATGCCGGCAATGAATACCGATCTCCAGACCTACGTCGAGGCTCCGAGTGGGGTGCTCATTGAAAACGTCCAGCCAGTAGTGGATTGCGGGCGCTACGCACTTAAGCGGGAAGTAGGGGACAGGGTGGATGTCACCGCGGATATCTTCCGCGAAGGACACGACCTGATTGCTGCCGTGATTCAGTACCGCCAGCGTGGCGACGACGGATGGTCCGAAAGCCCCATGGCAAAAGGGGACAATGATGCTTGGAGCGGCAGCTTCACGGTGGACACCGTAGGAAAGGTCGAGTTCCAGGTGTTCGCCTGGCCTGACCATTTCGAGAGCTGGCGGCATGAGCTGGAGAAGAAGGTGGCCGCCGGACTGGACGTATCCAGTGAACTGCTCGAGGGCCAGAATATCGTCGAAGAGACATTTGTTCGCGCGTCCGATGACGATCGCAAGCAGATGGAAAGCATCCTTGACACCGCGCGGAACACGACCGACCAACCGGCAGCCGCAGACGTGATGCTGGGTGCCAATCTGGCCGACCTGGTCTATCGAAACGCCAATCGCGACCATGCTGCGGTGGCGGGCCCCTACCCGGTCTACGTCGATCGCGTCCGCGCCCGCTATGCTGCCTGGTACAGCATGTTCCCCAGGAGTGCCGGAACGGTGGAGGGCCAGGGCGCGACGTTCGCCGATGTGGAAAAGCACCTGCCCCGGATCCAGGACATGGGATTCAATGTCCTCTATTTCACACCGATCCATCCCATTGGCACACAGAAGCGCAAGGGCAAGAACAACAGTGTGATCAGCCAGCCGGGCGATCCGGGCGTTCCGTACGCGATCGGAAGCGCCGAGGGCGGGCATGACGCGATCGAGCCGGGCCTCGGCACCTGGGATGATTTTGATCGCCTTGTCGTAAAGGCGGCAGAGCATGGCATCGAGATCGCGCTTGACCTCGCCATTCAGGCGTCACCGGATCATCCGTGGGTAAAGGAACACCCGGAGTGGTTCTTTATCCGGCCGGATGGAACCATCAAGTATGCCGAGAACCCGCCCAAGAAGTACGAAGATATCTACCCGATCAACTTCAACCAGGGCCATTGGCGGGAACTGTACGAGGAGATTTACCGCGTCATCATGGTGTGGGTGGGGCACGGTGTGAAGAGCATCCGTGTGGACAATCCCCATACCAAGCCGACCGCCTTCTGGGAATGGCTGATCGCGAAGGTTCACGAGACAGACCCGGATGTGATCTTCCTCTCCGAGGCGTTTACACGTCCGAAGGTCATGAAGGCGCTGGCCAAGGCCGGTTTTGCCCAGAGCTATACCTATTTCACCTGGCGCAACTACAAGCATGAGTTGATTGAGTACGCCACCGAGTTGACCCAAACGGAGATGAAGGACTTCTTCCGGGGCAATTTCTTCACCAATACACACGACATCAATCCGACAATCCTCCAAATTGGTGGTCGGCCTGCCTTCCAGTACCGGATCGTGCTGGCGGCGACACTCTCAAGCGTCTACGGCATATACAGCGGATTTGAGCTGTGCGACAACACCCCGGTGCCCGGCAAGGAGGAATACCTCAACTCGGAGAAGTACGAGTACAAGGTGTGGGACTGGGATCGCGAAGGCAACATCATCCCGTTCATTACCACGCTGAACCGCATCCGGGAGAATCACCCCGCGCTTCAGGAATACGACAACCTGACGTTCTTCGAAGTCCAGAACGACAACATCATCGGCTACGTGAAGCGAACCGAAGATAACAGCGACATCGTCGTGGTGCTGTGCAATATCAATCCGTTTGAGCGACAGGAGGCGTGGTTCAACCTGCCGATTGCCGACTGGGGCATCAGGGAGGACCAGCAGTACCTGGCGGTCGACGAACTCAACGGCGACGCAGTTCACAGCTGGCAGGGATCGTGGCAACACATCAGCATGGACCCCACGGAGAACCCGGCGGTTATCCTGCATATCCGCCCGTGGCAGCACGTGGAGATTGTCGACCTGGTGCTCTAGTATCCAGTAACAAAAGGGGCATATACGCGCTGGCCTGCCTGCGCCTATGCTGTTGAGGATCGGCTTCGGCTGGAAGCACGATACGCCTGGCACTGCAGCCAGATTCACGGGATGAAAGAGGGGACGCCACATGTTGGAACGAGATGATATGTGGTTTAAGGACGCGCTTATCTACCAGATTCCGGTCAAGAGCTTCATGGACGCTTCAGGTGACGGCATCGGCGATTTCGTGGGCCTCACCGAGAAACTGGACTACATCCAGAGCCTGGG
>JBHWTK010000024.1:0-5713 GCA_043427975.1 Chloroflexia bacterium | reverse complement strand
CTGGTGAGGCGCTTACGCGTCTCCTCTTCGTTATTGGATGGCGGCAACAGCACCGGGCCACTGCCAAGCGCCGGGTAGAGGGCCATGTGGGCCAGGAGGCCCTTGCCGGTGCCGGCCGCAGGCGCTTCGATCAGGTACATCGGCGTCGGGCCATCGATCATGTCCCGGATGAACGGGTTCAACATCAGGCTGAGCGCATGGGCCCGCTCCGATTGCCCGGTAAACGGGAAGTCGGCCAGCAGCTCGTCGAAGATCAGGGACTTGGCCCACTCGACATCGTCGACGGTGGGTCGGTCCGGAATCGGCTCGAGCTCGAGGTCGCCCTTGCTGTAGTAGTTCCCACTGGCCCGGTCGTAGCCCTCCTGCAACGAGAGCGTGCCCCTGGGGCCGAAGACAGGCGCCCGGACAATCCGCCGGAGCGGGGGCAGGTAGACCTCCCGTTCGGGATCCGCCAGCATGTTACGGAGCACCCGCTCGAGCGGGAACTGCTCGGATTCGCCGTCCCGCTCGGTGTTCTTGTGCCACCAGGCGGTGCGGGCCGAGATGTTCCCCAGACCGTCCAGCCCGAGACGCTCGGTGCGGATTGTCTCCTCAGCCGGCACCACCGGTGGTGCGTCAGCCGCCTCAGGGTCGGGTTGCGGTTGCGGCTCAACGATTCGTACCGGATCACCACCGACCAAAAACCACTTCGGCGCGGCCCGATTGTTCTCGAACCTGATCGCCTCCCAGGCCACACGGGTCATTTTTGGTAACGAGGTCATCTTCACGTCGATCGGAAACCGCTTCCTGGGATCGATGTCGGCCGGCGATGGCCCTCGTGGCACCGTGGGCTTCAGCGTATGGATCTCCGCCATCAGGCCACCCTTCCTGTCGAACCGAGGGCCTCGAGGGTCTCGAGCGTGTCGACGAATCGGGTGGTCCTGAAATAGAGTTCCGCCAACCTGATGATGTCGCCGCCGCGTCGGCAGCCGAAGCACCATGCGGATCCGTTCGGGTAGACCCGGAAGCTTGGGGAATCATCCTGGTGGTCCGGAAACGGGCAGTTGCAGATGAACTCGCCGCGGCCGACCGGTTTGAGTTCAGCGAACATCACCTGCTCGACGAACTGGTCGATCGGCCACCGTTCCTTGACCGCCTCTATCCGCTCCCTCAGCCGCTGATCCCGTTCCTCTTTGGTGGGCCACGTCGGGGCGTAAGGGTCACCGGAGCTGGCCCGTGCCAGGAGCTTGCGCCGACGTGTGAGTTCCGCCCGGATCTCGTCGATCTGTAGCTCGCAGTATTCGCGGGTCCCCTGGTGTTCGATGTCATCCAGCCGTGTGTACTGCCACGCCTCAAGGCGATCCACAAGGTCCCGGGTGGGGATATCGCGCAGCGACCAGTCCCGAGGGTTGTAGTTGAGTGCGCTCTGGATCTCTTTGGTGGTGAGGGGTTGGATTACCATCATGCCCCCCTTCGCATGTTGGCCCGGGCGATCGCTTCACTCAGCAGATCGCTCGCCTGGACCTTCGTGATCGTCTCGGCGTCGAACGGGATCTTCCATTTCCGCAGCGCGACTTTCTGGGGTTCGGTGGCCAACGCCTTCTTGTCCCGGCGCCAGCCAGCCTTCGGGTTCGCCAGCGTCCGGGCACCGGCCTCAATGACGGTCTGTTCGGCGATGCCTTGCGCATATCCGATGTCCATGTCGTGACCCAGGACTTCACGATCACCCTTGCGGCCGTATCGCACGACGTCGAAGAGCCCACGATCGTTGTCCTGGAGCACGATCTGACCGTGCTCCCCGACGGGGATGCTGAAGGCGCCGTTGTCGATCTGGATCCACGCGAGCTTCTTGCGATCGATCAGCTCGATCGGCTTGGCGTGCTGCACGAACTTCTTGCCGATCGACTTCAGGTCATCAGTGGCAGTCACCAGAGTGCCCTGTTTGGCATCCTCGGCGATCGCCGCGCGCAAGCTGGTGATCGCGTTGCGCGGCTTGGAGGGATTGAGTCCCACCAGGCTTCCGACGCTCTGCAGCTCGTTGCGGGACGAGTTATCGACCAGGTCGAGGATCAGGCAGTTCTGCTTGCCGGGGTAGTTCCGCAATCCGCGGCCGGCCATCTGCTGGTACAGTGCCCGGCTCTTGGTCGGCCGACCCATCACCACGCAATCCACGATCGGGATGTCGGTGCCTTCGGTAAAGACACCGCAATTCACGATCGCGCGGATCCGCCTCGCCTTGAGGTCGGCGATTGCCTGCTCTCTCTGGGCCGTGGGCGTTTCGCCATTAACGCTCGCTGCAGCGATGCCGCAATCGATAAGCGCGTCGCGGTAGAGATCCGCGGTGCGGACGTTGGGAGCGAATACAAGGCACGTGCGGTCCTGGGCATGCGCGGCAACCGCCGCGGCCATCGTGTCTGCATAGTTGCTGTCCTCAATCCGCTGGCTCAGCGCTTCCGCCCGCCAGTCACCATGGACATCCTTAGGGATGCCGTCCGTGTCGAGTTCGGTCTCAATCCGGAGTGCCGTGATATCGGCAAGGTGCCCCGAGGCGATGAGCTGCTCGATCCCGATCGCATACACGATCTCCTCGAACACCTCCTCGAACCCGACACCATCGGCCCGGTCCCAGGTCGCACTGACGCCGAGGGCCCTGGTGGGTCCGGTCTTCGAAACGCCCAGCATCCGGAGCGTGTTCACGTAGCTCGGGCTGCTGGCATGGTGGGCCTCATCAATCACCACCAGACCGAAGCGGCCAAGCCGCGCCAGCCGCTTCGGGTTGGCGATTGTCTGGATGCTGGCGACGACGATCGGGCGGTCACCCTGGTTGCGATCCGCCATCACGATCCCCACGTCGGCGGGATCGATGATGTAGCCGATCTTCTGCGCGGCCTGCTCGATGATCTCTTTGCGGTGCGCGATCACGAGCGATCGCTCGCCCGATTCTTCAATCGCCTTGGCGAACATGATGGTCTTGCCGGCGCCGGTGGCCGCGGAGAGTGCGGGGCGACGCATGCCGCCCCGGTACGCATTGAGCACGGCGTCAACCGCGTCGCGTTGATAGTCGAAGAGCTTGAGCATGGCTACGCCGCCTTGGTGGCGTCGGCCAGCATCGCATCCAGTTCGTCGGGGCTGGCGGCCAGGATGGTGTCGTGGATGTAGATGAGCCGCTCTTCGTCGGCTTCCTTCAGCGGCGCACCGGTGAGCTTATGCCCCACCGCGGCGAGCTGCTCCTGGTCCCAGCCGTGAACATCGTGGGCCAGTTGCCAGAGCTTGACCTTCGCCTTCTCCAGCGTGGTCATGGGGCGCTCACGACGGGGTTGTGCAGGTTGCGTTTCGACGACGCGGGCGGTTGTTTCGATCACGCCATCAGCGTCAACATACGGGCGCTCATTGGATGCTTGCGCCATCTCTTCCGGGGTGTAGAGCCCGCCAGCCTCTTCGGGGAACGCCTTGCGGATCGCCTGCGCCTCAGCCACCTTGGCCAGCATGTGTTCCGGCATCTCCTTCCAGAACTTGGTCGGTACTGCGGTTTCGGAGTTCTGGGGAGTGTAGGTTTGCACAAACGTCTTGTAGAGCGCGATCGCGTAGAGCGGTTGGGGATTTCCCCCTATCCAAACACCGATCCGCGCAGCTGCAGGCGGTTCTTCTGATAACCACACATCGACCCACTTGCCATCAAGGCCACACCATTCAGGAGGCGTTTGGCCTCGATAGCGGCCGGAGCGCTGGGCAATGAGCCGCAGCCCGTCGATCGACGTCTGGTATTCCCATTTATCGACCCACTTACCATCAACCTTGTTGCGTCGCTTCACCGCATAGATGTGCTTCATGAACGGGTCGAGCTTGCGATGACTGGCCACCTGGGTGAACAGGATGAGGTCGTCGTCTGAGGCACCCGGCATGATCTGGTTCTTGATCAACTCGATCTGGCGCTCGTTGAACATCGTGCCTTCCGCAAGGTCGCGGTTGGAGATGGGTCGAATCGCGGAATTGGTTGCCATGGGGATATGTCCTTTCAATCAAAACGGGATATCGTCAGTCTTTCGCAGGTACGGGTTTGCGCGTTGGCAGCGTGGGCAATCGTCGTAGTCCACCCCTCCGGCGCCGTCGCTCACCGTGAGCTCGCCGGTGCCTGCGCACATGCGACAGGCAGTCCGCCGCTCTTCGTTGCCAAGTTCGTACTGCAGGTAGCGCCATTTCATGCCTGGCTGCCACGGTTCCCACGCCGCCGGAGGGGCAACGCGGACGGGGCGCTCGGTGCGACGGATAGCGGCCATGAGCCGGTTGATACGCGCTTGTTCAGGTGTCGTGGGCGTGATGCCCCACACAATGGCAGCGCGTTCCTGCGCCGTCAGTCGGCCTGTGTAGGTGGTGATAGCGCTGCTCATTGGATCACCTGGCTTTCCGGTGCCTGCGTCTCTGCGGACTGGCGTGTGCAGTCGATACCGAGTCGCTTGGCGCAGGTCGGGCCGTACCCGATGTCGCGACTGGATTTGGCTCGCAGGGAACGGCCACAGCGTTGGCAGGTGGTCGGGAGAAGATCCTCACGTTCCTGAAACGCGAACGTCTGCACCAGTTGGCCTGTGGTTGGATCCACGGCGATTGCGGTGCTCATGAGATCACCTCACTGATGCTCAGGTAGGTGATCTCATCGAACGCCACACCAGGGAGGCCGTGTTCGGCGCCGTACTTCGCCGCGGGCCGGGTATCGAGCCGCAGGAATTTCGGCAGGATGCCCGCCTTGTCCAGCGCCTCGGTAAGGGCGAGCTGATCGAGCACGAGGTGGCTCGATCGCCGCTTCATGGTGACCACGAGCCCAAAGCCCTTGGCGTTCACCATGCACGCCTTGGTCATGCCGGCATGAAGTTCGGCACGGAGATGCGCTTCCTGTTGCTCCACGTCATCCAGTTCGGCCCGGAGACGTGCCCGCTCATCGCGTACCAGCTTGAGCTCCTCGAGGATCACCGGCATCGTGCGGGACTCGAGTTCATCGGGTGTCTGTTCGCTCGTGATGTGCATCGTGGTATCCTGTCTCTGTAAGAGATTCCAAGAAGTCCTGATCGGTAGCCGCCGGTCAGGACTTTTGCTATGCGGCGTCGGGCGGTTCACTCCATCCTTCCTCCAGGTTCCTCACCTGCTCATCGAGCCGGATGAAGTCCTGCATCAGCGCCCTGGCGTGTCGGGTGTTGATCACGCCCCGGTTTGCGCCCACGGCGAGCGTTGTCGCGCAATCTGCCGCGCTGGCGCTCACCAGGTTCAAATCCAGCAGGCAACGAATATCCACGACCTCGTGCTGATCCAGCTGACCATCGGCCATTGCCGCATCGAACGTGTCATGCACCAATTCGGCATGCTCCACCGTTCGCAACGTAATGCGTGCGACCTGTGCCATCTCGTTCACCTCCTCTCCTGTCGATATATCTGCAATGGGGACCGCTCCCCTACTGTGTTGGTGGGGCAATCGCCCCGAGCTAGTGCCCAACCGCTCCCCAGCAAAGCGGCGGGCACCAGCTCGGGAGGGTCACCCCGCTTTCGGCACGTTGTGCAGCATTGGAGTCGTGGGACGTTGAGCCGGAACCTTCTCAACCCGCGGGTCCCACTGACCGCGGCGGAATGCGTCGAACTCGAGATCGGGGATCACATATCGACCGTCGATCTTGCGACCTGGCAGCTTGCCAGCTTCGATGTGCTTCTTCACGGTGTCGGGATGGAGCCCAGTCGCGGTGGCGAGGTC
>JBHWTK010000023.1:0-5602 GCA_043427975.1 Chloroflexia bacterium | reverse complement strand
CATGTTGGAACGAGATGATATGTGGTTTAAGGACGCGCTTATCTACCAGATTCCGGTCAAGAGCTTCATGGACGCTTCAGGTGACGGCATCGGCGATTTCGTGGGCCTCACCGAGAAACTGGACTACATCCAGAGCCTGGGTGTTACCTGTATCTGGATCATGCCGATGTACCCCAGTCCACAAAAGGACGATGGATACGACATCTCGGACTTCGTGAGCATCAACCCCGATTTCGGAACCGTAGAGGACTTTCGCAACTTCGTGGACGCCGCCCACGAGCGCGGCCTGCGCGTGATCGCCGACCTGGTGATGAACCACACCAGCGACCAGCACGCCTGGTTCCAGGAAGCACGGTCGAACCCGAACTCGCCCAAGCGCGATTACTACGTATGGAGCGATGACCCGACGCTGTACAGCGAGGCTCGCATCATTTTCACCGATACAGAAGTGAGCAACTGGACGTTCGACCGCGAAGCTGGCCAGTACTTCTGGCACCGCTTTTTCAGCCATCAGCCCGACCTGAACTACGATAACCCCGAGGTTCAGGAGGAGATGCTGAATGTGCTTCGGTTCTGGATGAACCTTGGCCTGGATGGCTTCCGGTGCGACGCCGTGCCATACCTGTATGAGCGGCCCGGAACGAACGGTGAGAACCTCCCGGAAACCCACGCATTCCTCCGCAAGGTGCGCAAGGTTATCGATGTGGAGTACCCGGGCGCGATCATGCTGGCGGAGGCCAACCAGTGGCCTGCGGATGTGGTGGAGTATTTCGGCACGGACGAAGAGCCCGAGTTCCACATGGCGTTCCACTTTCCGTTGATGCCGCGCATGTACATGGCGATGCGCCAGGAGAGCCGCACACCGATCGTCGAAATCATGGAGAACACGCCGGCCATCTCCGACATGAACCAGTGGGCGATCTTCCTGCGGAACCATGACGAGCTCACACTTGAGATGGTGACGGACGAAGAGCGCGACTACATGTACTTTGAGTACGCCAAAGACCCGCGCATGCGCATTAACGTCGGTATCCGGCGTCGTTTGGCACCGCTCCTGGACAACGGCCGTCGACAGATCGAAATGCTCCACTCGCTGCTTTTCAGCATGCCCGGAACCCCGTGCCTGTATTACGGCGACGAAATCGGTATGGGCGACAACATCTACCTCGGCGATCGCAACGGTGTGCGAACGCCCATGCAGTGGAACGGCGACCGCAATGCCGGCTTCAGTCGTGCCGACGCTGCCCGCCTCTATTACCCGGTCATCATTGACCCGGTGTATGGCTACCAGGCCGTCAATGTCGAGGCACAGGAGCGGGTCCCGACGAGCTTGCTGAACTGGATGAAGCGCATGGTAGCGGTGCGCAAGCGCCACAAGGCATTCGGTCGGGGCAGCATTCGCTTCTTGCACCCGGAGAACCAGAAGATCCTGGTGTACCTGCGCGAATGGGAGAATGAAATCATCCTGTGCGCGGTGAACCTGAGCCGGTTTGTCCAGGCCGCCGAAATCGACCTTTCGGAATGGCAAGGGTACGAACCCGTTGAAACGATCGGCGAGACGCGCTTCCCCATGATCGGCGACCTTCCGTACTTTATGACCTTCGGTCCACATTCGTTCTACTGGTTCCGTCTCGAGAAACCGGTGAACCAGTAAAGGCACAGGCACGCATGAGTGATATCGAAACGCAACTCCGTGAACAGCTCGACTGGGTGACATCTCGCCGCTGGTTTGGCGACAAGGCTCGGCCCGTACAGGGAGTCAAAGTCGAAGTTGCTGATGAGGCGGGAGTGGGCGATCTCCGCTTGTTGCTGGTGGTCGCGCGTTTCGCGTTCGAGTGGGGTCCTGACGCACGGTACTTTGTGCCGCTGATTGCCGGCGATGGCCCATTGGCTGACCGTGAGATAACGGCGCATCCGGCCGTGCTGAAGTGGCTGGTGGAGGGTTTCGCTGAAGACCGGGTCATTCAGGGCGAAGGAACCTGGCGCTGGCGCCGCATCGGCGCATCGTTTCCCGATATCGCCGGAATGGACTATTCCCGGGTAAAACCGATATCGGGAGAGCAGAGTAACTCCAGCATCATTTTCGACCGCAGGTTCATCGGGAAGGTCTTTCGGAAGGTACCTGCCGGGGTGAACCCTGACCTTGAGATCGGGGAGCACCTGGCCCAGGCATCCGGATTCGATCATGTCCCTGCGCTCTACGGTGTGATCGAACTGGAGCACGACGGTGGACGTACCGACATCGCCGCGATCCAGGAGTTCGTGCCGAACAATGGCGATGGCTGGACCTGGCTACTGGGCGAGTTGGTCGACCCCGCCAAGCGGGCTCCGTTGCTTGACGACCTCCGCACGCTTGGCACCCGTACCGGTGAAATGCACATCGCACTGACGGCGTCGCATGGGAATGAGGCCTTTGATCCGCAGGTAATTCAGCAGGACGATGCGCAAACCATTATCCGCCGGGTGATCGCCGAGATGGAAGGATCCGTCGAAGGCCTGGCGCAGCACCTTGGTCCGGCAAAGGTGGAGCAGCTCCACAAGGGCCTGGGGGCGATGATGAGCGATGCCTGGAGCATGGTGGGCACGTTGCTCATTCGGGTTCACGGGGATTACCACCTCGGGCAAACACTGCGTACCCTCGATGGTGATTTCATGATCATCGATTTCGAGGGCGAGCCCAGCCGCAGCATGGATGAACGGCGCCAGAAACTGCCAGCGTTGAAGGATGTCGCTGGCATGGTGCGATCGCTGGGGTATGCCGGTGCGACCATCATGCAGGGCACCGACGACCCTTCTGAGCGGGAGCACATCGCGCAGTGGGTGGATGATGCCAGCCGTGCGTTCGTCGGCTTCTGGCGGTCAGCCGTCGCGTCAAGTGACCTCGCCCTGGCACCAGCAGGCGATGAGGCGTTCCATAACGTCTTAAACCTGATGATTGCCGAGAAGGCACTCTATGAAACACGCTACGAGATGAACAATCGCCCCGACTGGCTTTGGATACCGTTGAACGCGTTGTTGCGGCTGGTCGGGATGGAGGACCAGTAAGTGGGCGCCATCGTCCTCGACTTCCTGCTGGTCATCGTGTTCGTGATGATGGTCCCGATCGGGTTTTACCGTGGGGGCCTCCGCGAGCTGTGCGTTTCGGGCGGCCTGCTGCTCGGGATCATGATGTCGGAAGCGTGGGCAGGAACGTGGTCCGGACTCTATGTGCGCCTGTTTGGCTTGTCTGAGGGGTCGG
The DNA here is from genome assembly GCA_043427975.1 of Chloroflexia bacterium. GTDB lineage: Bacteria > Chloroflexota > Chloroflexia > Thermomicrobiales > UBA6265 > UBA6265. The sequence goes on along the minus strand of JBHWTK010000023.1, from coordinate 2,364 downwards.
CCACGTTCCTGACGGGTGTCACCATCGCGTCTGTGATTACCGCGCTGCTCGGTTATGGCGGCAGCGCGGTGCTGACCTACCAACCGGGTCCGGGCGGGCGGCTTTACGGTGCCTACCTTGCGCTGTTCAACGCGATGATTGTCGCCGGGTACCTTATCAACCTGTTTGTGACACACATTCGGCCATCCCTCGATGACGCAGGAGTTGCGACCGGTTTCGTAGCACGTACGTTGAGTGAAGACTTCGGATCGGTGCTCCTGGTCGCTACGATTGGCATCGCAATCGCAACGGTGCTCGGCATGTTCCTGCGGGATCGTGCACCTGAACCTCCTTCGTGGCTGGCGCAAAGTCAGCTCTACCAGCCGCCGGTCGAAACCAGGCCGTACCGGGTGGAGAGCGAAACACAACGAGGAGAGCCATCACCGCCTGTCCGCATCCGGGAGGTGGCCCAATGGCAGGAAGTATCCGAGAGCTCTCGGCCCGATCCGTCGAAGTATGGCTCGGGCTGGCGTCAAACCTGGCCCGATGCCACCCCTGCCCAGCAACGGGGTTCGCGCCGTGCGAATCGCGTGTACCCTGCCGAGCCAGCGGAGCAGACGAAAAAGGCGGACGATCCAGCGAAATCCGTGTTGGCCGAATGGATCAACGATCAGGAGAAGAAATAGTCTTCCCGAACCTTCACTGCTCCGTCGTGGATGGCAAAGCTCACCACGTCCTGGGGGAACACCTGAACCGAGGGCAGATCAACATCCTGGGCAGGCGAGGTTGTAGCGAGGATCTCCGGGCCGAGCGCGGCTATCTTCTCAGCACTAACCTCGCCCGGCACGGCCAGCAGGTGTAGCGGTGTCCCCGTGCTGCCCAGTGCGTCGCCTCCACTTGCGAAGAGCAGGCGGGTTCCAGCAGCACTGATCTCCACGGACATATCCGGATTTGTAGCCGCTGAATCATGATCATGGCCAACGAGCAGCAAGGCATCACTCGTGTCTCCCACCTGGAACCTCAAGGTGCTGGTTACCGGATAGACGTTGCCCCGAATCGGCGGTGCGGAGGCGCTCGCCTGCACAGACAGCGTCGTCACTGCCTGCAGATCCAGGTGACTTCGCGCGCCGCCGACGGTCAGCCAGGCATGGCTCCCCACAATCATATCGATTCGAGTCTGCCCCACAGGCAGCAGGTGTGAAAGGTTCGCCAGCAGCTCCAGGTGCGGCTCGCCGAGTAGCAGGAGCACGCGTTCATTTCCGGTATCGAAGAGCGCCAGCATGGAGTCATCGCGTCCGAGGAGCCGTACCGACATTCCCCCGGTCAACCAGTGGCGCATCCCAAAACTGGCACCGATTCCGACCGGGATTGCCGCCAGTACCGCGCTTAGGATGGCGCGCCGGCTACTCACGTAAGCGGCTCAGGAACGGGCGATGCTGCGAGGAACTTACTCACGATGACGTCAACGCCGCCAGGAAGCAGATGCACCAGTTGGTCGCGCCATGCCAGGGCGTCGTGTTCCTCTTCTGCGAGCGCGTAAACCGCCGGTCCGGCCCCGGTCAGGGCACATGTACCGGCGACCTCAATCAATGCTTTCCAGCTTTCGTCCACGCCGGGGAGAAGTGCTTTTGCGGCCCGCGTGAAGCTGTTGACGAGCTGCTGCGGCCGGAGATGCTGAATATCGCCCTCAATACGATCAATGTGAGCCGTAGAAAGGTAATCATCTGGTCGGAGAGAGGCATAGAGCCTGGCGGTTTTCGCCTCGAGAGTCGATCCCGGAACAACGATCACAATCCAACCGGAAGCTGGTGGAATTGGTCGTAGCGTCGTCCCGGTGCCCGTAGCGCGCGCAGCGGGTGGACCGAGGAAAAACGGACAATCAGCGCCAATGGACGCCGCGACCTCGTGTAAATCGTCCGCACCGAGCGCCGCGGGGAAAAGCGCTGCAAGCGCCTTCAGGGTAGCTGCGGCGTCGCTGCTTCCCCCACCGAGCCCGGCCGGAGACGGAATGCGCTTGTCCACGTCGATGTGGAAGGCCGGTTTGATGCCAGCGCGGCTGCAAAACCCATCGATGGCCCGGCCTATGACGTTCGACTCAGGCGGCACATCTTCCATGCCGGCGATCGTGATGCCCGGCATATCGACCCGGTGGATGGCCAGTACATCGACAAGGTCGATCATGGCCATGATCGTATCGATGTTGTGATACCCGTCTGGCCGCTTGCCCAACACAGCGAGGCCGAGGTTTACCTTGGCCGGTGCGCACATCCGTACAGCATTCACGGAAGCATCTCCGCGATTCTCAGCCATTCATCCACACCCAGTGTTTGGGGCCGCCGCATGGGATCAATACCGGCTGAGGCGAGCAGGTGGTCCATTTCTGCC
>JBHWTK010000022.1:0-15583 GCA_043427975.1 Chloroflexia bacterium | reverse complement strand
CTTCCCGTAATGGTGCGGCCAGCGTCGTTCCAGCGCCCACGCAGATGCCTTCCAGTCGCCCTGGGCAGCGGCCTGCATAATGGTGCCCATGTGTCGGGCCGCGGCATCTCCCTCGGCGCGGGTGAACATGTCTGCAAACTCGAGCTTCATGTGCTTTTGGTCGTCGTCGAGGTTTCGGGGGAACTTGCTGTTGCGCCAGTCATTAAGGGTGTCGTAACTGATCCCGGCATGCATGCAGGCGAGCTCATACGTGAGCCCCATGCGGATACCTCGCAACAGGCGCTCGACGGTCTCACGAGTGAACTTGTGTGGCCGTCCCCCTCGCGCCATCTAGTTGCCCTCTCCCCACCGATAGCCATCCGACTCGCGCACGGGAACAACGCCGGTGAACTCGTAGAACCGGCGACAAATGACATCGACGTATTTGGGATCGAGCTCCATGAGGAGCGCCATACGCTCCAGCTTGGTGGCGCCAATAAGTGTCGTCCCTGATCCAGCAAACATATCGAGCACCACATCACCCCGGTGGGTGTGGTTGCGTATTCCGCGCTCCACGAGCGACACCGGCTTCATGGTCGGGTGGTCGGGTGATGCGGTGGGGCGGTCAATCTCCCAGACGGTGGTTTGCTTTCGGTCGCCCGTGTACAGGTGCTTGGCACCCGGGATCCAGCCGTGAAAGATCGGCTCTGCCTGCCAGTGGTAATCCACGCCCATCGGCGAGAAGGTGGCACTGTTCTTCACCCACTGGAGCGTCTGTCGCCAGATCCCCATCTCCTTCAGCTGCAGGCCAAACAGCACATGCAGCGGACCGGCAGGTGCAGCCACATGCCACACAGCCCCCGGCCGACAAACGGACGCTGCAGCGTTAAACGCATGGCGAATCAGGGCCTGGAGTTCATCTTCCGGTATGGCGTCGTTGAGGATGTTCTGGGACACCCGATTGCTGGAGCCGTGATCCAGGCGGTCCAGCATCTTGTTCTTGTCCCCGATCGCCACCCCGTAGGGAGGATCAGTCCACACCATATCGACCAGGTCGACGCCGGCAGACCCCAGGAGTTGGTGCAAATGGTTGCGGTCCGTGGCATCCCCACAGAGCACGCGATGGCGCCCTAGCTGCCAGATATCACCTGGTTGCGTGACCGGATCCTCGGGAATCTCGGGAACCTCATCCGGATCCGTCAGACCCCCAACCTCCTCCTGGGTGGCGGCAATGTCGGCCATGAGCGCATCGAGTTCGCCGGCGTCCCACATCCACTGGACGTCGACCCCGCGATCGATGGCCTCCTGGATTGCCTCGGCTGACCATTCCGAGAGTTCGCCTGTGCGGTTATCGGCCAGTGCGTATTCCTCGAGCTGCTGCTCGGTGAGGTGGTCCACCACCATCACCGGCAGCTCATCACCCGACACCTCGATCAGCTTGACCTTGTTGATCCCCTCGGCCTTGGCCGCCTCCAGCACGCCGTTGCCGGCATAGACCCGATAGGTTCCATCGGGTTGCTTGGCCGCCACCATGCCCCGGTTCGCCCCGAACCGACGGAGCGACTCGCGGATCATCTCGATGTTGCGGGGTGTGTGGCGCCTGGCGTTTTGGTGGTCATGGATGAGGTCAGCGATATCGGTCACATGGGTCTCCACGGCCCCGCGGGCCGGTATGGTACGAACACCTGTTCTCTCGAAGGTAGCACCAAATTCCGCGCAATGTCGGGGCGAAATTCGCTTGCAAGTAAAGGACTTGCAAGGTAACATCACGACACGTTATTGAGGGTCGCAGAGAGGACTGGGCACCATGGCAGAACAGCAGACAGCATTGGGCGGTGTGGAGATCAGCAAGGAGGTGTTCGAAGGGCTGGAGTTCGTGCGACGGTCAGGGGCAACCAACATGCTCGATCGCTCGACAGTGCTCTACCTGGCTCGGGAATGGGGGTTCGACGAAACCGCCGACTGGATCGAGTCAGTTGATCGGGGCACGTACGGCAGGTTGATCTTCGAGGGTCCACGGGTGATCGATGGAGAGAACGGCTAATGGGCCCCGAAACCACCGAGACCCCCTACACCAGCAGCGCCGGCCTGGCGTTCACGATCCGGTGCATTCATTCCATCTGTGACAACGGAGGCTTCTTCACGGTCATCACGTCGGCGGATCCCGGGGTTCCGTATACCCGGACCCGGCCGCGGCGGTGGTACAACCAGCGCACCGCCATCGAGGCCGCCCAGCGGTTCATCGAGCGCGAGTTCGGCGACAACTAGCACGCTATCAGCCGGGCCACGGTGGCCCGGCCTCTCCTCTCTGTAGAGCGCAAGAGCGCAAGGAGTTCACCATGGCATCGGTATCCGACGTGATCGAGGATTTCGTTTCGGGCGGCCTTCTCGGCGGTATGGACGAGCAGGAGGGCGCCAGTGGTGGTGGCTACCGGGTCAAGGGCTATGAGCTCTTCCACGATTCGGATGAGCCCACAACTGCGCTTGCCGGCTGGGAGGACCCCGGCACCATCGATGCCAGGGTATGGATCGACCGGAACTGGACCGGCGGAGGCCGGACCGCGCTCGAGCAGGCACTCAAGCAGATTCCCATGGTGATGATGTTCGTCGAGCCCACCGAGCAGTACAGCGATCGCGGCACGACCGTGACGTGGTGGGCGCGTCCCATGGAATGCATGAGCTGCCGCGAGCTCCTCACCAGCGGCCAGCGGATCCACGGGCTGTGCGATGCGTGTCTGCAGCTGCGCCACGGTGGTGACACCCTGCTGCCAGGACGTGGTGGGGCAGGCGGTTACCAGCAGCGTGAAGGGCTGCATGGTCCCCTGCTTCCGCGCGATCGCCCCACTAGGGGATAATGACCCTGAGGGGTGGTGACAATGTCGTCTGGAGCACAACTACGAGCACTGCGGGAGCGAGCTGGTGTCACACAGAACCAGCTCGCGAAACTGATCAACAAATCCCACACGTACGTGTGGAGCGTCGAGGCTGGGCGTGAGCGGCTGACGTCGCGGGAGACGATTCAGGCGTGGGCCGAGGCGCTGCACGTGGCTCCCGATGAGCTCTACCAGGCGATCGGGATGGTGCCGCACGATATCGTGGACCTGCTGGCCGGGACCGATGCGACGATCTGGGACGCCGTCAGAGAACTGCTTCAATTAGACGAGTCTTAGCGATGCACCTCTGCCGCAAAAGGGCCTACCGATAACGGTAATTTATAGGTGCGAATAAACGCTCCAATTGGTACCCCTATTTGGTTGCGTAATTGACCCTAGTTAGCTACTATATGGGCACAAAGCAATGAGGCCCCGAGCGAATAGTTGCCCCATGGGTGGCGTTCCGGACAAGCTCCCGGATAGCTCGGGGCCTCATTGCGCCATCCGAGGTGTAAATATCCATACATCATCAAGCTTGGACCGAATCAGTCTGCAGTAATGCGGCTGATCTTTCGCGTACTGGGCGTTAATCGCGCCTGCCACCATGTCCACAGCTTGAAGCAAGTTATCACGATGGGATTCGTGGTACTTGATATCCTTAATCTTTCCAAACCCATTAGCAGAAGTGTTGAGCTGACTCTTTAGGTACGTGGAAACAGCTTGTTTGTTCTTCTTCCCCTTCTCCCTCTGATCGACGATCAACGTAGCGTTCTGAATCCTATCGTTATCGTGCTCCAGGATCTGGCGAAGAAGGTAGTTGTAAAACACCTCTCGCTTCTGCAAATACGGTCTCGTGATCTTGCGTTTATCCACGACCAGGGCACGAAACAATACATCATGGCGGCAGAGCGTCTGCAGGAACGCAGTCCTAACGTGCTCCTTGGAGCTGTAGAACTTGAACTCACTATTGAACCGAAACCCAAGCTGCATACGCAGATCGTCTATCGCGGAGTTCAGCGGTATGGGGTCCTCGGTTAGAAGGATGGTGACCACAAAGTACAGGGATGACCCCTTGTTGAACTTGAATCCCGTGTCCCCGGATTCATCGAGGTAGACAAACATATACGCCACAATCCCAAACAATCACATGCAATCCGTGCACTCGGGTCCGCATAGAGTGTAACTGGTGCAGATCGCGCGACCGTTGCGCCTCCGCTGCCACCCGGGCTGCCACGTTGGCCGCGCTACTCTCCCGATCGATCTGGATCGCCTGCTCAATCCGTTCGGTGCCGATCTCGGCCACCTGATCGCGGTCGGCGCCGGGCCATACCCCTTCACGGGAAACCTTGCCGTGATCGAAGGCGAGGCGGAGCTCGCGCTGGATGGTTTCACGAAGGTTCATGGTTCTGCTCCTTCCAAAGGGTGACTAAAACATCGCCATGGCACATGTTGTCGTCGGTACGCGGTTCATCGGAGCGGCGGCACCAGCAGGCCAGCGGCTTGCCGGTGAATTCGGAAACTTCCATCAAGCTTGGTGGTGCGTGGTGTAGCCGGTCCAGTTCATCCCACCAAAGCCCTCGAACCCACCACTCAAAGCTCTCCACTGCCTCTGCACGGTCTCTGTTCTTGCCGATAAGAAACGGGTTCGCCCACTTGCTGCGCTTCAGCCCCTTGCGGCCATTCTCGCGGCCGATGTAGATCGCATCCTCGATGTTATCGTTGACGTGGCAGACGTATGGCGGTTGCTTCTCATTCATCCCTGCGCCTCCTTCGCGGCCTTCACGGCTGCCTGGATTGCGGCGGTGAGTGTCGTACCGGTGCCGCTACAGGAAGGAATGTCGTCCTGCGACAAGTACATTATTCCGGGCGTTGCTACGTCGAATCGAACTGTAATGGTCCCGTCTTTTCGTGGGTCGGCCCTAAGCGAGAACCATCCATCCGGCAACCCATCCATATCCCGCTCGGCAATGACGCGCTCGATGATCGGCAGCAGGTCGTAAGCAATCGCCTGTGCGTCATCTGAAGCCGCATCATATATCGCCTTGGACAGTTCCTTCACCAGCCCGGCCTTCTCGGTGTCAGTCAGCATCGGTATCCTCCCGTTCGTCAGGCACAAACTCAATCTCTTCATGGACGATGATGTTGGCAATATCCTGTGTCACGTCGTACTTCTTGCCCGTGCATCGGAAGTGGCGCTCGCCGTTCTCGATGGTTTCGGTGTAATGCTGGGTAGCGTAGAACGTGCCTGTGATGCTTCCGTAAAAGACACGGATAGGCTTCTCGGTTTCAGTTAGCATCGGTTGTCTCCTTCCGGGCGGGGGCTTGGAATATTCAGCCCCAGCAACTGTGCAATGGTTGTGTTCAGGGCAACGGCAGCTCCGTATAGGAACATCGTGGCGTGTATACGTGACCCGCTATCGATTAGGCTCTGATACTCCCGCACCACACGGTCGTTTACCTCGGGCGCACATGAAGCCGTGTAGGACGCATCACGGTATCCCTGGTATTTCTGCCGCCATGCGTCAAGCGCCTTGTTCACCTGCGGCCCACGGGGTTCATGCACAGCCTCCAACAGACATTTGGTGAGAACGTCGTACTCTGCGATGACTTCTGCCACCGCCTCAGCGGCGGGCGTGTTCTGGTCGGTCATGGGTTCATTCCCTCTCTCGTTGCTAACTGATGACCACGACGTTGAACACGGTCCCACGCTCGGCAACCACAACGGCCTGGCCTTTCCGAAGGGTGCCTTCCTTGGGGTTCCGGGCGTTGCGGTATGTGATCGTGAAGGGGACGCTGGTGAAGCTGGGGAGTTGGGGGAACGCAAGCGCCACGACATCGTGGTACTCCACCACATCGACCGGAATATCTAGCGTCTTGCCATTCACTACGATTTCGCAGATGCGGTCATCGGATGCGAGAGACTCTGGTCTCAACAAGTCGGCAATGGTCGTGTCCAGGGCGATGGCGGCGCCGTAAAGCAATATCGAGGCTCGCTCTCCTTGCCCCCGATCTTGGAGATCGTGATATTCCTTCAGTGCGCGCGCGGCTGTGCCCCGATCAGAAAGCACGAGATCGATGATCTCCTCAGCGATGGGTTCGAGACTCTCCCCGAGCTTCACAGTCTTGACGCGCTGCAATACAACAGCGACTTTCCCCACCAGCCCGCCGCGTTCGGTATCAGTCAGCATCGGTGGCCTCCTCTGGTCGCCGCTTGACCGGCCGCATCCGGGCCTTCGAGGTTTGGTTTCGCTGCTGCGCGCGACGTTCTCGCCTGTTCGGGGTGATCGTCACTCGCTCAACCTCGGGATCAGCAAGGGCACTCTGCGTTGCCCGCAGTACGTCCTCAACGCAGAGGTCGGTCAATGTCTCTGAATCCCGGTTGCGATAATCAATTAGCATCGGTAATCTCCTGTTCATCGAGATACTGGTCATAGGCAGCGATCTTGTCGGCTGGCCAATCCGCCCGACCGAACTCAAACTGGCTGACATCAAGCGACGTGGTGCCCAGCGCTTTCGACATCTCATAAAACCCAATGAAAGCCTTCACGCGGCGATCGCGGCGCTCCTGCTGCCGGGGAAACGGCGGCGGTGGGAGTGGTGGGCACCAGCCCGATACACCCCAGCCCGCGCCATCCAGGAACATGAAGCGCCATCCCGGCACCGAAGTAAGGGACAACTGGCCACGGTCGATCAGGTCTTGGACTGCCGGGTGAAGGGAGTGCTTGTTCATCGCTTGCCCCTCCCCTCGAACCACGCCGCGATCACGGCGTACAGCGTGCCGATCAGCAGCATCCCGGCAGTCGTGCTGGCCAGGAAGGTCAGAAAGTCCATTACGCCACCTGCTCTCTAGCCGCGCACGCGTCCACCTTCGCAGTGATGATCTCGGCGATCTTCCGGCTGCTGACCGGTATCGCGCCTTTGCGTATCGCCTTGGCCCTCTTCGTCGGCACCAGGTCGTAGTGCTCCCTTGGGGTTCCCGGGTTCTGGATCCACTCGGGCTGCAGATCAACCAGACGGGCCATCGCCTCGAGCTCATCAGAGGTATTCGCAACCATGTGGCTCCAGGTCTTGCAGCGCAGCTTGGCCTTCGGATACTCGCGCGGTTCATCGACGTATACAGGCATCACGCTGCCTCCTGCTTCAATCGCTCAACATCTCGTTCATCGATCCACCAGTTGCCCCACTTGCGAGCTGGCAACTTGCCGCGGCGAATCCGGGAGTTGATGGTCTTGTGCTCCACGTAAAGCTCCCATCCGGCTTCACGAGGGGTCAGGAAACGCACATCGCCCCGTACCTGCAATGCGTACTGGCGCATCTCTGGATCTCGGATCCGGTCCACTTGCCACAGGTGCCAGGTCGCCTCATCGGCCAGGAAGTCGAAGACGTCGAGGGGATTGATCAGCCACACGCGATGAGGGCCCTGGTGGTATCCATGAATCCCTTTCAGGAACCCGGTCCGGATCCAGTGCGAGATCGTTTTGGCGCACCCGACGCCCATCATGTCGGCGAGCCGACGAGCGGTCAGAAGTTTGCTCGTAGCCGGCTCGAGCTTGTAGCGCTTGCGCACCAGGATGATCGACGCCGTCGATACCCCCAGCGCCTTCGCGATCTGGGCGTTGCTCCTGCCCTGCTCGATCATGGTCATGACCTTCCAGCGCCGGGCAAGCGGCCACTTGAGATGCGGGATACAGCGGGGCTTGCCGCTCTTGGGGTAGAAGTGGGTCGGCGGTGCTGCTTTGCCGCACTCCGGGCATGTGCGCAGGCTCATTCCGCACCGCCTTCCGGATCGGCACATGCCGAGCACAGGTCCGGTTCCACCCACCAACAGCCACCCTCGCAGGCGTGATCGTCGGTGCAGCCGCAAACCCGGCAGGTCGGCGGTCCCGCGATGACGCCAACCGCGACAAGGGCACCGATAAGAGCTGATTCCGCCCCCTCGATCCATTCGTCCTGCCAGGGCAAGATGTCCCAGTCGTCATCACCGTCCTGGTCGAGCTCGATGGAGCGTTCGTCGTAGAGATGCTTGCCGGCCGCCGCTTTCGCCTCGTCGCTCCACAGCGCGTTGGCGAACAGCTCGAGGATCTCATCTGTCGGCGACCAATCATCGGGTTCGGTCCCGACGCCACGCGCTACCTGGGACGCCATGTTGTTCGACGCTCGGACCACCACCTGATCGATCTGGTACCAGAGTTGCGGTTTATCGCTCATGACGCACCGCCTTCCTCGGTCAGGCCGATGGCGGCGAGGGCGGCTTGTAGTTCATGCTCCAACACGCCATAGGGAAGGAACTCATAGGCGTATTCGTCCGGATCGGGAATTGGGAACACACTATCGTCCCACTCGAACCCATCCGTGAGCTTTCGATGCAACGGCTCGAGTATGTCGGGTGCCAGCAGCGCCTCCCGTATCCGCTTCCGCTCGTCGGCGCGGGCTGCGTCTAAGAACCGCTCGATGATCGGCAAGACCCTGTGCCTAATGTCTGGTCGCATGTCATTTCGGCGAAACCTGAAAACCTTGGCCAGTTCTTCCACTAGTGCGGCGCGTTCGTGCTCTCTCATCACAGTCCCCTCTCACGCTTGAACTCGTCGTATGCCTGTTGGATCTCGTGGAACCTCTCGGCGTCGCCTCCCTTATCTGGGTGATGAACTGCAACAGCCATCCGGTAGGCGCTACGCACATCGGAGTCGATAGCATCGCGAGGCACGCCGAGCACCAACCACCAGCCGTGCTGCGACTGTGCTGGCAGAGCATCGAAGCCCTGGAACGCGGCGTCGACCATGTTCTTTGCGCCCCAGCGCTCCACGCCGCGGAGGGCACCGATCGTGAGCTCGATGGCTCGCATGTTGTCCTGAATCCGGTCCCAGCGATCACACGGAATGCACAGTTGCTGGCCATCGCGGACGAAATAGACAGCCACACCCTGGTCATCAGGGAGGCGATGGTTGGCTTTCGGCAACCCGTCCATTCGCAGTGGGATATCAGTTGAGATCACGATGCTGTCGCGCTTCACGCCCATCAGCGAGAGCTCGTGGATGATGCCGTCGCGTGCAGCTGCCATCGTGGTATCGAAGCGGGCACGTTGCGGGCGTTCGGTTCGTGGCCACCCAATGGGCCACTGAAGGGGGAATGCGTCAATGTTCATAACGGCACCTCGTTTCCCACATCGTTGCGGCCTGTAGCGGCTATCCGGAGCTCAGCAAGATGGACCGGTCCCATTCGAAGCAGCTGCGGAGCGCCGATCGGGATCCGGATCAACGCATAGCCACCGTCCGTGTCGGATACTTCCACCACTCGGGCACTGGACAGCAGATCGGTACCGTCTCGATCGTCTGATGGGCCCTGGGGCTCACGTTCAGCGATGTCCGACTCCTGCAGCCCTGTCATCGCCATGAGGCCGTGGCGGGCCACCGTATGTGTCGCATCGGTCACTTCCACACCAGTCAGCGGATACGCGGTCTCTAGGATGGTTCGCAGCGCCAATCGGAGCCGACGATTCTCCGCAGATACCTCGATCGCCTCGTCGAGGATTTCCTGCAGCTGCGGATCCTTGGGCCTCCGGCCAGCAAGGGTCGCCTGAACGATGTACTGCCGGTGATCGATCACCACCCTCGCAATGGTGTCGGTGAGGGCCGCATGTCTCACGGCCTGTCCAATGTCTCGATGTCCGTCGCTTGTCATCTCATTGATCCTTTCTCACGCGCGCGTAGGTACATGGAAAAACTGGCAAAACCTCATTTCTCAAGCTTTTTCAAGCGGCACTCGCCCGACGCTTCAAGCGTTCTCGTAACGACAATGCCCCTGTTGCGTTCGTGGCCGTCCTGGCTCTCGCCTGGGTGCGAAACCATACCTGGCGATCCATCCAGGTCTGGTAGGCGGTATCGAAGTCGAACTGACTGCGATGGGTGACATGAAACGTGCGGCCCGTAGACTCCCGAACCTGCACCACGCACACGCCGTTGGCAGTGGTCGTCGTGGTGATCTCACATCCCGCTCGCTCCATGGTTTGAATGCGGTGAAGACGGCGCACCTCGGGCTTCATGCCACCACCTCGCCTTCCATGTCGTCTGAGACGATGTAATCCAGGTCGGCGATCAGGTAGCGTTTCGCTGGCAAGCCAGCGCGTGCGTGGACCACCACCACAACCGGCTGCTGCTCCGGATCCGCATCCCGGATGCTCTGGTCCACCGCATTAGTCAGCCAGGCCGGCATAGTGCGCTTCGTCTTCACCTGGACCGCCAAGGTGCCAGCAACGACGTCCGGCTGGCCGAAGCCGTTATTGGGGAGGCGCTTGCCGTCCAGCAGAACGGCAACCACACGCTCCCACCCTTTCCAACGGCCGCTTGAGTTGTTCTTCTGTGTTGCCATCTCGATCTCCTGTCGGTTTTGGACTAACTTGGACTGGATTTGGACTAAATCCACATTTAGTCCAAGGTGTTTTTCCGCGTCGTTACAAGGGTTTTTGGAGAGTTGGGACACTTTGGACTGAAATCCATATCTATACGTGCGCGCGCGCGCGCATGACGTTAAGACTTCGATTTGAGTCCAAATAGTCCAAACTTCCCCCACTACCCGCATACGTACGCGGGTTTTGGGCTTGGACTAAAAGTCCCGTCAGTCCAAAATCAGTCCAAATCAGTCCAACATCACACCTCCTGCAGCCGAAATCGGGCCGTGTTGGCGTAGTCGGGCAGCACTTCAATGCGCTTCCCGCCGAAGACACGGTCGCGGTTGCGCTTGATGCCCCTGCCCAACTGCGTCTTCTCGGACCGTTCGTTGGGGGATCGCCCGAGCGGAAACCCATCGATCCCCTGGGCGATCGCGTAGAGATCTGCGGTGCCAACGGGCCCGGCATGATGGGTTTCCCACCATGCGGCCACGAAGTTCTCCCAGACGATGTCGTCATCCCGTGAGATCGCTTCCGCCTCGCGTTTGTTTGCCAGGAACCCTTCCACCCCGACGGCATCAAGGATCCCGGAATGCATCTGGCTCCACGCCTCGAACGATCCGAGGCGGGCGGAACCGGCGTCCCCGCTCTGCTGAATCCACCGCTGCACGAGGATCAGGCACGCTCGTACCAGGTGATGGCGGTTCTCTCGTACCCACCAGTCGAGCCGGTCATGCCGAAACTGGACCCGCTCCTCCGGGCGCTCTTCCTTGGCATCGAGCCGGATGCGGATAAGCCGTCGGCTCATCTCGTTCGATCGCGTCAGGTTGTTGCCGGTCGCGATCCAGGTACACCGAATCGGCATCCCGCGGACCTCTGAGCGCCCTAGCAAGCGGTCATGCCACATCGGGGTGGTCAGTACCGATGCCAGGCTGGGGCTATCGAGCCCCTTGGAGACGTTGTCGATCAGGACCGCCTCAGGGATGTCCATCAGGGTGCTGGTGAGGCGCTTGCGCGTCTCCTCTTCGTTGTTGGATGGCGGCAACAGCACCGGACCACTGCCAAGCGCCGGGTAGAGGGCCATGTGGGCCAGGAGACCCTTGCCGGTGCCGGCCGCCGGCGCCTCGATCAGGTACATCGGCGTCGGGCCATCAATCATGTCCCGGATGAACGGATTGAGCATCAGGCTGAGGGCATGGGCCCGTTCCGCCTGACCGGTGAAGGGAAAGTCAGCCAGCAGCTCGTCGAAGATCATGGCCTTGGCCCACTCGACATCGTCGATCGTCGGCCGGTCCGGGATCGGCTCGAGCTCGAGGTCCCCTTTGCTGTAGTAGTTGCCGCTTGCCCGGTCGTAGCCTTCCTGCAGCGACAACGTGCCCCTCGGACCGAAGACCGGGGCCCGCACGATCCGCCGCAGCGGTGGAAGGTACTTTTCGCGCTCCGGATCCGCCAGCATGTTGCGCAGCACGCGCTCAAGCGGGAACTGCTCCGACTCCCCATCCCGCTCGGTGTGCTTGTGCCACCACGCCGTCCGGGACGAGATGTTGCCAAGCCCGTCCAGGCCAAGGCGTTCCGTCCGGATGCTTTCCTCTGACGCCACCACGGAGGCGACATCGGGTTCATCGCCCCCTGGCTGTGGATCCGGCTCGACGATCCTGACGGGATCGCCACCAACCAGGAACCACTTGGGCGATTCGCGGTTGTTCTCCGCCCTGATGGCTTCCCAGGCGACACGGGTCATCTTCGGCAGTGACGTCATCTTCACGTCGATCGGGAACCGCTTCCGCGGATCCAGATCTGCCGGCGATGGTCCCATTGGCACCGTTGGCTTCAGCGCATGGATCTCAGCCATCAGGCCACCCTTCCAGTCGGGCTCAGGGCCTCGATGGTGTCGAGCGTGTCGCTGAACCGGTCGGTGCGGAAGAAGAGCTCCGCGATGGTGATGATGTCGCCCCCACGCTGGCAGCCGAAACAGAACCCGAGTTGCTTGCCGGTGTCGATGCTGAAGCTGGGGGTACTGTCATCGTGATCCGGGAATGGGCAATGCGTGATGAACCGACCCCGGCCAACGGCTTTGAGGTCGCAGAACATCACCTGCTCGCAGAACGCATCAATCGGCCAGTGTTCCTTGATCGCCGCAATGCGTTGCTGGCGCCGCTGGTCGCGCTCTTCCTTGGACGGCCACTTCGGCGCATAGCCATCGTCTGCTTGCGCGCGGGCAAGCAACTTCTGCCGGCGTGTGAGTTCCGCCCGGATCTCATCGATACGCAGCTCGCAATACTCGCGAGTGCCCTGGTGGTCGATGCCATCCAGGCGCGTGTATTGCCATGCCTCGAGCCGATCCACCAGGTCCCGAGTAGGAACCTCACGCAGCGACCAGTCCCGCGGGTTGTAGCTGAGAGCGCTCTGGATATCTTTGGTACTGAGGGCGGTCGTCATGACGGCACCTCGAAGAGAGGTTGCTGTCCAGCGAGAAGCCGAATCTCACGGGCAATGGTTTCCGGAGCTGTCTTGAACGTCGTGATTAGCCACGACGCTTGGCTTACCGATATCCTGCTGAACGCGCACTCAAACGTGCTCTCACAGAAATCGTCGAAGACTGCGGGACTGATCTTAGCCTTGCGGCGCAATTCGTCGATCAGCTCACGTTGGGGCTGGGTCATCGGACGGTCGCTCATCACGCCCCCCTTCGCATGTTGGCCCGGGCGATTGCTTCACTGAGCAGGTCGCTTGCCTGGACCTTCGTGATCGTTTCGGGATCGAACGGGATATTCCATTTCCGCAGCGCGATCTTCTGGGGTTCGGTCGCCAGCGCCTTTTTGTCCCGGCGCCAGCCGGCCTTCGGGTTGACCAGCGTTCGGGCACCGGCCTCCATGACCGTCTGCTCGGCAATGCCCTGGGCGTAGCCAATGTCCATGTCATGGCCCAGGACTTCTCGATCACCCTTGCGCCCATAACGCACGACATCGAAGAGTCCGCGATCGTTGTCCTGGAGCACGATCTGGCCGTACTCCCCGACGGGGATGCTGAAGGCGCCGTTGTCGATCTGGATCCACGCGAGCTTCTTGCGATCGATCAACTCGATCGGCTTGGCCGATTGCTTGAACCGGCCACCAACCGTGGACAGGTCGTCCCCGCCCGCTCCAAGGCTAAGGCCAGGCTGAGCCGGCGGCTCTTCACTGAGCCACTCGCGCACCGAGGACACGGTCTTTCGGGCCTGGCCCGGGTCCTTACCGAACAGGGTTGCCACGCTCTGGAGCGTGTTGCGCTCCGATGCGCCCGCCACATCTAGCAGGAGGCAGTTGTCTTTCCCGGGGTAGTTGCGCAGCCCGCGCCCAACACATTGTTGGAAGAGCGCGCGGCTCTGTGTTGGCCGTCCCATCACGATGCAGTTCACGATCGGGATGTCGGTGCCCTCGGTGAAGACACCAACGTTGGTTACCGCCTGGATGCGCCCAGCCCGGAGGTCGGCGATGATCTCTTCCCGTTCCGATCGTGGCGTCTCGCCATTGACGGATTTGGCAGTGATCCCGACGGACGTCAGGGCATCCCGATAGAGCTCCGCGGTGCGCACATTGGGCGCGAACACCAGACTGATGCGATCGCTTGCGTACTCTTTCACCGCGGCCGCGAGGGTATCGGCATAGTTGGAGCCAACGATCCGCTGCGACAGCTGCTCGGCATTGAAATCACCATGGCTGGTGTTCACACCGGAGACATCCAGTTCCGTCTCGATCCGTATCGCGGTGATGTCGGCCAGGTGCCCGGAGCCGATAAGCTGCTCAATGCCGATCGTGTAGACGATCTCATCGAAGAGATCTTCGAACCCGAGACCATCTGCCCGGTCCCATGTGGCGCTGACGCCGAGGACCTTCGTGGTTCCCGTCTTGGAGCCACCTAGTAAGCGCAGGGTGTTGCGCCATGATGGGCTGGCGCTGTGGTGCGCCTCGTCCGCGACCACAAGCCCGAAGCGACCCAGTCGCGCCAGGCGTCTCGGATCCTGGATGGTCTGAATGCTTGCCACCACGATCGGGTAATCGTGCTGATTCCGCTCCGCCATCACGATGCCGATATACGACGGATCGATCATGTACCCGATCTTCTGGGCGTTCTGCTCCACAATCTCCTTGGTATGACCAATGACCAGCGATCGCTCGCCTGTCATCTCAATGACCTTGGCCAGCATGACGGACTTGCCGGCGCCGGTGGCCGCGGAGAGCGCGGGGCGACGCATGCCGCCCCGGTATGCATTAAGCACAGCCCCAACCGCGTCCTCCTGATAGGGGAAGAGCTTGAGCATGGCTAGGCGACCTGCTGCATGGCATCGGCAAGCATCTGATCAAGCTCATCCGGAGCTGCGGCCAGGATGGTGTCGTGGATGTAGGTGAGCCGCTCTTCGTCAGCGCCCTCGAGCGGAGCGCCAGTAAGCTTCTGGCCCACCGCGGCGAGCTGCGCCTGGTCCCAGCCATGAACATCGTGGGCAAGCTTCCATAGATTGACCTTGGCCTTCTCCAGCGTGGTCATTGGACGCTCACGACGGGGTTGCGCCGGTTGCGATTCGACGACGCGGGCGGTTGTCTCGATCACACCGTCGGCATCCACATACGGGCGCTCATTGTTTGCTTGCGCCATTTCTTCCGGTGTATAAAGCCCGCCAGCTTCTTCGGGGAACGCCTTGCGAAGTGCCTGCGATTCAGCACACTTGCCCAGCATGTGCGGGCCCATGTCCTTCCAGAACTTGGTGGGCTCGCCATCCTTGTTGGTCTGAACGAAGCTGCTCCACAGTGCCACCGCGTAGAGCGGTTGCTGGTTGCCCTCGATCCAGACGCCCACCCGTGCAGCTGCAGGTGGTTCGGGCTTGAGCCAGACATCGACCCATTGACCGTCGGGTCCACACCATTCAACGGGTGTCTGACCTCGATAGCGGCCGGATCGCTGGGCAATGAGCCGCAGGCCGTCGATCGACACCTGGTAGCTCCACTTGTCTACCCACTTGCCCTCGACCTGGGTGCGACGTGACACCGCATAGATGTGCTTCATGAACGGATCCAGCCCGCGGTGGCTGGCGACCTGGACGAACAGCATCAGGTCATCGTCGCTCGCTTGGGGCATGATCTGGCTCTTGATGAGCTCGACCTGCCGTTCGCTGAACATCGTGCCTTCCGCAAGCTCGCTGCTGGAGATGGTTTGGAGTGCCTTGGTAGGGGCCATGGGGATATGTCCTTTCAATCAAAACGGTGTGTCGTCGACCACCTGGCCGACCGCGGGGAGATAGGGATGGCACACCCAGCAGGGGATCGTGCCTTCGTATTCACCAAGGGGCCCGACCTCGTAGATCTCGCCGGTC
>JBHWTK010000021.1:0-26176 GCA_043427975.1 Chloroflexia bacterium | reverse complement strand
AGTCCTCGACGGTTAAACGGAGCGAGCCGTTTACTTGCGGGCGACGCAGGGCATTCCCAATCGATCGGGTGATATGTAGATCAAGCGGCTTGCCCCATGTCCATGCGGCAACGTCGTCGCTCGCTGTCCCGTGTATACCCGGGCGGTGCATGAGGTGTGCTCCCCTACCCCGGATTTGTGGCGGCAGGAACATATGGCGGAGAAGCCGTGATCCAATGCGACGAATCGCCTTTGTCGTGAGCCGGAGCCGATTGCCCTGCACCACGACGAGACCGGATTCGAGGAGCTGGCCGGTCATATCGGCCCACTTCTCCACCCATTCCAGTTCGTCGGGCGTGAGTGTGCGCTGCATAAGTTCAGGATCGATTCCCTGCAGGTCGTCCAGCGATTCCACCTGCCGTAGCGCTTCGCGCATGGCACTGGTGTCCTCCAGCCGGCGCTCTGACGGAACCATTTCGGACTTGCTACCGTGCTGGTCCGCCTCCTGAACCGCGAAGTCCATCTCCCGTGCTTCCTGGCGCAACCTTTCGAGAACATCCAGCAAACCGATATCGTCTTCCGTTCCGAAGCGGAACGCTCGCTGCAGGGCTTTCTCCACATCGCCGTCGGCGAGCACCGCATCGGAGATCGAGTCCAGCACGGCATCCACGTTGATTGGCACCTTGCCTGCGCCCGGGTGATAGGTAACAACAGCGTCCATTCAGATGCCCGTGTATCCGTCAACCGACTTGCCAATGCGTCCGGCACGATACCAGTATTCGAGGGCGAAATGGACATGCGCCACAATTACCGCCGGCTCCGCACTGCCAGCGGCCTGTCGAACACTCGCGAGCATGTCGCCAGGAAGTGCCAGGTCCGCGAGCACCTCAGCCGCTGGCATTGTGGGGTCAATGCTCAACGTTCGACCCGCATTCACCAGGGAGAGGAGTTCGCCGGCCCATGGTGTATCGGAAAGGCGATGCCCCACACGGCGAACTGCTTCAGCCACGATATCGTCCATCACGCGCGATTCGTCGTCCGCTTCCCAGGTATCAAACTCGATCTTGCCCATAGTGGAAGCGTTGATGGCGGGAAGGTCTGCAATGCCAGGAACAGCGACCTGTTCCCCGGCCAGGATGCTCCGTCGCTGCGCGTTAGCCACAATCGCCTCATAGTTGGAAATGGACATTCGTACTGATACACCGCTTCGAGCGTTGACGTTCGGATGCGTACGCGCCACATGCGTAATCGCAGCGATGAGCTCACGCGTCGAATCGGGCACCACGAGCTCGATCCCGGGAACCGCGCGCGATGCCTGCTCTTGGTCAACAATTGCGAGTTCTTGGGCCGTAGTGGCCGGATAGTGCGTGCGGATCTGTGATCCAAAACGGTCCTTGAGCGGGGTGATGATTCGGCCGCGATTGGTGTAGTCCTCCGGGTTCGCGCTGGCCACCACCATGAGGTCGAGCGGTAAGCGGATCGTAAACCCGCGGATCTGCACGTCTCGCTCTTCGAGGATATTCAACAGCCCAACCTGGATTCGCTCACTCAGGTCAGGCAACTCGTTCAGGTTGAAAATTCCACGATTGATGCGGGGAATGAGGCCGAACGCCATAATCTCCTCGTTCGAAAGGTACCGGCCCTCGGCGATCTTGATCGGGTCGACTTCACCGACGAGATCAGCAATCGACGTGTCAGGAGTCGCCAGCTTCTCGGCAAAGCGATCGCGGCGATGCACCCAGCTCACGGGTGTATCGTCACCAAGTGTGGCTACCTGGCTACGCCCATAGGCAGAAATCGGCTGGAACGGGTCATCGTGGGTTTCGGACCCGGCCACTATCGGGTTCCACTCATCGAGCAGCGCCGTGAGTCCGCGTGCCAGCCGCGACTTTGCCTGGCCACGCTCCCCAAGGAGCAGGATATCGTGGCCGGCGAGGATTGCATTCTCTACCTGCGGGATGACGGTGTCCTGGTATCCGTGAAGGCCAGGGAACAACAACTCACCACTCCGAAGCGCCCGCACCAGGTTGGCGCGCATTTCGTCACGGATAGACCGGTGTTGGTATCCGGATTCCCGGAGTTCGCGGAGCGTCGTTATCGGTGGATGCATAGCGGATCCCTGCGGAAAAACGAGAAAGGTGCCGGATAACCGGCACCTTTAGTATGAGCCACCTGGATCTAGGATTGCACTGGCAGGTTGAGGTGTTTCTGCAAGAACATTCCCATGGTCACGAAGGCGTCGATTTCGTTCTTGCGCTTCGAGAGGGCGTGGCCCTCATCGTCGTAGACGCGCAATGCCACATCGAGCCCCTTGCTCTTGACCGCTTCGACCACCTGCTCCGCCTCATACAACGGGACGCGAGGGTCATTGCGACCATGGCACACCATCAAGGGAACGCGGATGTTATCGATATGAGTCAGCGGCGAAATCTGCTCCAGTATTTCGCGGTCGTTTTCCAGCTCGCCATACTCAGATTCCCGATGCTTTCGACGCCAGGGTCCGGTCCGTTCAAGGAAGCTGACGAAGTTGGCAATACCGACCACGTCAACTCCCACAGCCCACAAGTCGGGATGGAATACCAGCGATGCAAGGGTCATGAATCCGCCGTAACTCCGCCCATATACGGCGATCCGGTCTGGGTCAACTTCCGGTTGCGACTTTAGCCACTCTACCGACCATGCTGCGTCCTTCACCGAATCGAGACGCAGGCCCTTGTCATCCAGATGGCTATAGGCCTTGCCATAGCCGGTGCTCCCGCGCACATTCAGGCTTAGTACGCACATGCCTAGCGAGGTCAGGTACTGGATTACCGGCCCGCTCGGGCTGTAGTTGAGCACGCGCTGGCTCTCCGGTCCCCCGTGGATATCCACCAGGACGGGGAACGGGCCATCGCCTTCGGGCTTGAACCAAAACGCGGGAATTTCGCGGCCATCGAACGAGAGGTAGGTGATCGCTTCGGGCGCGAAGGTTGGCGGGGACGTTGTCTCCGCCTGCGCAACGATCTTTGTGGCCCCGGAGAGATCGGCCGTCATGATGACTGATGGTGCCTCGACTGTCGAGAACCCGAACGCGACGATTGTGGAATCCGGGCTCCAGCTGAACTGGTCGACGACACCTGGCGGAAGGTCGACATTTGCGGTCACCGCGCCATCAGGCCTGACGATGCTGACCCGAGACGCACCATTGTGATTCACGGACACAGCGATGTGCTCACCGTCGCCGCTGACAGCAAAGTTGTCCACATCCCAACCGTCAACTTCAAACACGCGCGCCGTGTCGCCTGTATCGAGATCCATTCGCCGAAGCGACATGAACTCCTCGTCCAGATTGCTGAGGAACCACATGGAATGCCCGTCGGTGGCAAAACTGGCATTGCCGACCCATTGCTCGCCGGTGTGTTCGGTGAGGTTACGCACCTGGCCGTCTTTCGTGACCAGCAAAACATCGCCGTCGAGGTTTCCGTTCAGCCGCACTACCAGGGCCCGGTCTCCGTCGGCGTTAATTGCGACCGGGGTCACCTGACCGCCATCCTGCAGCCACATTTCCGGTTCATCACCTTCTGTGGACATGCCCATGATATCGAAGGTTGATTCATCCCGCGCGTTGGTGCGGAACAACAGGTACGATCCGTCTTTCGTGACGGAACCGGGATCGTGTATAGCGTCGTTATTATGTGTAAGGCGTACCGGTGAATCCTGAATCGACGCACTTGTAAAGATTTGCTGCCGTTCGTTGCCTCCAGTGTCCATTCCGAAAATGATTCGGCCGCTCGTGGCCGAAGCCTTAAGGGTGAGGAGCCGCTCCTGGTACGTGGTGATTGAAGAAAGATCACCCGATTGCAGGTCGACCACACTGGCCTGTTTCGTCCCGGAGCGGTCATCCAGGAATGCGATACGGTGTTCGCCCACGAAAACCGGGGCGGAGAAGGAAGGGCGGTCGAAATAGCTGGTGGCTCTTCGCGTGAGTGCGTCGATCTCGTATGATTTGGTCATCGTTACATCCTTACGCTACCTGGTAGTCCTGATTGGCAAGGAACCATACCCCGAGATGTTTGGCAAGTGGCCGAGCATCCCTGAACCCACATGGAGGAAACTGGAATGTCGTTTCGTATGAAGTGCGCCGGGCTTGCACTGTCTCTCTCAGTCATGTTGGGTGGCCCACAGGCCTTGGCCCAGAACGAGGAACTGTTCGCCGACCTGGAACAGCAGGCGCAAACGGTGCGCGAGCTTGAACTCAAGCAACCCCTGGATGTCAAGGTGATTACCCGAGAGGAAATGCGCCAGGAGAACGCCGAATCGCTGAAAACAGACTTTCCTGAAGAGGACACCGCCGACTGGAACCAGGTGCTCATCTTCATGGGGTACATTGAGCCCGATGAGAACATCGCCGAGATTTACACCGGCCTCATGAGCGAACAGGTGCTGGGTTATTACGATCCCACGACCGGCCAACTCGTGATTGTCTCGACCGAAGGCGCCGAATGGGGCGCGACAGATCAATCCACCTTCGTTCACGAAACCGTTCACGCCCTGCAGGATCAGCACTACGACCTGATGGGCACCCGGGGCCTGGAGGACGAAGCCGACCTGACAGATGACTTCTACTTCGCGCGGCTTAGCCTTATCGAGGGCGACGCCACAATGGCGGAGATGATCTTCCTGGTCGATAACGACCTGCTGGACCAGTACATTGAGGAAATCTCCGGCAGCGATTCAAGCGCGGTTGACGACGCCCCGTTCTTCCTCGTCGAAACGCTCTACTTCCCCTACTCGGCAGGTGCCGAGTTCGTGATGCACTACTGGACCCAGGGTGGCTGGGAAGCCGTTGACACCGTTTGGCAGAACCCGCCGACGACCACCGAGCAGATCTTGCATCCCGAGAAATACGATGAGGGTGAAGAAGCGATTCCGGTAGCCATCAACGACCCGCTTGAAACCTTCGGTGAAGACTGGCGCATGCTGGAGTACAACGAGAATGGTGAGCTCGGTATTCGCGTCTTCCTGCAGAATGGCGGGGCCAACTCGCGAGCGGCAAGCGTAGCCAGCGAGGGCTGGGGAGGCGACGCGGACTACATCATTACCAATGGCGATGAAACAGCCATGGTGTGGACCTCTGCGTGGGACACCGAAGACGACGCTGTGGAGTACTTCGATACGCTCGTTGAAACCGAGATCGGCCGCCTTGACGCGACCCGCGAGGACATCGACGAGAACACGGTTCGTTTCACCGCACCCGGCTGGGTCGGTGAAGTCCACCGGGACGGCGATGTGGTGACGTACTACCTCACCCAATCTGACGAGTCCATGGACCTGATGCTTGAATCGCAGGTGGACGCCCAGGTCCCTGTCGAAGAGGATGATGCCACTCCGGACGCGTCTCCCGCGGCAATCGCGTTCTGGATCCGCGAAGTCTAGAACAGGTCGAAAAAAGGGGCGGGTGCATTTCACGATGCCCCGCCCCTTTTGCTTTTCCATGTGCGATGCTGCCTCTAGGATAATCTCGTCCCGAACGTCCACACTAGGGGAATAGTCCGATTCGATAGCTTGTATGTTTGAGACGATGTGGATCGGACTCCGGGACGAGACTTATGAACTCCTCAGATCGTGGCGCGACCTGGGAAGGAGGACATTCTTTGGGTGACCTGCGCATTGCCGTTATTTCGGACATCCATGGATATTCGCTGGCACTTGATCGGGTATTGGACGACATTGCCCATCACAACGTGGACCAGGTCGTCGTTGCCGGTGACCTTGTGGAGGGCGGTCCGGATCCCGTCGGCGTGCTCGACCGCGTACTCGGTTTGGACTGCCCGGTGATTCAGGGAAACACAGATTACGACATCGCCAAGCGCCACCGCGACTCCCGGTCGGCTGCGTGGACCGAACGACAAATCGGCACCGAAGGTCGAAACTGGCTGCTGAACTTGCCATTCGAGCATCGAGTGACGCCTCCGGGAGCCAACTCGCCGTGGCATGATTTGCTTGTCGTCCATGCGAACCCCACCGACTTCAGCCGCGCCATGGAACCCGACGCAAGCGAGGAAGAACTCGGCCTCCTGATCGGCAAAACGAAAGCGGCAGTGATTGCATTTGGCCACATCCACATCGCGTACACTCGCCAGGTCGGGCGCATGCAGCTTATCGACGTCTCTGCGGTCGGCAACCCGAAGGACCACGACCTGCGCAGCAAGTGGGGACTGATGAGCTGGAACCCGGAAGACATGGCCTGGACCACCGAGCTTCACTATGTGGATTATCCTCTCGAGGGAACCGAGTACCAATTACGGACCAGCGGGATACCACAAGCCGAAAAGAAAATCCGGAAACTGAAGGAAGCAAGTTACTGATGACCATGCCGCTGAGGATTTCCGCTGCCGATCTCGGCACCAATACACTGAAAGTGACCCATGCCATTCGGCTGCCCAATGGCGAACTTGCCGACATGGTGCACGCCTCAGAGACGGTTCGTCTGGGCTACGGGATCGAACAGACCGGCAAGATCGAGCAGAAGCGATTCGACGATTGCCTGAGCTTTCTGAAGGCCCAGGAAGCGGTCGCACGCGAATACGGCTCGACCGTGTTTATCGGTGTAGCGACGGAAGCGCTTCGGATTGCGGCCAACGGACAAGCCCTGCTCGACCGGATTCATCAGGAGACGGCCTGGACAATCGAGATTATCAGCGGCGACCGCGAAGCCCATCTCACGTATCTTGGACTGAAGGACATGGTGCCTGCAGAGACCGACTGCGCCATTGTGGATATTGGCGGCGGCAGCACCGAAATCGTAGTGATACGTGATGGCGATGTCACGCTTCAGAAGTCGGTCCCCGTCGGATCGGGCCGGTTGGCTGACCGGTTCTTCGCCGACGATCCGCCCGGAAGAGAAGCAGAGCAATCGGCTATCCAGGCCGCCCGGGACGCGCTCGCAGCCTGGACTGCCTATCAGCAGCCGGTGCCATTCGTGATGCTGGCTGGTGGCAGTGGTCTGTTCATGAACCAGCTCATCGAGCAACTTGAAGGGGAAGTTCCGTTTACTGCCTCCACGCTCGCGCGGCTTGCTGACCACCTGGCAACCATTCATTCATCTGACACGGTCGACCGCATCAACATCCCCCAGGCGCGTGCACTCGTCCTCCCGGCCAGCGTCGCCGTCGGGGTAGCTATCATGGAGAACTTCTCAACCGAGTTGGCTCAGGGCGTGCCCTCTGGTATCCGAATGGGGCTCATTCGAGAGTACGCCGGATAGCACAAAGCGCCGACGATGGGATCTCCCATCGTCGGCGCTTTCACTTCAGATCGTCCCAGGTTACGACTTTTTGTCGCCGTCGAAGACGTCCTTCACCTTGTTGAGAAGGCCCTTCGCCTTATCCTGGACGTCCTCAATCATCGACTTACCGTCCGCCCCGCCCTGCTCTCCGGACTTATGAAGCCCGTGGCGAACGTCCTCGAGCCGTTGGGAAGCCTCATCCCTCGCCTCTGCAGTTCGCTGCTTCAGGCTCATTCCGGCGTCGCGGGCACGCTCACCGAAACCGCCAGCCCGGGTGCTGGTATCGTCGACCACGCCGGTATCTGCGAACTGGAGGTCTCCTGAATCCGCAGGGGTTGCCGTCGTATCAGGGTTGTTGCTGCTGTGCCACTCGGGGTTGGTGCTGTCAACGGTGCCGGCGACATCACTGAAGTTGCGCTCCACCTCAGAACGGACGGAGTCGAACTTGCTTCCCGAGCCTGAGTCCGATCCCTCGTCACCGAGACCGCCGCTAAGGGTGCTCTCAACGTTGTTGAAACCATCGTCCAGCCTGGTCTCGCCGGCGACGGGATTCATATCCACCGCGCCTTGCATGTCGTTCATGACCAGTCCGGCATCGGAAAGATTCCCGCTTTGCGGGTTGGCACTGCCGATGCCGCCCCGCGAGTCGTTGAACTCACCGCCGGCGTGGATCTGGTCATCGCCAAACGTTCCGCCGAGATTGTCGTTCGGGACGCCGATCGCCCCTCCGAGGCCGGCCTGTTTGTTGTGGATCTTGCTATCGAAATCGCTTGTCGGGTCGCCTATCGTGCCACCCAGGCCAGCCCGGTCGCCAGTGACAGAGCTGTCGACCTCACTTTGGGCATCGTTGAATGATCCGCTTGCCGTGGAGATCAGATCGGTTGGGTTCAGGTTCGACGTGGCGTCCTCGCCACCCGAGGCCGAATCACCAGTTGGGTCGTCGTACTGGCTTTCCCAGTCGCGCCGCGCCATCTCTTTGGCCTGGTCGATCAGGCTCTGCCCTTCTGCGGCCTCAACCTCCACGTCAGACGTTTGGTGCTGGCCCACGTCGTTTGTGAGGCGGTCCCCGTCACCGGACCCTGTGTTCACCTGATCATCTTCACTTCGGAAATTGCTTCGGCTGTCGCTCATTGGTTGCCCTCCTGGTCATTTCCGCTGTTCGTTGGTCATGTTGGTAACCCAAATTCGACCGGAACCATGCGGATTTCAAGCATTTTCTGTGCCAAGGGACAACGTGGAACAACCTAATGAGAATGCTCTGCCTCGGGCGTGGCTTGCTGTTCGTCCCCGTGCTCATGCGGCGCAGGGGCCTGATCCCAGCTCGTGGTGAATACGTCGTCCCAGCTCCATAGCTCGCCCCCGAACTTGGCCTGCGCTTCACGCGCCGTTGCCTCAGATTCGAAGGCTGCGACGCACCACTTCATGGGGCTATAGCAGTATTCATCGGACTGGACATACCAGGCCTCTTCCGCCTTTACCCACTCCTCAGTGTTGTGATCAGGCACCCACATCACCCGGAACTCTTGTGTCTCGTTCTGGTAGTATTTCAGGAACTCGCCCACGTCGTCGAAGAGCAGCCACTCGGAGGAACCCTCCGGCAACGTCGCGACGGTGAAACGGGGATCAACGACCGGCATGCCCATTTCCGACATGTCCACACCGTAGTTGATGTCTGGCGGGTCAAGCGACTGTTCTTCGCCTCCGCAGCCAGCGAGCACCAACGCCAATATCAGCGACACAGACAACAGCCCGAAGCGTTTCATTGCAGTTCCTTTCGCCTGGTCAACAGGTATGCCGCTCCCAGGCCGCCGATCAACCACACGATCATCACCGCTACCAGGATGATGGTCGTGGAGTCGCCCATGCTATCCCTTGCTACCAGTCCCGCGGGACCCAGCATCTCCAGCGAGCCGCGAATCTCCGTAATGGCTGCGATTCGGAACGCCTCAAGCGGATTGATGATCGCCAGGAAAAGCAGCAGGTCGGCGCTTACGCCGACCATCACTGATGTTCCCATGAGCCCAAGGTTCCCAATGAAAACCAGGAACAGCCACGCCACCACCGCAATGCCGAGCGCAGTGACGGTACGGGCGGACTGGGCGGAGATCACGAGGCCTATTGCAAGCGTGGTCCATGCCAGGAGCAGCGTGAGCGGCAGCAGGCGAAGAAAGATCTCTACGCCGCTCTGCCCGCTCCAGAACGTGATTGCGAGCGATGAAAGCGAGAACCCGATAACGATTGCCCCGCCGATGGCGATTGCCAGGCCGAGGAATTTCGCGACAAAGAACTCCGACAGGCTGACAGGCTGGGCGAGCATATACGCCAGCGTGCCATGCTCCCGTTCGGACGACAGTGCCTGCGCCCCGAGGGTGAGTCCCATTAGCGGGCCGAGGAACAGCACGAGATTGATCAGGCCGGCTGCTGTGCGACCGAAGCCGCTAATGCCCGCGTACCCGGCGCTATTGACAATCATCATGGCGAGGCCGAAACACAGCACCACAAACGCGATCGAGTACACCAGGAACCACTTGTTCCTTAAGGCATCCAGCAACTCGCGCTGAGTGAGCGTCGATACCGCACTCAGGCTCATTCTTCCACCTCCACATCAAAGTTCAGTGGCGCGATTCCGTGTTGCGAGAGCGCGGAGAACACTTCCATTTTCGCGCGATCCTGGACCGACACCGTGACATGCGTGCTATTCACGTAGGGCACAAAGCCAAGCGAACGGAGCGACTCAGCGGCCGGCCTGACTTGTGGGAGGGGTAACTCCAACCGGATGCTGACATGATCTTGCTCGGGCTTAAGCCTGTGCACGGATTCGTGGTCAATCACCTTCCCGTTCTCCAGGCGAACCACAGAACTTGCCAGCGCCCGAACCTCGCTCCAGCGGTGGGAGGTGAACAGGAGGGTTCTCCCCTTCTCCTTCAGGTCGTTCAGCATGCCTACCAGCTCTTTTTGGGTGGCGGCATCGAGGTTGGCGGTTGGCTCGTCCAGCACAAGCAGCCCCGGGTTCCCCAACAGCGCCAAGGTCAGCGCAAGCTTCTGTCGCATACCGCCGGAGAGGCTACGTACCGGCTTTTCGCGGGTATCAACAAGTCCGAACCGCTGGAGCAGGTCGAACCCTTCCGATGCGGATACTCCCCGGAGTTTGGAGATGAGCAGCACCATTTCGCCCACGGGCAGGTCGAAGAACGGCATCACCTGAGGCACATACCCGATTCTTGCCCGCACTGACTTGCCGTGTTTCTTGCTGCTTAGGCCTTGTACGAGAACGTCCCCATGGAAATTCGTCACACCAAGGAGGCAGCGAATGAGCGTTGTCTTGCCGGCTCCGTTGCTTCCCCAGAGGGCCACCGATTCACCGGGACGAATCTCAAACGAAACATCATCGAGCGCGGTCAGGTCGCCGAACTGCTTTGTCACGTTGCGGAACTGCATTGTCATTTCGGTATCAGGAGACGTCATGCGACCTCCGACGTGGAGGCGGCACGAGCGGGCTGTCCGGCCCACCACATACTGGCTGCTACTCCC
Organism: Chloroflexia bacterium; assembly: GCA_043427975.1. Classification (GTDB taxonomy): domain Bacteria; phylum Chloroflexota; class Chloroflexia; order Thermomicrobiales; family UBA6265; genus UBA6265. The sequence continues at coordinate 15,399 of JBHWTK010000021.1, read as the reverse complement.
AAAATAAGAACGATTGAAATACTGATGGTGCGTACCCGGGTTTCCGGCTGGTAAGCCTCCGGCGCGGAATCGGGCAGAACGGGCTGCACCAGCGGTGCGGGATCCTCCAGAATCGATTTGGGTTCGAACAACGGCATCGCCTCGGACGCAAAATCGATCGCCGTCTCAACGAGGCTGAACCGAAACAGTTGCAACTGCGGGTGCGATCGGCGGAGTTGCTCGGAGAGGTTGGCACTCCGGTACGGCACGTCCCCAACACCGTTGCCGTCAGCGTCGTAGCCGGTGTAGTCGCTCCAGTAGTTGCCAACGCCGTTTTGGCTCCAAACGTTCTGGCTGCCCAGTTCGCCGCCTCCGAGCACGCTCACCTGTTCCAGGTTCTCGACGAAGCTATTTTCGTAATACACGTTGGCTCGCGCCGAAGGCATGGCACCCACGCCAATATCGTTGTAGGCGATGAGATTGCGGTGGAAGACACCGACTGCGCCAATGGAGAACGGCGAATTGTCGTTGTATACGCCGATGCGATTATCGTAGATCACGTTTCCGATGACCTCGAAACCATCGACCTCCTTCAGGCCGATGCCATGACCCGAGGGACCGCGGCTGCCCTGAAGCAGGTTGTTCTCTACGGTGAACCGCTTGCCGTACATGATGTAGATGCCGACGGAGTTATCGACCAGTTCATTGCCTGATGCAGAGCCGTCGTCGCTGTTCATGAAGTGAAAGCCGTAGCGGCTGTCGGTCACAAGATTCGCGTATACGTCACATTCGTTTGAATACCACACCAACAGGTCGCGGGATTTTGTGACGTGGTTGTGGTGAATCTGAACTCGGTGGCTATACCAGACCTTGATCCCGTCGCCACGGAGTCCATCGGTCACACCATCCTGGCCTTCGATGTAGTTTCCCGCAATCTCACTATCGTGGCCTGTAGCACCATTGACGCCGAACAGGACTTCAGTCAGGCGGTTGTTGAGGATATGATTCCGCTCGCCCTCGAAGTAGATGCCACTGTCTTCCTTGTCGAAGGAGCGCCCGGTATTGCGGATATCGAACCCCTCTACCGTGACATCCGAGGAAGCGATCGTAATGCCAGTCCCCTCCCCCTGAAGGTCAATCAGGGGCCAGTCTTGCCCTACGAGGCGCAGCGGTTTCTCGATGCTGACCGGCGGCCATGTTCCCCCCTCAACCACGATCACCGCATTCGGAGGCGCCGCGTTGATCGCCCCCTGGAGATCACGCTGCTCGCAGTCCTCACAAACGCGAATGGCGTCTTCGGGAACAGGATCCACGGCGACCGGTGTGGGCGGCTCAACCGTTCGGCCATGGGCTACATCACCGCTGAGGGCTCCGAACAAACCCGCTATGGCGATGGTCAAGCTCAATAGCCACGTGATAATGCTGCGACTGCTGATCACTATTTTCCGTTTCTCCTGATGGCAAGGAATATCCCCACGACACAAGAGATACCAGCCGCGACTGCCAGGTACCACCCCGTGGTAAAACCGGCATTCGTGCTGAACTGCGCAATCTCACCCGTGCCCCACAAAACCGGCGTAAAGGGATCGATGGTGATCGCCGCGGTGGGATCGAGATTATGGCCCGCATAACGTAGCCAGAGGGCGAGGTCCAGAACATAAACCCAGGGGTACAGGAGGATCGGCAACGCAAGAAGTGGAGCCCACTTCTTTTCCCAGAATGCCGCCAGGAACCCAAGTGCCGTAAAGATAATGATCGCGGGAATCGCCAGCGACATCTCTATCTGTGCTGCATCGCCAAGGGACATCATGCCGATGTAGTGGTTCAGGCCGTCGACCTGGTCGATATCGTCGAACGGGGTTTTCGGGCTGTCCTGAATCTCATACGACGTTGCCTGGATGAACAGGCCACCCGGAAACTGGGGCGCGTTCAGCCGCAGCTCCCACCAAAGGAAAAAGTGGGATACGGCGAACAGCGCAACACCGAGCAGGATAAGCACCTGGCCACGCGACATGGTGGCTCGCTCGAACGTGCGGGTAGCCCCATTCTCCCTTTCAGGTGTGATCCGCGTTGTTTCGCGGTGATTATATGGTTGTACGTTTTGCATGGTATTGCCCTTGCTCCATTTGGTTCCTGGCAAGGAATCGGGAGGGCACCGATGGTGCCCTCCCGGGTAATGACGACGATCGCCTATTCAGCCGGCTTCACCAGGAAGTAACCGGCCATTTCGATGTGCAGCGCCGAGCAGAACTCGGTGCAGTAGTAGGGATAGACACCCGCGGTGTCGGCCACAAACTTCACCGTTTCAGTCTCGCCCGGCTCGAGGCTCAGGCTGATGTCCTGGCCGCCAAGAACGAAGCCGTGGGTCGCATCCTTGGCGTTCTCGATGTTGGTGAGGTACATCGTGACGTTGGAGCCTTCCGGCACCTCGATCACATCCGGTGTGATGTGACTGCGCATCAGTGTCATGTGAACAACAACTTCATCACCATTGATCTCGATGCTCTCGTCGCCCTTCATCCGGCCTTCCGGATGCCAGTCGTTCGAGATCGGATCCCAGCCCACCTTGCCGTCCTCTTGTGGATAGACATCGTGTGCCTGGATGCGACCCATCGGGATCATCTGGGCGTAGTGCGGTTCACCATAGGCCAGCGGCATATCGTACAGGGTGCGGTACGGCTTGCCCTCGCGAATGTCGCAAAGCTGGAGGTTCTGCGGAAGCAACGGACCTACCGGCGGGAATCGGTCAAGCGCCCACTTGTTCAGCGCAACCAGGTACTCGCCGTTGGGGGCTACCGTGTCGCCACCGGCCACGGAGATGTGACCGACGTTGTAGTGAACCGGCAGCTTCTCCTCGAGTTTCCACGAATCAGGGTTCCCGGCCTCGCCAACGGTCCACTTGGCAACCGCGCTGTCGAGGAAAAGACTGGTGTAGGCGAACCCCTTGTCATCGTATTGGGTGTGTAGCGGGCCAAGGCCGAGTTCAACTTGCGTCTCGAGGCAGGCTTCGTAATCAAGCACAGGTACGCCAAACTCGTCAGTCTCGTAGTTGCCGGCGTCGATAGCAGCCTTGATCTTCTGCCAACTGAACACGGTCACGTGGGGATCGAGCTTGCCCGAAATGACGATGAACTCGCCGTCCGGCGTCACATCGACACCGTGCGGGCTCTTCGGCTCCGGCACCATCCACATGATGTTTTCGGCTACCGCCACGTCCATCGGGATGACACGGAAGCCCATCATATCCTCTGACTTGCCATCGGCTGCGAGTTGTTCGGCCTTCTTCCAGTCGATGATGGTCATGTAGTCCATATCGTTCTGGCTGGCGCCTATTTCGAGCGGAGGATTGCCATCCATGTTGCCGCCTGTCGCCAGCTCGGAGTTGAAGCTGTTCCAGAAGGCGTAACCCTCGCACGCGCCCTTGCCGGCGTCTCCAAGGTCATGGCCATAGGGCGGGGTCTCGATCCCGAAGGACTGCTCCTGGACCAGGCGACCTTTTTCGCGATCAAATTTCCAGAAGGCACACAGGCCCCGATACTTCTCCTTGTATTCGCTCAAAGGAGCGTAGTTGCCTACGCCCAGAACGCCAGGATACTGGTCAGCCTCAAGGACGTACTCGGTATTCGGCGTGGCAAAACAGCCGCCGTGCTCGGAGACAAGCAGCGGATTCTTTACGATCTGCTTGGTTGCAAAGTCGGAAAGATCAACAACGCCAATTCGGCCGTGCACCTTCTCGTTGATGAACAGGTATTGGCCGTCGTATTCGCCGTCGGTTTCGGAAAGCGCCACGTGGTGGGTGTCGCCGTGGTGCATCACCTTGCCGTTGATGGCACCCTGGGCCAGCACCGCCTTGGTTTCCTCGCTGAAACCGTACCCTTGCCACGGTTCAGGCGTGAATACCGCGATGCTCTTGTAGTTGCGCATGGAGGGAACGCCGATGGCGTACACCATACCCGCGTGACCAGACGAGGCGAACATCATGTAGTCGTCCATCTTGCCTGCGGGCATATACGTTTCCAGGGCCGCTGTCACGTCCTCCGGGCTCAGCTCACGCTCCTGAATGATTGCCGTTACATCCGACGGCAGGTCGTCCTGCCGCGCAACGGCCGAACGATTCTTGAAACCCGCAATCGCAGCCACAGCGGGAACGGTTGCCGCGGCGCTAATTCCACCAACTACTTTGCGCCGGTTAACTTGGTGCTTTGCGAGCTTGCTCACATCAGAAGACATCGCGTCCTCCCTTTCAACGAAACGGAATGTACCGACCAACCACCGATCTGGTGAGGGACATGTGTATACAAGACTTACCTAAAGCGAGGTGGGAATCAAGGGTGTTACTACCCATTTTCATGAAAAGATAATATCTGGCTTCGATCGTGAGGGATTTATTCTCTACCGTCTTATCGGTGAATCCTACTTGCAGATTGGCCTTGTAAGGGATTTTCTGATACAGCCGGTGAACACCGAGAATGACCCGGTCGCTCCCCTGCAGGGGAAACGAACGCTCGGTGGACCGCATAACATCCATCCGCCCCGGCTCAACTGCGGTACAATCGCCATACAAACGATGTCTACATGCCCGTGTAGCTCAGTGGATAGAGCGTCGCCGTCCTAAGGCGAGCGTCGGGGGTTCGAGTCCCTCCTCGGGCGCCATCGCCGGTTCTCCCCGGATGACCATTGGCCATCAGGCACGTGCCTGCGGTGAAAACGAGGTCCGGCCGCAGGGGCGGCAACGCGTAAGGAGGCATCCGTGGAACTCAACATTCGCACCAACGGGGTAAAGATGACCGATGGGTTGCGGGAGTTTATCGACAAGCGGATGTCCAAGCTGGACCGGCTTGCCGAGCACATCGTCGATGCCCAGCTTGAACTTAAGACCGAAGTGACCCGGACGGGTGCAGAAACGTCTACCGCGCAAATTACCCTGCAGACCGGCAAACATGTGCTCCGCTCTGAAGCCGAGGCGCCAGAGATCGCCAGGGCCTTTGACATGGCCGTGGATAAACTGGTGGGTCAGGTTCGCCGGTTCAACGATCGTCGCAGCCGCCGGGGTGGCAAGCCGCTCAATGAGTTGGTGGACATTCTTCCCGTGGACGATGATGCCGGGCAGGATCCGCAGGAAATGGCGGCTGAAGAGGCATTGGCCCGGGTTACGCGCACCAAGACCTTCCAGATGGACCCCATGGGCGTTGAGACCGCTATCGAGCAGATGGAACTCATCGGACACGATTTCTTCTTCTTCAAGAATGAAGAGGATCAAACGTTCACCGTGCTTTACCGCCGCAAGGATGGGTCGTACGGATTGCTCGCCCCGGACTGACGTTTGCGGGATGCGGAGTAGCTACAAGGCAAAAGTACAGCGCCGGGGAGTATTCTCCCCGGCGCTGTCGCGTTACTTCTTCTTGCTGTTGTCCTTCAGCGCCTTGTAGTAGCTCTTGGGTTTCGCGTTCGCGATCCGGTCTTCTTCCGCGCGGACCGAGCGGAACTCCTCCGCCTGCGCTTCCAGTTGGGACTCCACCTTTACGAGGTCGTTGTACACGGTCACGTTCTGGCTGGAAACCGGGTTCCGCATCAACATTCTCACGAGCTGAAGCACTGAATCGGCATTTGCCCCGGCGGCCGCAGGCAGCGATGCCCGCTGCGTGATCACGTCCACCATCTTCACTGTATCGCGGTCGGCATTGTTCGCTACCAACATACTGCGGATTTCCATTAATCCCTGTTTCACATCCATTGACGTTGTCCCCGGTTCAGTGCGTGGCTGGTCGATCGTTTGTAGTATAAGGGTACCTGTATGAGCCGGTTTCACCCGGCAGCCCCAGCTCCCCACCGGAAGGATTTCCTGTTCATGAACAACCAGCATGTTATTCGTGCGCTTACTGTTGCCGGTTCAGATTCCGGTGGCGGTGCCGGTATCCAGGCGGACCTCAAGACGTTCGGCGCTCTCGGTGTATATGGCCTGAGTGTTGTCACTGCGGTGACGGCGCAAAATACCCTGGAAGTGGCTGCCATTGCCGAGGTTCCTGAAGAGGTCGTCATCGCCCAGATCGACACCGTGGTGCACGATATCGGCGCGGATGCCGTGAAAACCGGCATGTTGAGCAGCAAACCCATCATTGAAAATGTGGCCGATCGGCTGGAAGCCTGGGGGATTCCCCATCTTGTAGTTGACCCGGTCATGGTCTCAAAGGGCGGCGTGGCACTTTTGCAACCGGACGCGATTGATGCGCTCAAGAAAGACCTTCTGCCGCTCGCGACTGTTGTCACACCAAACCTGCATGAGGCGGAGGTACTGGCCAACCGTCAACTTGCCACGCCCGCCCATGTGCAGGAGGCGGCCAAGGCAATAGCTGCAATGGGGCCGCGCACAGTGATCATCAAGGGCGGGCACCTGCCGGGCTCGCCCACTGACCTCGTGTATCACGATGGCCAGTTCATACCGTTTGAGGGCACACGGGTCGACACCAAGAACACCCACGGTACCGGCTGCACCTTCTCGGCCGCGATCACAGCCTTCCTTGCCCATGGGTTTGAGACACTGGAAGCAATCCGGCTTGCCAAGAGCTTCATCCAAAATGCGCTGGAGCAATCGGTAAGTATTGGCGAGGGGCACTCCCCTGTCGCGCACTTCGCACCCTTGCCGGAAGAGATCCGCAAGGCGTTGGACGGCGTGCGCAAGTGAGGGAGCTGCGAGCGGCCCTGCAACTCTACCTGGTGGCGGACCCGGAGCACTGTAACGGCGACGTTGTTAGCGCGGTGACGGCAGCGATCGCGGGCGGCGTCACCATGGTGCAACTCCGTGCCAAGCGGCTAAGCGACTCCCGCTATCTTGAGCTCGCCAGACAGGTACAACGAGCCTGTTCCGCGCAGGACGTCGCTTTCATCGTGAATGACCGGATAGACATTGCCCTGGCCGCAGGAGCGAATGGTGTTCACCTTGGGGTTGATGACCTTCCGATTGAGGCCGCCCGCTCAATCGGCGGACCGGGTTTTCTCATTGGCTATTCGCCGGAAACTATCCGTGATCTCGAATCCGCTGCGGCGCGTGGGGCAGACTATCTTGGCATCGGACCCGTCTTCGGCACAGCCACCAAGGTGGACGCCGGTTCCGCGTTGGGCCTGGACGAGTTTGCCGCCCGTGTGCGGATCGGCGGCTTGCCGGTAGTAGGCATCGGGGGAATCAACGCCGGCAATGCCCGGTCGGTGCTGGCGGCCGGCGCTGATGGCGTGGCCGTTGTGTCGGCCATCCTCGGCTCCGCCGACCCTGAGGGTGCTGCGCGTCAGCTCTCGCGGAACTCGTAAAGCTCGTCGACACGCGGATCGTCGCCGGGATCCCAGTAATGGCGTTTAAAATCGACTGTGATTTCGTCGACAAACGTAACCCCCTCGTCCTCGAGCATATGACGCATTTCGTCCGGCGGCCCGAAATGGGCGGCACCTGTGAGGACCCCGTTACGGTTGACCACGCGATGTGCGGGTATATCCAGTTGTGCGGGCGCATTGCGAAGCGCCCAACCGACGAGGCGTGCCCCACGAGGCGCCCCCAGCGCACGCGAGATGCTGCCATAGTTGGTGACGCAACCCTCGGGTATTAGCTGAACCACCTTGTAAACGCGCTGGGCGAAGTCCATGTCGCCTCCTTTGAAACCCGCGGGCCCCATTATCCGTTAACATCGGGAACCGGGAAGCGGCTTGTATACTACCCATCAGAACAACGTTGATGAGTGGCGACCCAGAACCGCCATCACAGCTGGAGACCACCATACATGCGAACACTGTTTAAGAAGATTATGGGCGATTCTGCCGGGCAGGAGCTCGACCAGCTGAAACCGCTTGTTTCCGAGATCAACGACATCGAATCCCGATACGAGGGCATCAGCGACCAGCAGTTGCAGGAGCAGTTTCAGGAACTTCGCCGACGCTACACGGATGGCGAATCCCTGGACGACCTGCTGGTAGAGAGCTTCGCCATGACCCGCGAGGCTGCCAAGCGCCGGCTGGGACAGCGGCATTTCGACGTACAGCTCATGGGCGGTATCGTGCTGCACCAGGGCAAAATCGCCGAGATGCGCACTGGTGAGGGTAAGACCCTCACCGCCACACTGCCCATTGCCCTGAACGCACTGAGCGGCGATGGTGCGCACCTGGTAACGGTGAACGATTACCTCGCCCGTCTCCACACGCAGGAAATGGGGGCGGTCTACCACTTGCTGGGCCTCAGCATTGGCGTGCTCCAGCATGAATCCTCCTACGTGTACGATCCTGACCACATCGCAGAAGACGAGAACATGGAGTTCCTCCGGCCGGTTGGGCGACGTGAAGCGTACGCGGCGGACATCACCTACGGCACGAACAATGAGTTCGGGTTCGATTACCTTCGCGACAATATGGTTGTCGAGTCCACTGCCCAGGTTCAGCGCGAACTGAACTACGCCATCGTCGACGAGGTCGATAGCATCCTCATCGACGAGGCACGCACCCCGCTTATCATTTCCGGCGCTGCCGAAAACGCGACCGATCGTTATTACCAGTTCGCGCAGATCGTCAAACAACTGCGTAAGGATCGCGATTACGAAGTCGACCTCAAGCACCGAACCGCGACCCTCACCGAGGAAGGCATCGACCGTGTTGAGCGCATGGCAGGGATCCCGGAGGGCGAATCGATCTTCGATGAGCGCTACCTTGACCTCACCCACTTCCTGGAACAGGCGCTGACAGCCGGTGCGGTTTACCAACGGGATAAGGACTACATCGTCCGCGACGGTGAAGTGGTCATCATCGACGAATTCACCGGCCGCATGATGGATGGTCGCCGCTATAGCGAAGGCCTCCACCAGGCGATTGAGGCCAAGGAAGGCGTGAAGGTCCGCCGCCAGAACGTCACCATGGCCACCATCACCTTCCAGAACTACTTCCGCATGTACAAGAAGCTGGCCGGTATGACCGGTACGGCTGAAACGGAAAGCGAAGAGTTCTACCGCATTTACAGCCTGCCTGTTGTGGTCATTCCCACCAACCGCCCCATGATCCGCGAGGACTACGGCGACCTGGTGTTCAAGACCGAACTCGGCAAATTTGAGGCAGTAGCCGATGAGGTGGAAGACATTTCCGCCTCGGGGCGTCCGGTGCTGGTCGGTACAACCTCGGTTGAAAAATCGGAATTCCTCAGCGAGTTGCTTACACGCCGGGGCATTGAACACGATGTTCTGAACGCCAAGCAGCATGCGCGCGAAGCCGCAATCGTGGAGCGCGCGGGGCACAAGGGTAAGGTCACTATCGCAACGAACATGGCCGGTCGCGGTACCGATATCAAGCTTGAAAAGGGCGTCGCCGAGCTCGGCGGCTTGCATATCATCGGCACGGAGCGCCACGAGAGCCGCCGTATCGATAACCAGCTCCGCGGTCGTGCCGGCCGTCAGGGCGATCCTGGCAGCTCGCAATTCTTCGTGAGCCTTGAAGACGACCTCATGCGTCGATTCGGTTCGGAGCGCATCGCCGGGTTCATGGACCGCATGGGCATGGATGACAACCAGCCCATCGAGGCAAAGATCATCAGCAAGACAATCGAAAGCTCGCAGACCAAGGTCGAGGGCCATAACTTCGATCGCCGGAAGCATGTGGTGCAGTACGACGACGTGATGAACCGTCATCGGGAAGTGATTTACGGGGATCGAAAGAAAATCGTCGCCGGCGTTGATGTCCACGAGAAAATGATCGAGTTGCTGGACGGCGAGATTGAATCGATCGTGGAAAGCAACGCGGACGAGAAAACGGGTCTCGATTACGAGCGGGTGCTGGAACAGTACAAGGCGCTGGTACTGCCCAGCACGCTGACGCTGGAAGAGATCGACGGACTCGATGAAGACGAACTCATCGATACGCTTGTCGACGACAGCCAGGTCGCTTACGAGCAGGTGGCATCACGTTTTGCTCCGGACATGCTGGCAAAGGTGGAGCGTAGCGTCCTACTCATGGTGATCGACAAACTGTGGGTCGAGCACCTCACCACGATGGACGACCTGCGTCAGGGCGTTGGCCTGCAGGCGTATGGACAGAAAGATCCCCTGGTGGTCTACAAGACCGAAGGCTACCGGCTGTTCAACGAGCTGCTGCAGAAGATTCAGCACGATGCTGTTCGGGCGATCTTCCGCGTGCAACCGGCCGTGGCCACACAGCCCGTGCAGACGAGCATCTCCAGCGCAGAGACCACAACCAATTCTGCCCAGGATGAGCCGGATGCCCGCACGCCGCGGCGGGTGAAGAAAACTGGCCCCAACGAACCGTGCCCGTGCGGCAGCGGCAAGAAGTACAAGCACTGCCACGGATCGCCGGCCTCAAAACGGGCACAGGCAGCAGTCTCGTAAAGCAGGTATAGAAAGGGCCGGATCGTACGATCCGGCCCTCTTCTTTTATTCAGCTTACGAACCTTGCTGGTCGCCCTTCATGTCGGAGTACATGTCCCGGGCTTCGCCGAATACTTCTTTGGCGATTTCCTTGAGCTTCTGCTGCTGTTCTTCATCCAGGAACACCGAGAAAATGAGCACGCCAGCCAATCCCAGCCACACCAGCAACGATCGGGTTTCTCGCCCCCCTCGCTGAACGGCCGTGCCGGCCTGCTTGCTCTTCTCCGCAGCGGCCTGGGCCGCCTCGCCGAGGAGTTTCTCGGCGTCGTGACCCACCGATTCCACCACGTGGGCGGTGTGGTCCTTGACCTCGGTCGCCGCTTTCTGGGCCGCCGGGATGAACTCGTTCTTCGCCTTGTCCGCCAGGTCGTCCGCGAGATGCTGGGCAGCAGGAAGGACATCGCTCTTCGCCTTCTCGGCGACGTTTGACGCGCGTTCCTTCCCGGCCTCGCGAAGGTGGCGAACACTATCTTTGGCCTGGGGAATGATGTCGGACTCTACCTTGTGGGCGGCAGTGGATCCTTTCATCTTGCCCTGCTCTGCCAGCAACCGCGCTTCCTCGCCGAACTCCCGGAGCTTGGCCATGACTGTCGATTCGGCGAACTCGTCGGCCAATCGTTCCAGCTCCATGCCACCGCCCTTGAGTGTGTTAAGGAATGAGTTGAATTCACCTCGGGCGGTAGCGGCTGTTTCGTTGGCGTGCTTCCTCGCCGCCTCCAGCATGACGTCGGCCTTGATCTCGGCTTTGTCCCGGCCGCGCTTTGCCTTTTTCGCTCCCGCCTTCTTCATCTTTTTCGACTTCTTGGCCAGGTCTTGCTGCTGCGCGTTCTCGAGCGCTGCCTGCAGGTATTCCCTGGCAGATTCCACGCGCGTGGGCGGAACTTCCTCCTTCTCGGAGAGTTTGGCGATAATCGTCGAGATCACCGCCCCGGCGATGCCCGCCACCGCAAGGACCTTTGCCGCCGAGGTTTGCTCAGGCAGTCCAACCTCGCGCACTTGCACGGTGGGTGTAGCATGTTGTGTGGGTTGATCGCTCATCCGGGTTTCCTCCACTTCAACTTCGTATGGCGTGTTTCTACCATCTATGATACCCCCAGACTCATGCCATCATCAGACTTTAGGGCTATTTACGTGACGACAAACTCCCTCTCCTATGACGTGATCGTGGTGGGTGCCGGTCATGCCGGTACAGAAGCCGCGCTTGCCGCTGCCCGTATTGGCGCACGGACCCTCATGGTTACTCCCAACCTGGACAGGGTGGGATTTATGCCGTGCAACCCGTCCATTGGTGGGCCCGCGAAGAGCCAAATCGTTGCCGAGGTTGACGCGCTTGGTGGTGCAATGGCCACAGTTGCCGATGCTACTGCGATGCAAGCCCGGTTGTTGAACACGAGCAAGGGCCCAGCTGTGCAGGCGATCCGGCTTCAATGCGACAAGAGCCTCTACGCCATCGACATGAAGGAGCGAATCGAACTCCAGCCAAACCTGGAGCTGGTTCAGGATGAGGCAACCGGTCTCATCATTTCCGAGGGATCGAAGCCGCAGATACTGGGGCTGACCCTCCGAAATGGCGGGAAGGTCGCCTGCCAGACCGTGGTCGTAACTGCCGGTACCTTCCTGCGCGCGCGGATGGTGAGTGGAGAGTCGTCACACGCTGGAGGCCGTGCGGGTGACACGAACGATACGCAACTCGCCACGTCACTTGCTGACCTGGGCTTGCGACTCAAGCGATTCAAAACCGGTACTCCCCCGCGTCTCGATGCGCGCACTATCGATATCTCGCGCTGTGAACTGCAACCAGGGGACGATGAACCACGTTGGATCAGCCGGGATGGTGCGGCGGGCCGCATTGACCAGATGATGCTGCCGGCTGCGGCAACCGGCATTTTCTCCTCGCCAGAATTCCGCGGCGGCCGCTGGCAGGTGAACTGTTACCAGACGTCCACCAACGAGCAGGCACACGACGTTATCCGCGCCAATCTCCACCGCGCGCCAATGTACAACGGCAATATCGAGGGCACAGGTCCGCGTTATTGCCCATCAATCGAGGATAAAGTCGGGCGTTTCGCCGATAAAACGTCTCACCCGGTATTCATTGAGCCGGAAGGTTGGCGGAGTCATGAAGTGTATGTGCAGGGGCTGAGCACGAGTCTCCCCGCCGACATCCAGCACGACGTTGTGCGGTCGATCCGCGGGTTAGAACAGGCGCGGATTACCCGCTACGGCTACGCCGTGGAATACGACGCCCTGGATGCGACCGAGTTGCTCCAGACCCTGGAGACACGCCGGATTTACGGCCTGTTCATGGCTGGCCAGGTGAATGGAACCAGCGGGTACGAGGAAGCGGCCGGACAGGGATTGGTTGCGGGCGCGAACGCTGCGGCGCGGGCACTTGGCAAACCCGAACTGGTGCTCACGCGCACAGACGGCTATATCGGCGTGATGATCGACGACCTCACATCCCAGCAGTTCAGCGAACCGTATCGGATGTTGACCTCGCGAGCCGAGTACCGGCTTATCTTGCGATCCGATACCGCCGACGACCGCCTCGCCGACCGGGCTCACGCGCTTGGTCTCATTGACGATATCCGCCATGGAGACGTCAGGCATGAGAGCGACCAGATTGCCGCCATCCAGCGCCAACTGGCCTCAATCTGGTTGGGGGACAATCCGCGTCATGCCGCCGCGCTGGCCGCTGAAGGGCTGGTACCCACTTCTCGATCTATGACGGCCCTGGACCTGGCCCGCCGGCCCCATGTGGGGCTTGATGCTGTCCTGCGTTCGCTGGCATCGCTTGATATGTGGCCGCATGGTATCCCGGCGGGCAGCACACTGGAACGTGCCCAGGTCGCCATTCGCTACGGCGCGTTTATCGAGAAAGAGCAGATGGAAGCCGAGCGGCACCGCAAGGCTGCTGAGGACCGAATCGACCCGGACCTGGACTATACGACCGTACGCGGCCTCCGAATCGAGGCGCAGCAGCGACTGAACACGGCCAAACCACTTACAGTGGGTCAGGCACAGAAAACTCCTGGCGTTACGCCGGCTGATATCAGCGCCTTGCTCGTGCATCTGAGCAGAAACCGCAGCGTCCCTGTACAATACGGGCCGTATGGCGAGCAGCACTTGGCGGCATCGAAGTGAACCGCCGGTATATCAGTTAACGCCAGACATCATTGAAGGAAGATTCATCGTGGCTAGTATTCGCCAGGCCCTGCTTGGCCAGTCTCGTTCCAAGTCCGATACGCCCATGCGCATCCTTGTGCCGATTGCGGGCGACGATCGGGACGAACGACTGATCAGTTACGCGAACAAGATCGCGCAAAAGAGGCACAGTTACATCACGTTGATCTACGTTGTGGAAGTCGACCAGGCACTGCCGCTCGATGCGGACCTGCCAATGGACGTCAGCCACGGAGAGAATGTGTTGAGTCGCGCCCAGGAAGCGATTTGCGTTGGTCTGGACTCCAAAACCTGCGCGGTTAAAGCTGACCTGTTGCAGGCCCGCCTCGCCGGCCCGGCGATTGTTGATGAGGCTGCCATGCGAGACGTGGATGCGATCATCATGAGTGCACGGGTCACCAAGCGCCTTGGCAAGCGGACCATAGGGGAAACAGTAGACTACGTGCTCAAGAACGCTCCGTGCGAAGTGATTATCCTGCGGGCTCCAATGAGCGAAAACCTGGTACATGAACTGGAGATGGACATCGAATGAAGGTGGTCATCATGGGCTGCGGCCGGGTTGGCGCCCGGGTGGCCACGCTGCTTGATCGCGAAGGACACAGTGTTACGATCATCGACCGTGTCTCATCAGCGTTCGAGCGCCTGCCTCGTGAGTACAACGGCAATACATTGATCGGCACGGGAATTGATGAGGACGTCTTGCGGGCGGCGGGCATCGAAGATGCGGAGGTTTTCATTGCAACCACCAACGCCGATAACCGCAACATCATGGGCGCGCAGGTAGCCAAAACGATCTTCAACGTTCCCCACGCCATCGTGCGCATCTACGACCCGGTACGATCCGATGCCTACCGCGCGATCGGTTTGCTGACCGTCTGTCCGACAACCACCATGTCCGCGCTGATCCTCGACCAGATCGAGGAAGCGACGGCATCGGCCGGGGGAATCTGATATGTACATCATCGTGGTGGGTGCCGGGAAAGTTGGCTATTACCTTGCCAAAACGCTGCTCTCCGAGAACCATGAGGTTCTGCTAATCGAACGGGATCCCGGCAAGGTTGAACTGTATGGCGAGCGCCTGGGCTCTGTTGTCGTACGCGGCGACGGTGCGGAGGCATCCGTGCTCGACCGGGCAGGAGCTGCGCGTGCCGATGTTGTCGTAGCCGTTACCGGTGATGATGAGGACAACCTGGTGATTTGCCAGGTCGCGAAGAGCAAGTTCAATGTCGGTCGCACCATCGCCCGAGTGAATAACCCGAAGAACGAGCATCTCTTCAAGTTGCTTGGCGTAGACGTGACGGTGAGCCAGACGAACTTCATCCTCAACCTCATCGGTCAGGCGATCCCCCACCGGTCATTCGTCCATTTGATGACCTTGCGCCATGCCGGCCTGGCGATCGTCGAAGCAAACATCTCGGCGAACTCCCCGGTTGTAAACGAGCGACTTGAGAACCTCAACCTACCTGTGAGTTGCGCTATCGCGGCTATCGCACGAGGCAATGAGGTGATCGTTCCCAACGGGCAGACGGTCATTGAGGTCGGCGACGAGATCATCGCCGTGACCCACGTGTCTGAAGAAGACCAGCTCCGGGAGCTTTTGGTCGTCGACTAACGGGTTCCACAGTAAAACCGCCGCGGGTTTATTTCTGGCCCGGGGCGGTTTTGTGTTTGTGTACGTATGGGGATATGTCGCCTACGGGTACACGCCCCGAATCCGGGTGAACTCGCTTACCCGCTCCACCGCCCGGAGCATGGCCCCAGTCCGGAAGGAAACGTTCTTCTCGCGACTGGTATCGCGCATGGCTGCGTAGCTGCGGGCCATGATCAAACGCAG
>JBHWTK010000020.1:0-4322 GCA_043427975.1 Chloroflexia bacterium | reverse complement strand
CACCGGCGACGGCAACTTCAGCGAGGAACGGCTGATTGGCCGCTATAACCAGGATCTCGCCAACGACCTCGGTAACCTGGTGAACCGATCCGTCGGCATGCTGCATCGCTATCGTGGCGGCGTGGTGCCGCAGGTGGACGCAAACCGGGAGAGCGCGCTGAAGGCGATTGCGCAGGGCGTGCCGGCGCGCATGGATGCCGCGCTGGACGCGTTCGATTTCCGCGAGGCGATCGCCGCCGCGTGGGAGATGGTGACCCGTGCCAACAAGTTCGTGGACGACGAGAAACCGTGGGAAATCGCCAAGGCCGCGAAGAACGGCGACGCCGACGCTGACTCCCGCCTGGACGTGGTGCTGGCCGACCTCATTGAGGCAATCCGCGTCGTCGGCGTGGTGATGAGTCCGTTCATCCCCGAGGGCTCGGCGCGGATCGCGACCCAGTTGGGCTTCTCGCTGGAAGACAGCGGCGCGGTTGCGAGTCGTGAGTGGAGCGACGCGCTGGTTGGTCAGACGCTACCGAAGGCAAGCCCAATATTCCCGCGTATTGAGGTCGAGGAGGTCGAGGAAGCGGAGTAGGGCGTAGGAAACAGTAAGTGAAAGGAGCGGGTATCTATGCGGGATTACGACGCCCGGATTGTTGATCTTTACGACGGAGACAATCCGGCCGGGGACGACCACGCGTTTTATTTGGCGCTCGCGAATCGCACAGGTGCTCGCTCTATTCTCGATGTCGGCTGCGGAACCGGCCTTCTCACCGTCTCTTTCACGGGACACGACCGAAGGGTTGTCGGTGTGGATCCATCGCACACGATGATCTCATATGCCAGGAATCGCCCCGGAGCCGAGGGGGTCACGTGGATAGAGGGCGATATCCGGGCAGTGCCCGAGGGCGATTTTGACCTCGTCGTGATGACCGGCAACGTCGCCCAGCACATCCCTGATCCCGAATGGGAACGCACGCTGGTCGAGATCCGATCTCGCGCCAGGTACAGCGCGATGCTGGCCTTTGAGAGCCGAAACCCGCAGAACCGGGAGTGGGAATCGTGGGACCAACCGGAACCGACTGAACGGGATACTATTCATGGACGGCTGCGCGAATGGTACGAGGTGAAAGAACTCGACGGCGGCCAGGTGCTGCTCCTTGCCCACAATCGATTCGTTGATAGCGGCGAGTATGTGCTGCAGCAGGATGTGCTGACGTTTCGTGATCACACCATCATCAGTAACCAGTTGCTCCGTGCCGGATTCGAGGTGGCAGCTATCTGGGGAGATTGGCATCAGTCACCGTTCGATGGAACCGGCCCGGTTATGGTGTTCGAGGCTCGCGCTGTCTAGCCGACAACGCGGCTAAGCCGGCAATGTGCAGTCGCAATTTCGGTCGCCAAGACTGAAGAGTGGCCGTTGTTCACGATGCAGGGGCGTAGGGAGGTCCGCCGCTCTTTTCGCTCCGACGCTGCCAAATGCAAGTTCCGTGTACCCGCGGATTGAGGTCGAGGAAGCGGAGTAGGCCAAGAATCTAGGAGAGGCACCCATAACACCTCTCCTAGATTTCCGGGATCCCGACGCTCAGTAAATACTCATAGGTTGGATCGTAAAACTCATGTTCACGCGTGTGGTCTTGATCTGAACCAGGCGGTACAAAAATCACCATCCCTTGGCGCGCCCGTGTCAACAACACTCGATAAGCATTCTTGAGGTAAATCTGCCGTTCGGCCGCACCGACCTTCGTCCAACGTGCACCCTTAAACGCATGGTGTTCAAAATCGAGACCGTTGTAACGCAAGTCACCGTCCCAGCAGACAATCGTCCAATCGAGCTCCAATCCCTGAATATCGAATTCTGTCGCGGTTTCCTCGAGCCCGAATGATGAGCGAATATCGTTCTTATCATTGAGGAACCAGGTGGGTGGGTCGATCTTGTGTTGAATCCACACACTGAATGGGCGCAGTCGTCGAGCACCGGCTGAAGCGGTGAGACCGTAGCGTTCAGTGCCGCGCGCCTGTTCCCGTACCCAAGCCCTCGCCTTGTTGATGTCTCTCGTTAGGACGATTGGATAGGTTTCCTTGAGTTGGTCAAGAATGGAACTTGCCTCGGCTGGGTGATTGTTGAGCAACAATTCAACGAACGCTGCTAGTTTCTCGCTCCGGAAACTGCGAACCGATACGCCTAAATGGAGACTGTCATTCTCCACAACGCGAGAAGGCCCGATCTGATCCACAAGACTCTGGATATCCTGGTTACTTGAGAAAGACTCTGAATAGATTCGGGGCGAGACATGCACGTACCAATCGGGAAACTTCGTCCCAAGCACATCCAGCCATGCAGCAATACCGGCTTCGCCGGTATTGATCTCCTGACCTTCCCCTACCAAGCACACGATCACCGCCCAGTCCGGATGGCGGTCCATGACCTCGATAAGGAACTCCGGTTCAGATTTATCGAAGTTCGGCTTGCCCTTCTTAGTCTTCATAAATCGTGTGAGTTGTTCTTCGTCCCAGGAACGCTGGGCTTCATCAAAAAGAGTGACCTTCTCAATCGGTGGTTCGTCGTCTTGAATCGCTTCATCGCGAAAATGGTGAATATTCTGGATAAACGTCTTGGCTTTTCGAAGTGCGTCGTTCTTGGGTAGTGGCTTCCCGAGTTCCTTTGCGCGTTCATATTCATCCCGCGCCAGAGCCTCCTGCAGAACTTGGACTAGCGGCCCGTTACCCGACAGAAATACCGCGTGTTCGGACTCTTCGTATTTGTGACGATCGTTGGCAATTGTCAGCCCCACTAATGTCTTCCCGGCGCCGGGAACTCCTGTAACGATGCAGATCGATTTACGACCATACTCTTTGGTTTCATCGATAATTCGATTAACTTCTCCTGCCGTGATCGAAAGGTTCTCGGCCGTCGCGTCGCTTCGCGATATTTCGGCAACGCCATGCCCTTTGTAGAGCGCCTGAGCGGCCTCGATAATAGTCGGTGTTGGATGATATGCTGAATTCATCCATGCGATGCCATCTATTTGAGGACCGATTATTGTCTGGAGCAACTGGAGTGTCGCACCCAGAGTCTGGCTATTTGCCATTAAGACCGATGCAACATTGTCCTCATAGCGATCGATTATTAGCGGAGACTTGTACGGAGCATCTGTCGCGACAGCCACAGGCACAATAAGGACGTCGGCGCTTTCCCCGTGGAAGTATTTGAGGTCGAGCGCGTAGTCCATCACTTGATCACGCGCATAGCCATCGACGGTCCGAGCACCAACCTTGAATTCTATGGGTACAACCACTTGAGGAAAGAGGACTACCGCGTCGATACGTTTCCCCATCCGAGGGATCGAATACTCTAGCAGGATGTACCCCTCCTCAGTGTGGGTCAGCGCCGATTTGAGAATCCCTATTTCTTCGCGCCATGCGTTCCGCTGCTCCAGCTCTACGTCAAACGTGCTTGCACGCGTGAGGGCGCCAAGGATGCTATCGGACGGCTCTTCAAGGAAACGAGCGATGGTGGAAGAAAAGTACGCCCTTGTTGTGCTCATTGAGGGCCATCGAGTTCGCGTGGTTGGAGCAGGCAAACAGGATCAACATTGAGGGCCCCAGCTATTCGTTCAAGGGTGGACAATGTTATGTTCCGCTCACCGCGCTCCACTGCTCCCATATAGGTCCGGTGGACTCCAACCTGGGATGCCAGCTCTTCCTGACTCAAACCGCTCGATGATCTGAGGGCACGGATATTTGCGGCGAGTATTTGACGAAGGCTGTTGTGTTCCATACGTCAAATCTTGTCGGCTTTTGCTTCAAGGTCGACAGACTATAAGTAGCATCGATGTTCCATGAGCCGCTCTTCCCAGGTTGGGTTGCGCTCACAGTCACTGGATAGGGAGCGCGGAGATCTTGGGTCGCTTTGTCTTGGCTACCCATGAGGACCGAAACGGTATCCTTAGACAGACAATCAGGATCAAGTATCAGAGTAAGGATTTCTATCCCCATGCCCATCCCCACCACACGCCAACCGACCCTGCCGGTAATGATCGATCTCACGACGATCTCCACGCCGAGGGAGCAGGCGATTGTCGCGCCGGTGGGGAAGGTAGGCACCGATCTCATCGCGACAGCCACCGAAGCCAATATCCGCACGCTGCCGATCATCGATGAGGCCGGGAACTGTGCCGGGGCGATAGCGCTGCAGAAAGTCGCGGAGCTTGCCGCCAGCAATACACCACTCACGCCCGCGCACGCCACCGTGCCGTGCGATGTCTTCCCGCACATGGTGCCGGTCACCAAACTGCTCCAGGCGCTCGCCGAGCACGGACTCGTCCTCCACGCGCCCGATC
>JBHWTK010000019.1:0-53996 GCA_043427975.1 Chloroflexia bacterium | reverse complement strand
ACAACGTACGGTAGCGCCTCGCGTACAACGGCAGTACGCACCCGCTCAACTCCAAGCTCCCGGGCACGACGTGCGGCGGCCTGCACCATGTCGATAGCAGCAGAGTCACGCTCGCTGTCGCCAGCGCGTTCAGGTGGCAGGACATCGCGGTAGAAGTGCTCGAGGGCGTCCATGCCACCATACGCCTCGTGGGCGAACGTCGTGTCGCTGTCGCCTCCATCAACCAGGGTCAGCAGGACAAGCTGTTGCCCAAGGGTCCGCGCTGCCCACGCCGCATGGAGCAGGGTGGAATCGGACGGCAGCCTGGAATCGAGGAAGGCGACGACAGCCATTAGCGCTCCTGAACTTCCACTCGCAGCGGGTTGCCGGCCGGGTCCTTCACCAGCAGGTGGTTTCCGTCCACCTGGTGAACCGTACCGGCGTCGCTGAGTCGCTCGGAGAGGTCCTTGATGGCCTGGAAGTCGTCAACGATCAGGTTCCATTCCTTCAGTCCGGCGGTTCCGTCTGGTCGCGGCTGGGCTGAGGTGCCGTTCCAGGTATTGATCGCGATGGCATGCGGCACAAAGCTGGTATTCAGCGAGAAGTCGCTCATTCGGAAGCTCTGGAACCAGCGCATGTCGCCCAGGCCCAGCTGGTTGATATAGAAATCGCGAGCAGCCACGATATCGTTCACATGCATGTGCACATGGCCGATGCGTGTTCCGGCCGGCATGGGCGCCATGATGTCGTCACTCTCTTCGAGCGCGCTCAACAGCATATCGACGTCGAGCGGTTCGGTACCGCTCTGCAACGTGCCATCGGCCATAACGGCGGCGTAGCTCGTTTCGCCACGGGCGAGGCTGCCGCGCTCTGGCGTCTCGAACGTGATCTCAATGCCGTTGCCATCGGGATCGCTGGTGTAGGTCGCCATGGTTTCCGCATGGTCAGTAGGGGAGTGCTCCCAGCCAAGGGAATAAAGGCGCATGCTGAGGCGAGCCAGTTCCTTCTGGGAAGGAACGTGGATGGCCACGTGGTAAAGGCCGTTGCGACGCTGCACCACCGGCGAGCTCGCACCGGGATAGAGAACGATAAGCGGTTCACTCTCCACGCCCAGTTCAATGGTGTCGCCAGAGTCGGATATTTCGGAGAGGCCAATGTACTGGGTCCAGAAGCGCTTTGCATTGGCCCCGTCGGTGACATGCAGGTGAACCGGGCCGAGGCGGGCAGACTCGGGCAACTTCTGCTCGGCCGGATGCGGCGTGAGCAGCGTGAAATCCGCGGGATTGAGGTTACTGGTCATTGAGGTGTGTCCTTTACGAGGTCGTCGAATCGGTTTAGGACTTAACTGTCCTTACTTATTATACGTAAGGACGCGTGAAATTGCTTCATCACCTCGTGCAGTCGTTCGCCGGTGGCATCCATGGTCACCATTACCACCTTGCCTTTGCCGACATCGGTCTGCAATTTGATCTCGCCTGTGACGCGCGGCAGGATTCCTTCGCGGCCTCCCATGATGAACATCTGGTTCGGTCGACCTGTCAGGCCCGCACGGTATCCATGTTCCTTGAAGAAACCGATCGCATAGTCCAGCGTCTCTTTTGCCGGTAGCTTCGAAACGGCCTTCTTCTGGTACGCCGTGCGCCGCATTTCGGCGCGAATATCGTCCATGCTCGGTGTATCGGTCATAGGGCTAGAGCTCGGTCGCTTCGCCAGCCTGGAGGACCAAGGCCATCGATGACGTTTCGGCGGTAACGTCGGCAGCCCACTTATCTGCATCCTGCCGGATGGGCGGGAAGGTGTTGTAGTGACAGGGGATGACCGTGCCGGCGTTCAGCAGTTTCGCAGCGCGGACGGCGTCGTCGGGACCCATGGTGAAATGGTCGCCGATCGGCAGTACGGCAACGTCCAGACCCTCCTCACCAATGAGCGCCATATCGCCGAAGAGGCAGGTATCACCCGCGAAGTAGATCGTCTTGCCGCCGGACGTCACCACAAGCCCGGCCGGGATCCCGAGCGGTACAACGGTACCGTCATCATCGTTGTAGCTGCTGGTATGCCAGGCAGGGACGATTTTGACCGAACCGCCATCGAATTGCACTGTGCCGCCGAAGTTTGCTCCTACAGCGCTTTCCACGCCCTTCTTGCCGAGGAATCCGGCAAGCTCGACCATGCCGATTACCTTGGCACCGGTTCGCTGTGCAAGCGCAACGGTGTCGCCAATGTGGTCGTTGTGGCCGTGGGTGACCAGGATCACTGAGGGGTTCAGGTCATCAACGTTCACGCCCTCGGGGCAAGCCGGGTTGCCGGTGAAGAAGGGATCGATAAGAACCTGCTTCCCGTCGGCCTCCAGGCCAAACGTGGCGTGACCGTACCAGGTGATGTGCAGTGTCATGTGTTCCTCCAGGCCTATCCGACCCGCTCATACACAACCCGGCCATCGGCGATGGTGTAATCGCAGCGAACATCGCGGATAGCCAGCGGATCGACCGAGCGAAGGTCGGTTTCGTACACCGTTACATCCCCAAGTTTACCGGGTTCCAGCGATCCCTTCTCGTGCTCGGTGTGGCTGGCGTAGGCACCGTTCCAGCTGTAGGCGCGAATCGCGTCCTCCAGCGGCACGGTTTCCTCTTCGAAAATGCCATCGCCATTGCGATCCTTGCGGGTCATCATCATCTGGATGCCGATCATCGGGTTGACCAGCGACACAGGAGAATCCGTGCTTGCGGCGGCCACGATGCCCCGGTCGCGGAACGTCCTCATCGCATACGCGTAACGAACACGTTCCTCGCCCAGATTGGCCAGGTACACCGGACGCATGTCGTAGAGGAACGTGGTGCCCGGGATCGGTACCGCTCCGATCTTCCCGATGCGGTCCACCATCTCCTCGCTCAGCAGCGAGCAGTGCTCGATGCGCGGCCGGAAATCATCAACCGGGTAGTCGCGCTGCATCTCCTCGTAGGTGTCCAGCAGCAGCGTGATGGCAGCATCGCCGATAGCGTGGTGTCCCTGCTGGAAACCGGCGCGATGGGCCTTGATCATGTTGGCCTTCATCACCTCAGGCTCTTCCATCCAGAGGCCCACGTTCTCCGTTTCGCCCTGGAACGGGGCCAGCATGCGCGCTGTGCGACCACCAATCGACCCATCGGTGTAGAGTTTGGCGTTGCCGATGCGCAGCCACTCATCTCCAAGGCCAGTGCGGATACCGAGCTCGATCAGCTCGTCCAGCGTGTCGTTGATGAGCATCATCATGTTGGTTCGAACCGGAAGGGTGCCGGCTGCCCGGGCACGCTGGAAGGCGATCATTGCCTCACGATTCCGGCTGCCAAAACCGGCATCGCCGACAGATGTTACGCCGTGGCTGCGGAAGATATTTCCGCCGGTTATGAGCGCCTGCAGGATTTCGTCGTCGTTCATTTCCGGCACAACGTCATACACCGCGTTCATCGCGTTCTCGCGAAGCACCCCGGTTGGTTCGCCGTGCTCGTCGCGATCGATGGTGCCGCCGTCGGGATCGGGCGTGTTGGCGGTAATCCCGGCCAGTTCAAGCGCCTTGCTGTTCACCGTCATGATGTGATGGCAGCTGCGTTTCAGCATTACCGGCACATCCGGGGCAACCGAATCCATGTCGTACCGGGTAGGATGACGGCGATCCTCCAGCAGTTCCTGGTCGTACCCCTGGCCGACAATCCAGCTGCCCGCGGGGGTTTCGCCAACCCGCTGCTTTACAGCGGCCAGGATATCCGCGATGGAACTGACCCGGTCGGCGTTGATTTCGATTTCGGCTGCGGCCACACCGGTTCCGATGATATGTGCGTGGGCATCATAAAGGCCGGGCGAGGCCATACGGCCCTGCAAATCGATCTCGTCAAAACGGGTGCCCATTTCCTTCCGCACATCGGCGGCATCACCGACTGCAAGGACCCGGCCATTTACGATACCAACGGCCTCAACCAACGGTTGGCCCGGATTCATGGTGAGAATCGGACCGCCGTGGACGAACAAATTACCTGTCATTGTGTCTTCCTAATCGTCGTTGTAAGCGTGCCAGGTGGCGGCGATGTGATCGACCCGAGCGATCCAGACATCACCATACGCAATCACATCATCAAGGAATCGGGTGAGCGTGCCAAGCAGCCCGGGTCGTCCCATGATATGCGGGTGAACAATGAAGGGCATGTACAGGCTGTCCTGCCTCTGGGCGTCCAGGGCAAGCATCCAGGTTTCCAGCAGCGAGCTGGGTGGCAATGGCCGAACCGGGGAAAGCCAGGTGGTATCCATCAGGTACGGGGATATGGGAATAAGCGCGGATTCCGGATCGTGCTGGAGCGATGGCAGATCGCCGGAACGTCCATCTATCAGCCACGCCTTGCCGCTGTCGTTGCCCCAGTCGTCGTCGAGTTCGCTGGTCGGAAACCCGGGGATGCGCGCGACAATACCGTTTACCGCAGCCCCGGTGGCTTCCGTGAGGTTGGCAACAAGGTCGCTAACCGTGCCGCCCGGGCTGCAGAAGCTCGCGGCCACCTCATGGCCGCGTTCGTGTGCCTCGCGGATCAGCTCTGGCACATCGACCGCTGATTCTGCCGTGAAGGCGAATGTCGCGTTTACGTCGAGGTCTTCCAGCGCCTTGAAGAGGTTGCGAATCCCAGCCGGCGTGTAATCGAGACCCAGAAGGTCCTCCTGATCGGTGCCGCCTTCGCTGAAGCCGAAACCGGGAACATGCACCACCAGTGAGAGCGCGCTGCGATGGCCGCCGGGCCACTGGAATCGGGGTGTGATGTCGTCCATTCGTGCTCCTTATTGAAGCGCTGCGGCAATCGCCTGGTCGAGGTCGGCGATGATATCCCCGGCATCCTCGATGCCAACGGACAGGCGTACCAGGTTGTCCTTAATGCCCCATTCTGCCCGTTCTTCCGGCGAGAAACCACGCTGGCTGGATGTTGCGGGGTGAAGGGTAGCGGTGGCGACATCGCCCAGGGTGGTGGCTGGCTTGATCAGTTTGAGCGCTTCCAGGTAGCGAAACGCATGCTCGCTGGTTGCGCCCTTCATTTCGAAGCTGAGCATGCCGCCGCGGAGATCACTCAGGAACTGGCCCGAGAGGTAGCCGGCATCCAGCCCGGGATAGTTGACGACGTCGATTCGATCATCGCTTTGCAGCCACCTGGCGACTTCCAGGGCGTTCTCGCTATGTGCCTTCATTCGCAGGTGGAGGGTATGGATACCCCGCACCGTCAGCCAGGCATCCATGGGGCCAGGAACAGCACCGTTGATGCGGGCACGATCGCGCAGTCCCGTGATGACCGGTTCGCTGCCGCTCACCACGCCACCAAGCACGTCACCATGGCCGGCGATGTACTTGGTTGTGCTGTGGAGCACCACATCGGCACCGAGTTCCAACGGCCGGCAGAGGATTGGCGAGGCGAAGGTGTTATCGATCGCCAGGGCTGCACCATTCGCGTGTGCGATATCAGCCAGGGCGGCGATGTCGGTCACTTTCATCAGGGGATTGGAGATCGTTTCGGCGAGGATCAGCGCCGGTTTCTTTTCCTCCGCCGCGGTGCGTACTGCGTCGAGGTCGGTTGCATCCACAACCTGGACGTCTACGCCGATCTCGGCATATTGCTGGCGGATGAGCGAGAGGGTGGCTCCGTACACATCGCGCGAAACGATCACGGAACTGCCGGGTTTGGCGTAGTGGCCGAACACGCCGTTGACGGCTGCCATGCCGCTCGGGTAGGCGATGCTCTCCTCAGCACCCTCAAGGCCAGCGATGATGGTCTCAAGCGACCGCACTGTCGGGTTCCCGAACCGTCCATAGGCATATCCGGCGCGGGCGTCGGCAAACACGGCGTCGAGGTCTTCAACCTTCTCGTATGTATACGTGGTGGCGAAATGAATGGGAGGAACCGAGGGGATCGCGGGAGAAATCGAATCGTAATCGGCGGCATGCACCGCAACTGTCGCTGGCTTGAGTTTGCTCACGAACACGCTCCATCCTTCATAATTGTCAACTTCTGTTACCAGTCGAGTCTAGGCGGCAGGCCGGAGGCCGTCAACGTGAACCCGGTATAGACGGTTTGGATGTTCCATGGGACAAAAAGCGGGAGATACACGCGTCTTGTTGAAATGGAGTTGCACAATGGCACATGGAATTTCTCCCTGGGTGGCGGAATCGGCCGAGTATCGGCCCGACCGGTATTACACCTACCAGCACCTGACCGAACTGCTGCACAACTGGGCGAAAGAGCATCCCACGCTCATGACGGTGGAGAGCATCGGCACCACGCACGAGGGCCGCGATATCTGGGCGGCCACACTCACCAACACCGCCAGTGGCCACCACAGCGACAAGCCGGCCACCTTTGTGGATTCCAATATCCACGCTGGAGAAGTGACGGGCCAGGCGACCATCCTCTGGCTGATCAACCACCTGCTTACCGGGTATGGGACCGACGATCGCGCCACCCACCTGCTGGATACCTGCACGCTCTACGCTGTTCCGGGCATCATGCTCGACGGCATGGAGATGTACCTGACCACCCCGGAGCGGTTGCGCAGTTCGGTGCGGAACTATCCGGAAACAGAGCCACAGGACGGCCTGCGGCGTGAGGACCTGGATGGCGACGGGCGAATCCTGCAAATGCGCGTGCGGGACGATGCCGGTGCCTGGAAAAAGCACCCTGACGATGACCGCATCATGGTGCGGCGCGGTCCTGACGAGCGAGGTGGGGAGTACTACTCGGTGTACGAAGAAGGCTTGATTCGCAACTGGGATGGCGGCAAGGTCGCCGTTGCCAGGGAGCATTTCGGCCTTGATCTTAACCGCAACTTCCCCCATACGTGGGTTCCGGAGTGGGAGCAGCAGGGTGCAGGCGAGTTCCCGCTCAGTGAGCCGGAAACGCGGGCACTGGCGCAGTTCATCCTTTCGCACCCCAACATCGGCACATCGCAACACCTGCATACCTGGAGCGCGGTCATCCTACGGCCGAGCTCAAACATGACCGATGCCGATATGAACCAGGCCGACCTGGCGGTGTTCAAGGCTATCGGCAAAATGGGTGAGGATGAAACCGGTTACCCGTGCATCTCGATCCATGACAATTTTGCCTACGACAAGAAGAAGCCTATCCACGGTGCAGTGCTCGATTGGGTCTATGGCACGTTTGGCATCTTTGCCTACAGTACCGAGCTCTGGAGCCTGCCCCGTCAGGCAGGTATCGAGATCACCGACTGGATCGGTTGGGGCAAGGAGCACCCGGATTCGGATGAACTCGCCATGGCAAAGGTGTTGGATGACCACGCCGAAGGTGAAGGTATTTACGACTGGAGGCCGTTCGACCATCCCCAGCTTGGTGCCGTGGAGATTGGCGGGTGGGACTACAAGTTTGCGATCCAGAACCCGCCGGGACCGCTGCTGGAAGAAGTAACTTCCGGCAATGCCCTGTTTGTTGTTCGGGAAATGGGGGTGCTGCCCCAGTTGGTGCTGGAGACCCCGAAGGTTCACTCCCTTGGGGGAGATATCTACAAGGTGAGCGTAGTCGTCGTCAACGACGGCTTCCTGCCGACATACATTAGCTAGGTTGGCAAGAAGACCGGTGCTATCAAGCCGCCGAAGCTCAAGCTGGAAGGCGTCGAGATGGCTTCCGGCAAGGACGAAGTCACCATTGACCACCTCGAGGGTCGGGCTGCGCTGCACGCGCCGCTCGGGATTCCGGTGCGATACGGTAACCTTGCACGTGGATATGCCGAATGGATCGTCCGGGCGAAACCTGGCGATGAGATTCGGCTGACGGCCACTTCAACCAAGGCAGGTACCGTAGGCACCACCCTTACGGTGCCGGGCGAGCAGGGAATTTAACGTGACAACACCATCGGGCAACGAAAACGCAATCCTCGGCGCATTGGTCGGCCTCGCGATTGGCGATGCGCTGGGGCTGCCGGTACTCGGCAAGACGGCGGCAGATATGCCGGCCTTCGAGACGTACCTCGAGTTGCCCGGTGAGGCCGGTGCCGAACCGAACAAGGGCGTGATCAGCGATCGCACCGAGATCGCGCTCTGCCTGGTAGAGAGCCTTACTACCAACGAGGGCCAACTCGACCCGGAGAACATCAACGCCCGCCTCAACTTCCTCACGGAGAGCCCGAGCCGGCAGTGGATGAGTGACACCGTGCTTTCCGGCATCGATAGCGCGTTCGAGCACGATGGCCTCGTTCCGGATGGCACGGGCACAACTATCGAGCCTTCTGTCGCGGTTCGGGGCGTCATCGTTGGTCTGGTGCACTCGGTTGGTACGCCTGACCTGGACGCCCTGAGGACAGATGCCCATGTGGCTGCGCGGCTCACGCACGACGACAGTGCCTCGGCGGCGGCCGTGGAATACGTAGCGCATGTCACAAGCGAGGCCGCGCGGCATGTCGATGCCGAGCCCAATTGGAACGTGCCGCAGCCCGGGTTTGCCGGTGAGATTGCGGACCGGTTGACGGCCATCACCGAAACGGTGCGGACAGCCGAAACCTTCGAGGATGCGGTGCTTACGGTGGTCCGCGCAGGCGGCGACACTACCGCTTACGGGGCCATTGCCGGCGGTATCGCCGGTGCCCGTTTCGGTGCGGCCGGTCTGCCGCAATCACTCATCGATGATCTTGACGCCCGGATTTATCTCAGCATGGCGGCACCGTGGTTTTATCGCACCGCCATGAAGCGCGCCGGGTTCGCGATCGACCTTCGCCTGATCGAGAACGAATTCCCCGAGTAGATACCCGGTGTAGGCAGGCCCTTCCAGAACTCATGGTAGGGAATGTACCCCATACGGCTCATCCCGCATGGGGTGTCCCGGTGAAAATTCTTGTCGGCAGGGAACGATGCAGGCTAGACACTGTTGGTTATAATAAAGCGTAAGTTGTAAGCCGACCGCGGCGTTGTTCTCCGCGGTCTTTGTGTGCCGGGTGATCACCCACACCGCGCATTGAAGTGGTTCCATGGCAGAAAAACGCGATTACTATGAAGTCCTTGGGGTATCCCGCACCGCAACCCAGGCAGAGATCAAAAAGGGATACCGCGCCAAGGCCAAGCAATACCATCCTGATATCAGCAAGGAGCCGGATGCCGAGGTTCGCTTCAAGGAAGTGAACGAGGCCTACGAGGTTCTCAGCAACGAGGACTCCCGCGCCGCATACGATCGCTTCGGTCATGCCGGTGTCAACGGCAATGGCGGGTTCGGTGGCGATCCGTTTGGCGGTTTTGGCACGGCCGGCTCTCCGTTCGGCGATATCTTCGAGACCTTCTTCGGTGGCGGCATGGGTGGTGCCCAAACTCGCACCCGGGCACCGCAGCGCGGAGCCGATATTCAGGTATCGGTGAACCTTGGTTTTGAGGAAGCCGTCTTCGGTGTCGAGCGTGAGATCGAGATCGACCGGCTCGAAACCTGCCAGACCTGCCACGGTAGCAAAATGAAGGATGGCGCCACGCCACCCACCTGTTCTGCCTGTGGTGGCAGCGGTGAGGTGCGTCGAGTACAGCAGACCATCTTGGGCCAGTTCATGACCAGTGGCCCGTGCCCCACCTGCAACGGCGAAGGCGTCATGATCACCGATCCGTGCGACGCGTGTAACGGCAAGGGCCGCACCCGCAAGTACACGAAGCTGAGTGTGAGCATCCCCGCCGGAATCGATGATGGCCAGACAATTCGCATGACAGGTCAGGGCGAGGCTGCGCCGGGCAAGGGGCCAAGTGGCGACCTGTTCGTGAAGGTTCGCGTCCAGAGCCACAAGTACTTCGAGCGACGCAACAAGCAGATCCACAGCACGGTTGGTATCAATGTGGCCCAGGCCGCCCTGGGCGACGATATCGAGATCGATACGCTGGACGGGCCGGTGGTGTTCACCATCCCGGCTGGTACCCAGAGCGGGCAGCAGTTCCGCCTGCGTGGCAAGGGCGTGCCCGACCTGCGTGGTGGGGAACGCGGGGACCAGCTTGTTACCGTTGAGGTCGTGATTCCGAAGAAGCTCAGCAAGGAGCAGGAAGAACTCTTCGAACGGCTCAGCTCCAGCCTGGGCAAGGAAGTCATGCCACAGCCGAAGGGCAAGGGGTTTTTCGATCGCGTCAAGGATGCGATCGGCGTCTAGCCGTATTACCGCCAACCAGTGACGTCCTGTCGACCATCCCGTTGCAGCCTTGTCGGGATGGTCGTACCATATTTGTACATAACCTTCGGGGTTTGGTGAGGTCGCCGAGTAATGGCGATCAAGTCCTGACCGGCGGTACAGCCCGCAAGCGCACGTGATACACAAGCGCACGATCCGGTGAAACTCCGGGGCCGACGGTAAAGTCCGGATGGGAGAAGGTAGCACGCACGTAGGTCGGCGCAGGCAACTGCTGTTGGCACACGTGCATCCACCTCCCTGCAATCCCGATGGCTTCTGGCCTCGGGCATTTTTGTGTCCGAAACCCTTATTCGCCAGCAGCCACGGGAGGGCAGGTGCAGCGCCAGATGCTGGCGTGCACCTGCCGTCCCTACAGCGCAATTCAGGGAACCGATGATCCGCTCAATCGCCACCCGCATATTCCAGATCCTGACTACCTTGTGGTTGGCGACCTCGGCTGTTTTTGTGATGATCCACCTCTCTGGCGATCCCACCCAGGGATTCCTCCCGCCCGGCGTTTCCCCGGAGCTTCGAGAGGAGATGCGGGCCAACCTCGGGCTGGATGACCCCCTATGGCAGCAGTACGTCCGGTTCCTTGGCAAGGGACTCGTGGGCGATTTTGGCACCAGTTGGCGTGATAACCAGCCCGCGCTGGACTCCGTGATTGCCCGGTTGCCTGCCACGATCCAGCTGGCATCGGTTGCCGTTGTGCTGGCGGTGATTACCGGTGTTGGATACGCGATCCTCGTCAATCGACCCGGCCGGATGCGCCATGTCCTCAACCTCCTGCCATCGATCGGCCAGGCGGTACCGACATTCTGGCTTGGCGCGATGCTGATGATGCTCTTCGCCGTGCGGCTTGGCTGGCTCCCCAGCTCCGGGAGCGGTTCCGCGGCGGCAATCGTCCTGCCAGCACTTACGCTGGCGCTGTACCCCGCAAGCACCATAGCCCGGCTGCTTGCCACCAGCATGGACGATGTGGCTCACGCCGATTACGTACGTACTGCCCGCAGCAAGGGGCTCCCGCAGGGCAGCGTGGTTCGCGTTCATATCGCACCCAACGCTGTGCTCCCGGCCATTGGGTACATCGGGTTACAGGCGGGCTTCCTTATTGGCGGAACGGTAATCGTGGAATCGTTGTTCGCCTGGCCGGGTATCGGTCGGCTTGCCCTACAGTCGGCGCTTCAGCGCGATTTGCCGGTCATCCATGCATTCGTCGCGATAACCGCGATCGGTGTTATTGCCATCAACATCGTCACCGATCTGATCCAAATGCTCATCGATCCGCGGCTTCGGGCTGGAACGGTGGTGCAGCGTGGCTGAACAACCGTTCGCTATCACCCAACCGGTCCAGGTGGGTGCGACCTCCCTCCGGTCACGGTCCGTTGCCCGGTGGCGCTTCCCGTGGCGATTAATGCCGCTCCTGGTTCTGGTGCTCGTCATCGTTGCCGGTCCAGCTCTCCTGCCGTCTCCTTCGGCGCAGTCGCTGGCTGACCGCCTGCAGCCGCCGGTTGGATTTGGGGGTGCCCGTTTCGGCACCGACGGGTTGGGTCGTGACCTGCTCGCACGGCTTGTCACCGGTGCCGGCACGTCGGTACAGATCAGCGTGCTCGCGGCCACTGGTGCAGCGGTGCTCGGCATTGTTGCAGGAGTGCTCGCGGGCATGCTTGGTGGGTGGGTGGATCGCACCATCACAATGCTGGTTGAGTCGGTGCTGGCAGTGCCGTTCGTGACCGTGGGTCTCATGATTACAGCCACCATGGGGCAGTCAACCCGCTCGGTGGTGCTGTTGCTGATTGGAACCGGATGGATTACCCATGCCCGGGTACTGCGCAGCCAGGCGCAGGTGATATCTCATGCTGATTTCGTTGGAGCTGCTCACGCGATGGGAGGGAGCAGGATACATGTTGCCCGCCACCACCTGTTACCGAACCTCTATCCGGTGGCCACGGTCGTCTATTTCCAGCAGGTTGGTTCCATGCTGCTGTGGAGCGCATCGCTGACGTGGCTTGGCATAGGGCTGCCGCTGGAGCGTATTTCGCTTGGCGGTATCGTTCGGGACGGCCAGGAACTGCTCTACAACGGTTGGTGGGTCAGCGTTGGTGGAGGACTCGCCATAGTTTTTATCG
Source organism: Chloroflexia bacterium (assembly GCA_043427975.1). Lineage (GTDB taxonomy): Bacteria > Chloroflexota > Chloroflexia > Thermomicrobiales > UBA6265 > UBA6265. The sequence continues at coordinate 41,748 of JBHWTK010000019.1, read as the reverse complement.
TCACTGCGCTCAACCTCGCTGCCGACTGGCTGCGGGGAGCGCTCGATCCTACCCGGAAAGGACAGGTATGACTACGCGAAGGCAATTCGTTACTGGTACAACGGCGCTCGGGCTACTCCCTGCGCATCTGGGGGCACGCCAGTCCACGCCTGTCGCAGGCCTGATGCCGGAACTGGTTATTGACCTTTCCGGATCGCCCGATAACCTCACGCCCGCTCTTACCTACTCGACGCGCGACTGGAGCGTGCTGCATGCGGTGTACGATTCGCTGCTGGATTTCGGCCCTGATGGTGAGATCCTGCCGCAGGCCGCGGAATCGTTCGAGTCCGACGACGCCATCACCTTCCGGGTACGGTTGCGGGAAGGCTTGACCTTCCACGACGGTTCTCCGGTGACCTCGGCGGCTATCACCCGCAATGTCCAGCATATCCAGAACGCGGAATCGCAGATCTCGGAGCTCTACGATGTGATCGCAGAGGTGCGGGAAACCGACGACCTCACCGCCGAGATCGTTTGCAGGGAGCCGGCTGCCTGGTTACCCAGCCAGGTAGCGGTGTGGGGCGTGCTGCTGCCCGAATCCGCCACCGAGGATTCGATGGCCAACGCGCCGGTCGGGTCCGGGCCGTATATGTTTGAAGAATGGGTGCAGGGCAGCCATATCAGCCTCGTGCGCAACCCTGATTATCCCCAGGGAACACCCAAGGGGGATCCGATTGCAGACCGCGTGGTGTACCGGTTCGTGCCTGAGGCGGCGACGCGCGTAGCCGACCTATCCACCGGCATGGCCCATATCATTGCGGAAATCCCGTTGGATCAGGTGGCAGGCATCGAGCAGGGCGGGAATACCGCCATTACCAGCGCCATGCTGGGAACCTCGTTTATACGCATCGCCACGGATGTCGAGCCGTTCGGGGATCCCCGGGTCGGCAGGGCGCTCAATCATGCCGTCGATGTCCAATCGATTGCCGATGCGCTCGTCGACCCGGCGGCGCGACGGCTCGCGAGTGTGTTCCCGGACGCACGGGGAATCGGCTTTGACGAAACCCTGGAGCCCTTTGCCTACGATCCGGACAAAGCGCGCGACCTGCTGGCTGAAGCCGGCCTGGCGAATGGTATCGACGCGCAGCTCCAGGTGGTTGCGGGGTCTCGCACCGATGTGGTCGAAGCTATCGCGGCCCAGCTTGCCGAAGTAGGTGTTCGCCTGGAGATCGTGTCCACTGAACTCGCCGCGTTCAACCAGGATTGGCCCAATCCCGAGGCGCCCGCCCTGCGCTTTGCCACCTGGCGCCCCATGTACGATCCATTCACGTTCCTGCGGCTGGTTGTTCATTCCGAGGGATTCCTCTCCAGATATGACAACCCCGTGGCCGATGAGCTGATCAATGCGGGCGCAGTTGAACCGCTACCTGATGCCCGGGAGGCGATCTACCAGGAGCTTGGCCGCGAGCTCCAGGAGAACCCTGCCGCGATCTATCTCTGGAACCTTGTGTCAACCGTGGGGGTGTCGTCCGATGTTCGTGGCTGGCAACCGCGCGGCGACGAGTACATCCTGCCGCTAAGGAGGCCATAATGCCCAAGACCCTTTCCCGACGGACCCTTATGGGAGCCGCTGCCCTTGGCGCAGCAATGCCTGTGGTGGATATGACCGCACAATCGACGCCGGTTGTGAGCGAGGTCGTGGAGGCGCTGGTGATCGACCTGCCATCCGAGCCCGTCAACATTCACCCCGCGCGGGCGTATTCGGACATTGAGTGGTCCATTGTCCACTCGGTCTTTGATGCGCTGATTGGGTTCGACGCCGAGGGCACCCTCCGGCCAGTCGCCGCCGAGAGGTTTGAGGCTGTCGACGACGTCACCTGGGAAGTCACCCTCCGCGAAGGTATGGTGTTCCACGACGGCTCGCCGGTAACCTCGGCGGCAGTTGTGCGCGGTTTCGACCTGATAACCGGCAGTGATTCCCTTGTGGCGGACGTATTCGGCGTTGTGGAGTCTGTGGAAGAGGTCGACGATCTAGTCGCCCGGATTAAGGTCGCGGCTCCCAGCCCCTGGTTGCCCGCGCAGATGGCTTCGTGGCACGTGCTTGTGCCGGAGGGCTTCAACCCGGAGCAACCGGTTGGAAGCGGCCCGTACGTGTTCGATTCCTGGGAGCGGGGTGAGGCGATTACACTCACACGTAATGACGAATACGTCCCCGCTGCCGCCAAGGGCGTCGCCATTGCGGAATCGGTGACATATCGATTTGTTCCAGAAGCCACGACACGCGTATCCAACCTGCTTTCTGGCAATACCGACATTGCGTCGTTCTTGCCGGTTGATGTCCTCAACGCGGCCGATGGCGACAATGTGCAGTTGAAAACCAGCGCTGTAGCCGGCTCATGGTTTATTCGTATCGCTACGGATGCCGCCCCATTCGACGATGCCCGTGTGCGGCAGGCCCTGAACCTGGCGCTGGATCTCGACGCGTTTGTCGGGACCCTGGTGAGTGAAGGCTCCCAACGGCTGGCTACCATCTACCCCGGGCCGGTATCCATGGGGTTTGATCCCGACCTTTCACCGTTTGCATATGACCCGGACGCTGCCAGGGCATTGCTGGCAGAATCAGGGTACGGCGATGGGCTCACCGCCCGACTGGAAGTGTCATCGGTGGCGTCGCAGGCGGTCAGCGAAGCCATCATTGGCCAGTGGGCTGAAGTTGGGGTCGACGTGGAACTGGTCGTGAGCGACATCGCCACATTCAACGCCACGTGGGCCGATCCCGAGGCACCGCAGTTACGGATGGCGACATGGAGCCCGCTCTTCGATCCCTCCACACTTCTCAACCTGGTGTTCTGGTCGGACGGTGTCCTGAGCCGCTACAACAATCCGACCGCGGACGAGCTCATCTCGCAGGGCGGATCGCTTCTTGACGAGGAGGAGCGCCGGGAGGCGTACCGTGCTCTTGGGGAGGAACTTCATGCCGATGCAGCAGCGGTGTTCCTGTGGAACCTTGTCAACACCGCAGGGGTATCCAATAACGCAACGGCATGGACACCGCGGCCAGACCAGTGGCAGCTGGCGCTGGCTCGTTAGAAAACGAACCGGCCGGCAATAAGAACCAGTGCCAGCAGGAACAGCGGCACGGTTGCGAGCAGCACGAGGTCGAGGAAAATCAGGGCCACACTAACCGCAAGCAGGACGAGCGCAACAATCAGGAAATTTCGCTGCAAGAGCGTCATTGGCAGCTTGCCACTTCCCCTGGCCCATGGGTCGGGGGAGGGGCGAACTGCATCACCCGCCAGGATCTGCCGGCGGTAGGTCTGCTTCTGCGCGGGTTGGTTGGTGCGGGTTCGTTGGCTCATGGCTGTAGTTTACAGCGCCTTAATAGGATCGTGCTCATCGGTGCCGAGTTTCGCCACCTTGATCCAGATCTGGACAGCTACCACCTTAACGATTCCTGCGATCACCAGGAGCATGCCCGGCATGATCCAGATGGGGTCAGGCGCGGCGTACCAGGCCAGCCCGATCCAGAGGAGGCCAAGGAGCAGGGTGCCAACGCTGATGACCATCAGGTGCTTCATAGAGATGTAGTCGAGCGGTCGTTTCACGGTTCGTCCTTATGGGCAACGGCGATGATGCGGTCAGATTCCGGGTCCCAGGCATCCAGTTCATAGCTCCCGTACCAGTCGACATGCCTGAACCCGGCAAGTTCGTGGATAAGGGCAAGTTCACTCTGGTGAACATAGCGCAGAGCGAACCGGGTGCGCGTGCGATGAACAGTACCATCTGCATGCACACGATCGTACCAGATCAGCGTGTCGACCTCCTGCGGTTCAACACCCGAGCGGCGATGTCCCCACTTGTCGACGGTGGAACCATCTTCCAGCAGCCAGCTTCCTTCGAGGTGCGTGGTGTTGAGGAGGTGGTTCAACTGTGCCAGGGATGGGTTCAAGGTATCGATCACGAGACGGCCACCCGGCGCGAGGGCGGTGTAGGCTGAACGGATCATGGCACGCTGGCCAGCGGCATTCAGGTGCATGATGCTGTTGAGCGAGGCAATGATCATGCCGAACGGGCCACCGGGAATGGAGCCGATTTCGGCCATATCGCCGCGTTGAAATGCTACGTCGAGCCCCGCGGCGTTTGCCCTGGCCACGGCAACATCAAGCATCGGTTGGGAACTATCGACTCCCGTCACCGCGAACCCGGACTCTGCGAGTGGCAGCAGGATGCGTCCCGTCCCTGCGCCCAGCTCAAGGATTGGTCCTTCGCCGAGGCCAGCGAATTCGATAAGGAGCTCGATGTCTTCGGTGTAGTCGGCATGCTCCAGGTCGTAATACTCAACAATCCGGGCGTAGGGGTCGAGGTCTTGGGCCAAGGAAGCTCCTGGTCATGAAGTGAGGATGAACGCCGCCCAGGTGGCCAGCGGTGCTAACGCCATCATGCCACACGCCCACCACAACAGGCCGTGAAAAACCCGGTCGGAGCGATGTTCCTCCGTGTTGGCGACGACCAACGCACCCGCCGTGCTGAACGGGCTGGTATCCACCACCACCGCTGACAGCGAGAGGGCGATGGCAAAGCCGAGCACGCCTACTTCGCCCCCGAGCAGCAGAGGCGCCGCGAGGGGGACGAGGATCACAAACATCGCATTGGTAGAGGCGAACGCGGAAACGATAGCGGCGATGTAGAGCAGCAATAGCGCCGCGATTACCGGTGTGCCCACCGATGCTACCTTGTGTGCCAGCCCTTCAATGGTGCCAGTGGAATCGAGCATGTTTACGTAGGTGACAATGCCCCCGATGAGCAGGATCGTGTTCCATGCAATTTGCTGGAGGCCGGTCCGGGAATCCTCCGGACGGAACGATGCGATAATCACCGCACCGATCATGGCCATATAGCCGACATCCAGCTTGAATACCAGTGCACCAATCACCATAGACAGGAAGATAATCACCGTCAGGCGCTGCGGCCAGGTCCATGCCGGTGATTCCACCACCTCTTCAAGATCATTGGCCGCTCCCTTATCCCGGTCGCGTTTCACCAGCTTCAATCCATCAAACAGGGCGTAAGCGAGAACGTTGATCAGGAAGCTCCCGACGAACGTCCACAGGAACATCGGGATCGGATCGACGGGGAAACCGAAGCGTTCCAGTGTGCCCGAAATGATCACGTAATACACCGCCACAGGTGAGAACCCGCCGGCATTGGCACCATTGATAATAGAAAGGCCCATAAGCAGGGGATTGATCTTGTTCTTCTGGGCAAATGCCATGCCGATGGGCACCAGGATGCCGTACGTCGCGATGGTGAGCGCACCGGAAGCCGAGATGGCAGCCGCAAGGATGAAAAACACCCACGGCATCAGGGCTATGCGGCCATGCACCGCCGAGAGGAGTGTGCGAACCAGCTGGTCAACCGTACCGTTAACGCGCCCGATTCCGAAGATGTACGTCACACCGAGCAGGGTGATAACCAGCTGGCCAGGGAATCCGCTGGAAATTTCAGTGGCCTTGAGGTCGAAATAGAATGTGCCGAGCAGGTAGGTGAACGCGAGGGCAACCGCTCCCATGTTCAGGTTTCGCCAGAATGCCAGACCGAAAATAAGGACGAGCCCAACCAGCGCGAAAACCTGATCCATTGTGACCTCCATGTCACAACCTGTGGTGTCGAAAAAGGTCGCCACACCGCGGCAATTATAGGTTGGCAGGTGCGCATTGCTGGCCGGGAGAACCGCAACAAAACCAGCGTGGTGTGGGCGATTTCCCGTCCCTGAGGCGTAAGCCTGTGGAGGTTGTATTATTCCCTCTATGGCTAAGAAGCAGAAATCATCCACTCCTGAACAAAACAGCGCCGACCGTGTGGTTACCCAGAACCGGCGGGCGTTTCACGACTACTTTATCGAGGAGCAGCTTGAGACCGGGATCGTGCTGAGCGGAACCGAAATCAAATCCATCCGCGAGGGCAAGGCAACCATTTCGGAAGCCTATGTGCGTATCCAGAACGGTGAACTGTGGCTCATCGGCAGCCACATCACGCCATACAAGCACGGCAGTTGGACCAATCACGATCCTGACCGGCCGCGCAAGCTGCTGGCGCACGCCCGCGAAATCGACGAACTCCGGCGCTCAATCGAGCAGAAGGGGCTTACCGTGGTGCCGCTACGGATCCGGTTGAAGAACGGCCGCGCCAAGGTGGACATTGGCGTTGCCCGGGGCAAGAAGCTGCATGACAAGCGACAGGCCACCGCAGAACGGGATGCGAAGCGCGCCATGGATCGGGCGCGAGCGGACGACCGTTAGGAAACCTCGCACATTGAAAAGGGGCCGTCAGCATGCTGACGGCCCCTTCGCATGCTGACGGCCCCTTCGCATGCTTGCTATGCCGAAACTACCGCATGGTGGAAGGGAGAATTCCCAGTTCGGCGCGATACTTGGCCACCGTTCGGCGGGCTATGCGGATGCCTTCGTCCTGCAGCAACTCGACGATGCGCTTGTCGGTCAGGACTTCACCGTCGTTGGACGCCCGCAGGATGATCTGCTTGATCACTTCCTTGGCGCTCAGGTTGGCGGTAAAGAAATCGGAGAAGGGGATAACCTTCCGGTTTGGAAGTTGCACGAACTTGTTGGCAGTAGCGCGGCTGACGGTGCTCTCATGCACACCCACTTCCTGGGCCACAAGCGCGCGCGTGAGCGGTCGCAGCTCGCGCACGCCACCCCGCAGAAAGCCCTCCTGGAAGCGGCAAATGCACTGGCTGATACGAAGCAGCGTGTTCTGCCGCTGCTCAATGTTGTTCATGAACACCTGGGCCCGCTGGGTATACCGGCGCACGTGGGTACGGTCGTCGGAACTGGACTCTGCAACCATTTCAGGGGTGAAGAAGGCGAGGTCATCATCGGCCGGGGTCTCTGTGTCGGCGGTAGCATCCGTGTTCGGGTCGGCGGCGGGTTTGCTACCTTTCCGGGCGGAGAATTGGTGGAACAACTGACTGTAGAGCGAGTTCGTCCGGAGGTGGAAGAACTGGTTATCTGCAATCGCCACCTGGATTTCGCCATCGATAATCTCGATCAGCACATCCGGGGCGACATGGCCATCGAGGCTTGGCGTCTGCCAGCTTCGCGACGAGTGGCTTTGCAGCGGGAAGGGGTTCAGCTGGCCGCGAATGAACTCCCGGACATCGTCCAGGTCGTCTGCCGTCACGCCAAGTTTGCGCTGGATCTGGCCGTACCGGTGGGCGCCAAACGCATCGAGGTTATCGCGAACTACCGCTTCGGCGTGTTCGGGAATATCCATACCCTGTTGCCGCAGGTAATCGATTTGCAACAAGAGGCACTCACTCAGGTCCCGGGCGCCTACACCAACGGGCGCGATGCCCTGGATGATCCGCAATACGTCTTCGACGTCTTCCGGTGTGACGTCCAGGGTTTTTGCGATCTCTTCAACGCTCATGGAAAGGAAACCGCGTTCGTCCAGAGAATCGATAATCAGCTCTGCAATGGGATAGTCATCCTCGTGGAGGCTGATACGTGCATCGGCGTGGAGTTGGTCGATCGGGGTCTCGCCAGATGCGACGATCGTCATCGGGTCGAAATCGTCGCTGGAATCAGCGGGTGCGCTTGGTGCGCTCGGAATCTCGTAGTCATCCATCGCATCCAGCGATTCTTCCGGACGCTCCCGCTCGATCGTGCGTTGGCAGGTGGGACACCAGGTGCCCTCCAGTACCGTCATGCATACCGGGCAGGTGGGGCGGCTTTCCAGCTCCAGGGCAGGGTTCTGGGCCATTTCCTGTTCCACCAGTGCCTGCAGTTCCTGCTGCGAAAGGCTCAGGATATGGTTGGCTTCGATCAGACTGGGGGAGATCCAGGTACGCATCTCCGGGTTCTGTTCGAAGCCCTGTTCAAACCATGCCATGTGTACACTCCATTAACGCCACCAATACGGGTTAGAATGACAGGAGACTGTGTGGCCCAATTCTTGCTGACAAACTGTCTCTCCTACACAGTATCGCGTATTTCCTGGAAGGTTGCCGAATGTTTCGGCCGATTAATATAGCCAGAGTCCTCGGTGTAGACATTAATCTCGACCTGAGCATCGTTTTGGTGGTGGTTTTGGCGTGGCTTCACTGGGGTCGAAACGGTAGCCCCGGCGCGTTCGCGTGGGGACTGCTGCTCATCCTGCTGCTGTTCCTGTCCGTTTTGGCACATGAAATGGGGCACGTCCTGATGGCGCGCGAGTGTGGCGTGCAAGTGCTCGATGTGACCCTGTCGCCCATAGCCGGCGTTGCCCGCGTTGAGCAGTCGCCCACGACACCGAGGGACGATCTCTTCATTGCGCTCGCCGGCCCGGGAGTCAACCTCGGCATCTTCATGCTGCTGTTCCCGTGGATGCTGCTCATCGGTGTCGTATCCGGGCCAGAATCGTTGTTCGCGGCAGGGAACCAGTTTCGCGACCTCGGGCCGACCACCATCGTAGCCGCGGTAGCAACAGTCAACCTCGGCCTTATGCTCTTCAACCTGGTGCCAGCGTTCCCGCTGGATGGTGGCCGCGTATTGCGGGCATTCCTTTCCACGCGGTTCAGCCGGCGAACCGCTACAACCGTTGCTTCGCGAATCGGGATCGGGTTCAGCATCGTCCTGCTCGCAATGGGCATCCTCAACCGCGATCCGCTGATGCCGTTGCTGGGGCTGTTCGTGTTGTGGGCAGCGTATTTCGAATCCCGGACGGTTCGCATTGAGGACAACATGCAGCGGCTGCAAGTTGGCGCCTATGCACTTTGGGATGGCGGAGGTATTTCACCGGACGTGCCACTGAGCTACGCCTTCCAGGGCGGCGCGCGAGACAGGGTCGTCACACACCGCGGCAAGGTGGTGGGCATGCTGATGGCAGACGATGCTCGCACTGGTTATCAGGGTGGAGTGAGCAACCGTATTGTCGCTGACTACATGGAAGCGCCTGCCTATATCGCGGACGTCTCGGAATCGCTGTGGGATGTGCAACGCCATATGAATGCGGTGAACGCGCGCGTCATACCGGTAACCGAGAAGGGCATTTACCGAGGCATCTTCTCGGCCGACCGGTTCAGGAACCTCTACCGCCAGGTGACTCCGGGATTGCAGCCGCGGGGACTGAGTGACGAATGGCGTGAGGCCATGCTCTCGATCTTCCAACGCAGGCGATGAGTGTCAGGAGTTACTTGACAATCGTTCTCAACTATCGCAAGTCTGCTATAGTTACTATACGTTAGTGAGCGGAACGCGCAGGACGGTGTCAATGAAGGTTTCAACCCGGGGAGAATACGGCGTACGGGCAATGGTTTCGCTGGCCCACCATTTCGGTGGTGGCCCTATGTCCATTACCGAGATCGCTCGTCAAACCAATATCCCCCCTGCGTACCTCGAACAGTTGATTGCGCCGCTTCGCCGTGCAGACCTTGTGGTAAGCAAGCGAGGTGCACGAGGCGGGTACGTGCTTTCCCGCGATCCATCAGAGATTCGTGTGGGTGAGGTCTACCGCGTCATGGAAGGCCCGGTCGCGCCCATGGACTGTGTATCCGAGGACGCCGACGACCAGACGTGCCCGCTCATTGAGAACTGCGACACTCGCCCGATGTGGATCAAGCTGCGGGATGCCATGACCGACGCGTTGGATAGCACCACGCTCGCCGACCTGGCACGCAAGCCTGCGCCTGGCCCGGTGGACGCCCATGGCGAGTACGTTGAGCCCCTCAAGGAAGCCTGATAGCATCCCATGACCTACGGTCGCGAGGTAATTTACCTGGATCACGCTGCCACCACGCCGGTTGACCCTGCCGTGGTGCAGTCCATGATCCCGCTCTTCTCCCACGGCTATGGAAATCCATCCAGTATCTACCAGGGCGGGCAGGAAGCGCGCGCTGCGCTTGACCGCGCCCGCGGCCAGGTGGCTGGAGTGCTGGGATGCCGCACCTCTGAGGTTATCTTTACCAGCGGTGCCACCGAGAGTATCGGCATGGCACTGCGAGGCGCCGCGTGGGCAGCTCGGCTGGCCAACCCGCATACCACACCTCACATCATCTCCACCGCTATCGAGCACCATGCTGTGCTCCACACGCTCGATGCGCTGGAGCGGCAGGGATTCACTGTCACCCGCATCTCCTGCGACCCACAGGGACGAATCCATCCGGCGGATGTGTTCGCTGCTGTTCGTCCGGAAACCTGCCTGGTGAGCGTGATGCTTGCCAACAACGAGGCCGGAACCGTTCAACCGGTCGCGGAAATTGGCCAGCGTGTCCGGGAAATGGGAATCACCATGCATACCGACGCTGTCCAGGCTGCGGGTTCAATCGGTTTGAATGTCAACGAACTGAATGTGGACCTGCTTTCGCTATCGGCGCACAAGTTCTACGGCCCTAAGGGTGTAGGTGTTCTTTACGTGCGCAAGGGAAAATCGCTGGAGTGGACCCAGGAAGGTGGCGGGCAGGAATCCGGCCGGCGAGGTGGTACGGAGAATGTGCCCCTAATCGTCGGGATGGGGGAGGCGATTGTTCGAGCCGAACAGTCCCGTGAGCAATATGTTGCGTTCACCTCAGAACTGCGGGATCACCTGTGGCAGGCGATCACGGAACGTATCGACGACGTAACGCTGAACGGCCCCGGGTTCGATCCTACTCGTCTTCCGAACAACCTCAATATCACCATCGAAGGTGTGCAGGGTGAAACGGTTCTCCTCAGCCTCGACATGATGGGTGTTGAGGCCAGTGCGGGTAGCGCCTGTACCACGGGTAATGCCGAGCCCAGTCATGTATTGCTGGCCATGGGACTCAGCGACGAAGATGCCCGCGCCAGCCTGCGACTCACCGTGGGACGCGGAAACAGTATCGAAGAGATGGACCGCGCCGCCGATGTGCTGGCAGAGGTTGTGAGCCGCATTCGCACCCTTGCGGGCCGCTAGCCGTTGCGTTCGGGCAGCGACATGAGTGCCGCTGTGACCGTACCGTAATGCGTGTGATCCACCGGTCCGTCCTCAAGCGACCAGCAATCGCTTAGCACACACGCCACCAAGGCGCACTGCCATAGTCGCACGCGGTCGATTCCCAGTACCTCGGAGAAGATGTCCAAACGCCGGCTGAACAGTTCGGGCAGGTTTGGTCGCTTGTCGACACCAATCGGGTTGTAGAAGAACGGCCCGACTTCGAACGCTTTCTCCGCCAAAATCCCTTTCGGGTCGATGATCTTCCATCCATTGTCGGCGCGCAGGATATTGCCATGGTGGAAATCACCGTGCAGCAGCATCGGTGGACCCGGGTGCTCTACCAGGTGTTGGGCATGACGGACCGCCAACTCCAGCTGTTCCGCCGGGATGATGCCCTTCGGATTGCGGGCATGTTCCCAAAGCGATTTGAGCCAGCGGTTCAGGTCCGGGAAGGGATGTGTCACTCCCGCAGGTACCGGTGCGATTGTTTCTTCCATCAACCGGGCCGTAATGCTGGTTGCGTCGCTATCGGAAACCTCTCCGGAACGAGCAAGCTCCTGCAGCATGTCTCCTGGCAGGATCCGCTCCTGCAGGCTCCAGGCACCGAGGGGGTCTGCCTCAATCAAACGCGAATACCGCCCAGTTGCATCCATGATGCGCATTGCGGCGATCTCGCTAGTGGCTTCGTGATGCGGCTGTGCCACCTTAAGCACAATCGGGCCGTGGAGCGCCGATTCACCGAACAGCACGAGATTCATCCGTATCTCAGGCGCAGGACGAAGATCTGTGATGGAGAACCGTTGGCAGAGCGCTTTTAACATGTCCGGGAGTCGCTGTAACCAGGCGATGCCGCTGGCCACGCCGCCCCAAAGTGTTCCCCTCACCCGGTCGCCGGGGATGACAATACCATTTGGCAGGCTAAGGTCCTCAATTACGTTCGTCATTCTGCGCTTTCTTCTGAAGAAGGGATCTCCCCTTGTGATTCGTCACGGGCTGCCGCGAGTAAGGTGGCCCCATCCTTGCCATCGATGATGCCGAGCGGCGGGAGCTCGGCCAGCGATTGCAGGCCGAAATGATTCAGGAACACCGGCGTCGTGCCGTACTGAATCGGGTTTCCGACGGTGGCAAGCCGGGCGACCGGTTCGATCAGCCCGCGTGCGTGGAGGGTTGCCAGCACACCGGACGAATCGACGCCCCGGATTCGCTCGATTTCACTCCGTGTTACCGGTTGCTGGTAGGCCACCAATGCCAGCGTTTCCAGGGCGGCTGCACTGAGTTTGGCCTCGCGGTCCAACCCGAGGAAAGAGCGTACATGATCCGCGAAGCGGGGATGAGACGCGAGCGAAAGCCGACGTCCATGCCGTTGTACGATGAAACCTCGGTCTCGTTGCTCTTCAAGCCAGGTCACGCCGGATTCAACATCTTCCACCGGCACACCTGTCCCGGTCGAGATTTCGTCGATCGTCGGCGGCTCGGTCGAAACCAGCAGGATCGCCTCGACCAGTGCGCCCAGTTCGCTCTCGGTCATGTCGACCGGCAAAAAGTCCTGCGGCAAACGCGCTTGTTCTTCCTGCGAACCGTTAATTGACAAACTCATTCTCCATATCCTGCAGCATGTCGGAATCGTGCAGGTCACCCTGCGAGAGATCTATTTCGGCGAAGAGACCGGGCTGGTCCGCCTTCAGCATGCCGCGACGCACAAGCACCAGCACGGCCAGGAACGCCGTTGCCCGCTCGGTGCGCGTTTGGGCATCTGCTGTGGCTTGCGAGAACCTGATCCTCGAGACTCGCGACACAGCCGTCAACATGCGGTCGGTCATCTCGCGGATGCTGACGATCCTGCGGGCCCGAATGGCCCGGACGGCCTTCGGTACCGCTGACAATCGCCGTCGGACGGCCTTCAACAGAACGTTCGCATCATACGTTGCAAGCCGGGTCTCAGTTGCCGCGCGGGTGCGCACAACGGGGCCGGCACCCATCGGCGAGTACGCGGTATAGCCATCGTCCAGCCGCACGCCAAGCGTCCGCGCGGCGGCCTTGAGGCGCTGGTAGGCCCTGAGTTGTTCTACAAGGTCATCAGGGTCAGGCGGGAGTTCTTCATCGACCACGGGCGGCCTGGGAAGTAGCCAGCGGCTCTTCAGCACCGTCAGGCGGGTGCCCACGCTCGCGAACTCGGCGATGATGTGCGGTGCACGATCATCGAGGCCGGAGATGTGATCGAGAAATTGCTCGGTGACGGCTACCAGCGAAACCTCACTGATATCCAGCTTCTGCCGTTCAATCAGGTGCAGCAGCAGATCCAGTGGTCCCTCGAATGAGGGGAGGCGGGTTTGATAGTTCGTGAGGGTGAGGTCTACTGCCACTCGCCACGTCCTGCCTTGTGGTCGGCGGAGCGCAAGAGAAGGAGCTGCTCATCGCTCTCATTTCCGCCGGACTCGTGGTATCGCACGAGCTCAATGACGCGCTCGTTGTAGCCCGCCTGACTGGCCGCCAAGGCGCCACGCTCGGCGTGGTTCGCCAGTCGATGCAATCCGCGCACTCGTGCTGGAGTAGCCTCGATTGCTGCAAGACGACGATATGGCCCTGGTGCGAACCGGCTCAGGATCACGTGCAGGCCACGGTCCAACAGGCTGATGCGGCATTTGGCGCACGCCTTACCGACGTCGTGAATAAGGCCAGCAGTAATTGTGTCTTCGGCTGCGCCCATCTCCACCAGAAGCGTGTAGGTCCGCAGGAGGTGGTGCTGGTCCACGGCCGGGAGAATCCGGAACTGATGCAGCATCGGTTCGGTCAGGCGGCGGGCAGCATCGGCCGGCAGTTCCGGTGCACTGGCTGTGGCTCCGGTGGCGACGCGTCTGACCTGGTGGAGGCGATAGGCGATATTCGACACCATGGCTAGATAAGCCCGGCGTAGACGATGCGTTGCAGTCCGGAATACACCGGCGAGATCATGCTGCTCAGTACCGAGCCGGCGCCGAGCTGGTTGCCGATGATGATGAACAGGAAGAGCACCATAAATCCGTATTGCTCCAGTGGACGGAGGATTGGAGTCCAGAAGTTGGGCAGGATGCCGGTAAGGATTTTGTAGCCATCCAGTGGCGGAACCGGAATCATATTGAAGGCCGCAAGCAGGATGTTGATATTGATGAACACCTGCATGAACTCCAGCACGCCATCAGGGCCGAGCCCGTTTCGCCACATGTACTGAAAGGGGATCGCCACAATGATCGCCTGGGAGATGTTGCTCAGTGGCCCGGCTGCGGCCACGACCAACATGCCTTCCTTGCGGCGTCGGGCCCAGGAACCCCGGAAGTTGCCCGGCTGTACCGGTACGGGCTTGCCCCAGCCGATAAAGGGGAAGCCCATGGCGATAAGGACCATGCCGAAGAAGCCGATGGGATCGAAGTGCTCGACGGGGTTGAGGGTGATGCGACCGAGGCGTTTCGCCGTATCGTCGCCAAGCTTGTGCGCCGACCAGGCATGCATGAACTCGTGGATCGTAATTGCGATCACGAACGAGACCAGCACCATGATGATTTCTTCGGGGGATCGATCCGATCGGAACACCGTACGCACCTGCTTTGGTAAACACAAACGCGGGTGAACAATGTCACCCGCGCCTAGTGTACGTTAGTCTGCTTGCCTACTGCGTGGAGCCTGGATAGAGGTGGCAAGCCACGAAGTGGCCACCGCCCTGATCCACAAACAGTGGATCCTGCTGCTTGCATACTTCCATCACGTACGGGCAGCGCGTGTGGAAGTGGCAGCCGGACGGCGGATTGATTGGGCTCGGCACATCACCTGTAAGGATGATACGCTCGCGCTGCTTCTCAATCACGGGGTCCGGAATCGGCACGGCTGAAAGCAGGGCCTTGGTGTACGGGTGCAGCGGATCGTCGTACAGCGCATTGCGATCTGCCATTTCCACGATCTTGCCGAGGTACATCACGGCAACACGATCGGAGATGTGGCGCACAACCGAGAGGTCGTGGGCAATGAACAGGTACGTCAGGCCGAGCTTGTCCTGCAGGTCTTCGAGCAGGTTCACCACCTGGGCCTGAATGGACACGTCCAGCGCCGAAACCGGCTCGTCGCAGACAATGAAGTCCGGGTTCGCTGCCAGGGCGCGGGCAATACCAATGCGCTGGCGCTGGCCGCCCGAGAACTCGTGCGGATAGCGGTTGGCGAAGTACGGGTTCAGGCCCACGGTTTGCAGCAGTTCCTGAACGCGCTGGGTGCGCTCGTTCTTCGGCACCAGCTTATGGATTTGCATCGGCTCGGAAACGATGTTGCCGACCGTCATCCGCGGGTTCAGCGATGCGTACGGATCCTGGAACACCATCTGCAGGTGACGGCGCATCTTGCGCATTTCGCCGCCGTCCAGCTTGGTGAGGTCCTTGCCGTTGAAGTTCACTTCACCGGCTGTTGGCTTGTACAGCTGCAGGATCGCGCGACCGGTGGTGGACTTGCCACAACCGGATTCACCCACCAGGCCGAGGGTCTCGCCCCGGTTTACGTGGAAGCTGATACCATCAACGGCCTGCACGGCGCCTACCTGGCGCTGGAAAATGATGCCCTCAGTCAACGGGAAGTGCATCACCAGGTTCTTGACATCCAGCAAAGGGGCACCGCCGCCGGTAGCCGCATTTGCTGTTTGAGGCTGTTCAGTCACAGCAGACATGGGTACTCCTCCGAAGACTACTGTTCGGCCATCTGGGCCGGACTGATACCGAGATCCGGTGCATCCGGGTCCGCATCGGCCGCAGCATCAGAAGGCTGTGGGTGGCCATACTTGGCCGCAACGGCATCCTGGTCGTCGTTCTTGCTTACTTCATCGTAGAACCAGCAAGCGCTCAGGTGGCCAGGCCTGACTTCCATCAACGGCGGATTCTTCTGCTCGCACTTCTCGCGCGCGTAGTTGCAGCGCGGGACGAACGGGCACATATCCGGCAGGTCGATAAGATCGGGCGGAAGGCCCCGGATCGGCTGAAGCTTTTCCTTGTCCCGAGCGTCGAGGCGCGGAATCGACTTCATCAAGCCGATGGTGTAGGGGTGGCGCGGGTCGGCGAAGATCACCTCGGTGCTTGCCGTTTCAACGATATGACCGGCGTACATAACCTGCACGCGGTCGGCCATACCGGCGACCACACCCATGGAGTGGGTGATCATCATCACGCCGGCGCCGGTCTCACTCTGGAGGTTGCGCATCAGGTCCAGGATCTGGGCCTGAATGGTCACGTCCAGCGCGGTGGTCGGCTCGTCGGCAATAAGGAGCTTCGGGTTGCAAGAGAGTGCCATGGCGATCATCACGCGCTGGCGCATACCGCCCGAGAACTGGTGCGGGTACTGGTCGACGCGTTCGGCAGCGTTCGGGATGCCGACCATCTCGAGCAGCTCAATGGCGCGGGCCTTAGCCTGCTCCTTGTTCATGTTCATGTGCAGGATCAGCGATTCGCTGATCTGCCGGTTGATCGTGAGCACCGGGTTGAGCGATGTCATGGGGTCCTGGAAGATCATCGCGATATCGTTACCGCGGATCGCCCGAACCTGCTCGTCGCTCATCTTCAGGACATCCTTGCCCTGGAAAAGCACCTCGCCGTTGACGATCTTGCCGGGAGGGGTGGGCACGAGTCGCATGAGCGAGAGGCCGGTAATGCTCTTGCCCGAACCGGATTCACCCACCACGCCAAGTGTTTCGCCAGGCTTGATGTAAAACGACACATCATCAACGGCCTTCACCACGCCATCCTGGGTGAAGAACTGCGTTTGCAGGTTCTTTACCTCAAGTAATGGCGCATCTGTGCGCTCCGTTACATTGGCAGAAGTGGTGGTCTGTGGCTCAGCCGCCATCCTTGCTCCTCTCGCCCTTCATACATACGGTTGATATTCAGATCGAAAAACGGAACTCCGAGCCTCGCCGATACTTCGCCGACCGAATCTGGAAAACCATAATCGATTCCAGGTCAGTCGTCACGTATCGGAGTGCATCGTTGCACACGGATGTGGGCCTGCTACGCCTTTCACAATCTGCATGCACATTACCACAGCAGTGGTATTGCGGCAATGACACTCCGCACCGATATGTCACGATTTTACGCGCCAGTTACGGCGATTTTGGCGGCGCTCATGTACGCGATCGCAGATGCCGCCAGGAACGTATGCGCGCTGGCGACAATCATGTCGAACCCGCGGGCAATAACGCTCTCCAGCACCTGGGGCGTGTACGCCACCGTTCCGGTCTTTATCCCGGCAGACTTGGCCCGGGCCACGACCTCGTCCGCGACTTTGGTCACCTCGGGGTGTCCCGGCTCGCCCGGATAGCCGAGCGACTGTGCCAGGTCGCTGGGGCCGATAAACAGCACATCCAGACCTGGCAATTTGAGAGTTTCGTCCAGGTCATCCAAAGCATCCACATGCTCGAACTGAATCATGTTCAGCACCCGGTCGTTCAATGGTTCGACGAAGCTGTTGAGTGGACCGTTCATCCCGAAATCAAAGGTTCGCATGCCTGCCAGCCCACGGTTGCCGACAGTGGCGAACTTCGTCCCCGCGATAGCCGTCTCGGCTTCTTTTGCCGAGCCGACCTGTGGCGTCATGATCCCGGTAGCACCAGCATCAAGGAACTTGAGCACTGCCTGTTTATCCCGTTCGCCCACGCGTACAAATGGCTCGATTCCCCGCGCTTCGGCAGCAAGGATGAGGCGGTACGTCGTTTCCGCGCTCAGTGGGCCATGTTCGCTATCCAGCAGCGCAAAGTCGAAGCCAGCCAGTGCGATAATTTCCACGATCTCCGGCGAGCTGGTCTGGATAAAGCACCCGTACACGCGCTCACCCGCAGCCAGCTTTTCCTTCACCGCATTTGTTCGTACCATGTGCGTACCTTTCTCATACAATTTCACCATCCCGGCAGTTGCGTCAGTATAGAAGGAAGATGGAATGCACGAAACACCGTCGGCCGGGCCGGATGGTGATCAGGATCTCCCCGAGTGTGCATGGTGGCTGGCCGCCAAACAGGTCGGTAATATCGGTCCGGCAAAGTTCCGTGTCCTGCTGGAGCAGTTTGGATCCATGGAGCAGGTGTGGCACGCCCCGGAGCGTGACCTGCGCCATGCCCTGGATGCGCGCACATTGCCAGAGTTCCTCTCTGCGCGACACGCGCTGGATGTAGCGGCGTTGTGGCGCCGGACCACGAGCGATGACATTCGTGTAACTTGTTGGACCGATGTCGACTACCCGTCACTCCTGCGCGAAATTCCCGCGCCACCACCGTTGCTGTACTACCGTGGGCATATCGCGGAAACCGATTCCACTGCCGTTGCAATCGTTGGCACCCGGAGGGTCACTGCATACGGCAGGGAAATGACACACCGGATCGCCTACGATCTCGCGCGGGCGGGCATCACCATCGTGTCTGGATTGGCGCTTGGCGTCGATGGCGTAGCCCACCGGGCCGCGCTGGAAGCGGGCGGTCGTACCATCGCGGTACTTGGCAGCGGCATCGACGTCATCTATCCCGGTTCCCATCGGGATCTCGCCCGCCGAATCGCGGAGCAGGGCGCCGTCGTAACCGACTACCCGCCCGGCACAAAACCGGACCGGTTCAACTTCCCGCCCCGGAACCGCATTATCAGCGGCCTGTCGCGCGGGGTTGTCGTGATTGAAGCCCCGGAACGATCCGGCGCGCTGATAACCGTCGATTTCGCCGCCGAACAAGGACGAGATGCGTTTGCCGTGCCCGGCTCGGTCCACGCGCTCGCCAGCGCTGGCTGCTTACGTATCCTGCGGGAGGGCGCCACGCTGGTGCGAAGTGCCGAGGATATACTCGAAGACCTGCACCTGCGGAGCCATGCCGTTGAAAAACCGGCGCAGGTATCGCTACCACTAACAGAAAGCGAGCACCGCCTGCTTTCAGTAATGACATCACAGCCGCAACATATCGACGACATCGCGGCCGCGTTGAGTCGCTCTATCTCCGATGTTTCCGGGCAGCTGATGATGCTGGAACTTCAGGGTGCGGTGCGGAACAACGGTGGCGGGTTCTACGCCCGAACCTGAGCCGGACAGGTTTCGGTCACACATCACAATTTGACAACGTCCGCTACGCTACTCAACGTACAGTAATTCTCCTCGCACCGTGAGATACAACCCTCATCCAGCGACCAATTCAGGAAAACACAGCATGACAGCAGCAACGTCGACGCGGTCGACGACAAAATCCGCACCCAAAACCAAGGCACGGGCAAAGGCGCCCAGCGCCGGCCGTGGCAAGCTGGTGATTGTAGAATCGCCCGCCAAGGCCAAGACGATCGGCAAGTACCTGGGCCGCGGCTATACCGTGAAGGCGTCCATGGGACACATTCGTGATCTGCCAAAGAGCACCATGGGTGTGAATGTGGATGCCGGCTTCGAGCCCAAATACCTTATCCCTCGTGACAAATCCAAGCTGGTCAAGGAACTGAAATCCAGCGTGCAGGGCGCGAAGGAGATCTACCTCGCAACCGACCCCGACCGCGAAGGTGAGGCGATTGCCTGGCACCTTGTGCACGCCACCGAGGCCCACGACAAGCCGGTTCATCGCGTGGTGTTCAATGAGATCACGCCTGGTGCCGTACAGTCGGCCATGGAAAACCCCCGCGAAATCGATATGGACCTGGTGGATGCCCAGCAGGCGCGGCGCATTCTGGATCGCCTGGTTGGCTATGGCGTGAGCCCTCTCCTGTGGAAGAAGGTGAAGCGGGGACTCTCCGCAGGTCGCGTGCAATCCGCTGCGCTGCGGATCGTTGCCGAACGTGAACGGGAAATCGAGGCATTCCAGCCGGTGGAGTACTGGAGCCTGGAAGCGGATCTCGCCAAGATCACTGGTGTAGCGCCGACCAAACGGGATCAGTTCCGGGCGGCCATCCACCGAATTCATGGCAAGAAGGCGGAACTCGCTACCGGTGAGGAAGCAAACGCCATTGTCGAGAACTTGGATGGTGCCTCGTGGCAGGTAGCCGAGGTGCAGCGTCGCCAAACCCGGCGGCGTCCGCAGGCTCCGTTCACCACCAGCACCTTGCAGCAGGAAGCATCCCGCAAGCTTGGCTACGCCGTGCGCCGCACCATGCAGCTGGCTCAGCAGTTGTATGAAGGTGTGGATCTTGGTGCCGAAGGTACGCAGGGCCTTATCACCTATATGCGTACCGACTCCACCAATATCTCCACGCAGGTGCAGTACGAAACCCGCGACGTGATTGCCGACCAGTTCGGGCCAGAGTACGTCCCGGAAAAACTGCCTTTCTACAAGAGCCGAGCGAAGGGCGCGCAGGAAGCACACGAGGCGATCCGGCCCACCAACCCGGCGCGTACACCGCAGTCGGTAAAGGCGGCGCTCAATCCCTCGCAGTTCAAGCTGTACAACCTGATCTGGCAGCGCTACATGGCCAGCCAGATGGCACCTGCCCTGTTGGACAACACCCGTGTGGATATCGCCGCTGGCCAGGAATCCGAAGTAGCAAGCGGCAATGCCCCGTACATGTTCCGCGCCACTGGTTCAATCATCACCTTCCAGGGATGGATGGCGGTGTACCAGGCGGGCCGCGACGAGGGCGATACCGACGAGCTGGACAAGGGTGCGCTGCCCGAGCTTGCTGACGGTGAGAGCCTGAACCTGCTCAAGCTGCTGCCGGAACAGCACTTCACCCAGCCGCCGCCGCGCTTCACGGAAGCCACGCTGGTGAAGGCGCTGGAAGAGCAGGGCATCGGTCGGCCCTCCACGTATGTGCCAACCATCAGTACGCTGCAGGCGCGCAACTACGTCGCCGTAGAGGAAAAGAAGCTCGTTCCCACCGAGCTGGGGTTTGTGGTTAACGACCTGCTGGTGGAGCACTTCCCGGATATCTTCGATATCACCTTCACCTCGCAGATGGAAGCAGAACTGGATGAGATCGCCAGCGGCGAGCGCCAGTGGGTGCCGACGCTGGAAGAGTTCTACGCACCGTTTACCGCCACGCTCAAGAACGCCGAGCAGACAATGGAGAAGGTGCAGATCCGCGACGAGCCGACCGACGAGGTTTGCGAGAAATGCGGAAGCCCGATGGTGATAAAACTTGGGCGCTTCGGGAAGTTTCTGGCGTGCAGTGCGTTCCCGGATTGCCGAAACTCCAAGCCGCTGCTGACGCGGATTGGCGTGGAGTGCCCGACTTGCCATCAGGGTGAGGTCGTGGAACGCCGGTCCAAGAAGGGGCGGATGTTCTACGGATGCGAGCGCTATCCGGAATGCGATTTTGTCTCCTGGAACAAGCCGATTACCACGCCGTGTCCCCAGTGCAGCGGTGTACTTGGCGAAATCGGTCGGGGCGGTGCCCGCGTGAAATGCAACAACTGCGGATGGCAAGGGGAGAAATCCTCTCTTGCCGAACAAGCCGAACCAGTACAGGCCCAATAGACCGTGAAAACTGCCCGGAATCCCCTCAGGATTCCGGGCAGTTTGGCGTTACACTTCCCAAAACGCACAAGCCCGAGCGCGATATGTTGGCAAGGGTGATCAACGGTGTGGGGAAGGGATATCGATGGCTTTGGAGAAAGTGGTTGGTGTTGATCTCGGTGGTACCAACATCCGGGTGACGGTGTTGGGTGCCAGCGGCACGATGTCTCACACCGCTCGCGCGAAAACACGCTCGGAAGAGGGACCGGAAGCCGTGCTGCGGCGCATTGCCGACCTGGTCCAGGATGTAGCCGTCGAGGCCGGGCTCGATGCCAACGTGCCGGTCGGGGTGGCCTCGCCCGGGCCGCTGAATCCGCGCACCGGTGTGGTGCATTTCACCCCCAACCTGCCGGGTTGGCGTGAGGTGCCGGTGGTGGACACGCTTCAGGGATACCTCCAGCGCCCCGTGACCCTTGCCAACGATGGCAACTGCGCAACGTTGGGCGAGCTTCGGTTCGGTGCCGCGCGGGGCATGCACAACATCGTGTACCTGGCGTTGGGAACCGGCATTGGTGGCGGTGTCGTAACCGAAGGCGTGCTGATTGACGGCAAGAACGGCCTCGGGGCGGAAATCGGCCATACCCTGGTTGCGATCGATGGTCCCCGCTGTAACTGCGGGAGTGTCGGCTGTTTGGAAGCGTTTGCTGCCGGCTGGGCGATTCAGGCCGAAGCGATGAAGGTCGCCACCACTGCGGACGGTGACCGGCTCAAGGCCATAGCCGGCGATGGCCCAATCCATGCCGGCGTGGTGGCCACCGCGGCTCAAGAAGGGCACGAGGCTTCAATCGCGATTCTGGAACGGGCGGGACGCGCACTTGGCGCGTCTATAGGATCGTTCATTAACATGTTCGATCCGGAGATCATTGTCATCGGTGGTGGCGTCGCTGCCCTTGGCGAGTTGCTCATGGCGCCGGCCCGTAAGGCCATTCCGCAGTATTCGTTTGTAGATATGCGCCGCAACGTGCCGGTGGTCTATTCAGAACTCGGCCACGATACCGGCCTGTACGGCGCCGGAGCGCTGGCGTTCATAATGTTCGAGCAGTAGACCAGCGCAGCTCCCGGCTTTATCTTCCGGTCCGGCTTCGCCGGGCCGGTTCTCGTTTTCTCTTTCCCACTTCCCCGTGGCAATGTACGATGAAGCCCAATGTCCGCACGTCGATTCTGATCCACAGGGGAAGAGTAATGGCAGCACATCCGCAGTATCTTTGGCATAATGGCGACCTCGTAAAGTGGGAAGACGCCACAATCCACCTCACCGACCTCGCGTGGGGGGCGGTTGGAGCGGTGTTTGAAGGCATTCGCGCCTATGCAACCGAAGATGGCAACGATTTGAACGTGTTCCGCTTGCGGGAGCACATGCAGCGCCTGCGCGACTCTTCTCGCATGGTGCGGTTGCCGATCGAATGGAGCGTCGACGAACTCGTCGGATTCACCGTTGAGCTCCTGCGTGCCAACGATATTCACGAAGATACCTATATCTTTCCCCTGGTGTACTCGGGCGGGGATCCGTCTAAACGCAACGATCCTTCCTCCTTGCAGGCGGCGATGTATATCCGCACCAACCCGAGCCCCACGCACCTGTGCACGAACAAGGTCCAGCGCGCAAAGGTAAGCTCCTGGACGCGTATTTCGGATAACGTGATGCCGCCGCGGATCAAGAATATTTCCAACTACCGCAACGGCCATCTTGCCCTCCACGAAGTGAAGCTGGATGGCTATGATTGCGCGGTACTCCTCAACCCGCAGGGCAAAGTCGCCGAGGCGCCTGGCGCCTGCATCATGCTGGTTCGCAACGGCAAACTCATTACCCCGGACGTCACGAGCGGCATCCTCGAGAGCATCACTCGCGATGCGGTCATCACCATGGCAAAAGACATGGGTATGGATGTGGAAGAGCGGGTCGTGGATCGCACCGAACTCTATACAGCGGACGAGCTCTTCCTCTGCGGTACGGCCTTTGAAATCACATCACTGGTTGAAATCGATCGCTACACCGTTGGCACCGGCGAGATGGGTGAGGTGACGCACCAACTCGAGCGCAAGCTTCTCGATACGTTCCGGGGCACCGATTCCACCTATGCCGAGTGGAATACACCTGTTTACAACGCCAGCTGAGGTCGGGTTGACATCACGGTCCAAAATGGGAACTACAGTAAAGCAACATTCGTTGTGAGAGTGAGCTGTTCGCACTCCTTGCACGGGCGGACATGATCGTGATCGTTACTCCGGCAGATGTCCGGACAGGAGCAAAAATGAAGCATTTGTCTGTTTCAAGCGCGGGATCCCGCGCCCCACGTACGGTGGTGATGAGCCTGCTGGTGGTGTTCGCCCTCTTTATGGGTGCTGGCATTAACCAGTTCATTACCCAGGTTGGTATCGCGCAGGATCGCTTCTCGAACGCGAGCAACTATTCCATCATCGGTGAGACATACGACGTTATCCGCGAGAACTACGTTCTCCAGGCCGACTTCACTGACGAAGAGCTGGTGTGGGGTGCGACCCGCGGCATGATCGAAACGCTGGGCGATACGGACCACAGCCGTTTCCTCAATCCGGAAGAGGCGATCGACTGGATCAACAGCGGCAATAACGAGCTTATCGGAATCGGTATCTCTGTTGACCTGACCGGCGACCTCCCGGTGGTGATCTACCCCATGAAGGATTCGCCCGCCATGAAGGCCGGCATCCAGCCGGGCGACTCGATTGTCGAAATCGACGGTGTCGATATCACGGAAATGGACCCGCGCGAGGCAACCGATCTCATTTCAGGCGAGGCGGGGACCGATGTCACGCTCAAGCTCATTCGCCAGGGTGAGACTGAGCCGTACGAAGTGACGATCACGCGCGAGAAGATCGAGATCGATCCGGTGCAGTACGCGATGCTCCCGAACAACGTGCTCTGGCTGCGACTGGACCAGTTCAGCCGTGGCTCGTCGGACCGCGTTGCAGATGGGCTCCTCTGGGGCAAGGAGCAGGGAATGACAGGCGTGATCTTCGATCTGCGCGGCAACCCGGGTGGATTCGTGATTGAAGCTGAGGCGGTCGCTGCCCAGTTCCTGCCGCCGGGAAGCCCGCTCTACCAGGAGCTGGATATCACCGGCGATACGGAAACCATGGAAACCTACACCGAAGATGGTGCCTACCTGGACGGTCCGCTGGTTGTGCTGGTGAACGAGAACAGCGCATCCGCATCGGAAATCGTGAGTTCTGCGCTCATGGAGTCCGGCCGGGCTGAAGTGGTGGGACTGACTACAGCTGGAACAGGAACGGTATTGCTCCCGTTCGACCTGAGTGACGGATCACTGGCGGTGATCGGCATCGAGCTGTTCCTCACAGGCCACGGGACGGACATCTACAAACACGGCGTAGAGCCAACCCATGAGGTTGAGTACTCCGACGAACTCAATGCCTACCCGCAGTTCCCTGCATCGCTATCAATCGACGAGGGGACAATGGACCAGGCCACATTCGACAACCTTGAAGATCCGCAGTTGCACTTCGCATTTGATCTTCTGCAGGACTAGGATTTGTACGCACGCACCGGGCTCGATGGTTACCATCGGGCCCGGTGTTGTTATGCTTGGCATGTGCGCATTTATACGGCGGAATGGCGCAGTGGCACCGCAAATGCGTATCATAGCCTCGGCAATACCTCGCTATCGCAACGACAACGTATGGGGTTTGAATGATTTCCGCAGAAAGTATGCCCGAATCCGTGGCGCGTCTATGGACCCTGGCACAGCGGTTTCAGAAGTTTCTGATCGTGGGTGCGCTTGGCTTTGCCACCAATCAGGGCTTTCTGTGGCTCCTTCACGAACAATTCGGCCTGAGCGTGCGGGCGGCGTCGCCGATCGCTATCCTCATCTCCATGGCCGTTACCTTTTACTTGAACGAAATCTGGACGTGGCACGACCGCGGCGGCCCACGCTGGTTACGACGTGCCCAGTCCTACATTCCGATTAACCTGGGTGGCCTTGCCATCAACTGGGGGGTGCTGGCATTCCTGCACGATTCGTTCGGGGTTCATTACCTTTGGGCGAACGTTGCGGGTGCGGCATTGGCAGCAATCTGGAACTTTGGCCTCAATAACGCAATCACCTGGAAGAAATAGTCCGTAACCTGTTTCGATCTGACAGGGTTCAGGCCCGGTGGTATAACTTCCATGGCGAAATGTGCCATCATGGAGAGACACCGGACTGAACATCGATCGAGAGCGCATGGCAAGACGACACGCTCGCAGGGGGCGCTCGCCACACACGAGAGGGAAAACGTACTCATGGTAGACACAGCAGGTAACGGAACTCCCGGAAAAACCATTGTCATGGGAGCTGGCCCTGCGGGCCTGTGTTCGGCATACGTGCTTAGTAAGGCCGGTGCACCGGTAACTGTGGTCGAATCCGCGCCATTTGTTGGCGGATTGGCGCGCACCATCAAGCGTCAAACCGAGTTCGGTGAATTCAAGTTCGATATCGGCGGCCACCGCTGGTTCACAAAGAACGATGAACTCAATGACCTCTTCAAGGAGGTTGTGGCCGAAGAACTGCTGTGGGTGAACCGCATCAGCCGCATTTACTTTGACGGTAAGTTCATCGATTACCCGCTGAAGTTCAAGAGCGCTCTGCTTTCCCTCAATCCGGTTACCAGCGTGCGTGCCGTTGTCGATTACGGCATCAGCATGCTCCGACGCAAGTACACCGACCAGGAACTCCTCACCATGGAGGACCGCTATGTCGACCAGTACGGCCAAACGCTGTATGGCCTGTTCTTCCAGAACTACTCCGAGAAGCTCTGGGGCCGGCCGTGCGACCAGCTCAGTGGTGACTGGGTAAAGCAGCGCACTAAGGATATGAGCCTCTGGACCGCCATCAAGGACGCAATCATCCCGAGCAAGGGCGCGGTTGTAAGCCTGATCGATGAGTTCATGTACCCGCGCGATGGCTTCGGCCGCTTCAGCGAGCGCATGGCCGATTACGTCGAAGGCGCTGGCAATGAGGTCCTCCTCAAGCATCCGGTTCGCAAGATCGTGCTGGAAGGCAATCGCGTCAAGGGCATTCTGGTTCAGACCGAGAATGGTGAGGAACTGATGGAGGCCGAAAACTTCATCTCCTCGATCCCGATGACCGTGCTCTGCAAGATCACCGATCCGCCGGCCCCGGCCGATGTCATCGAAGCGGCGAACTCGCTGGATTTCCGCGACATCATCACCGTGAACATGATGTTCAAGAAGAAGCAGGTCACCAACGACACCTGGCTGTATGTGCACGACAAGAACATCCTGTTCGGGCGTTTCCATGAGCCCAAGAACTGGAGCCCGGCTATGGTGCCAGGCGACGAGTACACCTCCCTCGTGGTGGAGTACTTCTGCTCCAAGGGTGACCATATCTGGAACATGAGCGATGAGCAGCTGGTGAACCAGACGGTGAAGCACTTGGTGGAAGACCTGCACTTCGTGAAGCCGGAAGAGGTGATCGGCGGATTCACCCTGCGCGCTACCAAGGCCTATCCGGTATACGGCATGGGCTACGAGGAGCCGCTGGGCAAGATGAAGGCCTACATCAACTCGATCGAGAACCTCCAGTTCATTGGTCGCGGTGGTTCGTTCCGCTATAACAACACCGACCACAGCATCGAGACTGGCTTGCTGGCGGCCAAGAACATCCTCGGCGGCCATTACGACCTCGACGATGTAAACGCCGACCAGGAATACCACGAGATCAAGAAGGTGACACCGGCACAGGTCGGATAACACCTACAGACGTGATGCCGCCCGGGTTTCTCCCGGCGGCATCACGTGCCGGGGACCGCATGGACGATTCCACCCGCATAACTGATCCAATGGAAATGACACCATCCGCAACGGTAAGTCCGGTACGGATGGTTGTGTTTGCGGTGCTGTCGGTGGGCTTCGTTATTTGGCTTGCTCTGGGAAAGGTTGAGGCCCGGGTGTGGGGGGCGGGCCAACTGAGCTTTTTGGATCGCCGTATTGCGTCCATGTGGCAGTACCTGGGCAACAACCTCCCGGCCATGCCTGCCTCGGGGCTGGTTTCCATGGTCTTCTGGTTGTCGATTTCCTTTGTCGTAGTGGGCACAATAGCCGGCCTCTGGCTTATCCTCTGCACACCAGAGCAGGAAATCTACGACGAAACATGGGAATCGATCCACGCCGCCCATCTCCATCATGACTCCAACTGAATCGGTCTCCTTTGATCGTCTCGTGCGCCTGGGCTGGGGCCTGGCGCTGCTCGGGCTGGTTCTCTACACCTTCTGGCGAATCGGTGGATTCGACCTCACCACAACCCTGGAGTCTGGCAGGACGGTGCCGAATATGTACGGCACTGTCGACCATCCTTTCCACGCATCTCGGGGCGCGGTACTGCTTGACTCTCTCCGCACTGGGGAGCTTCTGCGCTGGATGTCCGGTCACCAGGGCGGGTACCCGGTAGAGTTTTATCCCCTTGGCGTGGCATGGCTGGATGTAGCCATTTGGGCGCTCCTGTTTGGCAGTGTGCCTATCCTCGCCGTGCACAAGGTCACTGTCGCCCTCATCCTGGTTCTTCCAGCCTTGGCCTATTGGCTGCTGGTCCGGGGTGACAGGCTCCATCCGTCCATCGCCTTTCTCGCAATGGCGTTCCATGTCGCAATTCCGGGCTACTGGCTCAGCGGGGGCTATGAAGAGCTCCTTGGCTGGGGGCTGGTGACGAACGTCGCAGGAGCCACACTCGCCGTCATCTCAACCGTCCTTCTGGCGCGTTACGTACTGCGACGAGAGCACTGGTGTGGCGCAACTGCGGTGCTTGCCATTGCGGCAGGCGCAGTGAGCAACCCTCGCTCGCTCTTTGGCGTGGTGATTGCCAGTTTGGCGATTGGCCTGTGGGCCCTGGCCACCCAGAGGCACCTGGCTGCTCGGAGGAGATTGGTAGACGTTGCGGTTGCGATCGGGGTCGTAGGCGGCCTGGCCTTACTGTTGGCGATGCCGGTTATCAGTTCGTTGCTCCGGTACAGCGACCAGTATTTCTTCCTGCACTACCAGTTCTATGACCCGCTTTCGATGTATCGGGATGCCTTGGACCTGGCACTTTCCCCGCGGTTGCTGTGGATAGCAATCGGCGGTGCCGTGTTGGTATTTGTCGTACGCCATGTGCCCGTACCGCGCGTATCCCAGGCAATGACCATTGCTGCGGGGCTGTATTCGCTTTTCACGATCTGGGTCGCGACAACGGATAATCCTCCTCCGCTGGTGGAGCAACTGGAAGCACCGCGGCTGATGCCATACCAGCGGCTCATCATGCTCGCCCTGGCCGCGATCGCCGTTGTCTTCCTGTTGCAGTTGGTTACCCATCGGCTTGCAGCCCTATGGCGGGAAGTTGCCATCGCTGTTGTCGTGATCGGGCTCGGAACGATCACGCTCCACAACATGATGGACCGAGGACCCGATTACCCGCTCAACGAGAATGCACTGTATGAGGTGCCAACTGTAGGCAACCCGACATTCGCTGACCTGGAGGATGCGGTGCACCGGGCGAACACGGTTCGCCCGGAAGGAACCGCAATCTTTGTGGTGGGCAACCAACAGAACTTTTGGCACGAGCAGCTTTGGGCGCCGGGAATTGAGAACGGCACCTATTACTACGACGACTGGTTGTGGTACTGGCATAGCGACCAACCCGGTCCGTATGTTCCCGAGCGTGGTTACTACATGGACAACCCGAGCGATGCGTTCACTCGGGAGTATTTCGACCAGCATGCCATCGGGGTTGTAATCGTTAGCGATATGTACGTGCCTTCGGGGATATCGCCGGTTGCTGCCGCTCGCCAGAGCCCGCTATTGCAGCCACAAGGGAGCTACGGTCGCTGGGACGTCTATAGCGTCGTAGAGCCGGTAAACATGGTGTCTCGCGGGGAAACCGGGCCCGTGGACATCGCCATCACCAACGGCGAGATACGCGCCAGGTTCGCCGAGGGAAGCGGCGATATTTTGGTCCGCCACAATTGGTTCCCGCGCTGGGAGGCAGAGGTCAACGGCCAGCCGGCGGAGATCGTGCGCGATGAATCGGGTTATATGCGTATCTCGGCGCCGGACGGACCGGTGGAGGTGGTAGTGACCTACGGCGTCACTCCTGTAGACTGGGCGGCCCGTATAGCAAGCATCGCCGGTGTGGCGGGCTTGATCCTGTTCGCATGGAAGGGCAACGCGCTGCGACCGACGGTATCGGAAGAAGGGCCATATGGCGACGACTGATGAACTTTTCCTGCGAAGCGATGCATTCCCGCTGGGAACACTGCTCGATTCGTATTACGACCGCCAGGTAACCCAGCTTTCCGACCGGGGCATGGCCAGCAACATGATCGGGGACCGGTGGTCCGATGTTGCCGCAGCGCATGTCGGGGGCTGGCAGGGCATCACTGTATCCCTGCCAGACGGAAGCGACCTGAGGGTGCACCAGGTATACCGGCTCGATACGACCCCCGCGATTGCGTCGATCGCATCCAAACGGAAGTTGCAAAACCCGGATTTCATCGTAGCCGGCGAACGAAATGGCACGAAGGTCCTGCTGGCCGTAGATGCCAAGTTTTCAATCGATACCGCCAAGTCCGCCCAGGTCGCTGCCGAAACCCTGGCTGCCCTTCTGGAGGTGGGACCGCTCATTACCGACCTGCTTCCCGGCATCCCCGTAGACGCTGAGGTGGTCGACGGCATTTTCGTTTCACCTGACATGCCTCTCAGCCACTATGTGCTTGATCACGCTCGCGGTCGTCTGGCAGCACGGGTGCGGCGCCGGCAAGTGATCCTGATCCCTGTGCAGCCAGTTCCGTTTCTCAAATCGATGGAGGGGTCACGTTTGCTGGGTCCCCTGGCAAGTGTGGACGGCTACCGGAATTTACTGCGGAGCAATATGTTGCTCGCCATGTATTACTTCCGTCTTGCACGAGCCTGTTATGGTGCCTACGGCGAAACGACAGCGCCGATCTTTGGGCCCGATGAGGCCAATACCGGGATAGAAGCCGAGCTGGAACAGCGCACCATTGAACTGGCTCGCATCGCCCGGTCATCGTGGGATGTGGTGCTCCGATGGGATGCAGCCGCAGGGCAGGTACGTAGGCAGCGGGAGGCGGCATACGCCGCGATGGCATTCCCGTTGGCTAACCGCGAAATTCGCGACAGGATCGTGGCTGCCAGCAAGCAGCGAGACGTAGTAGCCCCCTCGATCAACAGTGTCCGTCGTCGCATTGGCAGCTGGTATCGCAGCCAGTTCGATCAGCAGCTGGGCACCGTGTTGCCGCCGGTGGACGATATGGCAGGGCTGCTGCAGCGGATCCATCTGGTGGCCGCAGAGGTGGTACCTACCATTGGCCCGGCAGTGGACGCCATCATCGACGAAGCTTTGGCAGCACAGCCACGTATTTCCGCTGGTGATGCGGAGACAGCCTGAACAGGCCGGGATATACTGAATTTATCGCTTAGTCCACACGGGAGGACCGTATGAATTCGGAACTTGTACAGGTGTCAATGACGGTGAACGGCGTCGAGCGATCGGCCGATGTCGAACCCCGCACGCTTCTCGTTCACTACCTGCGTGATGCCCTTGGCCTTACCGGCACGCACGTCGGCTGCGATACCAGCCAGTGCGGTGCCTGCGTGGTAGACGTGGATGGAGAATCCACCAAATCGTGCACAGTGTTCGCTGTGCAGCTCCAGGGGGCAAACGTCACGACCATCGAGGGTTTGGCCACGGACGGCAAGCTGCATCCGATGCAGGAGGGTTTCTGGGCCGAACACGGCTTGCAGTGTGGCTATTGCACACCGGGGATGATCATGTCGTCCATTGCGCTGCTTGAGCAGAACCCGGATCCCACGGACGAGGAGATTCGTGAAGGGCTGGAAGGCAACTTCTGCCGCTGCACAGGCTACCAGAATATCGTGAACGCTGTGCGTCATGCCGCCGCCGAGATGCGTGGGCAGGGCTCTGCCGACTAACCCTGCCGGAAGGAGGATCTGCCGTGATTCCAGTTGCATTCTCGTACCACAAGGCCGAAAGCGTTTCCGATGCTGTCAGCCGAATTGCCGCCAACCCGGAGGCCAAGATTCTTGCGGGAGGCCATTCGCTTGTGCCCGCCATGAAGCTGCGGCTGGCTGCACCGGGCGAACTGG
Organism: Chloroflexia bacterium; assembly: GCA_043427975.1. Lineage (GTDB taxonomy): Bacteria > Chloroflexota > Chloroflexia > Thermomicrobiales > UBA6265 > UBA6265. The sequence continues at coordinate 10,210 of JBHWTK010000019.1, read as the reverse complement.
TGGATATCACCGGGCTTTCAGAACTTCGCACGATAACGATTGGCGACGAGATCGAAATAGGGGCGTTGGCCACCTACAACGACCTGCTGCATCATGAGCAGCTTATGAGCCTTCTCCCGATCTTCGCGGAGGCGATTCCGCAGCTCGGCGACCGTCAGGTGCGAGCCCGCGGCACCTTTGGCGGGTCGATTGCTCATGCCGACCCCGCCGCCGATCTCACAGCCGTGCTGCTGGCACTGGGTGGGTACGTAAAGGCCACCGGACCGAACGGCGAACGGAGCATTCCGGTAGACGAGTACTTCGTCGACCTGTGGACGACTGCCCTTGAGCCCGATGAGGTGCTGACGAGCATCGTCATCCCGCGGCCTGCTCCCGATGCCCGTATGGCGTATGTGAAGCATCGGCATCCCGCCAGCGGTTATGCAGTGGTTGGCATTGCCGTCGTTGCTGCGAGCATCGGCACTCGCGTGACCATCACAGGTGCGACCTCCAAGCCGGAGCGCCTGTCAGGCGTGGAAGCCGCACTGGCGAATGGCGTGAGTGATGCTGCGATCGACCAGGCTGTTACCCGGGCGACTGAAGGCGTGCACATCAACGGCGACCTCTACGCCGATGAAGAGTACCGTTCTCACCTGGTGGAGCAGCTGGTGAAAAAGGCACTCCGGGAAATTGCCGGCTAAAGAACACCGCATCCGTCAGGCATCTACACAACAGGGGCCCGATCAAACGATCGGGCCCCTGTTTGTTCTCTCTTAGAAGAAGTGCGCGAGAATGGCGATCCAGGTGACGAAGTGGACGCCGATGGCCCCGCCCAGCAAGAATCTGGGAAGGAACATGCCCCAGCGCGAAAGAAACCACGCCAGGACGCTATTGATGAGTGCCACCATTCCGGCCAGCAGCGGGAGCCGCCAGGCTGCCGAAATACCCTGGATGTTCTCCGGTTCGCCGTTAGCGTTCACATGCGTGAAGATGGTGGCGAGGTCATTGTTCTTTGTTACCACCACCACGATCATGGCGACGAGACTTGCAAGGAGTACACCTGTCATGCCAAGCGTTATGCGATCAGCGACAACAGGGGCGTTCAGGAGGGCAGGCGGAAGCGTAAATGAGGGTGCCTGGCGCTGACGGGGACGCTCGGGCGGACGTTGCCTGGCGGAGCGTTGTGGGCGCTGTGGGGCACGCCGCGCCGGCAGCTCCTCATCATCAAGCACGTACGGATCCTCGTACAGGTCTTCATCGTAGTAGTCCGAATCTTCAATCGGCACCCGAGCCTGCGGGCGTTGCGGTTGAACGCGTGCACGGCGGGGTGCGGGCTCCTCGTATACAGGTTCCTCGTACACAGGCTCCCTGTATTGGGCTTCCGGGAAATCTTCTATGGCGTCGTCGTTATCCCATCTGTCGTCCTCGAAGGTCCCGTAATCCTCGTACTCCGGTTCCTGCTGGCGAGGCTGCGGCTGACGAACAGGCATCCGCTCGGTGCGCCCGGTGCTCTGCGAGCGACCATACGGATCGAATCGCGGTTGCCGTGATGGCTGACCCGACATATACCGGTTGAGGTCCTCCGCATCTACCTCCCACTGGCTTTCCTGGCGCGGTGCGCGAGGTGCCGGATCGGTATTGCCGAGCGGTCGATTGCTTCGGTTTGATCCATCTCGAGATGTCACGACGGCCGAATCCTCTCTCCCCGATGTGTCGGTGTCTGGTGATGTTCGCTCATTGTCTGTTAATCATACCGGATAGTGGATAGAACCATATCCGGTATGATCACAGCCCGGCCCGTCAGGGTGTCGCCACAGGTGAGGCTACCGGCGATGCCGCCGGCGAAGCCTCTGGCGACGCAGCAGGGGATGCCGCAGGCGAGGCCGGGGTGAGTACCGGCCCGCTAATCGGCGTGGCGCTCAGGTCCGGCGCGGCTACCGGTGTCGCGACGATTGGCGTCGGCGCGTCCATCGGCGGCGTAAACATGGCGGCTGTTGGTGCCGGAGTCGGGTCGTAGTGGTCCGACTTGATCTCGTTCTTTGCGCGCTGCTCTTCCAGGAAGGCCGTCTGGGCTTCCAGTACCTTGGCGTCGTACTGGTTGCTGGTAAGGGCGCGGTCGTCGTCCTTATCGGTCACCATCACGATATGCCACCCGAACGGCGTCTGAATTGGTTGCGAGATGTCACCCGGCTGCATGTCAAAGACCACAGCATCCAGCTCATCGGGTAGCTGGCCCTCGGTCACCCAGCCCAGCTGGCCACCGTTCGCCGATGTTGCGGTATCCTGCGACCAAATCGCAGCGGCATCCTCAAACGATTGCGTGCCGCCGGTAACGTCGGCATGCACCTCGTTTGCAAGTTCCTCGGTATTCACCATGATGTGCGATACCTCTACCTGCGGCGCGGATTGCGGCACGCTTGCCACGATATTGGCATTCACATGCTCCCGTGCGACCTGCGGCTTGGCGAACAGATCCAGGTACTCCTCCTCGGAGAGACCCGTATCAGCCAGGACGTCGGTCAGGAAGGTCTGGTAATCGCTCTCCGCGTTTGCCTGGATAACTGCCATATCGGGAGTTGCAGCCGGGGTGCCTGGTACCGGATCGACCACCGGAGATGCCATAGGCGTGCCGGTGATCGGGGTTGCCGCCACCGCCGTGCCGACCACAGGCGTTGCGGCAACTGGCGTGCCGAGCATGATGGACTGCTCCGCCTGCTGGGTCTGCATCGCTTCCGCGGTGGATGTGGCCCACGCGGCGCGTTGTGGAATCATGGTCGGGGAGGGGATGGGCGTTACCAACGGCGATCCGGTGGGAGCCCACGTGTTCAGTGCCGTTTGCTTAAGAACAGGCAGGCTCATGTCCACGCCCTGTTCCTCGGCTGCCTGCACATAGAGCTTGTCCTCGATCATTTGGGCCAGGGTCGCATCGCTCACGTCTGTAGATCCCTCTACGTCGTCTCGCGCTGCGTCGAGCTGTGTGGAGTAGAGCAGGAACTGGGATTGTTCCTGGCCGGTAAACTCCTTGGCCATGTTCTCGTAGAGGCGGGCCTGGTTGTAAAGCGAGATTTCCTGGTACTTCCAGTAGTCACGACGAGTAATGTCCTCGCCGTTCACCGTTGCCAGGACCTGGTTCGGCATAATCTGGTACTGCCAGATGGCGCCAGCCGCGAGTGACAGCACAATCAGGCCTGCAGCAACCGCAAGGCCAATGTACAGCCAGCGCTGGTACATGGCTTCTTTTTGCGCCTGGGTCATGTGCCGGCGCTGTGGGGACCCGGTACTTCCGCGTCGCGGCCGAACCGGGAGGGGAGAGGCCTTCTCCTGCACCGGCTGGTTACGGCGGGATCCACGCGGGGCATTTCCGCCATGTCGGTGCGGCCTGGTGTTGTTATCGTCACTCATGAATGCCTGAACCCTCTCGTAGAAACGATGCCCGGATACGTCAGGAGGCCATAACGGAAAATGGCGCGTCTCACGGGATCATGAGACAGACCCTGGAAACGCGCCATTCTAGCCGATTACTGGTGCAGATTATCCGCGCGGGGCACTGCTGGTGAACGGCAACAGCGCAATGTAGCGTGCCCGCTTAATCGCCACAGTTACAGAACGCTGGTGGCGTGCGCAGGTTCCCAGCTTGCGCCGGGGCTCGATCTTGCCACGCTCGCCAACGTGTCGGCGAAGGCGGGCGAGATCCTTGTAGTCAACGTGACGGATGTTGTCGGTGCAGTACTGGCACACCTTGCGGCGTCCACCACCAAAGCTGCGGCCACCGCCTCCGCCACCTGATCGGCGCGCGCCGCCACGGGCTCCACCCGGGCCGCTGCGCTCGCCACCACGCTCACCGCCCTGGGCACCGCCGAAGCGGCTCGGGCGCTGTTCTCGATTTTCGTTGTTCTGCGAATCTGTCATTGTTTTTCTCGTCCTGGTTGCCTAGAAGGGCACGTCATTCAAATCGCTCGGCTCGTCACCGGAAGGGAAGTCATTGCCATAACTGGAGCCGCCGTACTGGCTACCGGGATCAGACATCTGGCTGTTCCGGCCGCCACCCTGGTTTCCACCAAAGTTACCGCCCTGGCCGCGTTGACCTTCCTGCTGGTTGTCACGGCCACCGCCAATGAACTGCCAGTCAGTGAGCGTCACTTCAAGCGACTTGCGCTCCTGGCCGTCGTTGCCGGTGAAGGTGCTTTCTTCCAGCTGGCCCTCAACATACAGCAGCCGACCCTTGGCGATGTAGCCTCGCTCCACCATGGTGGCAAGGCGCTCGGCCTGCTGGCCAAATGCGCTTACACGGAACCAGGTGGTTGTGGGCTCCTGGCCGCTTCGGAATCGACCCTGGGCTGCAATCGAGAACGAGATAATCAGGGTCCCGTTCTGCGAGTACCGGGTCTCCGGATCACGGCCCAGGTTACCAACAATGGTTACTTTGGCGAAACTCATGGCGTTGCTCCTCCCGGGTGATTATTCCTCGGTGGATTCTTCCACCTCGCCGTCGGTGGCGCTTTCCTCGGAAACGGTCTCAGCAGCGACCTCTTCAGTCGCGGCCTCGTCAATAGTGGCTGCTGCAGCGGGCACCTCTTCGGTCGCTACTTCTTCAGCGGGAGCCTCGGTGGTGTCGGCCGCAACGTCCTCAGCCGGAGCTTCAGCCGTGGTCTCGGCGGCACCATCTGATGCCTCTGTGGCGTCAGCCGGGGCAGCGTCCGACTCGGCGTTGTCGCCGTCCTCGGCGCTTTCCGCGTCGATTGCGTTCACGTCAACCTGCTCGCCCATGAGCGGATCGTGCGTGAGCAGGAGATAGCGGATCACATTGGTGTCCAGCTTAAGCTCCCGTTCGATCTCGCTGATTGCGGACGGCATCGCGGTGAAATACACCAGCACATAGTGGCCATCGCGGTAGTCCACACCCTCGTGGCGAATGGTGTAGGCGAGTCGACGACGACCCCACGGGGAGTCGGAGGCAACGCTATCCACGGTGCCCTGCTCGTCGGTGATGTAGCCGAGCATTCGCTCGATGGCAGCCGATGTTTCCTCGTCGCCTTGGTCGGGGAGGAGGATGGCCAACATCTCATACGCGCGCGGCGAAAGATACCTGGAATTGTCCAAAAGAGTTCCTTCCTTTGGGTTTCCACCGCCATGTGCTGCCGGTGGAGAAAGGTGGGGCGGCGGTGCCGCACACACGAAATACAACGGGAATCAGTATGTAGGTCCCGACGGAACAGTATACCGCTATATTACGGCGATTTGCCACCGGATGCGGGCCTATGCCCGGAGCACCAGCCCAAGGATCCCGGCGAGTTCGCCCAGGGTTTCCCTCGCCGATCGTGTGTCCATGCCTGCAGAATTCAGGATGTGTTCACCGAGCTCGTCGAGCACTTTCACCGCGGTCGGGGTGTCGAGGTCGTTGTCCATGGCGGCAAGGAAGCGTTCGTGGTAGCTATCGACGTCCAGCACATCGCCGTTACCGGACGGTTCGTTGGCCGCAGCGGCGAGGGCAGCCGCATTGGCGGCATGACGTGGCATTTCTGCGTCGAAAAACTCCCAGCGGTCGCGGTATTTATGTGTCAGCAGGCACATGCGTATCGCATCGCCCGAGTATTCCTTCAGCAAGTTGCGCACATACACGAGGTTTCCGAGGGACTTGCTCATTTTCTCGCCCTGGTAGTCCACCATGGCGGCGTGCATCCAGTACCGGACGTAAGGCTCCTTGCCAGTCGCATTCTCCGCCTGGGCTATCTCGCACTCGTGATGGGGGAATATAAGGTCGTACCCACCTCCATGAATGGCGAACTGTTCACCAAGGTACTTTTGGGCCATGGCAGTACATTCCACGTGCCACCCCGGGCGCCCAGGGCCCCAGGGGGTGTCCCACGTCGGCTCTCCCGGTTTGCCAGCCTGCCAGAGCACGAAATCCAGCGGGTGCTGCTTGTTCGGATCATTCGGATCGTTGCCGCGCTCGTTCGCGATGGGCAACATCTCATGCGGATCAAGGTGGCTCAGCTTGCCGAAGTCATCCGCCATCGAAACATGGAAGTAGACACTGCCGTTGGCTTCGTACGCGAACCCTTTGTCGACCAGCATCTTCACCAGCTCAACGACCTCGTTGATATGATCGGTGGCGGCGGTGAAATGATCGAACGGCACAGCGTTTAGGTGGTGCAGGTCGTCCAGCAGCTGGTTGGTTTCGCGCTTGCCAAGCTCCTGCCAGTCCATTCCCAACTCGGCCGACTTGCGCAGGATGTCGTCGTCGATATCGGTGACGTTCTGCACGTAGGTGACATCGTAGCCCCGGAATCGGAGGTATCTCACCAGCACATCGAAGGTAAGGAACGTGAACGCATGGCCGATGTGGGTAGTGTCATAGGGCGTGACGCCGCACACGTAAACGCCTACGCGGTTGTCGTCCACCACGAAGTCTTCGAGCTGCCGGGACAGGGAGTTATACAGGCGCATAAACGGACGCTCCGGTTCTGAGGCGAAAAAACGGTTCCGTGTGACGTACTAACCAAACACTAGTAACTGCACTTTTGGCAGTGTACCAGCAATATTGCCGGATGGAATGAGATGCCCGCCGGGAAGAATGGCGGTGGGGCATCGGCCGACTGACTGGTATCCTCTCAATAACGATCCCTACGGATATGGAGAACCACGGTGCGCTTTTTTCGATTCACGCTCATCCCTATCGTCCTGATTCTCGCCATCCTGCTCGCGCCCGTCGCGGGAGCGCAAACGCCCACACCGGATGGCTCCTTCGGCATCGACCCGAATGCCCCGTGCGGCCAGAGCCGCTTGCGGGTGGGCGACCTCAAGACGATCGACGATACGATCGCACCAGGCGTGGAGCGGGCAACGGCGGAAGCCCATCAATGGCAAGGTGACGCCCGGCTGTTTACCTTGCGCCTCGGCTGCGCATTGTTGGTCGCGGACGTGAAATGGGAGGGGGTCTTCTTTTCGGAAGACGCGCAAGCGTTCTACGAGACGGACACCGGCAAGGTGGATCCGGTGGAGGTCGATCCCCGGCTCATTCCAACCCTCGCACCGGGCACGTTCAAGATGTCTACGGTGTATCAGGCCCTTATTGATTACGGCTTCACCGACGATCTGTTGCTTACGGCCCAGGGTGGTGTCACCATCAAAACCAGCACCAACGATTTGCCGTTTGGCCCGCCCAGCGCCCCGCGCGGGCAGGTGTATGCCCACCTGGCAGTTGAACAACAGGACCAGGTGATTGATGTGTGGGTGTCCATGTCGGACGGTACAGTGTATTCGTATATGAAGCAATGAGGTGGCGATGTCGCGGCAAGAAGTGGCAAACCAGATTCTCGAGGTGCTTTCGCATCGGCCGGCCGGGCTGTTAACCGATTTCGATGGCGTGCTCAGCGAGATCGCCCCAACACCTTCGAGTGCCGTTGCCTATCCAGGCGCGGAGGATGCTGTCCGTTCGATCTCACGCAATCTTGACGTTGCGGGCATCATCACCGGCCGGGCCGTGGACGATGTTGCCCGAATGATCTCCATCGATGACCTCATTGTGGTGGGGAACCATGGGCTTGAATGGTGGGACAAGGGCGAACGCCACGACCATGAAGCTGGTCTTCGTGCCATCGACGCTCTCTCGCTGGTGATGGACGAGACGAGAAGTCAACTCACTGGCCTCACTGACACCACCGGCATGATCTGGGAGAACAAACGTCTCAGCGCCACCATCCACGTTCGCAATACCGCCGACCCGGCCGCTATGGAAGCGTTACTGCTGCCGATCGTTGTGCCCCTGGCTGAAGAGAACAACCTGCGCTGCACGCCTGGCAAGATGATTGTTGAACTTCGCCCCCGGGCACTGGTGACCAAAGGCACCGCCATCGACACCCTCTTCGAGACGCGGAACCTCGAATCTGCCGTGTACATCGGCGATGACGTCACCGATGTCGATGGCTTCCGCGCGCTGCGCGAACAGCGCGCTCAGGGGAAGCACACGCTTGCGGTTGGTGTGGTGACACCGGATGCCCACCCGGAGGTGCTGGAGCATGCGGACGAGGTGGTCGGCTCCGTGGCAGAGATCGTCGAGGTTCTCCAACTCGTGGCCGCGGGGCTTGAAAGGGACGCCTAGTGCGCAAGTGGCTTGTCGTCTGCATCGTCTTGGTGCTGCTGTCTCCACCGCTGGCGCTTGCCGCCCAGGAAACGCTGCCACCATGGCGGCGTGACCTGCCCGAAGGGCGCGAACGGGCAACCATCGTGGTCGGTGACACCACCGTGGAAGTTGATCTCGCCATCGATCCGTTTGAGCAGACCCTGGGCCTGGGCTACCGCAACGGACTCGATGAAAACACAGGCATGCTTTTCGTCGGCACTGCTCCCCGGCCGCGCACCTTCTGGATGAAGGGCATGAGGTTCTGCCTGGATATTATCTGGATTGAGGATGGCGCAATCGCAGGCGCGGCCGAAAACGTCTGCCCGGATCCGCCCGGTACGCCCGACAGTGACCGCGAGACCTATTCGTCAGGCGTACCGGTGAGCCATGTGCTTGAAATGCCAGCCGGATGGCTGGAATCGCACGGGTACGGCCCTGGCACGCCGGTCGACCTTGGCGACATCGTGCCCTAGTTCGCTAGGCGTCGGACTCGGCCCGGCGGAGCGCACGTTCCAGCCGGGCCTGGCGCACACTCATGGTGACGTCGCCGCGCGTGCGCTCCAGCACTCCGCGGAACTGGTCTGTTGTGCGGCGCAGGCCGCCAGTGATCGAGTCCGGAAAATCGATTGTCACCAGCACGCTGTAGATCTGGTCCATGACCGAGAGGAGATACTCTGCGCGGTCGGTATCGTCGGCACGGAGCGCATCCAGCGTGTCACGGCGGAGTTCGCTGCCTGCTTCCGCCAGTCCATTCAGCCAGGCGGTGTCCTCCACGCCGATCTGTTGGGCCGAAGGTATGAGGCCGTCCGTGAGAAGCGCGCGGGTGATCGCTGCCTCCGCATACTCCTTCATTGCGTCCTGGGTATACCCGGCCCAGTACACGGTAGGGTAGGGCGAAGTTTCCTCCACCACCTGATCCAGCAGGGTGCGGGCTTCCTGGAGGAGCGTATCGGCGTCCTGGCCGCGGTGCAGGGCGCGGATTGCATTGGCGCTCACCCTGACGATTTGCCGGCTTGTATTTACGGCACCATCGCGTGCCGTGGAGAGCTGCGACATCCGCGCAATAGTGTCGGCCACCATGTCGTTGATATCCGGGTTGTGGGTCATGAAGTTCTGCTTTCGCTCATCGGAAATTCAGCTGCCCAACCAATTTAGCAGGAGCTGCCGGATTCGCATTGACGCTGGTACGTTTATCGGCCTATACTGCTTTTGCTCCAAACGGGAATGCCCGAAAGGAGCAGGCGACGACCGGAAGTAGTAAATCCGATACACAGAGAATTGCCGGGTGGTGCAAGGCATGTGCAGGATTGAACTCGTCCGTGAGCCGTGAGGGTGAAGCAGTAGTCCTCGCCGGTGACCCACCGTTATCCGGGAATCAAGCGGATCATGTGTACGCGCACAGCTTGGGGCCGTAGCTCAGCTGGGAGAGCACCACACTGGCAGTGTGGGGGTCAGGGGTTCGAGTCCCCTCGGCTCCACCAAGACAGGCGTGAACACGAGATCAAGCGGGGTGGTACCGCGGAAGCGTCCAAAACGCCTTCGTCCCTGGAATACAGGACGAGGCGTTTTTTGTGTTTAAGGAGTACATCATGTCGGATGCGATGCAGCAGTCAACCGGGTACGATCCGGCCACTATCGAACCCAAGTGGCGGGAGGCATGGAAGAATGCCGCCGTCTACAAGGTTGAGGACAAGACAGACAAGCCAAACTGGATGTCGCTGACCATGTACCCGTATCCCTCGGGAGTACTGCATGTGGGCCACTGGTATGCGTTTGCTGTGCCGGATGTGTTCGCACGCGCCCAGCGCATGCGGGGGTACAACGTCCTCTTCCCCATGGGGTTTGATGCGTTCGGCCTGCCGGCCGAGAATGCAGCCATTCGCCACAACATCCACCCGGCGACGTGGACCTACGAGAACATCGACAACATGATGCGCCAATACGATCTGATGGGCGCGATGATTGACTGGGATCGCAAGGTGGTCACCTGTGACCCGGAGTACTACCGCTGGAACCAGTGGATCTTCCTGCAGATGCTGAAGAAGGGCCTGGCCTACAAGGCAGGTGGCTCTGTGTGGTGGTGCCCGAACGATCAGACCGTGCTCACTT
>JBHWTK010000018.1:0-16466 GCA_043427975.1 Chloroflexia bacterium | reverse complement strand
CCGGACGGTGGCGATGCCGTAACCATCCGCGAATTCTCCATCGAATCGCGGAAGTTTATAGAAGACGGCTTCATCGTCCCCTACGCCAAGAGTCGCACCTCCTGGATCGACCGAAACTCGATCTTCGTGGCGACGGATTTTGGTGAGGGAACAATGACGGTATCCGGCTACCCCAGGCAGGCACGCCGGTGGACCCGCGGTACACCGCTGGCGGAGGCGGAGCTCATCCATGAGGTAGCAGCTGATCACATGACGGTGGGGATACACCACGATTCCATGCCGGGATACGAAACTGACCTGGTGGTGGATGTGATCGATTTCTTTAGCCGGCAATACTACCTGCTCCGGGACGACAACCTCGTGCCGATGGAGGTCCCCACGGATGCCACCATAACCCTCCATGCCGGCTGGATGACAGTTCAGCCAAAGTACGACTGGAACGAGGACGGGCATACAATCCCGACTGGTTCGCTGGTGGCAATCAGGCTGGACGATTTCCTTGCTGGCTCCCGCCAGTTCACCACGGTGTTCGAACCGACCGCATCAACCTCACTGGTGAGCGTGAGCTGGACGCGGGATCACATGTTGCTCAATACCATTCACGATGTCCGCTCCAAGGTAGTCATCGCTACACCCGGCCAGCCAGACTGGACGTACCGCACCCTGGAAACACCCGAGCTGCAGACCTCGAGCGTCTATGCGGAGGACGAGGACCATACGAACGCGTACTGGATGACCAGCAGCGGGTTCCTGCATCCAACCACCTTGTACCGGGGCGACCTCCAGGCCGATTCCGAACCGGAACAACTCAGGGCGATGCCAGCCCTGTTCGACGCTAGCGATCTCAGCGTTGAGCAACACTTCGCCACCTCTGCCGATGGAACCCGCGTGCCGTATTTCCAGGTAAGCAACGCGAACCTGACGCTGGACGGCACCAATCCAACGCTGCTCTATGCATACGGAGGCTTCGAGGTATCGCTGCTGCCAGCCTATGACGCGGCTATGGGCCGGGCGTCGCTCGAACAGGGCGGAGTCTATGTTGTCGCCAACATTCGAGGTGGCGGGGAGTATGGCCCGTCCTGGCATACCGATGCGTTACGGGAGAACCGGCACCGGGCGTACGAGGATTTTGCGGCAGTCGCACAAGCCCTTGTGACCCGGCGTGTCACCTCACCGCGCCAGCTCGGGTGCATGGGCGGAAGCAACGGCGGCCTGCTGGTTGGCAATATGCTCACCCATTACCCGGAGCTCTTTGGCGCAGTTGTCTGCAATGTTCCATTGCTCGACATGAAGCGGTACGTGCACCTGAATGCAGGCGCAAGCTGGGTAGCCGAGTATGGGGACCCGGAGAACCCGGACGACTGGGCTTTTGTCCAGACCTTCTCCCCCTATCACAACCTCCGAGAGGGTGTCGCTTATCCACCGGTGCTGTTCTATACCGCCACCAGCGATGATCGGGTCGGGCCGGTGCAGGCGCGCAAAATGGCCGCACGGATGCAGGCGCGAGGTATACCAGACGTCTGGTTTTACGAAAACACGCAGGGTGGCCATGGCGGGGCAGCCGATAACGCGCAGCGGGCACATATGCGCGCCATGAGCCTGGAGTTTCTGCGCCGGCACCTCGGCCACCAGAATTAAGACCTGATTCCTTCTCCGAATGTGTACGACCAGCCTTGACAATGACAAATAGTCAATGCTAGGGTGTACGTACACTCACGATTCCGGGCGGGGAAAGGTGTCGGTTTGGGGATTCCGACACCTGCCCGGGGTCGACCCGTTCGAGGAAAGGTCCACCCGTGGCTACCTGCACCCACACCAAAACACCGCGATGGCTTGCAGAAAAGAAGCTCGGCAGGCGCACAATCCTGAAGGCAGCAGCTGCATTCAGCGCTGCCGCCGCGTTGGCCAATGTACCGAACGCAGCACGGCCCTCAATGGCCCAGGGCGTGACAACATTGGCAAACGAATGGATCCAGCCGGAGGGCGTCGGGGGTGAAAGCGGCGCGCTCGGATTCCAGAGCGACTTCCCCTTTTACGCCATCGCCCCTCACTGGCCCAGGGAATCGGACGCGAACACCTCCATCGAAATCGCCACGAGCATCGATGGCGTCGTCTGGAGCGCGCCGGTGGTCGTGGGCCCAGCCCACACCGATGCCGGACCAGCCGACCGTGACAATCGCATGTATGGCCAGCTTGCGTTCACCGAGGAATCGAACTACGTCCGCTATCGCGCCCTGGACCCAGACGGCGTCGAGCACACGGTACCCGGCCTGACGTTCACCTATATCGATGCTACCGGTGGTCCCGGCCTGGACGACATCTCCACATCATCGCCTATCCCATCGCTGGAGCGCCCACCGATCATTTCCCGTGAGGAATGGGGGGCCAACCTCACCTACGGCGGCGCCGAGCGCGGTGGGAGCGAGTGGATTCCCCAGTACCAGGAGGTGGAGCACGTCATCATCCACCATTCAGAGACGAGCAACTTCCGCGATCCGCTCACGGAACTGCGCAGTATCCATTACTACCATGCCATCACGCGGGGTTGGGGCGATATCGGCTACAACTACCTCGTCGATTTCATGGGCAACGTCTACGAGGGTCGCATCGGCGGCGACAACGTCGTCGGTGGCCATGCCTACCAGTACGCGCATGGCAGTTCCGGCATCTGCGTCATGGGATCGTACAGCGTTGCTACCGCTACGCCCGAAATGCTCGCCGGGCTTACCTGGATCACGGCGTGGGCCGCTCGATACCTCGATCCTCTCGCTCGCTCCGATTTCCACGAGACCCCTAACCTGCCGACGATTTGTGGACACCGGGACGTCAACGACAGCTCCTGCCCCGGCGACAGCATGTACGCCGATCTGGAGTACCTGCGTGAGGCAGTGGCGCAGGTGCACCTGGGCACGAGAGATACCGTGCTGGATCCGGCATACAGCCCGGGCCAGGTGATTGCGGTGAGCGCTGAATCTGCCAACCTGCGTGAGATACCGGGCATCTCCGAGGCCATTCTCGCCTCCCCGGTCGCCGGGACCGTGTTCCAGGTTATCGAAGGGCCCGCAACTGTGGACGGCGAACTCTGGTACCACGTCCGCGGCGATGCGGGTACAGGCTGGCTTGCCCAAAGCACATTCACGGCAAGCGATGCTGCCCCGCCCGCAGGCCAGTACGCGGTGGGCGAGAAGCTGTTCGTCACCGAGGACATGATCAATCTGCGCGACCAGCCGACACTACGCGGCACAATCATTGGCAGCGTGAACTTCATGAACGAGGTGACCGTTGCTGACGGCCCCATGCCCGCCAATGGCTATACCTGGTACAAGGTCCAGGCCGACGGCCTCGCCGGCTGGATTACCGAGCGCTACATCGCTCACGAGGAGGACATTGCGCCTCCCGTGCGACTCGGGGTTGGAGACACGGTGGAAGCTGTCGAACCCGAGGGCATTGCGCTGAGGGTCAACCCGTCGCCCGATGCCAGCCAGGTCGTGGGGTTGCCGATCGGTACACGCGGCACGATCATCGACGGACCGGAGAACGCCCGCGGTTACAACTGGGTCAAGGTACAAACGGCCCTCGGCACCGGCTGGGCTGCCGAGCAGTACTTCGACGCTGCTGCCCCATCTGAATCGGACACGCCGGAGTTCACGGAAGGTGACCAGGTTGTAGTCGATACCGATTCACTCAACTTGCGGGAGAAGCCGTCGCTGGATGCCGGAGTTGTGCAGTCGCTTGGTACCGGCGTCAATGGCACCGTGCTGCGCGGCCCGGAGATCGCCAACCGCTTCGCCTGGTACGAGATAGAGACCGCGGATGCTTCGGGTTGGGCTGTGGGCCAGTTCCTCGCTATCAAGGGTGCCGGTTCTACTGAACGAACCTTTGCCCCTGGCGATTCCGTTTACGTGACAACCGAGGCCGTGAACCTGCGCTCCAACCCGAGCCTGAAGGGTGATGTGGTGGTTGTGCTCTTCCCGAAAGAAGGCGGCAAGGTCCTGGCCGGACCCGAGACCGCTGACGGTCACACCTGGTACAACATCGAGTCAGAGGGCGGCACCGGCTGGGCATCGGCGCAGTTCTTCGGAAAGGGAACAGCGGATCCCGCGGGACAACAGTTCGCTGCTGGCACCCTTGTTGCCTCGGCTGACGGAGATGCGGTGAACATCCGCATCGAGCCCGGCACGGGAGGTTCGATTGTCACCCAGATCCAACCCGGCGATACCGCCGAAGTAATTGGTGGTACCCGGGATGCCGATACCTACACGTGGGTGAACGTGAAGTACGGAGAATCAACGGGCTGGGCAGTCAAGAAATATCTCACTCCAGCGGGCAACAGCACGCTGGCTGTCGGTACACGCGTACGGGTCATCGACGGTGAGTTGAACCTGCGCGCCGAAGCGTCGCTGGGAGCGGAAGTCATCGCTGTCATGCCGGATGCGACCTACGCCGAAGTCGTCGAAGGACCTGTGGACTCAGACGGACATGGTTGGTATCGCATAACCACCTCCCGGTTCGGCTCAGGATGGGCTGCCGGGGAATTCCTCTTGCAAACGTAGGAGATCGCATGGCGCAACCGTTCAGAGGCGAGGCGGCGGCATCGTACACCAGTGGTCCACCCCGCCAGGTACCGGGATACGAAGCCCTCCTCCGCATGACGACGATCCTGCTGGCCGAATCCATGCCTGCGCAGGGGCGCGTCCTTGTCCTTGGCGCTGGCGGCGGCCTGGAAATCCGGGCAATGGCGGAACACCATCCAGGCTGGCAGTGTGATGGTGTGGATCCCTCGAACGATATGCTCACTGTCGCCGCCCAAACGACCGCAGAGTATGCTGACCGGGTGCACCTGTACCCTGGATATATCGAGACAGCTCCTGATGGACCTTATGACGGAGCCACGTGCATATTGACGATGCACTTTGTGCCGACTTCCCAACGTCTTGAGACGTTGCGCCAGATACGCAGGCGTTTGCGACCCGGTGCCCCGTTCGTTGTGGCGCATATGAGTTTCCCGCAGGACGAGCCGCGACGGTCCCGATGGATTATACGAAACCTCACCTTCGCGGGCGCAACGCCGGAGAACATGGAGCCATCTGCACACGCGATCGCCACCCGGCTCAGCCTGATGGATCCACGCGATGAGGAAGATTTGCTGGAGCAGGCAGGATTCACCGCAGTGGAACTCTTTTATGCCGGGTTCGGCTTCCGCGGCTGGGTAGCGTACGCTCCGTAGCCCGTTTCCGGTGTGAACTGCATTGTGGCGCGACAGTTCCAAACCGATTACACTTCCTAACGATCTGGCACCGATGGTGCACCGCTGAGCCATGTTGATCGCGGTGCGGTTTGTGTTGTCTATCGTGATACCGCCTAATAGAGAAAACTGGAAGGTAAACCAATGAAGGTAGTGCTCCGCAAAGATGTTGAGAAGCTTGGCGAGGCCGGCAGTGTTCAGAACGTAAGTGGCGGTTACGCCCGCAACTTCCTCATCCCGCAGGGCCTGGCGGTGTACGCCAGCGAGGGCGAGCTGAAGATGGCTGCCCATAATCAGGCCGTGAAGGATCGCAAGATTGCTCGCCAGGAAGAGCAGCTCCGCTCGCTGGCCGAGAAGATCGATGGCCTCAAGCTCAGCTTCGAAGCCCGTGCCGGTGAGGGCGGACGCCTCTTCGGCTCCATCGGCTCCGGCGATATCGCCGAGCAGATTTCGGCAAAGGTTGGCGAGGAAATCGATCGCCGCAAGGTGGTCCTGAGCGAGCCAATCCGCACCTTGGGCGACCACAATGTGGTCGTGCACCTGGTAGGCAAGCTTCGCCCGGCGGTTACTGTTACCGTCACCGGTGAGCAGGTGGAAGAAGAAGCCCCGGAGGTCGCCGAGGGCGAAACCACCGAGGACACCACCGAAGAGTAACCCTCCACGGTGAAATAGCGAATCAAGGGCCGGGCACATGGAAGCAATGACGTGTCCCGGCCTTCCTGTTCCCCTACAATAGTTCCATACATCCCCATTAGCCGAGGACTGCGACCGCATGGATTCTGCACCCGACAGGGTACAACCGCATAATTACGAGGCCGAGCAATCGGTGCTCGGCAGCCTGTTGCTCGACCGCGATGCCGTGATCAAGGTGGCTGCTTCCCTGCAGCCAGATGACTTCTACTCCACCTCAAACCGACAGGTCTACCAGGCAATTCTGGATCTCTATAACCGGCGCGAACCGCCCGACCTGATCACCGTTGCCAACGAACTCGATAACAAGGGGCACCTGGACGACATTGGTGGCCAGGCCTACCTCGCGTCCCTGATGAACGGCGTGTACACATCGGTGCACATCGAGTACTACGCCAGCATGATCACCCGGGAGGCTACGCGCAGGCGGCTGATCAACGCCGGTATGGAAATCGTCGGCATCGGCTTCCAGGACGAATTGGATACCACCGAAGCTGTCGACCGTGCCGAGCAGGCCATCCAGGGCGTATCGCAGAGCAGCACCCAGAAAGACTTTCGGCACATGTCCGATGTGTTGGGAGGATTGTTCGACTTCCTGCTGAGCGACGACCGCTCCGAAGCAGTGGGTGTCCCTACCGGCTACCACGACCTCGACGAACTCACTGGCGGCTTCCAACGCAGCGACCTCATCATTCTTGCGGCCCGCCCCAGTATGGGTAAAACGGGTCTTGCGCTGGGCATCGCTTACGGTGCCGCCCTGCAAAATCGTCGCAAGGTCGGCATCTTTAGCCTGGAAATGTCTGCCGAGCAGCTGGTGACCCGATTGCTCTCAACTGAGACCGGTATCGACTCACACGACCTTCGGCTGCGCCGTTTTCCGTCCAACAAGCTGCCGAACCTCTCCAACGCCTTCGGGCGGCTTTCCGAAGCACCGATCTATATCGACGATGGCGCGGGTGCGACCGTGATGGAGATCCGGTCCAAGGCACGCCGGCTCCAGGCCGAGGAAGGACTGGACCTGCTGATCATCGACTACCTGCAGCTGATGCAGGGTCGGCGTCAGGATTCCCGTGTGAATGAGATTTCTGAAATCTCCCGCGGGTTGAAGGGCCTTGCGCGAGAACTCAATATCCCGGTGATCGCGCTCTCGCAACTCTCGCGCGCCGTCGAACAGCGTGCCGACCACCGTCCCATGCTCTCGGACCTCCGCGAATCGGGCGCCATCGAGCAGGACGCGGACATCGTCATGTTTATCTACCGTGAAGATCGATACACCGATTCTCCCGCCGAGCCGAATGCGGCCGAAATCATCGTCGCCAAGCACAGGAACGGCCCGGTGAAGACGATTAAGCTGCATTTCGAGCCGAGGTTCGCCAAGTTCTCCGATTACAACGCGTTCGGCATCGGTGACGCCTGATGACCCTTACCCAGGTTCCTGTACCGCTCGCATTCCTCCGCGATGTGGTGCCGGACATCACCAATCCCGATGAACTCCATGTATGCCTTGCGGTGTTCCGGCTGTTAGCGGAATCCGGCAATGAGGAAACACCAATCGCCGAGCGATCCATCTTTGGCGATCCCTCACTTCGGAAATCACTGCGTGCCACTGGCTCCGCCGCAACCCTGGACGAGCGCATCTTCGACGCGCTTGAACTCGCGGTAGGACGGAATACGCTACTTCGTTTCCTTGCCGTCGGCGACCAGGGTGAGGCGGCCTGGTATTTCACCAACACCCCGGTGACGCGGGCCATGGTCTCTGCCATGCAGCAAGACCGCATTCCGGCACCGCGCATTGTTTGGGATGGCGGGCACGCGCCGCAAGTGGCAATCGATCCGCCGAATGTCTTTCGGCTCTATGAGCAGAACATTGGCCCGCTAACCCCGATCATTGCCGACCAACTGACCCTGGCGGCCAGCGAATACCCCGGGGCGTGGATCGAGGACGCCATCAGCGAGGCTGTATCCTATAACAAACGCAACTGGCGCTATATCCTTCGAATCCTTGAGAACTGGCGTCAATCGGGTCGGCCGGATGAGAAGTGACCGACGACACAGGCAATGCAATGAAACGAATCAATGACATCCTCTCGAACCACCCCGCGTGGGTTACCCCCGGCGAGGCCGTGGAGATCTCACCGCAGGATGAGGTGAAGTGCCAGATCTGTAACGACCGTGGCTACCTCCGGTACGACGTGCCGGTTGGCCACCCCTCGTTCGGACAGGTGTACCCGTGCGAGTGTCGAAAGCTCGAAATGGCGCACGACCGTATCGACAAGCTCCGCAGATTGAGCAACCTCAGTGCCTTTAGCGGCTCATCCTTCGAGGATTTCGATCCGTCTGTCCATGGCACAGTGCAGGCATTTGAAGAGGCCATGAGCTTCGCCCAGGATCCATCCCACCGCTGGCTGGTGCTGAGCGGGCCGGTTGGTGTGGGCAAAACGCACCTTGCGGTGGCGATTGCACAGTACGCGATTGAACAGCACACCATGAACGCCTACTTTGCCGCCGTACCGGACCTGATGGATCACCTGCGGTCGGCGTTTGCTCCTGGCGCCACTGAGGGTTACGACGAGCGGTTCGAGGAAATCCGCAACGCCCAGCTCCTTGTACTGGACGACCTGGGTACCGAGAACGCAACCCCGTGGGCGCAGGAGAAGCTGTACCAGATCATCAACCACCGCTACATCGAGCGCCTCCCGACGGTGATAACAACCAATGTCGACCTGCGCAAAATCGACGATCGCATTGCGTCGCGCATGCTGGACCACCGCCTGAGCACGCATGTCGAGATCGACGCCACCGACTACCGCAGGCCCGGCGATATCCGGGGCATTCGCCGTCCGACTGGCGGTCGGCGGCGCTAACATGCCGATTCCCGACGTGCGATTAAGTGTAGAATGAAGCCGTAACGACCCGAACGATTCGTCGCGGTGTTCCCGCCTGGCCGGGCACGGGCATGTGCTGGTGTGCGCGGCGGCTGCGGACTATTCTGCTTCAAGGAGCCTCGCTATTCCTGGCGCCAGCACTGCCACACCATTCCCGGAGCGCTGCCCATGCTGAACGTCAGCTGGGTGCTGGAGCGCATGTTCGATATCCGCTCGATCGTGGATATCCTTGTCGTCACCGCCCTGTTCTACTGGGTGCTGTGGGTGGCACAAGGCACCCGTGCGCTGAGCGTTATTCGCGGCATCCTGTTCCTCGTGCTGGTGCTGTACCTCACCGGCGAACTGCTGCAGCTCCGCATGCTCAACACGATCCTCGCGACATCCTGGCCGGCATTGGTCATTGCTCTTCCCGTAATCTTTCAACAGGAGCTCCGCCGGGCGTTTGAACAGCTTGGCCATGCCGGCTCGTGGATTCGTAGCCCCTTCCCTGCCCAGGACGAATCGTCGATCGAATACATGATCGATGAAGTCGTGCGAGCGGCGTACCAGCTCTCACGCCTGCGCTACGGGGCGCTGATCGTGCTGGAACGGGACGCCAACCTGCAGGAGTTTGTCGACCGAGGTGTCGCCATCAACGCCGATATATCCCGCCAGCTTCTGATCAACATCTTCTTCCCGAACTCGCCGTTGCACGATGCCGCTGTGGTCATCGGCTCCAACCGCATCCTTGCTGCAAGCGTAGTGCTTCCGCTCACCGACAACATCTCCGCCAGCAGCAGCCTCGGCACTCGCCACCGCGCCGGCGTGGGTATCACAGAAGAGAGCGACGCTATCGCGATCATCGTTTCCGAAGAAACAGGACAAATTTCTGTAGCTCACTCAGGCCGGCTCATTCGCAACCTGGACCAGGACCGCCTTCGCCGCGTCCTGCGAACGTTGCTGCGCATTGATCGGCCCGGTACGGATACGTCTCGCGGAGGATTGGTCGAGAGCGCCAAACGATGGATCGCATCTCACCAGCCAACCGTTTCCACGCCACGTGGCGAACGACGTCGTGAATCGAAACCGACGCCATGAGGGATACAACACCTGCACCAGCCCATGTTGTTGACAGCCTGCAATCCCGCCTGGGACGCTCGCACGTATTGCGCTTCTTCACGGCGTTGCTCCTGGCAATCGTGACCTGGGGATGGGTCATGCAGGTGACCGACCCGATTCGCACAACCACCTATGCGGAAGTGGAAATTGTAACGCCCGAGTTTGGCGACGGGATGGTGATGATTACCGACCTGCCCCGGGCCATCATCCGCGTGCAGGGTCCAGAATCAGAGGTCGCCAAAATTAACCGCTCCCTCCTGACGCTCCGGCTCGATACATCGAGCGTGGACGAGCCAGGGGATTACAGACTTCCCGTCATTGTGGAAGCTCCCGATACAAGCAACCGAATCACGGTTGAACCGGCGTTTGTTCAGGTAGAGGTTGATGAAGTGGTATCCAGGGTCATCCCGCTGGATGTCCAGGAATCGGTCGGAGAGAACACGACACGGGTGGTGAACACCATCAGCCCGGAAGTCTCGCAGGTGACGGTCTCCGGCCCCAGTTCTGCAGTGGAGCGGGTTACCAACGTCATCCTGCCGGTGACTATTGACACGCAGAACTCGACATTCTCGGCGATGTACACACCTTACGCCGTCGATGCCAGCGGCCAGCGGGTGAGCGAAGTGACGGTGCTGCCGAACCAGGTAGCCACACGGGTCGAGCTGCAATCGCGCGGTCGGGTTGTGAGCGTCATCGCCGACGTGGCCGGGGAGCCGGCAGATGGGTACACCATGTCGCAGCGCAATGTGTTGCCCGGTACCATCACAGTTGAGGGGCCAGAGGACGTACTGGACGACCTCTTGTTTGTGCACACCGAGACAGTCGATATCACGGGGGCTTCACGACCAGTGAGCCAGCGGGTGGGCCTGGCAGACTTGCCGCCCGGCGTCACGGTGATCGATCCGCCGAGTGGCCAGGTAGAGGTGCGGGTGGCCATCCAGGACACATCCTCCACCGTACAGGCACTCCCGGGTTTGCCCGTGAATGTACTGAACGCCCCGGCAGGATTCGACGTGGTGATTGAGCCAGCAACGATCGACGTCACGATTGAAGGGCCAATGGACACGCTCACGGACATGACCGCGGAAGATATCACTGTCGTTGTTGATGTCCGCGGCCTGGAAGCCGGGAGCTACGAACTACGGCCGGTGGTAGCGCTGCCCTCCAATGGGCTGCGCATCAGCGACACCAATCCGGATACCGTGCTAGTCATGATCCAGCCGGCAGCTCCGGCTACGCCGGTCGCCACGCCGGCAACACCTGTGGGTTTGCACCCTTCTCCGCCTCAGGCGGTAATCCGCAGGCGGTCCCTGCCCCACATGGCTGGCGATTTATAGAGCGTGTGCCAACAAGAAAGGCGGGGCTAGTTGGCCCCGCCTTTCTTGCGTTTCTTAATCTTCCTGCGTCTCCGACGCCCTAATATCGCCCGATGCGATGGACGACTCCATCTCGTGGGCGAGGAGGATGGCCTCAGCCACCTCCTTCATCGTCTTTCGGGCGTCCATGCTGGTCTTGCGAATGCGATGGAACGCCTCGCTCTCGCGCATTCCATGCACTTCCATGAGTACGCCCTTGGCACGCTCAACCACTTTACGGGTCTCGAGGGCATCCTTCAGGCCGCCCACCTCATGCTCCAGGGTGCGGAACTCTTCGAACCGGGCGCGAGAAAGCTCGATAACAGGCATCAGCTCTGCTTCGCGGAACGGCTTGACGACATAGCCGACCACGCCCGCTTCCCGGGCGCGTTCGACCAACACCTGGTCGGAATACGCTGTCAGCAGAACCACCGGGGCGATCCGCTCGCGAGTGAGTTCCTCGGCCGCAGCGATGCCGTCGAGATCAGGCATCTGGATATCCATGATCAGGAGATCCGGGCGCATGCGCATGGCGAGATCGACCGCGGTGCGGCCGTCGCCAGCCTCGGCGATGACCTCGTAGCCGAGATGCGTGAGCATTTCACGCAGGTCCAGACGAATGAGCGACTCATCATCCGCAATGATGATGCGCCACCGTGCCGTGGTTTCGTGTGCACCTGCCATTGTGCTCCCCACCCTACAACGCTGGATCCACACGGGTCCAGCAACAACCTGCCACGGAAACCAGAGTGCGCCTTTCGGCAAAAAAAGCCGGCATGGAGGACTGTATCGCCCTCTCATGCCGGGATAATCTGGTCGGGGCGAGAGGATTCGAACCTCCGACCACCGGTACCCCATACCGGTGCGCTACCGGACTGCGCCACGCCCCGTCATCGCACTGCCGAACAAAGTATAAAGCACCTTTAGGAGCATCACAATTTGTGTGGGCAGTGCAGGGGCGATATGATCACCGCCCCTGCAACATGACCTACTTGACTTCGGCCTTGGCGCCAGCCTCTTCGAGCTTGGCCTTGGCGGACTCGGCATCTTCCTTGGTGACGCCTTCCTTGATGGCCTTCGGAGCACCATCAACGAGGTCCTTGGCTTCCTTGAGGCCGAGGCTGGTGAGCTCGCGCACCGCCTTGATGACCTGGATCTTGTTGGCGCCAACATCGGTCAGCACCACGTCGAATTCGGTCTTCTCTTCTTCTTCAGCGGCGGCAGCACCACCACCGGCAGCAGCGCCAGCGCCGGCAACAGCAACCGGAGCAGCGGCGGAAACGCCCCACTTCTCCTCGAGCGCCTTCACGAGCTCATTGAGCTCAAGCACGGTCATACCTTCAAGTGTTTCGATAAGCTGTGTCTGGTCGGCCATTGTGGCTGTCTCCTCTAGGTGCGGGTCACGCGCCCGCGTACAAGAATGCTTTAGTAGAATCGGAACGCGTGGGGATTAGTCGGCCGCAGCCTCTCCTCCGCCACCCAGAGCCTCGATACGCGCGTTGACCAGGTAGGCCACCGAACGGCTCGGGCCGCTGAGTACACCCACCGTGCGGGCCATGGGCGATGCAAGCATGCCCACCAGCTTCGCCTGAAGTTCTTCCTTCGACGGCAGGTTCGAGATTGCCTCGACATCGGCTGCATTGAGGACCTGGTTGTTCATCACACCAGCCTTCACCTGCAGGATGCGGGACGTACGAGCGAAATCGGAAACAGCCTTGGCTGCACCGGCGATATCGCCCATGGCGAACACCACCGCTGTGGGACCTTCGAGGAATGACTCCAGGCCTTCCACACCGGCGCGCTCGGCGGCAATCCGCACGAGGGTGTTCTTGCTGACGCGGAACTCACCCTCGCTGGGGCGAAGTCGACCGCGGAAATCGTGCATCTGGGCCACCGAGAGACCGCGATAATCCGTGAGGATCACCATTTGCGCGTTCTCAAAGCGATCCTGAAGCAGATCGATTTCATTGCTCTTCTTAAGTGTTGGCACTCCGTTCACCTCCTTCCATATGGATTTTGCCGGGGGAATCCAGCTCCCCCTCCTTGCAAGAAAATGCGCCCCGGGCAGAGAGCAGCCCAGGGCGCATTCAATGAGATGAAGCGTGTTCCTGAGCCTCGGTCGGACGATTAAGTGGATTGCTCCACACCGACTGTCTTCGGCCAGTACGATTTTCTATTCAGTTCAGTATTATGTGGCGCTCGCTGCCTTGGCGAATGCCTCGTTCACGTCCAGATGGATACCAGGACCCATCGTGGTCGCGATGGCCAGTGTACGACAGTAGATGCCCTTGAGTCCAGCCGGCTTCACGCGGTTGAGCGCATCTACCACGGCAAGGATATTACCGACGATCTGGTCTTCTTCGAAACTCTTCCGGCCAATGGTGAGGTGCACGTTACCGGTGCGGTCGTTGCGGAACTCCACACGACCACCCTTAAGCTCACGAATCACGTTCGGGAGGTCTTCCACCTCGCGAACCACGGTGCCAGAGCGCGGGTTCGGCATCAAGCCGCGGCGACCAAGCACGCGGCCAAGGCCTCCGACCTTGCCCATTTGGTCCGCCATGGCGATGGTGGCATCGAACTCGAGCCATCCACCATTGATGCGTTGCACCAGTTCGTCCGAGCCGGCATAATCCGCACCGGCCTCCAGGGCGATACGCTCGGCTTCACCACTGGCGAACACGAGCACTCGTACCTGACGTCCGGATCCGTGGGGGAGAACCACGGACGACCGAACCGCCTGATCCGCCTGGCGCGGATCGATTCCAAGGCGAGCGTGGAGCTCGATGCTTTCATCGAAGTTCGCAAACGCTGCCTTGCGCACCAGCGCTGCCGCTTCCTCGACCGTGTACTGTCGATCGCGGTCAACAAGCTTGGCCGCCTCAATACTCTTCTTACCCATGTGTCTACCTCCGGTGGTGCAAACGAGGCATCCTCACCTCTCCCACGCTATGCATCGCGAAATTAACCTGCGATCTCAATACCCATGCTGCGGGCGGTACCTTCCACCTGCTTAATGGCGCCCTCGAGGTCGATGGCGTTGAGGTCCTTCATCTTCAGCTCGGCGATTTCCTTCACCTGGTCGGCGGTTACCTTGGCAACCGTGACCCGGGGGTTCGCCGAACCCTTGTCGACGCCGGCAGCCTTGCGCAGCAGGTCTGCGGCTGGCGGGGTCTTGGTGACGAAGGTGAACGAGCGATCCTCGTACACCGTGATCACCACAGGAATGATCTGGCCGGCCATCTGCTGGGTGCGCTCGTTGTATTCCTTAACGAACTGCATCAGCGGAACACCATGCTGACCGAGGGCCGGACCTACCGGCGGTGCCGGTGTTGCCTTTCCGGCCGGTAGTTGCAGCTTCACATAGCCGCGAATCTTCTTAGCCAAAGAATTATCCTTTCTGGCTTACGTACACGTACCGCCCCTGGTGTGCAGGTTGGGAATGGCGGTTCTGATTCTCCCGAAACAGACTAGTTGACTTCGCGTTCGGCCTGGAGGAAATCAAGTTCCACCGGCGTTTCGCGCCCGAAGAAGGATACCAGAACTTTGATCTTGCCCTTCTCGTTATTGACCTCATCGACCTCACCGGTGAAATCGGCAAACGGACCTTCGATGATCCGCACCTTGTCACCCATTTGGAACGAGATGTTGACCTTGGGAGCTTCCTGCTCCATTTCTTCCATCATGGTGGTGGCAATATTGCCCAACAGTGGAAGCGGCTTGTTATCCTGGCTGACGAACCCGGTAACACCGGGCGTATTGCGGAGCTGGTACCAGGTGTCCTCATCCATGATCATGCGAACCAGCACATAGCCCGGGAAGACCTTGCGTTGCACGGTCTTACGCACGCCATCCTTGAATTCAACTTCTTCCTGCGTGGGCACCACAATCTCAAACACCCGATCGCCCATATCCAGGGCGTCGATGCGGCTTTCGATTGTTTTCTTCACCTTGTTCTCGTAGCCGCTGTAGGTATGCAGCACATACCATTTGCCTTCTACTGGCTGCTCTTCGGCTCCGGCATCTTCCGCACGCTTGGCGGCAAGACGTTCTCGCAAGGAAAGTCGGTCCATCAGGATCCTCCTGGTACTACTGGGGAGCGGGCGCTTCTACCCGACGGCTTCAAACAACTGGAGGAGCACGAAATCGATACCGCCAAGCAATGCACCGAGAACTACCGAAAGGGCTATCACCAGCAAGGTCAGGTTGATCGTTTGCTCGCGAGTCGGCCACTGCACCTTGCGAATCTCCGACATGGTGTCGTGATAGAACTTCTGAACCCCGTTGAGGCGCTCAGTATCCACCACCCGGTTCACGCCCTTGCGCTCGGTCTTCTGTGACTTGGCTGCACGGCGCTCATCACGGCGCTGAAGATGACGCTCAACACGCTCAACCGGCTCGCTCACCGGTGCCTCGGCAGTGGCAACGGTACTCTTCTGTACCGTCTCCTGCGTAGCGGCAACAGGACCGGCGCCCTGCTTGCGGCGCCGACGGTTGGCTGCTGATGATCGCCGCCTGGGTGTGTACGTTTCCTGGTCACTCACTGCTCGGTTCCCCTCGTGCTTTGGCACTCCGCCACGTGGCGTATCCGGGTTCCTCTGCCGCACGTGCGGCACTAACGTTTTTTGACACTTCAATGGGGCGTGCCATGTGGCTCCGCCCCATTTCTACTCGGTATTTAACCGGGCAGGGCCGGCAGGAATCGAACCCGCAACCTACGGTTTTGGAGACCGTTGCTCTACCAATTGAGCTACGACCCTATGACCGCGTCTCCGCGGTACCTGAGCCTATCGCGTTTCGCGATGGAGTTGATGTACTCGGCATCGGGGGCAGAACTTCTTCAGTTCGAGCCGCGCCGGATCGTTCTTACGATTCTTTTCGGTCGTGTAATTTCGTTCACGACAGTTCGTGCACTCCATCGTTACGACCGGCCGATCAACCTTCGACTTCTTGGCCATTGTACTACATCCTGGCCCTGTGACTACGTATACGCGCCACCAGGCGTGATCCGGAGGGACGGGCCATTGTACCCATCCCTCCGCTTGTTGCTATTACTCGGTGATGCTGGTGACGGAACCGGCACCCACGGTGCGGCCACCCTCACGGATGGCGAACCGCAGCCCCTGCTCAATCGCCACCGGCGTGATCAGCTCCACACCCATCTGGATGTTGTCGCCCGGCATCACCATCTCC
>JBHWTK010000017.1:0-135296 GCA_043427975.1 Chloroflexia bacterium | reverse complement strand
CAACGCCACGGCATACGCCTTGCTTGCGGAGCCCCGTGAGCCGATGAAAGGAATTGCCGATGCCACACCAGAACCTGCCTGACGATGTCGCAACTCAGCTGCCAGCCGAGGCGCAAGAGATCTACCAGCAGGCGTTTGAGGATGCCTGGAATCGGTATGGACGCAGCCCGCGCGATGAATCCCGCGCGCACGCCGTCGCCTGGGCGGCCGTAAAGCGGGAGTACCACGAGAACGAGCAGGGGGAATGGGAAGCGGGTGCCCGCGAAGAGGACACCCGCCATCCGAAACATCTCGACGATCGACGCATCTTCTAATGAATAGAGGGCGGTACCCCTTGGCCCGTGCCGCCCCGGCGCGATGACGTGTCCGGCAATCTGCGATGCGCCTTGTACTGCTGGTGCTCGTCCGAAAGCCTTCCCGCCAGCACTGCGCTGAGGACCATAAAGAAGCCGGATGGAATTACGTTCGGATCTTTGGTACGGATATGGGCCATCACGGCGCCGCCGAAATAGAGCACCAGGCAAACAGCGGTGAGAATGCCGAGCGGGGGGAAGAAGATTCCAACGATCAGGCCGAGAGCCCCCGCGGCCTGAACCGATGCCAGTTTGTTGTACCAGCGGCGCGGCACTTCCACTGCCTGCAGGTTGTGGCGAATCGGTTTGGCGCGCTTAACTTTGCCGATCGAGGTGCCGGTAAGCACGGCAATCAGGAGCGAAGCGATCAGCAGGGTCGGTTTGGTCATCGAGAAGGTCCTTCATCTATAGGGAGCATGCGGGTTGGCCGGCGTATGTGCTTTATGCCTCTTCGCAACCATCGTGCCAGTCTCCGGCCGGCCTTGGCACATGCCGTGCGAAACCCCCCGTGGTATCGACACGAGCCGTTTGTCCAACAGGGAGGACTATTCCAGATGACTGATTCCACACAGCAGGATCCCCGTGAGATGCAGCCCCAGGGGCCATTTGAACCGCAAGACCAGCCGTATCCGGGTATTGAACAGAAGATGTCACCGCAGCCCGATTTCGGCGAGGAGAGCTACAAGGGGTCCGGCAAGCTGGAGGGCAGGGTGGCGCTCATCACCGGTGCCGATAGCGGCATCGGCCGCGCGGTGGCCCTGGCTTTCGCCCGCGAGGGTGCCGATGTCGCCATCTCCTACCTCTCAGAGGACCAGGATGCCCGCGAGACCGCCCGCGTGGTGGAGGCAGCCGGTCGCAAGGCGCTGTTGCTGCCCGGCGACATCCGCGAGAAGGCGCATTGCGAGGAGATCGTCCAGCGCACAGTGAATGAGCTCGGCGGCCTGGACATCTTCGTCAGCAACGCTGCCTTCCAGTCCACCTATGATCGCGTGATCGATATTCCGGACGAGGAATGGCACCGCGCGATCGAGACCAATCTCGATGCCATGTTCTACCTCACCAAGGCTGCCATTCCGCACCTGCCGGAAGGCGGGAGCATCATCATTACCTCATCCATTCAGGCGCAGGATCCCAGCCCGTCGCTGTTGCACTATGCCCTCACCAAGGCTGCCCAGGTGAACTTCACCAAGGCGCTGGCGCAGGACCTGATCCAGGATGGTATCCGCGTGAACGCGGTTGCGCCCGGCCCGATCTGGACACCGCTGATTGTATCCACCATGGGCGACGATGCCTACAGCGAGTTCGGTAAGGATACGCCGCTGGGCCGTGCAGGCCAGCCAGCCGAGCTTGCCCCGGCCTACGTCTTCCTGGCATCGAACGACAGCAGCTACATTACTGGCGAGGTGATCGCCGTCACCGGTGGAACCCGGTTCGTGTAAGGAGGTTCCCATGCCCTACGACAAGCGTTCCGACCTGCCGGATTCGGTGAAGGACAACCTTCCCGCCCATGCGCAGGACATTTATAAGGAAGCGTTCAACTCCGCGTGGGATCAGTACGACCACGACGAGGAGCGCGCCCATCGGGTCGCGTGGGGCGCAGTGAAGCAGAGCTACCACAAGAACGATGACGGTAAATGGGTGGAGGGCGGATCAGAGGAGTAGTGCACAATCCTGCATCGACACACCCCTGAACGAGGCACCCCATCGCGCATACTGCGATGGGGTGTTCCCTGGTTTTCGGGGGTGGTTGAAATGACGACAGACGGCTTCTCCTTCGATGTTGAACGACCGCGGCAGCTTTCGCGGCTGCTCATATTCCTCAAATGGCTGTTCATCATCCCTCACACGTTCATCCTCGGCATCTATGGCTGGGCGGTTGGCATTGTTTCCATGCTTGCCTGGTTCATCATCCTCTTCACCGGGCAGTATCCGGCGGTGATGTGGGATTTCGTGTGGCTCTATATGAAGTGGAACACACGGCTCAGCGTGTACACGTACCTGCTGCGCGATGAGTACCCGCCATTCGGTGATGGCCCCTATCCCATACAGATCACCCTCATCCGGCCCGAACGATCGTCCCGGTTACTGGCCCTGACGCGCATCTTTCTACTGATTCCCCTCGCGTTATGGCTGATGGTAGTGGGGGTTGTGCAGGCGGTACTGGTGATGTATGCCTGGGTGATGATCCTGGTGAGCGGCACCATTCCCGCCGGGACATTCGAGTATCTGGTTGGCATATTGCGGTACATCACCCGCGTGAGCTGCTACGCCCTCATGCTGACCGACACCTGGCCGGGCTTCAGTATCAGTGAGCGGGGGTGAATCGGATCGAAAAACGTATACAAATTGCCCCGTTTCCCTACCGTAATCCAACCGCGCGTTGCTATAATCCGAATTACAAGGGGACATATCTATCGCACGTTCGATAGTAAACACCGATGCGAACTGACTCGTCGGCGGTAATACAGGGTGGGAATCGCGATGCCACAGGGATGGATGGGGCGTTTATCGTCCGCAGTGTCGGTTTTTCTGCTGTTGGCCTCGCTGGCGGCACCTATTGCGGCGGCCAACGAGGAGGCGGAGCCAACCCTGCTGTTCGCCGGCGGGGCGTTCGAGTGCCCGTATGATCCCGGCATGGTCAGTATGGCCAATGCCAGCGTGCCGGTGGACTGTACCCCGGTAGCGGGCATGGTCATGCACGTTTCGATCGACGACACCAGCGTGCAAACCTGTACCACGGGTGGCGATGGGCTGTGTTTTGTGGAGGTCCCCGCCGATTCGTGGCTGGTAGTCACCGAGGATGGGTCGGCCCGGCCGGACCTTGTGCCGGTATCCAATCCACAGAACCGCCACTCCACCGCCCAGGACGCCATTTTTATCCACGTGGTAGCGCCCATTGTGGAGGAGCCCCAGCAACCCGCCCCGGCACCTGATGCTGTGGTCACCGATCCGAACGAGAGCGGTGATCCGGTCGTCACGGATCCCAACGAGGGCAGTCAGCCAGACGTGACCGACCCGAACGAGGGTGGCGATCCTGTGGTCACGGATCCCAACGAGGGTGGTGAGCCTGATGTCACGGACCCCAATGAGGGTAGCGAACCTGGTGTCACAGACCCGAACGAGGGCAGTGAGCCTGATGTCACGGACCCCAACGAGGGTAGCGAACCTGGTGTCACAGACCCGACCGAGAATGGCGAGCCTGTCGTCACTGATCCCGAACCCGGCGATGGAACCACGTTCCAGCCGGTAACCGGCTACGTGGTGGGTACCGGAGAATCCGGCCTCGCCTGCTATGTCGCTGCCGATTCCACCAGCGCGCAACTCCTGTTCTTCGCCGAAGGCGATGCCCTCACCATTCTCTCCGAACCGGTCAACGGCTTCGTGCAGGTGAGCTGTGGGGAAACGGTCGGCTATGTCGATGCGGCATACGTCAGCACGCTTCCGAAGGCCGAGATCCCGGCGGAGCCCGGTGTGGCGACACCGGATGCGTCACCATCGGTGCCGGACGAAGGAGCGGGAGTCGCGACTCCTGCGGCCTCGCCGTCCGTGCCGGCGAATGACACGCTCGCGACACCTAACGCCGCTGGCACGCCGGCAGTAAAAACCAGTGCCAAACCGCAGTTGGCGGTAGGGCAGACCGTGGCGGACCCAGCTGAGCGCCTCGGTGTTGAAATGGTGACCAGCGAGCCAGACGGCGGCTTGTACTGCTACTCCGCTCCTGATACCACTTCGCCGAAGACCAAGTCGTCACCGTTGCCCGTGGGTTCCCAGTTCTACGTCAATGGACCCGTCGAGGGTGATTGGCTACCGATCGAATGCGGCGGTCAGAACGCCTATGTCCTGGTTCAGTACACGACTGCCTATGTGAAGCCCGAACCAGCCCCTTCCACATCGGTCGAGATGTTGCTGGGCAGCAGTGGGGTGGTCTGCCGAACAGCGCCGCACTGGTTGGCTACTGCCATCAAGACGCTCCCGGCGGGCACACAGTTCTACGCCACGGGTCCGGCAGTGAATGGCTGGCTGCCAGTTATCTGCGGTGGCCGCGATGGCTACGTCCCGGTGAACGCCACCACGATTGGTGTGCAGCCGGCGAAACCGGCCACGTCGGTGGAAATGCTGCTTGGCAGTACGGGCCTGGCCTGCCGCACTGCTCCGAACCTGCAAGCCACGCTCATCGCCATACTGCCAGCTGGTACACAGTTCTATGCTACCGGCCCGGTTGTGAACGGATGGCTGCCAGTCCTCTGTAAGGGAACAAACGGCTATATCCCGGCGGGTACGACCACGGCGTATGTGCGTCCGCCGAAACCAGCCACATCTGTCGAGATGCTTACCATTTCCACCGCCCTGGCCTGTCGCACAGCCCCGCACCCGCAGGCCGGCATTATCGCCATGCTGTCGGGTGGTACGCAGTTCTACACCACCGGCCCGGCCGTGAACGGATGGTTGCCGGTGATCTGCAAGGGCCGTGACGGGTTCATTCCGTCCGCTGTGACAACGGCCGCTGTTCGCCCGCCGAAACCGGTCGCTTCGGTGGAAATGCTCACCGTCTCAACAGGCATCGCCTGCCGCACGGCACCGCATCCGAATGCGACGCTGATTACCACGCTGCCCGGCGGAACGCAGTTCTATACCACGGGCCCGGCGGTGAATGGCTGGCTGCCGGTGATCTGCAAGGCGCGTGATGGATACATCCCTGTGAGTGTCACCACTGCGTTCTCGCGACCGGCTACGAAGCCGAAGATATCGATCCAGATGACCAATACCGGCCAGGCATGCCGTACCGCGCCGAACTTGCAGGCATCGGTTATCACCATGTTGGCCAGTACGGACCTGATTGTGGTCACAGGGTCTGCCGCCAATGGCTGGCTGCCGGTGCAGTGCCAAAACCGCGATGGCTATGTGCAAGTGGCATACACCACCCTCACGACACAGCCGCTCAAGGGTGGAACCAGCGCGACGACCATCATCAGCACCGGCCGGAGCGGGGTAGTGTGCCGGTCGGCACCGTCCATCGAGTCGTCGGCCATCACCACCCTGTGGGAAGGTGGACGCGTCACCGTCACTGGCCCTGCGGTTCACAACTGGCTGCCGGTACAGTGTGCCGAGCGGAACGGGTTCGTGTACCTGCCACACACAACCACCCGACTATCCAGCACCACCAGCGGCACGCGGCCGGCGGTGGTCCAGGGCACCGGAAGTAGCGGCCTCGCCTGCCGGACAGCGCCGGGCGGCGGCACCCAGATTACCGTGCTGCCCGAACGCACACCGGTGGAAGTGATCAGCTGGTCGAACGGCTGGGCATACGTGAAATGTGGCGATGTCAACGGCTACGCGAGCATGCGTTACCTTACGTTCAACGCCGTGGACCCATGGACGACCAATGAGAGCATCTGGATCGATGTCAACCTGTCGTCCCAATATGCGATCTTCTACCAGGGCGAGCGCATTATCGGGCAGACCTACGTGAGTACCGGCCGCTGGCCAGATTTCGAAACGCCAACGGGCACGTTCTACATCGGCTACAAGATCGAGATTTCAGCGATGACTGGCTGCTCCGGCGGCGAATGCTGGTACGTGCCGGATGTGCCCTGGCAGATGTACTTCACCGATCGCGGGCATGCGTTCCACGGCGCATACTGGCACAACGATTTCGGCACGCGCCGCAGCCACGGCTGTGTGAACCTGCCGGTAGGGATCGCCAGCTGGATCTACAGCATCACGCCGGTAGGCACCCGCGTGAACATCCACTACTAGCGGTTTGTTGGGGATATCCGGGGCGTTACCGCCCCGGATATCTGCTTAATGCGCGGACAGCAGGACCGCAGCACTGCTTTACGTCCCGGCGTGAGTCTACAACTGCGATAGAGCGTGGCCGGCATGTGGCCGGCATCCTTTCCTGGCTGTACGTCCGGAGCTAACCTGAAGATATGCTGAGGGCGGGCAGATTCTGTTGACAGGGTTCCTGGATGCCAGTAATGTATGTATCAGGTGACACGTACTCGTGGTCCCGACGAGAATCACCATACCGAACAGGGTAAAGGAGGTGATGCCCATGACAAGCGAAAGTACGGGCATCACGTCGGAGGTAGCTAGCTAGCTCCAGCGTGATGCAACGCAAGGGGGCCGGTTCGTGTGAACCGACCCCCTTCGCGTTTTTCTTCGGTTTTCGTGGGATCAGATTGTTTCCGGTTTGGCGTCGCCGGTCATGGCATAGCGCAGGATCACGCCCACCCCACCCATGTCTACCAGTTCACGCGCAGCATCGGTCATTGGCATTTCCTCATCCGCGTCGCGGACCTCGATATCCTCATTGACCGGCTCGGCGGAGTGGATGATATCCACCTCGGCACCCGTCGAGAGTGCCAGCCGTACAAGCTCATCGCGCAGGTCCACCTGAACCAGGCTGGTTACGTCGCCGCCCGCCGGGTGCGACGTTGGCAAGTTACCGGCACCGAAAAGGTGCATGTCGTAATCGGCCCAGCCATCGCCCTCAAAGGTGTCGCTCATCACCAGGGTGTCGACCTGCCCGTTTTGCAGTTTGCGGATCGATTCATCCGGCCCGGCAGCACCCCAGCCAGCCTGCCCGATGGCGTCCTTCAAACGCGTTACCGATTCTTGCTCGCGGGCGCGCTCAGCCTGTTCAGCAACGGGCAACGTCTGCGCGATCTTCTCGTCGGGTGACACCACCGATTCCATCCGCACGGTATCCACCACGACATCCTTCAAGCGATCAGGCATCTCATTGGTGAGTGCGCTTAGCATCACTTCCGATGCAGCCAGGATCAGGACATCGACCCCTGTTTCACGAAGCGCGCGCTCGACCTGGTCGATTGTGTCCCGGGCGAACGCTTCCACGCGCTCGTCGGCACGGCGCTGGAATCGAGCCTGGCTCCAGCCGCCCTGTTGATGCCTGCGCGGGTATAGGGAAGATTCCAGCTGCACCGAGCGATCCCGTGCTCCGCGCGTGATGAAGCTGAGGGTGGCGTTCTCCTGGTCCGCCTGCAGTACCGCATAGGTGGGGTGATCCTCAATCATCCGCACGAGCTTGTAGATGCGTGGGGCAGGGGAGAGGGTGATGCTGGTTTCTACGGGCAGGTTCAGGCCGGTGGCCTCGAATACGCCGGATGGCTCGTGGGCAACGATATACACGCCGCTGGCTGCGGGATCCAGCTCCGATTCGAGCCATGCCGAAATACGATCCCGGCTTGCGACCAGCGCGTCGTAGACCTCACCGCGTGGGCCGTGGTCGGTAATCAGCCGCTCCATTTCCTTGTCCAGCTCATTCAGGGCCGGGCGATGGCTACCGCCGTCCTCCGGTTGTGGTTGGGAGCGTTTGGTTTCGGGAGCATCGCGCCTGCCGGGGTTTCCACCGGCAATCGTCCAGTCCAGGGTGATGGTGAGATACGGGACGCTGGTTTGTGGGGGCAGGGCTGCCAATCGGTCCAACAACTCATCAGCGGGGATATCAAACGTAGAGGGATGGTCGAACCTGCGGATCGACCGGGTGGGGTCGGTTGCCATAGCGTAAATTCCTTGTCACTGTGTAGGATCAGGGGCTGGAGGAGCTTTCCTTACCGGATTCCTTCAGCTTCTCTTCCATCCGCTCGCGGAACTCTTCCGGTTCTTCCTGGGTCGGCTGGTCGATGCTGGCATCGCGCTTGATCTGGGCCTGCTGCTGGCTCAGCGCTTCGCGGTCCGACTTGAAGGGCTCGTCACCGCCTTCCTCGCGTTCCCGAACGATATCAATTCGTGGTCTGCCGGTATCCATTCGTTACTCCTTTCGTTTCGAGAAAGGTTTAGCAAGGTCGGTGCCGCTGCCCAATCTGCTGCGGTCATACGGCAAAGGGAGGGCCTGTTTCGCTGTACGATTGCGGAAGTATCGAAACCGCTATGGAGGCGCAGCTATGTCCGATCTCACCGCCCGTATCGATGATCTGATCAACCAGATGACGCTTGAGGAAAAGGTGTCCCTCACCGTTGGCCGGGATTCCTGGACCACCAACCCGGTGGAGCGGCTTGACATCCCCTCGGTGTGGTTGAGTGATGGCCCGACCGGGCTGCGCAAATCCCCCAGAAGCGATTCGATCGGCATCGGCGATTCCGAGCCCGCAACCTGTTTCCCCACAGCATCGGCACTGGCCAGCTCATGGGATCGCGACCTGCTGGAAACGGTTGGCCGTGCAATCGGTATAGAGGCCCAGGCCAAAGGGGTGCAAACGTTGCTTGGTCCCGGCCTGAACCACAAACGCTCACCGCTCGGTGGCCGCAATTTCGAGTACCTGAGCGAGGATCCGGTGCTCACTGCCGAGCTTGCCGCCGCCTTCGTGAACGGCATCCAGGGCGAGGGGGTAGGGGCGTGCCCGAAACATTACGTCGCCAACGAATCGGAAACCGGCCGCATGTATGTGGACGAGGTGATCGATGAGCGCACGCTGCGCGAGAACTACCTGCGGCCGTTCGAAATCGCCATAAAGAAGAGCGATCCGTGGACCATCATGGAAAGCTACAACCAGGTAAACGGCGAGTTCGTGGCCGAAAGCAAGCGGCTGTTGCACGACATCCTGAAGGACGAGTGGGGCTACCGTGGCATTGTGATGAGTGATTGGCTGGCGGTAAACGACCGGGTTGCTGGTATTGAGGCTGGGTTGCACCTGCAAATGCCGCACGGTCAAACCGAGGAGCAGGTGATTGATGCCGTGCGCAACGGCGACCTGGCTGAAAGCCGGCTGGACGAGATTGTGCGGGAGCTACTGGCCTTCGTCCTAAAGGCGGATGCCGCCCGCGTTCCGGGTACCACGTATAGCGAGGATGAACATCATCAACTTGCGCGGCGGGTCGCGGCCGAGTGCGTCACCTTGCTGCAGAACGATGGCGACCTGTTGCCGCTTTCGCCCGCCGCCGAGGTGGCCGTGATCGGCGAGTTCGCGAAGCAGCCGCGCTTCCAGGGTGGTGGCTCGTCGATGGTAGTGCCCACCCGCGTCGATACCCTCTACACCGAACTCAGCGCTGCTTACGGGAACGACCTGCCGTACGCCGCCGGCTACGAGGGCGATACAACCACCGATGAACTCATCGCCGAGGCGGTAGAGGTGGCAGGGAATGCCGATATCGCGGTGGTGGTGATCGGCCTGCCCGATTCGTTCGAGAACGAGGGCGCCGACCGCGAACACATCGATATGCCCGATGCCCACACCACACTGGTCTCCCATATACACGAGGTGCAGCCGAATACCGTGGTGGTGCTGATCAACGGCTC
Source organism: Chloroflexia bacterium (assembly GCA_043427975.1). Taxonomy (GTDB): domain Bacteria; phylum Chloroflexota; class Chloroflexia; order Thermomicrobiales; family UBA6265; genus UBA6265. Next base: position 125,684 of record JBHWTK010000017.1, on the reverse strand, counting down.
AGCGGTCGACCTCACCTGGGTGAGCTATGTGCCTGCAATCGTCGAGGGTTGGCTCACCGGCCAGGCCGGTGGCGGTGCCATTGCCGATGTGCTCACGGGCAAGGTGAATCCATCCGCCAAACTCGCCGAAACATTCCCGTACCGGCTGGAAGATACCCCCGCCTTCACCAGCTTCTGGCCGGATGCCACCAACACGATTCACTTCGGTGAGGGCGTGTTCACGGGCTACCGCTGGTACGACACCCGCGATATCGAGCCGCACTTCCCGTTTGGACACGGCCTGAGCTACACCACATTCGAGTACAGCAACCTCCGACTTTCGGCAGATTCCATCCGCCAGGGGGAGACGCTGGAAGTGAATGTGACCGTCACGAACACAGGTGAGCGGGCAGGCAAGGAAGTTGTGCAGATGTATGTGCACGAGCACGAGAGCCGGTTCCCGCGGGCGGTACGCGAGCTCAAGGATTTCGCCAAAGTGGAGGTTGGCGCGGGTGAATCGCGCATGGTGGCCTTGCGGGTGGCTGTTGATGACCTTGCCCAGTGGGACACCGCAGCTAATGGCTGGGTGGTGAACAGTGGCGCGTTCGATGTGCTGGTCGGCTCCAGCTCCCGCGATTTGCGCCTGCAGGCAACCGTGCAGGTAGAGAGCACCAGCCTGCCGAAGAAGGTGTACACGCGCCAGTCGACCATGGGCGAGTTGATGCAGATTCCTGCGATTAACGAGATCGTGCGTGGCAACATGCCGGCCGATTTCAACGATGCCACCGGCGCCGATATGCTGATGAATTTCATGTATCACACGCCTGTGAACAAGATGGTCATCATGGGCAGCATGAGCGAGGAGCAGATGCAGGGGTTGTTGATGCTGGCCAACAGCCAGGCGTAATGCCCGATTCGTAGGCCCGGGGTTCATCCCCAGGCGGGAGGAGGGTTAGTGGCATGAAACCCTTTCCGCCAACCGTGGCCCGCCCCATCCTCCGGCCTGCGGCCGTCGGAGGACGGGCCTACGCCGAGGGCCCGTGATCGTAGGCCCGGGGTTCATCCCCGGGCTCGAACAGGGGTGTGGGCACAAAACCCTCTCCGCCAATCTGTGCCCGCCCTATCTTCCGGCCTGCGGCCGTCGGAGGACGTGCCTACGCCGTGGGCTCGTTATCGAAACCTGTGGGACGATCCGACCATTGAGACGTCTGGAGGGAAAATCGCGTGGCTGAGTGCCCTTTCTGTTTGATCCCCAATGATGCCGGTGAACCGATCCTTGCCGCCAACGAGCATTGCTACCTGTTGGCGTATAAGGACGAACCCTACCAATTCGGCATGATGGCGATACCCTTCCGCCACGTGGAGACGCCGTTCGATCTCAATCCCAAGGAGTGGGCGGCACTTCAACCACTGGTTCAGCACGCCAGGGACATCCTCGCGGATCACAACCCGGACGGATTTAATCTCGGCTGGAACGTCGGCAGGGCTGGCGGTCAGGAAGTATTCCACGCGCACCTGCACATATTCGCGCGGTTCGACGATGAGCCATTCGCCGGTTCTGGCATCCGCAAGTGGTTCAAGAGCGCCGCCAACGCTCGCTCGAGGCCGTAGGCCCGGGTTATATACCCGGGCGGAATCAGGGATGATGGCGCGGCACTCTCTCCGCCAACTTGCGCCCGTCATCCGACGCCCTCCGGCCGTCGGATGACGGGCCTACGCTGAGCTTCAGGATCGTAGGCCCGGGGTTCATCCCCGGGCACGAACCGGGATGTTGGCACGGGACCTTCTCCGACGATCGTGGTCTGCTCCATCCTCCGGCCTCCGGCCGTCGGAGGACGGGCCTACATCCCGGTCGTCCCCTGCGGTCCTTACGTGTAAATATCCCGCCGCTCGAACACCCACACCGAGAGCGCCAGCATTACCAGACTGAACCCGAGCAGCAACAGGTAATGCCACACTGGCACGTGGTACGTGAAGACATCATTGAAATACCGGAACGGCGAAATCCAGCGCAAGTCGTTCAGGTCCGGCGCGATCTTCCCTACCACCTCGATCAGGTAGAGCAGGAATGTGATACCGATAGCCGCGCCCAGTACGATCCCGCGCGATCGCAACGCCGACGCCAGCAACAACCCGATGCTGCCAACGGCGATCGTTACCGGGAACACGCTCCAGGCGGCCAGTATGGTATCGCCCAACCCGAGCGCCTCACCAATCACCTGAATCAATGCCCAGCTGAGCACTCCGGTGACCAGCAGCACGATACCGACACAGATCACCGCTGCCAGCCAGGTTGCAAGCACCAGCGTCCGGCGACGTATCGGCTGTGTCAGCAACACATCCAGTCCGCCACGCTCCTCGGCGCCGGCCAGCGCGCCGGCATAGGTCATGATCGGGAAGAACGCGAGGATGAGTGGCAGCATCAGGAACACCTGCGCATACAGGTATGGGCCAATCTGGTTCAGGTTGTTCAGACCGAACGCCTCCACCAGTGCTGGCGGGTAACTGGATACTTCCAGCAGGATGGTGTCCTTGAACGCGGGATACACGGCGATATTGATGACCGTGTAGATCACCACGCCTATCGTCCACCAGAGCAGGGTGGTGCGCATGCGGCTGAGCGTGTGCCGTAGCACGATGCCCGTGGTTACCAACTCGCTGTTCATGCCTCACCTCCCTGGCCGTAATAGCCGAGGAAGATTTCCTCCAGCGAAGGCCGCTCGATATCGATCATCTCCAGGTCGAAATTCGCCAATGCGCGCACCAGCGTATTGGCGTCGCCGGAGTAATCGAACGTCAGGAATGGCGCCTGCCATCGGAAATGATCGATACCGGCAAGGCGGGAGATCGATTCAATCCTGGCGGCATCCATCCCTTCGGGCAGGCGCACCCGCACCTTGCGGATCGCCTTGCTGGTGAGCACATGTGGGTCCTCGACCGCGATCATCTCTCCCTCGCGGATAATGCCCACCCGATCGGCAATGCGTTCCACTTCGGAGAGCACATGGCTGGAGAAGAGGATCGTTTGCCCGTGCTCTTTCGACTCTCGCAGGATTTCGAGGAATTGCTCCTGCACCAGCGGGTCGAGGCCACCGGTCGGTTCATCAAGGATCACCACCGGCGGGCGATGGAACAGCGCCAGCACAATACCGATTTTCTGCTTGTTGCCGCGGCTAAGCTTGCGCACCGGGCGGTCGAGGTCGGCCTGGATTCGCTGCGCGATCTCGTCGGCGAACGAGGTATCGACACCACCGCGGAGCGCTGCGAAGTAATTCACCAGGCTGCGGCCGGATGAGCGGTCCTCCAGGCTGAACTCCGTGGGCAGCACGCCGACCTTTGCCATGGCCTCCACCGGCTGCTGGTGCGGATCGATGCCCATAATCAGGCACTGGCCGCTGGTGGGCTTCATCAAGCCTGTAAGTGTTCGGAGGGTGGTGCTTTTGCCGGCACCGTTCGGCCCGAGAAAACCGAAGACCTCGCCGGGTGGAATAGCGAGGTTCACGTTCTCGATTCCCCGGGCTTTCCCATAGGTTTTGGTGAGGTTGATTGTCTGGATTGCGCTTTGCACGCCGGTTCCCCTTCTGGAGCTGCTAGCCTGCCCCGCCTGCTCTCTCTACCTTCCGCCTGGCGGGGTCGGTCCGCAATCATGGTACAGCGATTACATCTGCAACCCCCACCAACCATCACAAACCGGGCATGGATACCGGTGCTGAGTTTCATACAGAAGTTGGGCACGGCTGCGCGGATTTTGTCTACGTCAGTATGTACTCGTACGCAAATGTATACAATTAGCTCATATTCAGGATGTCGTCGAGGAGGTGGCATCATGGCACGCGGCATTTCCCGCTCCGAACTCGATTCTGCACTGGTCAGGTGGCAGCAGGCGGAGCTGATCTCTGCCAACCAGGCAGAGCAAATCCGCAAACTGGAGCATACCGTCCCGGATGTCCTGCCACGCGAGCCCGCGCAGGTCCTGGCATGGCTCGGTGGCTTCCTGGCAATCGTTGCATCGGCGGTGTTTATCGGCGTCGACTGGAGCACTATGAGCGGTGCCCAGCAAACGGTGTGGGCCACCATCGCGATCGCCGGCCTGTGGGGACTGGCGTGGGCATTGCGCCGCAGTGACGATCCGCTCCGGGTGCAGGCAAGCAACCTCCTTGTCATCGTTGGCACGGGCGTGATCATGTTGCTGGCGTACGCACTCTATCGCCTTACTGGCGTGTGGCCGGAACACCCTGATTGGCCCGGTTCCACGCACAAGACCAACGACCTTATGGGTGGAGCCCAGGCTGTCGCGGCGTTGGTTGCCGCATTTTGGGCGTTCCGGCTGCGGGTATCGTGGATGCTGCTGCCGGCGGGATTCGTCGGCTGGATGGCCTGGATATCGTGGATGGACCACTTCGGCACTCCGACAACCATGGAAACCGATCGCGATATCCTGCGTTTGGCACTGTACGGCGTACTGCTGATGATTGCCGGGTTCGCGGTGAGGCGGTTGGGGTGGAAGCATCATGCCACCTGGCTGTTTGTCGTTGGCCTCACCATCAACCTGATCATGTTGGGGATTCGCAGTTTCGAGGACCCGATGGGACTCAACGGGCTCGTCTTCCTCGCCATGACGCTGGTTGCCATCGCGCTTGGTATCACCTCCGACCTGCGCATCTTCCTTATCTATGGTGCAGTCGGGCTGTATGGCTGGCTCTCAGCGCTGGTGATCGAAACGTTCGGCGGCAGCCGTCCGGTTGCTTTCGCGCTGGTCCTCCTTGGGGTGGCTATTGTGGCCGTGAGTGCTGTTTGGCAACGATTGCACACCCCGGATGGAATCACGCACAGTCACTGAGCCCCTGCGCCAGGCTTCTCACAGGCCGGGCGCAGTCCCGGTGCTTCAGGCGCCATCAAGCGCAGGGCACGGTATGATAAAGACGTACGTACCTGCATGGCCAAACGGCCACGAAACGTCCTGGCTGGTTCGTTCGTTAGCAAGGATACAGGCACACGTATGCGTGGCTACCCAACAGTGGTGTGGCGGAGGAAGGACGAGATTTATGACCATTGTTCAGACCAAACCCGTGCGTTTGGCTTCTATCCTCGGACTGCTCATGATGCTGTTGTCCATGACCCCCATGGGGATTGCGGCACAAACAGGCATCACACCGGCCGGGGAGGTGGCGCAGGGCACCGGGCCAGCGATTGAATTGCTGCTCGGCGAGTGCCCGTTCGATGCACCACAGGACCCCAGCGACCTGCAGCCAGGCTGTTTGCAGAACGGCATGGCCAACGTGAATGTGCAGGTTACTTCAACCGATCCTGCGCTGGGTATCAACCAGCCCAAGGTGACCCAGCAGCCGCAGGTTCCCGGCCCCGGCGTGATTAACACCGGTGCCATCCCGCTGGGCGAGTACCGCGTATCCATCGACCTGCCCACCGACGAATACCGCTTCTTCTTCGAGTGCCGCGAGCGTGGAACCGAAACCGCTGTACCCGTAAGCGCATCGCCGGATGGTGCCTCGAACGCGTTCGTTGTGACTACTGCGGGCACTGCCGATGTCGTGTGTAGCGCCTACGCTACCCCGCTGAAGGCGCCGCCTACCGTTGAGATTACCTATCGCGAATGCACGCGTGCCGATATACCAGGCGATGGCCGAACATTTGAGGATCTCGATCCCAACTGCACCACCATTTCAACCAATCCGCCAACCTTTAATATCCGCGATCTCAATACCCCCGGCGAGCCGGTAAGCCAGCACCAGCTGGATGCCAATGGCATGTTCAAGGTGACGCTGGAGCCGGGTAACTACGACTTCTTCACCGACCTTGAGATGGACGCCTGGGGCGAATACCTGTTCTGCGAGTACCAGGGCCAACCCCGCTACGAGAAGCCATTCGATCCGCAGCGAGGTATTGTCACCTTCACCAACCTGCTTCGCGGTGAGGAAATCTCGTGCGACTGGTTCGCCGTTGAGGCCACCGATACTGCCGAGCCAGCGGCGCCGCAGCCATCCCCAACCCCAACCAACGTTGTTGCCCAGCCTTCGCCAACGCCCACCGAGGTGGCGCAGCAGGTGCAGCCGCAGGCGCAAGGTGATACCCCCACACTGGCGATTACCTATCGCGAGTGTACCCGTGGCGACCTGCCGGGTGATGGCCGTACTTACCAGGACCTCGATCCGAACTGCACCACAGTGTCCGCAAATCCGCCCGTTATCACGCTTTCCACCAATGGAGAGACCAGCCAGCACCCGCTGGATGCCAACGGCGTGGCCACCTTCCCGCTGGGGCAGGGAGTGAACCTCGTTTCCAGCGGCCTCGATGAGGACCAGTGGGGCCAATATCTCTTCTGCGAATACGAAGGCCAGCCCCTGTACGGCAAGGACTACGATTTCAACACCGGTGGCTTCGCCTTCGTCGACATCGCGAACGAGCAGATCCGCTGTGACTGGTTTGCCGTGAACGCCAGCGAAACGCCGACTGGTGAGGTGATTCCGCCCGCGCAGGAGCCGGTGGCCGGCAGCATTGCGATCAAGCTCCTTGCCTGCGAGTCTGAGGAATCGGTAGGCGATACCAGCTCGCTCGATGCGTTCCGTGCCAACTGCACGCCCGGTATCGAGAACATGGTGTTCAACCTCTCCAACGATACCGACCCGCTGCGTAATGCCGTCACCAATCCTGCTGGCGATGCCACCTTTGCGGATGTTCCCGCCGGTACATGGCGCCTCTGGAGCGAGATTCCAATGGAAGCCGCGACGGAGTACTACTTCTGCGCCGATGGCAGTGGCGAGTACGCGGCGTATCCGCTGAGCGACCGTGGCGTAGCCACCTTTGCCGATTTCAATGGCCAGCAGATCACCTGCGAGGTGTACGTGGTGCCCGAGAACCTGCGCGGCGAGGTAACCGGTGCCTCGGTTGAGGTTCACCTTTCCATTTGCCCCGTCGGGTATACCGGCAGCAACTGGTACAACGATTGCCATGCCAACGGAACGGATGGCCAGGAATTCACGCTTGCTGGCCCGGCCGGTGAGCAAACCACCGATGCTGTTGTGGTCCGTGCGCCGGGTCCGGCCATTGCCACCTTCACCGAACTGCCAGCCGGCGACTACGTGCTAGCGGGTGGCCCGCCGCAGGATTTCGGTTCGGTCTTCCTGTACTGCTCCGATCCTGCCACCAACCAGCAGGTAACAACCGAGTTTGTAGATGGACGGGGCTGGTTCTCGCTGGCCGAGAACCAGAGTATTGTTTGCGACTGGTACTTCGTGCCCGATAACCAGGGCGCGCCAACACCGACGCCAACACCGGCGCCGGAGAAGAAGGCCGAGATCTTCACCACCATGTTCGTTTGCCCGCCGGGCGTGAACGTGGCCGGCTCGACCTTTGCCCAGCTCGACAGCGCCTGCACCCAGCGACTCAGCAATGTGCCGATGACGCTGCAGAGCCCGGGTGGTGTGCCAATTACCGCCAACACCGGTGAATCGGGAGAGGGAGCGATTCGCTTCTACGACCTTATTGGCGGCAACTACGTGCTCACCCCCACGCTCCCGACGCAATACGTGAGTGCCGCTGTGTACTGCGACCTCGACGGTGGTGATGTCTACCAGAAGGCGCTTTCGAACGGCGCTACAACGTTCACGAATGTGGATGGCGAACTGAGTAGCTGTTCGTGGTTCGTCACAGCCAAGCCGCAGCCCCAGCCGCAGCAGGCTGGCCCGACCGGCAGCATCACCATTCGCGAGATGCTGTGCGAAGGCGACCGTGCCACGATCGTGGATTGGGAGCGCGAGTGCCAGCCGGGTAGTAGCGGCGTCAGCTTCACCATCACATCCAGTGGCGGTGCGGTAACCCAAACGCTCACCCCGAACGACCAGGGTGTGGCCGTGTTCACGGGCTTGCCCAATGAGTACTACGAGGTGAAGCAGAGCGAGGGTGCATGGTGCCGGGCGCGGGCCGAACGCGTGGATGCCCAGAGCCGCGTGATTGTGGCCAACGGCGGAAACACGGATCTGTTCCTGTACCAGTGCAACCAGAAACTTGGCCTTCCCAATACCGGTTCCGGCCCCATGGCAAGCGATATGCAGTCGCCAATAGTGACATCCATCACGTTTGCATCGGTAGCGGTTCCCCTGTTCGCAATTGCAGCCTGGAATGTGCGCCGCTGGAAACTCTCGCACGGAATAGCCGGCAACGGCGGGTATCGATAGCACCATATAGTTGTGTAAACTCAAACCGGGGCTGCCCCAACCAACGGAGTGACATGCCAGGCAGCCCCGGGACACGTACAGGAGAAGCGGATGAAGCACACACGTCGAGACGTTATCGGAGCCATGCTGGCGGGCGCAGCGGCGCTCGGCGGCATACGCCACGGAGCTGCGGATTCAGCCAGCACCCTGCCGGCCGCATCCCGTGAGGGGTCACGCTCGGGCCCGCTCGGTCCGTCCGAGGGAGCCCAAATCCTGGCCTCAGAGCGCCCGGTGGCCATGATCATCCCTGATGCCGAGGTGGATGCTGAAGTTGAAACCGTCCAGATTGTGGATGGCCAGATGCTCGATCCATCAGGGCCGTGGGTTGTAGCCTGGTACGAGGGCACAGGCTTGCTGCATGAACGGGCACGGAACATGCTCTACAGCGGCCACGTAGATTACTGGGACGTCGGCCCGGCGGTATTCCGCAACCTCGCCGCCATGCCAGCAGGCACGCTGATTACGGTGCTTGGCGACAAGGGTGGCCAGGCGGTATACGCCATTGAATACGTAGAACGCGTTACGTTGGCGCAAATGACGCCGGAGAAGATGCAGGAAATCACCGCGCCCACGCCGTATGAGGCGCTTACCATCATCACCTGTGGTGGAGAGTTCGATTACAACGTTGGCGAGTACCTGCAGCGTGATGTTGTTCGCGCCCGGTTGGTTCAGGGCCAGGAAGCCGGTTCACCAGTTGGGGCCGGCCAGCAGCCAGCCGCCGAAGCCACCACACCGGAGGCAACCGGCGAGAATGGCGGGGAACAAACAGCCACGGTTACCCAGGACGGGGTAAACGTGCGTCCGGCCGCGAGCACGGCGCAGGATGCAATCGCGGTGGCGAATAACGGTGATACGGTCACGATCACCGGGGAGGCAGTCGAGGCCGAGGGATTCACCTGGTATCCGGTGAAACTGGCTAATGGGACCGAAGGGTTCATCGTTGCCGAGTTCCTCGATATCGCCCCGTAAGCGCGCTCAACCCAAAAGCCCGGCCACATGGCCGGGCTTTTCTCATGCCGTTTTCGCCTCGATTATCGCGGCCGCGAATGACTGCATATCAGGGAACTCCCAATCGGGGGTGACATTCACCTCCGGACCACTGGCTCCCTGGCCGGTGGTACCAGCACGCCGGTTGATCCACGCTGTGGGCAGGCCCATTTCCTTTGCAGGCGCGTGGTCGTGGAACAGGCTTTGGGCTACGTGCAGGTGTTTGCCGGTACCACCAATGCTCGCCACGTAGTTTGTGAGCGCCTCGAAGTTCCGCTGGCTGGGCTTGTAGCTCCCAATCTCCTCGGCGGTAAGCACAGCGGTGAATGGATCGCCCAGTAACGCCGCACTGCCGGAAAACGAGGCGATATCCACGTTGCTGAGCACAACCAGGGTGCAGTGTTGCCTGAGCGCGGCGAGGGCATCGACCGAATCCGGGAACGGTGGCCAGGTGCCAATTGAGCCACCAATATCGGCTGCCATCGCAACCGGTATCGTGCGCCCGAGATCATCGGCAAGCCGCATCGCTGCCCGGGCCACCACATCGCGGTAGAGCATGGCCGGGTTTTCGTGCTCGATCTCCGCCTCAATCGGGGCATACCGGGCCAGCAGGTCGTCCTCGGCCATATCCGGCGCAATCCGCTTCAGTTGCGCCGAGAGCCCGGTATCCCAATCAATGAGCGTGCCGTAGCAATCGAAACTCAGCACGTCGAAATCACGAAGGTCCATGGTGTCCCCCTGTGCTTATGGGCAGGTAATGCTCAACGGTCGGGAAGGGCTCATAGTAGTGATGGAGCAGGGCCTTCCATTGCTGGTAACCGGCTGACTGCCGGAAACCGACGATATGGTCGTCGAGCGTTCGCCAGCGTACAAGGAGCACGTACTGGTTCGGTTGCTCGATACACCGTTGCAACTCGTGGCCGATGTAGCCTTCCATGCTGGCGATAATGCCCGCTGCCTCGGCAAACGCCGATTCGAAGGATCGTTCCTTGCCCGCTACTACATGGAGGATTGCCACTTCCAGCACGGCGTCCTGCATGGCTACACGCCGTGAACGAAGAGCGTGCTCACGCTTTCGCCACAATGGATGTTGTGGATTGCCGAGGCGAGCAGGGGAGCAATGCTGAGCACGGTCATGTTCGGCAGGATCTTCTCCGGTGCCAGCGGCACGGTATTGGTGGTGATGATCTCGTCGATACGGTCACCGGCCTCGCGGAACCGCTCGATAGCCGGGCCGCTGAACAGGCCATGCGTGCAGGCGATGCTGATGCGTCGCGCACCGGCCTCGGCGATTTTCCCCACGATCTCGATCATGCTGCCACCGGTCGCGATCTCATCATCCAGCACAATGGCGTCCTTGCCGCGCACATCGCCCACGATCATATCGACCTTTACCTTGTCGTCGGCTAGGCGTTGTTTGCTGCCAGCCGCCACCGGCAGGCCCAGTAGCCGGGCGAAGTTTGTGGCTTGCTTGGCATTGCCGAGATCCGGCGATACCACCACAGCGTTGCTAAGGTCGCTGCTGCGGAAGTGGTCGGCGATGACGTTCAGGGCGTTAAGGTGGTCGGTAGGCACGCTGAAGAAGCCATGTACCTGCGGCGCGTGCAGCGCCATGGTGAGCACCCGGTCGGCACCGGCGGTGCTGATCAGGTCGGCTACCAGCCGGCCACCAATGCTGATGCGCGGGGCGTCCTTTTTATCGCTGCGGGCGTAGCTGTAGTGGGGGATGACGGCGGTAATCCGGGCCGCACTGGCACCACGGGCTGCATCGAGCATCAGCAGCAGCTCCATGGTATGTTCCTGCACCGGCGGGGTGAGCGGCTGCACGATGAACACATCCTCCTCACGGCAATTTGCCTGGAGCTGCGTTTGCAGGCAGTCGTTGCTGTAGCGCATGAGGACGCTGGGCGAGAGCGGTGTGTTCAGGTGCTGGCATATCTCTTCTGCCAACCCCGGATGAGCACTGCCTGAAAAGATGGTGATCCCGCGCATAGGCCCTGCTTTCCTTTCCCTGCTACGTGTGTTATGCAGGCAATGCTAGCGCGTGTTTCTGTAACCGAACACCCCCGGCAGGGCAGGGGCCGGTGAGGTTTCGCCGTTGTGCCCCTACCGTGCAGGTCCAGGAAATAGTGGAATCCCGGGTGGCACTGCCACCCGGGATGTCTATCGTGTTTGCGTTGTGCTATTAGGCTAGTCGCCGCAGGTGCCCCAGAGGCCGGTGCCGTTCTGCTGCGCGCCCTGTTCGGTGCTTTCCAGCCAGCCAGCATAGCGGCTGTTGGGCTCGCTCACCTTACTGGTGGCAGCACCCTGGCTTACCAGTGCCTGGCTTACCAGTACCTGGTTGCCCTCGCCGTCGGTCACCCATACATCGCGTACCCACAGGCCGCGGGCGTTGGTATCCACGCTCTGGCGCTCCAGGGTCACGGTCTGGCCTTCCACCAATTCGGCATTGGCAGCCGTTGCTTCGGCGGCGTAGCATGCATCGCCAACCGGGGCGTCAATCCCAAGGTAGCGAACGGTGATTTGCTCACCATCGACATCGACCACGATCGTCTGGGCGTCCACCACGTCGACTACCGTGCCGGTGATGACCGCCGCCGGGGCTTCGTCGCGGGAGACCTCTTTCAGCCCTCCAGAGGAGGTGATTGCCGGGTCGAGCGCGATCTGCTGGTCGCCCGCTACCAGCACCAGGTTGCTGGCATTGGCCGGGGCCAGGAACGTGAGCGTGAACTGATGCTTCTCGCCCGGTGCCCAGGTGGCGGAATCGGTGGCGCCATAGGCCGGATCATTACCGAGGAGGCTGCTGACCCATCCGGTGCCCTGATCCAGGGGAATGGCGGTACCATCGGCCAGCAAGGTGAAGTTGCCCATGCTGAACTGCTGCTCAACGTTGCTGGTGTTTGCGCCCGTAAGGGTGACGATCACCCAGGTTTGACCGATGTTGTTGATTTCAGGCAGTTCCTCGATGCCGGCACCGGCAGCTACCGCATCGATGCTGTAGCGGATGCCGCCCTGCTGGAACTCCTGGTTCGGCACGCTGCCATCGGCCACGCTGGCCGGTTGCTCCAGTACCACGGTCTGGGTTGGCTGCGGCGTCGGGATCGGCGTTTCGGTCGGCTGCGGAACGGTAGGGTCGATCGTTGCCTCGGCGGTTGGTTCCGGATCTTCGGTTGCCACCGCCGTTGGTGTTTCGACCGGTGCTTCCGTAGCGACCTCGGTTTCGACCGGCGCCTCCGTGGCAGCCTCAGTTTCGACCGGCTCTTCCGTTGCGATTTCTGTCTCGACCGGCTCTTCGGTGGCGGGCTCTGTTTCTACCGGAGCCTCGGTTGCGACCTCGGTCTCTACCGGTGCTTCAGTAGCGATTTCTGTCTCGACCGGTGCCTCCGTCGCGACTTCGGTTTCTTCAGCCGCTTCGGTGGCTTCGGCTGTGCTGGCCGTGCTTGATGCGATCGGCAGCTTGCCGTTGGAGCCGCCGATGCTGTCCATCGCGTTGGTTGAATCCACGACAGGTGCAGTCCTGGTGGGCTCGGCTTCTACAACCTCTTCCGGTGTTTCGGTTGGTTCGGCGGTGCTTTTCGCTGCGGTCAGGGTGTTGTCTCCGCCCTGCAGGATCGTCTTCTCGGTCGGAACGGGCGCGGCCTGGCGCGGTGCTTCGGCAACCTCCTCGGTTGCGTCAGGATCATCCATTCCCAGCAGTCCGGCGACATTGCCCGGTACGATGCCGCGCATATCGTTCAGCCCGTAGCCGCGCTCAACGGCCACATAGCCAAACCCGGCAACCAGCAGTGCTACCACGGCCACATTGAGCAGCCACATCGGCAAGCGATGCTTGCGTTCTTCCGGCTGGGGTGCAGTAGTGCCACGAACCGGCGTCGGGGCATCGGATATGGTGTAGCCATCACGCGAGGTGCCCAGCAATCGGGCAGCGCGTGATGTATCGGTTGGCACGGGAGATGGTTTCGGTACGTTGCTGCCCACGCGCCATGGCGCTGTCGCGGCCGATGGTTTCGGGCGAGTGTCGGCGTCCAGCGGTTTCCGGGGCGCAGCAACGCCATTGGTTTCTGTGGGCGGCCAGGCGGCTTTCTTTACCGGTTTGGCCGGGGCGACATCGTCGGCAAGCTGTGGCAGGGCCACACTGGGAGCAGCGCCCACGCGCTCCTTCCAGGCCGGGATATGCATTGGCGTATCAGCGTTACGGGAATTGAACGTGCGCCCGGTGAGCACGGCGGCGATTTCCATTGCCGCTGCCCGTCCGGCGCGGGCGCGCAGCAGCATCGGCTGCGCCACCTGAGAAGTGGTATCCGGGCTGATAAAGAGGCGAATGCCGTTCTCGGCCGCCAGTTTCGGTTGCGGCCGCATCCATTCCAGCGGGAATTCGAGTGCGATTTCGTTATTGGCGATCAGTGCCAGGCGCTTGCCGGTAATGACCAGCAGTGCGGGGAGATCGGCTTCCTGCCCGACAATGAGTACCTGCCCCTCCCAACGGATCCGCTCCGCTTCCAGCGACTGCCAAATGGCGGCTGCCGGGCGTGGGACTTCCGGGGTGGTGCTCCGGTGCGCTGCCGAACTCCACTGACGACCCTGCGGCATGATACAACTCTCCCCTTCACCCTGTGGTGTACGTGTTGTGGCGTAGTTGTGCGCCGATCCGACGTTACGGGCCAGCCACCCGTTGGTAGTGATTTCCAGGTGTCGTCATCACGGCGCACAACGTATGAACATGCTCAATAGTGTACGTACAACCGTATCACTATGTACGTACACTGTAGCACAGGGGTAGGGGATATTACAGGCTGGTCATACGGTGAATTGCGATAGCAATGTGCAGGGTAAGGCGACTGTGGGGATCGAGCAGGTCAACACCAAGCGACCCCTCGATTTGCCGCAATCGGTAGCTGAGGGTGTTGCGATGGATGCCCAGTGCATCGGCTGCGTGGCTCTGGGAACCCTGCTGGTCGAGGTAGACGCCGAGCGTTTCCACCAGCTGGCCTCGGGGATCGTTCTCAATCAGCTTGCCGAGGTGCGTATCGCGATACTGACGCTGGTCCGCCGATTCCCAGCCGGGATAGAGCAGGCCGTGGACACCCAGCGCTGTTGCATCGTCGAATGCGGCCGCCCTCCTGTTTAGCAGGCCGCCTTGCAGGAGCATTGCCAGGTAGCGTGCCTGGCGCGAGGCTTCAGGCAAGTGGCCGGGCGAAGTGACCGGGGCTGAAACCGCGAGCCATCCCTCAGCGGGGGTGCCAAGCCTGCCATGGGCGGGCATGGCTGCGCGGCTTGCCACCAGCCAGAGATGGGCATTGTGCCCAACCCCGGCTTCCATAACATCGCCGACATACTGCAGCGCGCGCCGCACATGCGTTTCCGGCAGGTCGGCACTGGTGTAGGCAACGCGCAGCGTGCGATCGGAAGGCACGCCGGCCAAATGCGCCTGCTGGGCCAGTTTCTCGCGGTCGGCACTGAGCGGCTCCATCAGCAACGCGTTCAGGGCTGCGGCGCGTGCACTTCCGCGCGGCGCGACATTGGTGGACGAATCCAGCGCCCGCTGCACGGCGTCACGCACATGGCCAATGGCGAACCGCGCCACCGCATGCTTCGCTGGCGGGATGCTCCCCAGCCACACCGTGGCACCGCTGCGTAACACACCGCGTACCCAGGCATAGGAATTGGCAATCGGCTGGTCCCGGCTGGTGCCGGTGGTGAAAAGCACGGCGTTGCCCGGCGTATGCACCGTTACTGGCATGCCGAGCAACCGGCTGATGTGGTCGATAAGTTCGCCGGGGCGTGCGCCGCGCGCGTTGGCCTCCGCGATTGCCTGGTCCAGTTCGGCCATGCGTTGCAGTGCCTGTCGACGTCCGTTGGTGATGATGCGATTGAGGTCCCGTTCCAGGTCGGCGTGAATGGCGGGGATGTGGAGCACGGTTACCGGCGAATCGGGGTCGAGCTCACCTGCGTAATCCGTCAGCACACCCGCCACTGGCTGGCTGCCCAGTTCGCGCACGAGCGACCCGAACGGTACTCCCGTGTCCCGGGCAAGCCGCTCGGGCAGGATGATCAGTTCTCCCCCGCGCAGTGGCGGAACCATCGGCTGGCCCGGCCGGGCCATCAGCACCCAATCGACTTCCAGCGTGGCAAGGCTCCGCCAGTTGGGGCTGCCGGGGCGGGGCGATACCGCCTGAATGCGTGGTTCCCACGCAATCAGGTCGTACAGTGTGATCTCGCCCGAAATCGATTCCACGCATGTATCCTTGGTCGGGTAGCGACGACGATTCGACGCGTTTTTCATACTAGCAGATGACCACCAGAACCATGAATTCGCATTTGGGCACTTTGCACAATCGATCCGGCTGGAGCTTGGCGCTGGCCACCATAGTCGGGTTGGCCGCGTTCCTCTATCCGTTCGTGCTGCCCGGTATTGAACAGGTAACCGATGATTCCGCCGCCAACGCGACTGCCGCGCCACTGCTGTTCGCGGCCGTAGTGGTGGTTGTGATGGTAGTGACGCTGATGTCGCTTGCCGATGATGCTGCTGGCGTGGCGAAATCGCGCACCGTGGCACTGCTGGGTGTATTGGTGGCGATCGACGCCACGCTCCGGCTGGTGCCGAGCATGGCGGGCGCTTCGCCGGTATTCCTGCTGATCATGCTGGTGGGCGCGGTATTTGGCCCATCGTTCGGTTTCCAGATGGGGTCGCTGACGCTGCTGCTCAGCGCGTTCATCACCGGCGGGATTGGACCCTGGCTGCCGTTCCAGATGCTGGCCTGCGGATGGGTGGGTATGACTGCCGGGTTCCTGCCGCGCCATGCTTCCATGCAACGACGGATCGTTGACCTGGCGATCTTTGGCGCAATTTGGGGGCTAGTCTTCGGCGCGCTGATGAACCTGTATTTCTGGCCCTTTACGGCCCCTGGTGTCGAGGCCGATGCGGGGCTCTACTGGCAGCCGGGGCTGTCGCTGGTGGATACCGTGCAGCGGTACGCGCGGTTCTACGTGGTCACCTCGCTGGTGTTCGACCTCTTCCGCGCAATCGGGAATGTAGTGTTGGTGGTGTTGCTCGGCGCGCCGATCCTGAAGTTGCTGGAGCGGTATCGCACCCGGTTTACGTGGCAACCATGGCACGAAGCCTAGTACATGCGTGTGCCGCCGGCCTTGCGGGTGGCATCGAAGCGGGCCAGCAAGTCGTCCCAGCTAAGCGTCGAAAGCGGCTGCTGAACCTGCTCGGATTCGGTGGCGACATTGGTGCGCCGTTGATCGTACCGCCAGCCGAGCCAGGCGAACACCGGCAGCAACGACGCCGCAACATACTGGGTGAACGTCACCACATCCCACTGCCGCGCGGTGGTGATCACCTCGCGCTGCAGGTAATCGCCGAACCACCACCAGGCGGCCATGAACAGCACGCCGATAACAAACCCGGCCACCGCGCCGGTATGCGGCCTGCCCGATGTGTCGAACGGGTTGGGAGCGGCCTCGTCCTGGTTGGTTTGCAGGAAGTTGATGAGCTCGGCGCGGGCACGCTCGGGATTCATTTCAGCCAGTCGTTGCCAGTCGGCCCGGGTCGCGACGCCGCGGGATGATCGTTCGCGGCAAATCTGGATCATGTGGTCGGTGACTTGCGAGGGTGAAGTCGCGTTCATTTTCCTTCTTTCATCTGCCAAACAGGTTGATGTGCATCAGTGAAGCAGTTCAAGCATGTACTCGCGGATGCGCACGAGCGCCAGCGTATCCTGCGCGCAATAGATGCGCAGTGCCTGCAGGACAGCCTGCCGCTCCTCGTCGGTGAATGGACACGGTGAATCCAGCACGGCCTGCATCCATCGCTCGCTGGCGGTGCCGCCATCGCCGATCTCCAGAAACTTGTAATCCAGTTCCGGTGCGGCCACCGGCAGTACCTGTTTCAGGCTCCAGCTTCCCTGGAAATCGGGATGTTCCCACCAGCCGTGCTTTACCGCATCGGCCAGATCGATCATACGGCGATTAATGCCTTCCAGGAGCGGTGCGTAGGCGGGATAGCGCTCTGCCATTTCCCGGTTGCGGCTGTGTTCGAACGATTTGTTCCATACCAGTACCGTGCCATGCTCACCCATATCCTGGGCCAGTTGGTGCAGGAGCGCCGGTGTAGGATCGACGTCGGCTGTTTCGGCTAGGTATTCGTAATGCGCATAGGCGCCATCAAAACGATGCAGTGAGTACTGGAACGCGATCTGCTGGTGCGGCCCGTATCCCTCCCACAGGGGCACGGAACTCTGGAACGTCTCGTAATCCAGGTACCACAGCGGCTCGGCGAACCCGCCCAGGAAGGCGGCCAGGTTCTCCCGGTTGGCAACTTCCACGCCGCCCCGGGCGATCTCCACCTGCCGCTTCTGGCGCGCGCCAAGTTCCAGGTCGTCGGGCCAATCCACCATCATCAGGATGCCGCGTTCGAGTGCGGGCAGCAGCGAATGTCGCTGGATGCTGCCGATGTTGTAAACGGTGTTCTTCTCCGGCACGTGCGGGTGGAAGTAGGAGAACAGCCCGCAGCGGTTCGCGCGTGTCTTGCGATCACAATGGCACGGTGCCGCCACACGCGTGTTGAGCAGCACGGCGATTGCCTCATCGATGTTCGATTGCGCAGCCAGCACAGCGGTTTGGACCTCGGCGGTGACATCGAACAGGGTGAACAGATCCTTCGTGGCAATGCTGCCATTGCGGCGATAGTTCCGGTTCAGCACCAGGAGTGATGCCTTCCGTACCGGGATACCGGCATTGCGGAAGGCGATGGTTTGAAAGGTGATGTCGTTCAGGTGCTTCCGCACCACATCGCGCGGCCTGTCAGGATCGGCGGAACTGCTCTTGACCTCAATCAGGTGCCAACCGTCGTCGATGCGCATCAGGATATCGGCGCGGGCAAGCATGCCGGTTTCGGCCAGGGCGGTGGCCTGGAATAGCACTGGGAGCCCTGCATCGATGGCGGCGCGGGTCTGGCGGTCGGCCGGCCCGGACTGGCGGGCATCAATAAGGAAGCCATCCGGGAAGAGTTCGCGCGCGAGGTGTTCTACATACGATCCATCACGCACGCGGCGTAGCATGCCTTCGTCGGTTGGCGGTAGCAGATCGCGTTGGTGGCGTACGTGCCAGGCATACCCGGGGCAGGTGAGATAGTTGAGGTAATCGGTCTTGGAGATATAAGCGGCATTTAACGACACGAATAATCCTTGTTGCCAGGCGGTAATCCCTGGCAGCAAGTATAGTGCGTTATTGCAAAACACCCCCGCCGGCACAGTTGGGCCGGCAGGGGTAAGGCAGTGATCGCCGGACCTAGCCAAACAGCATGACAGCAGCGATCTCGAATGCCGCGTCCACAAACCCGAGCGTCGGGTTGGCATTGGTGAGCACGGCCATGTCCAGCCCCATATCCGGTGCCGAGAGAATCACACTCTGGTAGCCATCGATGCCGCCATTGTGGCCAATGAGCCCATCGATGTTAATGACGCCCATGCCATAGCCGATACCCGCGCCGTCCTCCATGGGGATCGCGTTCACCTGCTCCGAGTACATGTCGGGCGAGAGCAATTCGCCTGTAGCGAGTGCCCGGGCCCACTCGATTTGATCCTGCACGGTGGAGATCAGCCCCCCAGCCGCGCCGGCAATGGTGGGATTGAAGGCAGTGAGGTCGTAGGCTCCGGAACTGTTCACCGGCGTGCCGGACATCACAGGTGTTGCGATGTCCGAAATTGGGGTTGCGGCCGGTTGTATGTCCGACATATCGGGCAGTGGTTGATCCAGGTAACCGTATCCGCGGGCAAAGGGTACCGGCATATCCGGAGTGTTGGCCATCATGGTGTTGGCGAGGCCCAGCGGTTGGCAAATGCGCGATTGCACGTTCTCATCCCAGGACGCACCGGTGATGGTATGGACGATTTCGCCGAGGATATCGTAGTTCAGGTTGTTGTACTCGAACATCGAATCGGGTTCGAACCTGGCTGGCAGGTCGGATACAAGGTCGAAAAGGTAGTCGATGGATACTTCCGATTCCGTGTCTGCCTTGATCCCTTGCTCGTACGCCGGGTTATCGGAGTATTGTGGAAGCCCGGACCGCATCTGCAGCAGGTTGCGCACGGTCACCACGCTGGCATTGGCCACACTAAGGTTTGGCAGCAGGTCGGCGATAGTGTCCTCGAACGAGAGGGCGCCTTCGTCAATCAGTTGGAGCACCACGGTGGCCACAAAAGTCTTGGTGATGCTCGCAATACGGAAGTGCATATCGGCGGTCATTGGTGCCTGCTTCTCGAGATCGGCAACGCCAAACACAAGCACCTCGGCTGCCTCACTGCCCGGCCACCGAACAGCCACGGCAGCACCGGGAACACCGTATTGCTCCAAAACGGCGAGCACGCGCTGTTCGCGCTCGGAGATCACCGGGGATGCTTCCGGCGTGGCCTGGGAACTGGCACGCATCACCGGAAGTGTGGCCATTACAGAGAGTGTTCCCGATGCAAGAGCGCGACGATTGACCTGCATGAATACGATCTCCTGTTAACAACAACTGCAGCGTGCGACACCAATGGATCCCACGGACACGGTTTTCATGCTAGTTCTGGGGTGTGTCAGAAGTGCGAAATGTTTGTGAAGTTCGGGAAAGTGAGGCGGCTGGGTGGGGAGGGGCTCCAGGCCATGAAGATGGGGCGAGCGGCCCAGCCACAGTCAGCGTGTGGATGCAGTTGCTGTTTTCGGCTGGCTGCCGAGCATGCCATGCTTGCGCAAATCAACAAGCGCAACAATGGCACCACCCACCGTGCAGGCAACTGCGATAGCCAGTAGCACCTGCGGCGAGGCCCCACTGAAAATCCCGGCCAGGGCGGCACCAAGGGCGGAGAAGGTCGTTTTCAGGCTGGTCGAAAGCGTAAACACCTGCGTGCGGACGTTCTGCGGGCTAAACCGGTCGCGCACGGTGAACTGCGCGGTTCCCTGCGGTCCGCCGAGCATGCCTGCAAACGCGAAGAGCAGCAGGGCGACAGGGGTGTTGGTCACGAGGGTGAGCAGCGCGATCGGCACCGCGGTGGCAATAGTGACAAATGGCAACATCACATGCGGACGCTCCGTGCCAAATGGCCGCGAGGCGTACGTGAGCGATCCGATAAGCGCGCCAACCGCCATGGTGCTGAGCATGACACCGGCATTAACGCTGAACACCGTGCCTGCCAGCAGGGTAGCCGCCACCGGGAGGATGCCGGTGGCGGTGGCAGCCATGCTGGTGGCAACCACAGTCGATCGTAACGGGGTGATCACCGCCAACGCCTTGAAGCCATCGACAGGTGAGGGCGCAGCGATAACCGCCCGGTTCTCGTTGCGGTAGATCTTGAGCCGGAGGACGTTGATACTGGCCAGTATCATCAAGCTGGCCAGCACCAGCAGGCTCACCAATGGGGTGATCCAGCCAGCGATTGCTGCTACCACTGCCGGGGCAAGAATCGCAGAGACGTTGTAGGTCACCACATCCATGGCATAGGCGCGCGCCATAAGTGGTTTCGGCACGATGGAACCGACCAATGCGGAAAGCCCGCCCTGCAGGAGCGGCCCTACTGAACCACCGATGGCGGCCATCAGCAGGATCACCGGTGCCGGCAGTACTTCCAGGAACAAGCCACAGAGCGCGATCATGATGCCGTTAAAGGCAAAGGCCATGCTGTAGAGCCGGGTCGGATTGGCGCTGGTATCGGCCATACGGCCGACGAAGGGCGCGGAGATGATGGACGGGATAAGGAACGCGGCCACCAGCAATCCACCCAGCTGGATGCCTGCCGGGGTTGCTGCCGCAGCAAGAATAAGCGCCAGGCGCAAGCCCTCGTTCGCCATTCGCGCCATCACAGCGGTGATGAAGTAGGTAGTAAAAGCGGGTGCTTCCCGCTGCAGATCGCGAAACGAAGACGACATTCGGACGTTTGGCCAGTCAGTGAAAAGCGGGTGAAAACCAGAACGAGGCAGAGCGTGGTGCCCGCCTCGTGCAGATAGTCTACCTTTTCGCCGGTCTGGTCAATAATCCCGATTTACCGTGGCCGGGTAACGGCGATTCCCTTCCTCCGAGACCCACCACGAACCGGCAGGCAATATCCGAGAAGCGGCCGGATAATGCAGGCGCTATCCTGCAGGGGCAATTCAGGCATAAGTGAAAGGAAATCCCCATGGCTCAGCCACCGATTACAACCCATTCATATTCCGAGCGTGAGGACCGGTATGTCCTCGCCTGGGAAGACGTTGAGAATGAGCTGGTCCTGGCCCAGATGTACTGGATCACGTCATTGGAAGATGGCATCCCGCACACGGTTCCGGTTATCGGCATCTGGCATGAGGGCGAACTGTACTCCTGCAATCCGCGATCGGAGCAAAAGTACAAGAACCTGAAGGCCAACCCCACTTGCCAAGCGCTCATTGGCAGCAACCAGTTGAACAAGGGGATCGATGTAGCCGTGCATGGCCACGTCGAGGAAGTAACCGATATGGACGCCCGGTTGCTGTACGGGCGGCAGATGGCCGAGAAGTACCCGGAACCGTGGCGTTTCGTCGGCACGGAAGAGGATATGTGGGTCTACAAACTGGTTCCCACCCATGTGCGGGCGTTCCATCGCATGAACCCGCTTGCCTCGGCGCGTTTCGATTTCAAGGAGAACCCGGGCGCGTAAACCCAACGGACCGTGCTGGTGGATGCTAGCGGGTGAGGTCGCGTGCCTCCCGGATCATGGTGGTGAACACATCGATATCCAGGTCGGCCAGGCGTTTGAACCCGATACTGGCCGACCCGAGTTTCACTTTCCCGAGCGTCTTGCCATACACCTTGCCCAGGTATTGACCGTCCTTCACGGCGTTGACGTAGACGCTGATGCCGGATTTCTGCAGGGCGAGTCCCACGACGAACCAGTGAACTGTTTTGCCCCCGGGGCGCGGTTGCTCCAAATCACCATAGCCGATGATCGATTGCTCGGTGCCGCCCCAAAAGGTGCCTTCCCACATCACGCGGGCGTCGCCTGCAAATACCTCCGTAATGAGCATATCGAGCGCCCGGATATCGTCGGCGCGCGGGTCATCCAGTTGATCGAGCCATTGGTTCACCGGTCGATCAGAGATATGCATTCGATGTGCCTCGCTCAGGAATATCGACGAAGGAGCTGTACGGTCACCTCATCGCCGATGTCCTTCCCGAGCTGTTTGCGCAGTTTTGCGCTGATCGAGAGCATGTGGCCCCCGGTGCCGGTCGGCATGAAGCCGACCTTTGTCAGCTGAACATCATCCACCATGGCGTCCACTTTCACCGACTTGCCCGTACCGAAGAACTCGGCCGAGCCGGGCATCTCGACGCAGGACCAGAGGTCGCCCTTGACGTTCACGCCGATTGGCGCGGTGAATGTGTGGTCGATGGGAGCCGGTTCAATCACCTGTCAGTCCTTTGAATATGCTGTGGCGACTGGTCAGCCACCGGAAATCGCGGCGATGATCCAGAACGGTTCCTTGCCGCTGGCCACATCTGCGTCCAGTTCGGCATCGGGATCCTCGTGGGAGATATCCTCCTCGGCGACGAAGAAGCGGATCATGGGCCGCCGCTGTTTCGTGCCTGCATCGCGCAGCATGCCGCGCAGGCTGGGGTACGCGCCCTCCAGGGCATCAAGGATCCGCCGCTGCGTAACAGACGACTCGATATCGAGTTCAACCTCGCGAGGCGCATCGGAAAGCGATCCAAGCTGGGAAGGGATGATTACGCGAATCATGGGAGCGTCTGCACTTCCACGCTGAGCACCTTCGGCAGGTCGTGCACAATCGCCTGCCAGCTGTCACCACTGTTGTTGCTGGCGTAGACCTGGCCGCCGGTAGTGCCGAAGTAGATCCCACAACTCTCCAACTGGTCGGTGCTCATGGCATCGCGCAGGATGTTGACGTAGCAATTCTCCTGTGGCAGGCCTTCGGTAAGCGCCTCCCAGTCGTTGCCACCGGTGCGACTGCGATAGACGCGCAGCTTGCCATCCGGCGGGTAGTGGTAGTAGTCGCTGGTGATCGGTACCACGTAGATGGTTTCCGGCTCGTGGGCATGCACCACAATCGGGAACCCGAAATCGCTGGGCAGGTTGTCGCTCACCTCATACCACTGGTCGCCGGCGTTATCGGTGCGCATCACATCCCAGTGCTTCTGCATGAACACGGTGTCCGGCTTCGACGGGTGCAGGGCCAGGTTGTGAACGCAGTGGCCGACATCGGCATCCTGATCCGGAATGTAGTCAGACCGCAGGCCCTTGTTGATCGGCAACCACGTTTCGCCGCCGTCGTCGGTACGGAATGCGCCTGCCGCTGAGATAGCGATATAGAGGCGGTTTGGATCGGTGGGGTGTTGCAGGATGGTGTGCAGGCACATGCCCCCTGCGCCGGGCTGCCAGCGGTTGCCTGTGCTGTGGTTGCGCAGGCCGGCCAGTTCGGTCCAGCTCTCGCCGCCATCGGTCGATTTGAACATGGCGGCATCCTCGACACCCGCATAGAGCGTGTTCTCGTCGTGGATACTCGGCTCGATGTGCCAGACGCGCTTGAACTCCCACGGGTGCGGGGTGCCATCGTACCACTGGTGAGTGCCGGTTTCGCCGGTGTAGGTGAATTCGCTGTTCATTTTCTCCCAGGTTTTGCCACCATCGGTGGAGCGATGCATGAGCTGGCCAAACCAGTCGTTCGGCTGGCTGGCCCAGATCAGGTCGGGGTTCAACGGCGATCCCTTGATGTGGTACACCTCGGCGCCCGGCAATTGCGGCTCGCTGATCTCCCAATTGGTGCGGTTCTCATCGGAAGTGAGGATAAAGGCACCCTTGGCGGTGCCCACCAATACACGTACTCCGGCCACGGTTCGTTCCTTTCAACAGTAGTCAGGCGCAGGTTCGACTATGTACGTACATCATACAGGCGTCGCCGTGACGCTGCTTCTTCATTCTTGCCAACTCAACGGTGCAGCGCTCCAACGCCCAAGGACCTGCTCTACAATGGAGCTACGTCACAAGGGAATAGCAGCCAGTCTCCCGGAGGATCGTCATGGAATCTCGTGGCTTCCAGGTTTCGCCAGGCGTTGGCCAGCAGGTGTGGGTGGTAGACGAGTTGATCCGATTCATCGCCACAGGCAGTGAAACGGGCGGCGCGTATACGCTCACGGAATCAATGGTGCTTCCCAATGGTGGCCCACCGCCGCACGTTCACCACCGGGACGACGAAGCGTTCTGGGTGCTGGAGGGCGAGCTGGAAGTGGTGGTTGGCGAGCAGGCCTACACCGTGCCAACCGGCGGATACGTGCATCTGCCACGGGGTGTGCCACATCGCTTCGTCAACGCCGGATCGGCTCCTGCCCGGTTCCTCACATTGATCGTTCCAGCAGGACTGGAAGGGTTCTTCCGGGATGTTGGTGTGCCATACGTCGAAGGTGCAGAACCACCACACGAAGATGCGGCGCATATCGCAGCTATCCAGGGCGCCGCTCCGAACTATGGCGTGGAGTTGCTCCTGGACGATGAGCCGGAATCATAGGCGTATGCGGTTCGCCGCCAGTGTCGTACCCTGATACCACGACAACCACAACGAGGAGGATCCGATGTACGACCTGCGCTTTGGATTTAAGACCGCCCAGCAGCATTCAACCTGGGAATCGATTCTGGCTGTATGGCAGGAAGCCGAGGATATCCCGGCTTTCACGCACGGCTGGCTTTTCGACCATCTCAACCCGATCGATAACGATGAGGGAATCGGGGACTGTTTCGAGGGCTGGACCATGCTCGCTGCGCTTGCGGCCCACACGAAGCGACTGCGCCTCGGCCTGCTGACAGGTTGCAACACCTACCGTGATCCGGCGTTGCACGCGCAGATGGCAGCGACGGTCGATGTGATCAGCGGCGGGCGCGTTGACTTCGGTGACGGTGCTGGCTGGAACGAGTACGAGCATCGCAGCCGGAATATCGAGCTGCCGACGCCCGGCAAGCGGCTGCGCATGCTGGATGAAGCAATCCAGATCACCAAGGCGATGTGGACAGAGGACGTGGTCGATTTCGACGGCCAGTACTACCAGCTGCACGGTGCCCGCATGAGCCCCAAGCCGGTGCAGAAGCCGCATCCGCCGATCCTTATTGGCGGCAGCGGTGAGCAGCTCACGCTGAAGATTGTGGCGAAGCACGCCGATATCTGGAACTACAGCGGTGGCGACCTGGAGACGTTCAACCACAAGGTCGAGGTGCTGAAGCGGCATTGCGACGATGTTGGTCGTGATTTCGGCGAGATTGAACTAAGCGCCCAGCGCAAGCTGGACCTGAACGATGTTGAAGCATCCGTCCGGGAAATTCAGGCGTTTGTCGACGCCGGCGTCACACACATGGTGCTCTACCTGGCCCCGCCATATCAGGTGGGCGAGCTTACCAAAGCTGCCGAGCAGATCCTGCCGAAGATCGAGGCGAGGGGATAGCGAGTGAAGCCTCGGAGTGGACATACGATTCCAGGCACGGAAGACCTGTGGAGAGGTCCAGTCCGAGGCTACGGGTTACTCGACGATCAATGTGCCCGTCATTCCCAGGGATTCGTGCCCCGGTACAGGGCAGATAAACGTGTAGGTTCCCGGCGGCAGGTTGACGACCAGGTCGACCGATTTACCGTTATGGAACTCTTCTGTCGCGTAGGCGGTACCAACGATCTGGAAGCCGTGCTGAAGGAATCCTTCGTTGGATATCCGAAGCGTAACGTTGGTGTTTGCGGGGATGGTAAGGATTCCCGGATCAAACTCAAACGCGTCGTTCATCGTCACGCCGACGATAACATCCTGTTCCGCGGAGCCTGAAGCTGCCGGGGTGGAAACAGCATCCTGGCTCTCTACAGTCAGTGTCGCCACCATGCCGGATTCTGCGTGGCCGGGGACGCTACAGATGACGTCGTAGGTACCCGGCGGCAGGTTCACGGTCAACGTTTCAGTCTGACTGTTATTGAGAAGTTCCGTGGCGTAATCTGTGCCCACAATCTGGAAATCGTGCTGGGCGAATCCTTCATTGGTTACGGAAATCGGTACGTCAACGTTCGCGGGGATCCTGATGCTTTGCGGTGCAAACGAGAAATCATCATGCATCGATACACTCACCGGTTTGGCGACAGGTGTTGTGATCGCTACGCTTTGTTCCGTTGTGGCCAGCCAGAGGGTTTCATTCCCTCCGTTGATTTCGGAAACTCCCAGCGAGAGCACATCGGCATCGTCCGGATGAACCACGAAACAGACGGTCCCACTGACCGATCCGTTTGTGAACAGGCGCCAGTCGAAATCATTCGCAGCATCTTCGCACGCGAACGATGCCAGGTCGTACACCAGCTGCTTTGACCCTACCGCGAAGAACTCGAGGCTCGTTCCGGGATTCCCATAGACCGGCCCCACATACTTGATTGACAGGCTGATGGTCGTTTCGATTCCACCGGATTGCAGTGGAGGTTCCTGCTGTTGATCCGTCACCGTGACCTGGAAGTCCCCGATAACGCCTGACTGTTGCAGCTGGGTAACAGCAGGAGTCGAGGCCTCCGGATCAAATGGAACAGGGGGTTGCGATGGTGGTGCGGCGGACAGCAGTGACGTGCACATCAGCATGAGCACGAGGAATATCGACGTCTTCACATTGGCATCCTGTTTACTTCTGCAGTTGGTTTGATAGATTGTGCGGTGATCCTGAGTACGAAGTAAACCATACGGGATGCCTGCGCATAAAGCTTGTCACCATGGAATCGGCTCAGGCCCAAGCCGGAGGCCGGGATCGGTGTGCTGGAGGAGGCTACGCGCCTTCCCTGACCGATGTACGGGTGCTTCTGCCAGCCGCCCCGGCAATCCATCAGTTCATGCTTTTAAGGGCGTGGCGGATTATTCCCCGGTGCCTGGTGGCGGTTCCGGTTCAATGCGCTCCACGGCGGGGTAGCGATCCATTTTCTTGTCAAAGGTGTACACCTGCGAGAACCCCAGTTCACGTGCCAGAGCAAGGTGATAACAATCAGCAAAATCCAGGGGCGGATTTCGCTGCCACAACACCAGGCTCTTGAGCAACGCTGGCTTGTGTTCGCAGTTCACCCCTCGAATCGAGATGATGTCTCCCAACAAGGGGGCGATCTCGTCCCTGGGCACGCCGAATGTGCGACTCAGGATATATGTGCACTCGAGGATGGCTGTGGAGGGACAATAGACGTCTATTACCCCGAGTCTGACGTTGCGAAAAAGATTGCTAGACGCAGGGGAGTGTTTCGGATGATTCGACATCAAATGGTAAATGATGATGTTGGAATCAATCAGCCCCGTCATTTGTCATACTCCGCTTCGGTTTCTCGCACAAATCGATTCCAGCTTTCCAGCACCCCCTCTTCAACGGAAAGTTCCATTTCATCAATACCTGCCTGGCTTTGGTTCGCTGCGTATCTCGCCAGTGCTCCCGCGGTGGGATCCACCACATCTGCCTCGCGCAGGAGGACAGTCTCGTTTCCTCGCCGCTGGAAATAGATGACATCGCCTTCGTGAAGATCAAGGTCTTTTCGAAGCTCCGCAGGAAGCGTTACCTGGCCTTTGCGCCTGATTGTGACCGGTTCCATGTCGTACTCCTGAATTGCATGTCGTACTACATCCTATCATGTCGTACTTACGTGAATTTACTCGTTAATAGAGAACCCGCCTTGTGTAATCACAAGGCGGGTTCTCCGGACATTAGCTGATTGTTTCCGATTCTCTAGTCCGCAGCGCTCTCCGGCTGAACCGGATCGGTGAGTTTGCCGCCGCTGCGGAGCAGGGCGAAGTACTTCGCGTCCGGGTGCGGCACCACGATGGCTGCTGTGGTTTGCTCAGGGCTGAACATGTACGATTCCGTCACCGTCACGCCGATTTTGGCCATATCCAGCAGTCGATCCACGATCACGTGGTGCTCAAGATCCGGGCAACTCGGGTAGCCCCAGCTGTAGCGTTTTCCACCTTCCTCGCCGATACCAAGTTCGGCGCGGGTCTTCTGGTGGACATACTCCGCCAGGCCTTCGGCCGCGCTCACGCTGAGCCCATGGCTAAAGTAGCTCTCGGTGTAATCGCCGCGGGCTTGTGTGGCCTCGGTGCGTTCAGTAGCGTGCTCGCTCATCGTCACAACCTGGAACGCCACCACATCCTTGCGACCGTCCGAGACCGGCAGGAAGTAATCAGCCAGGCAGAGGCGTTCGCGGTTCGGCTGGCGCGGAAACTTCATCCGCTCCAGCTCGACGTCATGGTTCTCGGGATCATAGATGATGAGGTCGTTGCCCTCGCTGTTGCAGGGGAAGTAGCCGTAGCGCACACGCGGTTCCAGCCAGCCGGTTTCCTCGGCGTCCTTCTGCATGGCCTCGAGGCGTGGATAGAACTCCTCTGCAAGCAGTTTCTCCCAATCCTCGCCCTGAACACCCTTGCCGCCCCAGTGCAGGCGGAAGAGGGTTTTCATATCCATGTGCGGCCAGATATCGGCCAACGGGATATCGCGCAGTTCCTTCACGCCCCAGAACGGTGGCGTGGCGGGATCGACAATACGCGTATCCGAGCGTTCGGTGTCGTTCTCGTCGGCCGTGTTCAGGAACGATTCACGGGTCGGCTTGTTCAGGGTTTTCAGCGCGCGCTCCAGCGTGGCGCTCTTGAGCTCCTGTAGCTGCTCCGGCACCACGATACGATCCATGATGCTCAGCCCCTCGAATGCATCCTTGGCGTAGAACACGCCGGGTTCGTAGGGCGTTTCCTCTTCGGGGAAGAGGGCACGGTGTGCGTAGGCCGGGTTAATGGCTGCGCCGCCGATCATTACCGGGAAACCCAACCCCTTGTGATAGAGCTCTTTCACGGCCAGCGGCATCTGCTTGCTGGTGCTTACCAGCAGCGCGCTCAGGCCGATTGCTGTAGCGTTGTTCTCCACCGCGGCATCGATAATGGTGGAGATCGGTACCTGCTTGCCGAGGTCGACCACGGTGTAGCCGTTGTTGGTGAGGATGGTGTTCACCAGGTTCTTGCCGATATCGTGGACATCGCCATACACGGTGGCGAGAACAACCGTACCCTTGGTGGAGCCTTCCTTCTTCTCGAGGTAGTTCTCCAGCTGGCTCACGGCCTTCTTCATGGTCTCCGCGCTTTGCAGCACGAACGGCAGGATCAGCTCGCCAGCGCCGAACTTGTCGCCGACTTCCTTCATTGCGGGCAGCAGCACGTTGTTCAGTACATCCACGGCGTCGCCATTGGCTTCCGCAACTGCCTGGTCGATGTCCTTCTCCACGCCTTCCTTCTTGCGATGGACAATGCGGTAATGCAGGCGCTCGCGCACCGGCATCGCCAGCATTGGATCCGGACCCTTGCTGGATTCGTCCTCGGTGCGGCCCTCGTAGTGGTCGATAATCCGTGCCAGCGCGTCGTCCCGGCGGTTCAGCACCAGGTCGCGGGCCAGTTCCACTTCCTCTTCGGGAATCTCCGAGAGCGGCAGCACGTGGCTTGGGTGGATGATCGCCTGCGTGAGTCCCGCCTTGATGCACTCATTGAGGAAGACCGCGTTCACCACCTTGCGGGCGGCCGGGTTGATACCAAACGACACGTTGGAAATGCCGAGCGTAAAGTTCACTTCCGGCATTGCCTCGTGGATGAGGCGGATACCCTCGATCGTCTCCACGGCCGAGGGCTTGAACTCGTCGTCGCCGGTGGTGAGCGGGAAGGTGAGGGCATCGAAGATCAGGTTGTGCGGGGCGAGCCCGTACTCCTCAGTGACAATCTTGTAGATCTTCTGCGCGACTTCCAGCTTCTTCTCGCGCGTCTTTGCCATGCCGTCTTCATCGATGGTCAGGGCCACCACGGCGGCACCGTGGGCCATCACCAGCGGCATCACGCTTTCAATGCGCTTGCGGCCGTTCTCCATGTTGATGGAGTTGACCACCGCCCGGCCCGGGTACTGTTCCAGTGCGGCCTCAACTACATTCGCTTCGGTGGTATCGATCACCAGCGGACCGCTCACGGCCAGCGCCAGTTTCTTCACCAGCTTGCGCATGAGTTCCTGCTCGTCGGCTTCACGCTCGGTGGTGGCGACGGACACGTCCAGCAGGTGGGCGCCTTCCTCCATTTGGCCAACGGCGACGTTCACCACGCCATCGAGGTCGTCATTCAGCACCAGCCGCTTCACCTTGCGGGAGCCGAGGGTGTTGACACGCTCGCCAACGATGGTCGGGGCGGGCTCCTGCGCCAGGTCGACGGCGGTGATCATGCTGGCCACCTGCTTGCGCACCTTCTCCGGGCGCGGCGCGATAGTGGTGGGCAGGGTGGTAACTTCGCGAATCACTTCTGTGATGTGGTCTGGTGTGGTGCCGCAGCAACCGCCGACAATGCCGACGCCCATGTGCTCGACCATATCGCGCAGTTCACGCGCAAAGGGTTCAGGGGTCATCGGGAAGACGGCGACGCCGTTCTCGTTGTGCGGGATACCGGCGTTCGGGATGATGCTGACCGGCTTTGTGCTGTACTCGCCCAGGTAGCGGGCGGGTTCACGCATAAGGTCCGGACCGGTCGAGCAGTTAAGGCCGATGATATCGACGCCCAGGTGCTCCACGATGGTGAGTGCGGCGGAAATATCGGTGCCCAGCAGCATGGTGCCGCTCGGCATGAGGGTAAGGCTGGCCTGGATCGGCACGCGCTTGCCGGTTTCCTCGAACACGATTCGAGCCGCGAAGATGGTGGCCTTGAGTTCGAGGATATCCTGCACGGTCTCGATGATGAGGCCATCGACGCCGCCATCGATAAGGCCGCGAATCTGCGGCACGAAAAGATCGCGCACTTCACGGAAGGTGTGATTCCCCAGCATCGGGTCTTCCGAGGCTGGCAGCAGGCCCGAGGGGCCAATGGAGCCCATCACAAAGCGCTGCTTGCCGTTGGTGCTGTACTCGTCTGCCATTTCGCGCGCGAGGGCGGCAGAGGCACGGTTGATATCGTAGGCCTGCTCACCCAGCCCGTATTCCTCGGCCTTGATGACGCTGCTGCCGAAGGTGTTGGTCTCCAGCACGTCAGCACCGGCCTCGAGGAAGCTGGCATGAATCTGTCGGATCACATCCGGCTTCACCACGCTGAGGTAGTCGTTGTATCCCTCGGTCTTTTGCCCGCCGTAATCTTCCGGCGTCAGGCCGAGGTTGAGGATGGTGGCGCCCATGGAGCCATCGTAGAAAACGGGACGTGTCTTGATCAGGTCGAGCAGGGCACTCATGGTGGCGGTCTCCCTCCGTGGGGTTTCCTGGAGCGCGAAGGTCGCGCCGGGGTTGGACACTTAACTGCTTGCCAGCGGGTGGCTGTTGCCAATTGTACGGCAATACCATACAAACTGCCTGAAATGCCCTGCAAATGCAATGCCATGCGACGCCGCAACATCGGAGAAGCAGGGTGGCGCGCCCCACAATACGATACGGATGTTCGAAATCACGCGATTGAAGGAGACCCTGAATGGCATTAACACCAAGCCTGCTTGTGGCGGGCAACGCCGAGGAAATGGCGAACTACTACGCTGAAGTCTTTCCGGATGGACAGGTAGAAGGCATCTTCCGTGCACCGGGGCCGGACGGGAACGAGATTGTGATCACGGCGAACATCGTTATCAACGATACGCCCCTGCTTATCATCAACGGCCCGGCGAGCAACAGCTTCAACGATTCCTTCAGCTTCGTCATCAACTGCAAGGACCAGGATGAGGTCGATTATTTCTGGAACCGGTTCGTTGGCGATGGCGGGGAAGAAGTTGCCTGCGGCTGGTGCAAGGACAAGTTTGGCTTTTCGTGGCAGGTAACGCCGGTGGAGATGCCGCAATTGCTGCAGGATCCCGATCCGGAGCGTGCCGGCAAGGCAATGCAGGCCATGATGGGCATGAAGAAGATCGACCTGGCGGCCATGCGGGCCGCCATGGATGCCTAGGAGGCGCACGATGGAAACCAAGTATCGTCCCTGTATCTGGTTTAACGAGAACGCGGTCGAGGCAGCCGAGTACTACGCCGAGGTCTTCCCCGGCACACGCGTGGGCGAGATCACGTATTACCCGGAAGGCCAGCCGGATTTCAACAAACACATGGAAGGCAAGCCGCTTACCGTTGCCTTCTTCTTTGGTGACCACGAGTACATCTTCCTCAATGGGGGTGAAGGATTTCCGCACAGCGAGAATTTCAGCATCGAGGTGCTGTGTGAGGATCAAGCCGAGGTCGATCGCTACTGGGACCGGCTTGTGAATGACGGTGGCCAGGAAAGCATGTGCGGCTGGTGCAAGGACAAGTTCAACTTCAACTGGCAGATCGTGCCGAAGCGCTTCTACGAGCTGATCTCCGATCCTGCCACCGAGAAGGCGACGATGGACGCCATGTATGAGATGAAGAAGCTGGTTGTTGCCGACCTCGAGGCCGCTGCTGCAGGCGCGTCGTGACGCACGTGGCAATCGAACGAATGTAGACCCGGGCCCCGTGCCCGGGTTTCCGCGTGGGCGCCCACAGTGCGCGACACTACCCAAGCGTCGTAGGCTCGGGGTGGATCCCCGGGCGACACGGAATGCCACAACAATGACCAACCTCCCGAAAATTCCGAAATCCGCGGTCGCGGTGCTGAAGATTGCCGGTGTGGAGTCGCTGGAGGATGCTGCCACCTGGCCGGCTGATGAGTTGGCTGGCCTGCGCGGGCTTGGCCCCAAGGCATTTGCCACCGTGCGCGCGGCCATGGCAGATGCCAATCTCGAGTTCGACGAATCGAGCCCAAAGCGTTCCGACCCCATCAATGTGGCCATGGCCCGGGAGCGGATGAAGAACGCACCGGTTATTCCCGATACACCCACAGACCTGCCCAACATCGGCCGCCCGGCACGAGCCGCACTCGCGACAATAGACGTGCACGATCTTGCCGGCGTTGCCAGGCACTCCCGCAAAGAACTCCTTGCGCTCCACGGTTTCGGCCCAAAGGCGATTCGCCTTCTCGAAACTGTCCTGGCGGAAAAGGGGTTTGACTTCAGCGACGAATAGCGCTGGTATGACAGAAGTCATACCAGTCTCATGACGTTTTCTTCTGTTTCCCTGGCCTGGTGACGTCCATGCTGGACATGCAGGCTCTATGGTTATACAGGAGGAATTCTCATGGGCTCTCACGCGTACGAAGCACTGCGGCCGACGAGGCGTTCCCGCAATACAAGCGTCCTCTGGATGCTGTTTTCAACCGTGTGGGTTGGCATCCTCATCGGCTCGTTGGTGGCTTACTGGCGTGTTCCCGATGACAGCATCTACGATTCGCCGCCACACATCGGCTTCCGGCTGTTGGCTACAGTGCTGGTAGCGATGTTCATCGGTATCTACACGTACACGCTCTACCGTATGTACTTCGGTAGGGATAGCTGGCTGGTCGTGTTTTCGGCCTCAACCCAATGGCGCATTCGCGGGTCACTGCTCGCGATCGCTATTGTGCTAAACCTGCTGCCCGATGACCATCACGTTGGCTGGCATATCTCCTTTACATTTGTCGCCATTGCGTGGGCGCTTACTAGTAACCACCAGAATCCCACCTCGGCGGTGTTCCAAGTGGCAGCAATCGCGGCAGTGGTCATGGTGGCAACGGGACGCGAAGAAATCCTGGCCGGAACGTTACTCGCAACAATTGCTTTCGGCTTAATGGTTGCCGGCTACGTGATGATGAACGGCCTTGTTGGGGAACTGATGATCGAGCGCGGGCGCGTCGCTGACCAGGCCGTGACGGAGGAGCGGTTTCGCCTGGCGCGCGATTTGCACGATACCGTTGGCCATAGCATGACCCAGGTTACGTTGAAGACCGAGCTTGCACGCAGGCTGATCCGAACCGATCCGGATCGGGCCGAACGCGAGCTGGCCGAGGTCGAAAGCCTCTCGCGCTCCCTTTCAGCGGAGGTGCGCAGGAACATTGCGGGCGCAGTAGACCTGGATCTGGAGCGCGAGTGTTCCCGCGCTATCGAGTTGCTCACGTCATTGGATATCGAGGTTACCCTGCACAGGAACCCTGCCGATATACCAGGGGACATTGCTGACGTTCTTGCCTGGTGCTTGCGGGAAGGAGTAATGAACGTTGCCAGGCACAGCGGGGCAACGCGGTGTGACATCACCCTGGAAGCCGGGGCTGATGGATATGCGCTCATCATTAGGGATAATGGTGGCACAGCCATTGGCCCTGTTGGGCAGGGACTCGAGGGTATGAAACATCGCGTGGGCCAACCTAGGGGTACCGTACGCCTGGCTGGGACGGAAGAAGGACATCGGCTGGATATCAGGATTCCCGCATGAGTATTCGCGTAATGATCGTGGAAGACCAGGCGATGGTGCGCGGGGCGTTGGCCGCCCTGCTCGGCCTGGAACGTGACCTGCAGATAGTTGCCGAATGTGCTGATGCCAAGTCTGCGTTGGATAGCCTCGCTCCGAGCATGCCCGATATTGTGCTCATGGATGTCGAGCTCCCAGGCATGAGCGGCATTGAGGCGATCGCTGCTATCACACGTCTCCGGCCGGAAACCAAATCTATCGTTCTCACAACATTTGGTCGGCCCGGGTACCTGCGGGCAGCGCTCGACGTGGGGGCAGTTGGGTTTTTGGTAAAGGATGCGCCTGCGTCCGATCTCGCAGCGGTTATCCGCCGAGTACAGGCCGGTGGCAGGGTGATCGACCCCGATCTGGCGATGTCGGCCCTGGCACTAGGTCCCAATCCCCTCACTCCACGGCAGCGCGATGTGTTGCGACTCACCCGCCACGGACGGTCAATCGCCGAGATGGCGCAGCAGCTGTTTCTCTCTGAAGGTACGGTGCGGAACTACATCTCCGAAGCGATTGCTGTTACCGGTGGTTCGAACCGGTTTGAGGCAACGCGCATAGCCGACTCAAACGGATGGCTCGGTTAACCGCTGGCAACGCTTATGCGGTAGTGGTGGTACGTGAAAGGATGTGCATTGTGGCGGATATCGAGGTAACCAGGAACGAGCAAGAGTCGCGCTTTGAGGCGCACCGGGATGGCCAGTTTGTAGGGTATATCAGCTACGAAAAGGGCAACGGCGTGATCAACCTGCCTCATACGCTGGTATTCCCGGAATACGAGGGCCAGGGCGTCGGCTCGAAGCTGGTGCAGCAATCGCTGGATCTCATCCGCGAGATGGACGGCGACATGAAGGTGACGCCCACCTGCCCGTTCATCGATGTCTGGATGAAGCGCCACAAGGATTACGAGGATCTGCGCGCCTCGTAACACGCACATTGGCCCGCCATTTGGCGGGCCAATGTTGCTTTCGTGGCTTACGCCACCGTGAGCGTGCCCTCCATACCGAGCGCACGGTGACCCACCTGCGCGCAGTAGAAGGTGTACTCGCCAGCGGGCAGGTTGATCACCACATTGGCGGACTCGCCCTCGGCGAGTACCGGGGACTTCACTTCGGGATCATCGATCACGAAATCGTGGAGCAGGAAACCGTGGTTGGTGAAGATCACCTGCACGTCCACGTTCGCCGAGATCTCGAACGCGTTCGGTTCGAAGTACGTATCGTGGAAGCCGATGTTCACCGGCTCACCGCTCCCGGTGGTATCTGCAGCCGGGCTCGCTTCTGGCGAGGCCGCGCTTTCATCCGGGGCGGGTGCAGTGACGCCGGCCGATGTCGTGACATTGCTATACCGCACCAGATTGCCGCCACCCGGCACCACCGATGAGAACGTGGTGAGGTAGAGGTTATCGCTGGCATCGAATACCATGCCGTTTGGCATCACCAGGCCATCGATCACCGGGGTGAGCGATCCATCGGCGTTCACACGCACCACACGGCCGGGAGCCTGCTTCACGAAATCGGTGCTGATTTCGCACACATACAAGGTGCCATCGGCGGAGAATGCGACATCGCTCACCATGGTGAGCCCTTCAGCCACCGTCTCGAATGTGCCATCGGCGCTGTACGCATCCACGCGGCTGAACCCGGTGGGGAAGGGCCCGCCAGTGACGTAGGAGACATACAGACGACCATCCGGTCCGGTGACGGCGCAGCTCGGCACGCTATCGATCTCCCTCGCACCGCCGCGGAGTGGGTTGCCATCCGGCGGAAGAAAAGGGGCCTCGAATCCACCAGTAATGGCGAAGGCGGCGATCTCGTTGCTCGCAGAGGTGTCGACCGAGAACACCGTGTTCGCGCCGGAATCTGCAACGTATACGGTGCCATCCATGATATCCAGGCCGTAGAGATTGGAATCGAGCGTCATCGGATCAGGGTCGTTAGCCAGCTCGTACTGGAGGATGTTTGCCACAACCTCCTTCGCACCGGTGGCGAGATCGACCTTGTAAACCACACCTTCCTCGCCAGTGAGCGGTATCTGCGAGATGAACGGCCCCGGTGCGCCGACTGCCACGTAGGCCGAGCCCTGGCCATCGATTGCCAGGCCGGCCGCGCCGACGATCTCGCCATTGGCCCCGAAGGTGTAGCTGCGGAAGTCGGAGACAATCTCGGTAACCGTGCCATCGGCGGCCAGTCGGCTGAGCTTGCCTGTTTTGCCATGCATGCTCACCGGTTCGGTGGATTCCGGTGTGCCCTCGACAGCGATCAGGATCAGCGGCTCTTCGCCACCGGTGCCGGATTCCGTGAACAGGATGCTATCTCCATCCACTGCCAGGAAGCGGGGATCGGCCAGGCCTGTGAGCAACACCTCCTCCACGATGCCGGTCGCCTCTGGTGTGGCCACCGGGGCCATCGGGGTGGCATCCTGCGCGGAAGCGCGAGTAATGCTGGCAATGCCAGCAGCCGTGGCAATGCTGCCACCCACCATGGAGCGGCGAGTAATCCGAATCGAGTTGTTGCGCATTTCCAGTTCTCACTTTCTCGAAGCAAACGGTGCGTACGCTGAAGCTCCCGGGGGGTAGAGCCCTCCCCGGGAAAAGTGATGCGCACCGAACAACAAAAAAGACCCAGTGTCAGCAGGTACATGTGTTTTTGCTAACGGATTCATCTTACAGCATATGGTGCGTGTTGGGAACACCGTGTAGAGGTTCAGCACTTATGTCCCCTGGAGTGATTGGTAGAAGTCGAGTGGTGTCTGGTACTCCAGGGATGCGTGTGGTCTGAGCGCATTGTCCCTGCTGGTCCACCGGTGCAATGCCTTGCGCACGGTCGGGAGATCAAACATGCCGCCGTACCAGGACCAGAACTCCTCCCGGCTGGTGCGGTTGAACCGCTCCACACAGCCATTGAGCCTGGGGCTCCGCGGGGGCAACACGTAGAGCACAATCCCCAGATCCCGGCAGGCGGCTTCGAACTCCGCCATGAACTCGCTGCCCCCATCCACCTGGATCGCCGTCACCGGGTATGGCAGGCTGTCGACGAGCATGCGCAAATGGTCACGTGCTGTCCTGCCGGAGGCGGACGTGCGCACATCGGTGACGGCAAGGCGTGTCACCACATCGATCGCCGAGAACTGGCGCAGCTCAACCCCCTGCATGGGGCGGAGGTGAACGGTATCGATTTGGATCAGATCACCAGGATGTGACGGTTCAGGTGTGCCTTTGGGGCGGCGGATGGCATACGGGCGCGGATTCCGTCGCTGCTGTGCCACGATCCGATGAGGTTCACCAATGGCGCCACGCGCCTTCAGGTAGGCCAGCATGCGGCCAACCATGGAAACGGAGAGCACGATGCCTTGCGCCGCAAGGAGGCGCTGCAGCACCGCCTTGCCCTTGCCGCGTCCGTCCGGTGAGCAGCGCAGGGCACGCACCGCCTCCAGCTCTGCGACTGTCCAGGTGGGGCCACGTCGTCGCTTGGGTGCCCGAGACGTCGGTTCCAGCCCTGCAACGCCAGACCGTGCGAGCGCAGCACGCCACCGCTTGATGGTCCGTTCGCTCACACCAGCGGCCTCGGCAGCGAGCGCAACTCCATGCTTCCGGGAGAAATCGACCCAGTGGAGTCGCATCGTCGCCTGCGCAGACAACGGTGGAGGAATGCGCTCAAGCGTGCGGGCCCATTGCCAGGGAATGACCCGCTGCACACGATAGCCGCTGCGATTGCTATGCTTAACCATGAGGTGTCCCCTCTCAGATAGATGAATCGTCAACACACTCATCCTATCGGAGAGGACACCTCATTTCCTTCCCACCTCAGGGGACACATCTTTCTGAACTTCTACACACCGCGTATGCAAAAACCACCTTCCGTGCTGTGCAGCGTCGAAAGGTGGTTTCCCGTAGCAGATGATTGGCGCTAGAGCGCCATGGTTACGCGTTCGAGGAACTGGCGTGTGCGCTCGTGCTGCGGGTTCCCGAAGAACTCCTCCGGTGCGCCTTGCTCCAGCACATTACCGTTGTGCAGGAATACCACGTTATCAGCAATTTGCCGGGCGAATCCCATTTGATGGGTGGCCAGCATCATTGTCATGCCCAGGCTCTTCAGCTCAACAATAATATCCATCACCTCGCCGACCATCTCGGGGTCGAGCGCGCTGGTTACTTCGTCGAGCAGCAGCACATCGGGCTGCATGGCCAGGGCGCGGATGATGGCGATGCGTTGCTGCTGACCGCCGCTGAGGCGATCCGGGTATTCCAGGGCCTTGTCCAGCAGGCCGAAGCGTTGCAGCAACTCGCGGGCGCGGTCCTCGGCCTCGCCACGGTTGGCGCCACGTACGCTCATCGGCGCCAGCGTGATGTTTCGCAGCACGTTCATGTGCGGGAAGAGGTTGAAACTCTGGAACACCATGCCGACGCGGGCACGGATGGCATCGGCATCCTTATGGCTGGCGGCGAGGTCGATATCCTTGAGCCAGATCGAGCCGTGCTGAATCTCCTCCAGCACGTTGGTGCAGCGCAGCAGGGTACTCTTGCCACAACCAGATGCTCCAATGAGGCAGGTAACGGTGTGCTCCGGGACAGCGAGGTTGATGTTCCGCAGAACCAGGTTCTGGCCATAGGCCTTGTACACCGATTCATAGCGCAGCAGGTCGCTCATGTTACGCCTCCCATCTGCATACGGCGGGCCGAACGTTGCAGCAGCACATCGGTGAACCGTGCCAGGGGAATGGTGAGGGCGATAAAGAGCAGCGCCGCCACCACATAGCTGGAATAGTTGAAGTTCAGGGCCGAATAGATCTGCGATTGCCGGGTGGCCTCAAGGGGGCCAATGGTGGAGACCAGTGCCGTCTCCTTCTGCAGCGATACGAAGCCGCTGATCAGTGGCGGAATAACGGCCTTAATGCCCTGCGGCAACACCACATAGCGGAATGTCTGGAAGTTGCTGAGGCCAAGGCTGCGTGCCGCCGATCGCTGGCTGGGGTGCACGCTTTCGATACCGGCCCGGAAGGTTTCCGCCGTGTACGCCGCCGAGGTGATCACGCAGGCGGCCGTGCCCCAGAACACAGGCGAGTTCGGCAACCATTCGATGCGCAAGCCGGGCATTCCGAAGCCGAGCATCATGATCACCAGCAGGGCTGGCGCGCCGCGAAAGAGGTCGATATAGGCGATCGCCAGTGCCCGGAGCGGGAACAGTACCGGGTTGTTGTTGATGCGGATCAGCGCCAGGATCAGCCCGAGGACAAGCACCAGCGGCTCGGCGATCATGAACATTTTGATGTTGAGCTTGAAGCCGTCCACCACTTTCGGCCAGGCCTGCTTCATATCCGGCCAGCTGAAGAAGGCGTGCTGCACGGATTGCCAGCCCTCGGTCCTGCCGATAAGCATGGCCATGCCGCCGAAAATAACAATCGTGCTAATGAGGGCGACAATGAGCGAACGAATAACGCCCGGCTGGGACCAGAATGGCTTTGGCCGCAGTAACTCGGCCACCTGGTGGTCGTTGAGGGGCGGCGGGGTGGTGTGCATGAAACCGGCAGCTCCGGATAGGTGGGGTGTTTCAAGGTGAAGCCGCACCGCATTCGCGCGGCGCGGCTTCCATTGTACTGTGTTCCTCCAGGATTACTCCTGGAAGACCTTGATATCGCCCGAGGGGGCCAGGTACTCGTCGTACAGGGCCTGGATAGTGCCATCGTTTTCGAGCGCGATGATGGCGGCATCGAGGTAGGGGATCAGTTCCGAACCGAGTTCGGTGACCAGGCCACTACCATCATCGCCCTTGATCGGCAGCACGCCAGCGATTTCCATCTCCGGGAACTGCTCACCCGTTACGTAGTAGGCAATCTGCAGGTCCTGCAGGCCGGCCTCGACCGTATCGTTGGCCAGGGCCGTGAGCGAATCGATATTGGTGTCGTACACCAGGATATCCTGCTCAGGCTTGATGTAATCGGTGAGGTAGCTGTAGTAGATGGTGCCGACCTGGGTGCCCCATTTGAACCTGGCAAGGTCCTCAAAGGTCTCGGCCTCCATGACCGGGCTGTCTTCCTTGCAGATCACCGCCAGCTGGCCCTGCACATACGGGCGGCTAAAGCCAACCGCGCGGGCGCGCTCCGGCGTGACACTCACCTGGGCGATGTAGGCATCGAACGGCTTCGGGCCCGGCGCGAAACTGTTGTTCCACGGGGTGCGGCCCCATTCCACCTGCTCCTTCTCGAAGCCGAGCTTGGCCGCGATAGCGTAGATCAGGCCGCTTTCGAAGCCCTTGCCGTTGGTGGGATCGTTATCGAAAATCCACGGCTCAAAGGCGGGTTCATCAGTGTGGACAATGAACTTGCCTTCTTCCTTCAAGGGCAGCACCGAGGGGTCGCCGATCTCCACACTCGGGGTCGCGCCCGGAGTGGCGACTTGCGCGCCCACCTTGCCACCGAGCCCGAACGCCATGAGCGCTCCGCCGGATACCTGGATGAATTTGCGTCGTGTTGTCATTGTGAACATACCCTTCCGCTGGATGAGGAGAGTGACGCTCCGGGGCAAACGATACCCGGATGCATTGTCATACTACCCGAATGATAGTGCGCGCGCATCGGGGCGCGGGCCTTCTTCATATCCGTGTGGCAGCGGAGTGATGATGCCGCCACACGCGTGGGCGTCCGGACTGCGCGGGATCGAGAACCACGTATACTCAGCATGACAACGTTCGCGTCTCCTCAGGGATGTTCATGCCCGATTCCCGGCCCACGCCGTTCCGAATACCCGATGCCGATACCGAGCGCCTTCTCGCTGAACGCATTGGCGTCCCCTTTACCGATCCGTACCTGTTGCGCCTGGCCCTTACCCACCGTTCGGTTGTCCATGAATGGATGCAGCGAAAGGACGTAGACGCGCGGTTACAGAGTAACGAGCGCCTGGAGTACCTCGGTGATGCCGTGCTTGGGCTTGTGACCGCCGAACGCCTCTACCTCGCCCTGCCGGAAGCGCCGGAAGGTGAACTCACCCGCACGCGGGTTGCGCTGGTACGGGCGGAGACACTGGTTGGCTGGGCACGCGAACTCGGCGTGCCGGATGCGCTTTACCTGGGAACCGGCGAGGCCGTAACCGATTCCGCGCGTGACCGTATCCTCTCCGGGGCAATGGAAGCCATCATTGGTGCCATCTACCTGGACCAGGGCATGTCGACCGCGGCGGCGTTTATTAACACCTTCCTTGATGATGTCGCCCCCACCATGCATGCCGATGATGCCGTTGCCAACCCCAAGGGTCGGTTGCAGGAGGTGGTGCAGGAATACCGGATGGAACAACCGGTGTACGAAACCATCAGCGAGGACGGCCCGGACCATGCCCGGGTGTTCACCGTTGATGTCATTGTCAACGGCAATCGGGTTGGAACGGGATCCGGGCGCAGCAAGCGCGAGGCGCAGCAACTGGCAGCCCGGCAGGCACTTCAGGCAATCCACGAAGACGAATCGATTCTGAGCGACAAGGAGTAGGTTATGGCAGGCCCGTGGGAACAGATTCAGGTCTTCAGTGGCAATTCCAACCCCCGGCTGGCGGAGGATATCTGCGCGTACCTCAGCATTCCGGTCGGTCGGGCCGAGGTATTCAAGTTCAGTAACGACAATACCTTTGTGCGTATCGGCAACAGCGTGCGCCAGGACGATGTATTTGTGGTGCAGAGTTTCACCACGCCGGTGAACGATTCGATCATGGAACTGCTCATCATGATCGATACGCTCAAACGCGCCTCAGCCGGGCGGATCACGGCCGTGATTCCGTATTACGGCTATGGCCGCACAGACAAGAAAGACCAGCCGCGCGTACCGATCACTGCCCGGCTTGTGGCCAAGTTGATTGTGCAGGCGGGTGCCGACCGTGTGCTGACGGTAGACCTCCACGCCGGCCAAATCCAGGGGTTCTTCGATATCCCGGTGGATGAAATGAGCGCCATGTTCCTCACGGCGCGCTATTTCCAGGAGAAGAACCTGGCCAATCCGGTGGTGGTAAGCCCGGACCTGGGCAATACCAAACGGGCCCGCAACTTTGCCGACAGCCTGCAGTGCCCGCTGGCAATCATCGAGAAGCGGCGTATCGGCAACCAGGACAAAACCGAGTTCCTCAACCTCATCGGTTCGGTTGAGGGCAAGCAGGCGGTGATTGTGGACGACGAGATCGATACCGCCGGCTCGATCACCCAGGCGGTGCAGGTGTGTATCGATGGCGGTGCGAGCGAGGTGTACGCCAGTTGCATCCACCCGGTGTTCAGCGGCCCCGCAGTGGAACGCCTGAAGGCATCGCCGCTCAAGGAAGTGGTGACCACGAACACCGTGCACTTGCCCGCAGAAAAGCACTTCGACAAGCTGGTGGTGCTGAACGTGGCCGAGCTGCTGGGTGAGGCGATCCAGCGTATCCACGCCGGTGCCAGCGTGAGTACCGCCTACCGCAGCGCCGAGGCGTTCCAGACCAGGCTGTCCCTCGTTTCCGATTTCTAGGCGCATGCGCAACCCGGCAGTACGGCACCGAATCGAGCGGATTGGGCTTGCCATCGGCATCGTATTGGCGATCGCCATTATCGCGGCGGTGCTGAACTGGGTGCTGCAGAGCGACCAGGGTCCGCTCGAGCCGAGTCCGGAGCCGACGGGCCAGCCAACAATCGGCCCAACGCTGACGCCGGCCACCGCCACACCGACTGCAACATTCGACCCGGTTCCGCCGCTGCTACCGGGCAGCCTGGAGTACATGCTCGGCTATGCGCCCGACCGGCTGGCGGACGATTCGTTGCCGTTGAGTGATATCGCCCAATACGCCGACATACAGCGCTGGATGGCTGCCCGTGGCGTGCCGATTCCAACCGGTCCGAACGACCCGGCGTGGGATGACTGGCATACCGAACTGCGTGCCCTGGCAATTCCGGAAGTGTTTGCTACCCGCGGCACCGACGATGTGTGGATCGACACCTACGGGTTCGGATTGCACCAGGTCCACCAGTTGTTGGCGGTCGGTAGCGCCCCCGATTTCGTGATGGTGATGCGCGGCGATTTCGATGCCGAAGTGCTCTCCACCGCCTGGGCCGAAAGTGGCTACCAGGCCGTGCGGGTGAACGGGGTGACGTACTGGAGCCTGAACCCGGGTGGATCGGTGGATCTCTCCGCGCCGGCATCGCGGCCTGCGCTCGGGAATATGAACAACGTGGTGCTGCTGGAGGATGGCACGCTCATCGCCACTTCCAGGTCGAGCCGGTTGGAGCAAACCATTCGCACCATCCAGGATTCCGAGGCGTCGCTGGTGGAGAATCCGGCCATCCAGGCGCTGCTGGCACCGGGGACCCAGCCCGAGAGCTTTGTGACGGCGGTGTTGCTCAAGGGCAGTGTGCTGGAGGCCCTGGTCACCTCGGCAGTAATTGAGCCGGCCAGCACGCCGGTGGTAGAGGCCCCGCAAGCAGACCTGCTCATCGCCGGATTGCAGTTAACGGGGAACGATCCAGACTCTGTGCGGATGGTGCTGGGAACCAGCTTCGATTCGGCAGATACCGCTACCGTTGCCTATGTCCGTGCCAACCGTGAACTCGCGTCCGGCACATCGGGGATTACCGGCCTGCCATACCGGCTGCGTGTGCAGCCGGTATCAATGCGGGTGCTGGCCACCACCGATGGCAGCCTGCTTGTGGTGCACCTCAACCCGCTGATGGGGACCACCGACTGGCGGCAGGTTATCGAACAGCGCGACCTCGGTTACCTGATGTGGCCACCGGTGCCGTAAACCAGGCAACCCCTATCGATGGCCGCTCATTTCCTCCAGCGCGGTTTCGATGGCTTCCACCAGCGACTGGTGCTCCTTCAGTAGCAGCTCGATCTTATCCGCCAGGCGGGCAACATTCGAAAGTGCCTGGATATCGCGCGGGTCGTCCTGTAATTCGGTAATCGCCACGCGGACATCGTCGAAGTTATTCACATTCAGGCT
Source organism: Chloroflexia bacterium (assembly GCA_043427975.1). Lineage (GTDB taxonomy): Bacteria > Chloroflexota > Chloroflexia > Thermomicrobiales > UBA6265 > UBA6265. The sequence continues at coordinate 81,236 of JBHWTK010000017.1, read as the reverse complement.
GGCTTCGGTGAGCGCCATTGCCGCCGCACCCATATCCGGCGGGTTGCCGCCCGGCATCATCCGGATCATCTGGCGCAGCTCATCGATCATCGAGATCGCGCGCGCCCGTGCATCGGCGGGGTTTAGCTCCTGGTCCGCACTGGTTCCGGCAGGATCGGGTGCGCGCTCTCCTGTTGCAGTCGCGCCATTGTCGGCGCTTTCCTGTGCCGCTGCTTCCTCGAGTGCTGCCGGCTGCACATCCGCAACCGTGGCGGCGTCTGTGTCCTCCGCCACGTCCGGCAGCGCTTCGATATCCGATTCCTGCCCCGTGGTGTCGCCGGGTCCGGACGATGGGAGGATCGGATCCAGCACGACTGAGGGGTCGTTGGTCCGCTCCACCTCTGTTTCCTCGGGCGCAGGGCCAACCGTGTTCCAGGTAGCCGGTGCCTTCCATGTGTCATCGTCGCTGCTGCTCGCCTGGAAGTTCCAGGTTGCGGGCCGGCCGGTGCCAAAGGCTTCCGGTGGAGTGGTTACCCAGGTGGCAGCCGGGGAAGGGGAATCTCCGGCGGAATCATCGGCTGGTGGTTCGGGTGTGGCAGGCGGTGCATCCTGCTCCAGCGCGGAGATAAAGCGACTTGCCGGGTCGAGGGCGGGAGCGGGCTTGCTGGCGTAGGCGGAGGTCCAGCGGTTGTATTCGCGCTCTTCGTTGTTGCCTGCCAACCGGGTGGATTGCGGTGGGGTTGGCGGCTTCACGGCTTCGAGCACCGAGGTGTCCTGAGAACTGTCAGCAGGTGCCTCGGCTGGCCGCCCCCAGCCATCGGCAGGAGCGGACGTCGGGTTCAGGCGTGTGCCGCAGGTAGTGCAGAACCGGGCACCGGGTCGGAGGGTGGCGCCGCAATTTGAACAGGTTTCCATCGTCGTCACTCCCTGGTTGCAATGTGAGCGTATTCCCTCCAGTATGCCGCACCGGGGTTAGGCGAGGTAGTTGACCGCCACGCTTATCACCGCCCCACCCAGCACCAGCAGGGCCGAGTTCACCCGGTACTTGAGCAACAGCAGCAGCGCGCCCACGAACAGCAGCGCGGTGAACCAGTCGAACACCGCATCGCGTGCCAGGGAGACGCCGACTGCCGCCATCAGGCCAATCGCGGCAACGTTCACGCCATCCAGTAATGGGCGTGTCCAGGCGGCGTCCATCATTCGGTTGAGGAACCGGTGCGCCAGTGCCACGAAGATGAATGCCGGCAGGAAGATACCCACCGTTGCCACGATGGCACCCGGAACGCCGCCCACAACATAGCCGACGAATGTCGCGGTGGTGAATACCGGCCCAGGCGTGAACTGGCCGACAGCGACGGCATCCAGCAACTGCTGCCTGGTCAGCCAGCCGAGCCTGTTAACGAAATCGCCCTCGATGAAGGCCAGCAATACATACCCGGAGCCGTACAGGACCGTGCCGATCTTGAGGAACGTCAGGAACAACTGGCCAATGGAATAGGGGGACGATGGATCGGTGGCCAGCCTGGCCACGGAGGGAAGCAGCAACCACGGCGCCATGATGCCTGCGGTGGGCGGTGACATACCCCTGCGTATCGCATATACCGCGTAGGCCACCAACGCGCCGGCGAACAGCAGCACCAGCTCGCTGACCCCGAGCAGGTAGAGCACCAGCACGGCGGCACCGACCAGCCCCAGCCAGAGGGATTTGATGGCGGTTTTTCCGAGGTTCCAGATCGCCTGCGCAACCACAGCGAGCACCACCGGCTTGACGCCCAGCAATACCCATTCGCCCTGGGTTGTGGTGCCAAACTCCATATAGAGCCAGGCGAAGAAGAGCGTGATCAACGCCGCCGGGGTGATAAAGGCGGCGCCAGCGGCCACCAGCCCTTTTGTTCCGGCGCGCTCCTGGCCGATATGCATCACCATCTCGGTGCTGTTCGGGCCGGGAATCAGGTTCGTGATTCCGAGCAGGTCGAGAAAGCGCTGATCGGTGAGCCAACCGAACCGTTCCACCACATCCTGCCTCAGCATGGCGATGTGGGCGGCCGGTCCACCGAATGCGGTGATCCCCAGCTTGAGCCCAAGCCGTGTGACTTCTTTCAGGTTCCGTTCCACCATGTGTTCCCCTTTGCTCAGGCGATGATAGCCGCAAGGGGCCAGTGACGTGGAGCACCCTAACAGTATTTTCACAATCGCCGGGGAGGGCGGGCGCGGTACAATACCGGGTGGTTATGGGCCCGCAACAACCGGGCAACGCGATGTAGCAGTGCGAGGCAGAACACGTAATGGCAAATGTACTTGTCGGGCGCCGCGTGGTGCAGAGTAAGCAGATCCGCAATGGCAGCGCCGAAACGTTCACGGTCCAGGCCGGGCAGCTGGTGCAGATCATCGATATGGCCGGTGCCCAGGTGGCTGCCATGGTGGCGTGGGGCGGCGAGGACGGTACCGAGCGCCTCAGCACCCCGGTGACCATTACCGCCAACGCCTCAATCGTGTTGAAGAAGGGCGACAAGCTCTACAGCAACCGCAAGACAGAAATGTTCGAGCTGGTGGAGGATACCGTTGGCCGTCACGACCTGCTCACCGGCACGGTGCCAACCCCGGCAACCACATCATCTGTCGCCTCTCCCGTGCCCAGCAACCAGGAAGCGCTGAAAGCCGCCGCCGCCGAAACACCGGACGATGATGTCAGTAACCCGGTGAACTTCTTTAAGCATGTGGTGATCAAGGCGAAGGGCGAGCTGGAGGGGAAGGAATCCTTCAGTGAGCGCAACGATACCGTGGTGCTGGCCGCACTTACCGATGCCACCGTGCTGGTCGGCAACCAGTTCCACGAACGCCGCCCCGGCGTGACGGCTGGCAAAACCGCCGTCGAAAAGGATGGCGTCATGCTGGTGCGTGTGTACGCCTAGAACAACAGGATGACCAGCCAGGCCGTCACCACGACAAGGATCAGTACCGTAATCACTCCGACAATGAGGTCTGTACGGGTCGCGAACTTCCGGATTTCACTGTCTGCTGGCTTCACAGGCATCTCCAACTGATGCGTATTTCATCACCGCGAGCGCAATGCCGCGCCGCGAAAGGGTAAAGGAACACTCCCTCATGGCAAACAATCACCTGCTCATTATGGCCTATGGCGGTCCCGACTCCATGGCCGATGTTCGACCGTACCTGCTAGATGTTCGCCATCATCGCCCCACTTCAGAGGAGATCTTCGAGGAGGTCGAGGCCCGGTACGAGCTGATTGGTGGCCGTTCCCCGATCAAGGAGCTCACCGAGGCGCAGGCCGCCGCCATCGACAAGCACCTTCAGGAACAGGCTGCCGAGGGCGAAACATGGGACGTTTCCATCGGCATGCGCCACTGGCACCCGTACATCGCGGACACCATTGCCGACCTCAAGGCGAAGGGTGTGGAGCGTATCGTCACGCTGGTGATGGCGCCGCACTACAGCAGCATGTCCATTGGCGCCTACAACAAGGCCGTGGCCGAGGCCGCCGATGGCATGGAGGTGGCGAGCATCGACCGCTGGAACCTGCTGCCCGGTTTCCTCGATGCCCTCACTGAACGCGTGAACGATGCCCTGCAGAAGTTCCCCGAAGATGTACGTGATTCCGTGCCGATTATCTACACCGCCCACAGCCTGCCGGAACGCATCCGGGAGTTCAACGATCCCTACGAGTCCGACCTGAACGCCACCTATGAGGCAATGAAGCAGCGCTTCCCGAGTCATCCATCGCACTGGGCCTTCCAGAGCGCGGCAATGACGAAGGACCCGTGGCTGGGGCCGGATGCCAGCGAGCCGATTGACCAGATTCACGCCGAAGGCGGCAAGCACGTGCTGATCGTGCCGGTCGGGTTCGTGTGCGACCATGTCGAGATCCTGTTCGATATCGATGTGGAGTTCAAACAGCAGGCAGACGAACTTGGTATGCAGCTGGAGCGCATCGAGATGGTGAACGACCATCCCGCCATGACCCGCGCGCTTGCCGAACTCGTGCGAGCGCGCGCCGCGGAAGTTGGCTGGCTGGCATGACCCGCACCATCGCCGTTGTTGGCGGCGGCATCAGTGGCCTGGCGGCCGCCTGGAAACTGGCGCAACAGCCCGGTGTACAGGTGCGCGTCTATGAGGCCAGCGACCGCCTTGGCGGTGTCTTGCATACGGAAGTAGCCGACGGCTGGGTGATCGAGCACGGTCCGGAGAGCTTCCTCGCCATGAAACCGCGCGGCATTGGCCTGGCGCGGGAACTCGGGCTGGAGCCACAGTGCCAGACAACCGATCCGGCCAACCGGGGTTCCTTCATTATGAAGGGCGGCAAGCTGCACCCGATGCCGGAAGGGCTCACGGGCCTGATCCCGAGCCAGTTCGGCCCCATGATGCGCACACCGCTGGTGTCACCGCTGGGCAAGCTGCGCATGGGACTGGATTACGTGATCCCGGCACGGAAGGACGGTGCCGATGAATCGCTTGGGTCGTTTATCCGGCGCCGGCTTGGCCGCGACGTCTATGACCACCTGATCGAGCCACTCATGGCTGGCATCTACAGCGGCAATGGCGATGAACTCAGCCTGCAGGCCACGTTCCCGCAGCTTCGCGCTGCCGAGCGCGAGCACGGCGGGCTGATCAAGGGCGTGCTGGCGCAGAAGAAAGCGCAGCAGGCGCGCCCGATTGGCCACCAGGCACCGATCGGGTTCCTCAGCTTCCGCAACGGTATCGGTGAGCTGGTCCATGCGCTGGAGCGGCATATCCGGTCGGCCGGTGGAGATATTCTTTTGAATACCCCGGTTACCGCACTTGCCCGGATTTCGGGAAACCGATGGGCGCTCACGACACCTGCCGGGGTTGTGGATGTTGATGGCGTGATCCTGGCCGCGCCGGTTCATGTGCAGGCGGGCCTGCTGGCCGGTATCGCGACGGATGCCGCTGCCGCCATGATGGGTATCCCGCAGGTTTCATCGGCCGTGGTGATGCTTGGCTACGAGGAAACGCCCGGCAACACGGCGCCCCGGAGCTATGGGTACCTCAGCCCTCGTGCCGAAAACCGGCCGGTCAAGGCGATTACCTGGATGTCCTCAAAGTGGGAAGGGCGGGCGCCGGCAGGGCACTTCCTTGTTCGCGGGTTTCTGGGACGCGCCGGGGATGAGCAGGTCCTGAATGCCACGGACGATGAGCTGGTGCGCATGGTACGGGATGAAATCGCCGATACCGCTGCTATCCATGGAAAGCCGATGCTGGTGCGCGTGGTGCGTCTTAACGCCGCCAGCCCGCAGTACACCCTGGGACACCTGGACCGGGTCGCGCGAATCGAGCAGGGGGTAGCAGGGATTCCCGGCCTTGCCATTGCGGGCAACATGCTTCGGGGTGTCGGTATTCCCGATGCGATTGCGGCCGGCGAGGCCGCATCTGCTAGAATTTTGGCATGAAACCGCCAGACAAACGGCCCACGCGCCGCGAGATTTTGAACGGCGAACGAGACGAGAACTTTATCGAGCGCCGCATGCGAGCGTTCGCGGAACGGTCGCGCGATCCCGGCGATGCCACAACCTGGGCTATTGTGCTGGGCGCGCTGATGTGTACCGGCCTCATTTTCTGCTATGCCGCAGCCGAGCAGCCGATGATGGCATTCGCGGCCTTCGTCCTTACGATCGTATGGATGGGGGTTGTCTCCCGGTTTGGGCGGGTGAACGTGCTGGCGGTGTTATGGGGTTCTTCGGCTGCTGACAGCCGTCAGGAGCCAGACCACCTCGTCATCTTCCGGGCGAACGCGCTGCTGGTTGCGATATGCCTCATCTCGGTTGTGGTGGATACCCTCACCGGCCGGGATTTCCTCTGGTACGGCATAGCGCTACTGGCGGTGGTGCTGGCCTACGGCATCCTTGCCTACAAGGTCTGGGTCGCGCCGATCCGGTGATGGAATCCGCAGTCACCCTGTACCATGGGACTACCTGACACGCAGTTCCCCTGAGGAAGAGGTGATCCCATGCGCACGCTTCGCCCCCGGTTTGTCCCACTGTTCCTCGCTTTTGTGCTCGTGTTCACATCGGTTGGTGTGAATGCCCAGGATGAAGCCGCCGGCTTTGATATCGGGTTCGAGCCTGTTGCCGAGGGGTTTGTAGAGCCCACGGCCATGGCCCATGCCGGCGATGGCTCCGGCGTGCTGTACATCGTTGAGAAACCGGGCACGGTGCGCAAGCTGGTCGATTCCGAACGGGTGGAGGAGCCCTTCCTCGATATCACCGACCGGGTTGGTTCGTCCGGTTACGAACAGGGGCTGCTGGGCATCGCCTTCCCGCCGGATTACGAGGACTCCCGCGTGTTCTACCTGCACTATACCGACCTCAACGGCAACACCGTAGTGAGCCGCTTTACCGTGGCGGATAACGATATCGCCGACCCGGCCAGCGAGCAGGTGATCCTGACACAGGAACAACCGTATCCCAACCACAATGGTGGCCAGTTGCAGTTCGGGCCGGACGGATACCTCTATATCGGCCTCGGCGATGGCGGTTCAGGCGGCGATCCGCAGGGCAACGGCCAGCGGCTGGATACCTGGCTCGGCAAGATCCTGCGGATCGATGTTGACCCCGCTACGGTGCCCGCCGGGCAGGCGTATGCGATTCCCGAGGATAACCCGCTGATCGGCCAGGAAGGTGCCCTGCCAGAGATCTTTGCCTACGGGTTGCGCAACCCGTGGCGGTTCACGTTTGATGCCGAGACCGGCGACATGCTGATTGCCGATGTCGGCCAGAACCAGGTTGAGGAGATCAACCTGCTGCCGCCGAATCCCGGCACGGCCCTAAATTTCGGCTGGAACCCGATGGAGGGAAGCACCTGCTACCTCAACCCGAATTGCGATCCCTCGCTGTTCACGCTGCCGATTATGGAGTACACCCACGACCAGGGCGGTTGTTCGGTCACCGGTGGGGAAGTGTATTATGGGGAGAACTTGCCCGATATATATGGCACCTACATCTTCGCCGATTACTGCTCTGGCCTGGTTTGGCAGGGCGTACGGAACGACGATGGTACGTGGACAATGAGCAACCCGGTGGAATCCGGGCTTTCCATTTCGTCATTTGGTGTCGACGAGCAGGGCGAGGTCTACGTCCTCGATCTCGCAGGCGGGATCGTATACCGACTGGAGGCCCCGATTTGATTCGAATCCGGCTCGCAAGCCCCGATGATGTTCCCAAGGTTGCGCCAACAGAACGTGCCGCTGCGGAGGTGTTCCGCACCATTGGCATGGACGCTGTTGCCGATGACCCGCCAATTGCGGAATCGGCCCTGTTGCAGGCGGTGGAGGACCGCCGGTTGTGGGTGGCAGTGGAGTACGGCGTCCTCAAGGCATACCTGCTGGGTGAGTTCCTGCCGCAAAGCCTGCATATCGACCAGGTGACGGTGCATCCGGATGCGGCGCGGCGTGGCCTCGGCGCGCTGATGATCGAATCGGTTTCGGCCGATCCGCGTTCGAAGCGGCTGGGGCTGCTCACCCTGACATCGTTCCGCGATGTTCCCTGGAACGCGCCGTATTATGAGCGCATCGGGTTTGTGACGATCGATGAGCCCGACTGGCCGGACGGCGTGGCCGAAAAGGTGGCCAAAGAACGTGACCGGGGGCTGGATACCTGGCCCCGGGTGGTGATGCGACGCGTTATCTCCGAGCCGAAGGCCTGGCCGCCGGATGGCACCCCGGTGGAGGGGTAGCACCACAGTTAATGAGCAAAGCGCCCCACGATATATGGTGCGAGCTGGCTGGTTCTCGCACCGGGGGCGCCTTGCTATGGGGAGGGGGAAGGAAGCGGTACCGGGATGGAATGGGGATTCGCCCGCGGCTTCCTTATACAGAGAATGACGCCCGAGGTTCGCGTTTGGTTCCGCGGCGCTTGCGATTGTCATGTTCTCTGTCAGTAATAACGCACGGGTGTGGAAAAGGTGTCGCTGTGCCCCGAAATTGGTTTCGGGTGCACGCTGAGCGCCATGCCATCCATCACGTTCCACATATCCATGAACTGTGACCACTCGAAGAACTGCCAGATGGCGGTGCCCGGATCGGTGAGGTACACGCCGCGTTCATCGAAGCCGTACGCCGTCATGACGTGCATGTACTGCGTAAGCTGGTACACCGAGCCATCGGCGGCCTGCACATCAAAGCTGTTGACCGGCCCGCGCATCGCCAGCCACACCACCACTGGTCGACCGGCGGCGAGTTCGTGGCGCAGTACATCGGCATCGCCACGGGCGTAGAGCACCTCCGAAGGGATGCCCCAACCGCTGAGCGCGGCGTGAAGGGGTTCCGGATAGATGCCGTAATCGGTGGTATTGCCCCATTCGCCCCAGATATTGCCGCGATACCCCAGGTGAGGGTTCTCGTTCAGCGGCACGACGTTATCGAAGCTCCATTCGCTGATTTCCCAGCCGCCCATGGTCGCGGCGATGGTGGTAGCGGCGAACTCGCAACTCAGTGGCCGTTGTTGCTGGTAGAGGAATGCGTTCGGCAGGAACGCCTGCCGGGGACCGGGCAGCACCCGCTGGAGGGTGTCCGGGATATAGCGATCGGGAATGCGATCCAGCCACGCCTGCGGGTTGGCCTGGGCCACGAGCAACGCCGCAACCGCCAGGACCGCCGCCAGCAACAGCCGTTGTCGCCACGATCTCCCTGAATTGCCACGTAGTACCGACGCCGCCATCGCCTCTCTCCCTGCTGGCAGTGTACTGCTTCCACTAACGCGCATCGCGGCGGGAGGGTGTCACCACAGAACCGCCCGGGGGAGAAGGCCGGGCGGTTTTGTGCGTTAGAGGTCTGGAAATGGGCTAGATCTGCGCCAGCGCCTGGTCGAGGTCGGCAATGAGGTCGGTGACATCCTCCAAACCAATGCTGAGGCGAACGAAATCATCGGTCACGCCGGTGGTGGCCTGTTCCTCCGCGGTCAGCTGCGAGTGGGTCGTGGTGGCCGGGTGGATGATGAGGCTCTTGGCATCGCCCAGGTTGGCGAGGTGGCTAAAGAGCTTCACGCTCTCCACCACCTTCTTCCCGGCCTCGGCTCCGCCCTCAACACCGAACCCGAGCAGTGCCCCGAACTGTCCGTTGCGGAAATATTTGTTGGCCGTCTCATAGCTGGGGTGCTCCGGCAGGCCGGGGTAGTTGACCCAGTTCACCTTCGGGTGGCCCTGCAGGTACTCCACCACCTTTGCCGCGTTGCTGCTGTGCTTCTCCATGCGCAGGCTCAGGGTTTCCGCCCCCTGCAGAATCTGCCACGAGTTGAACGGGCTGATGGCCGGGCCGATATCGCGCAGCAACTGGGTGCGTACCTTGATGATGAAGGCGATGGCGCCAAACGTGTTGGCGAAGCTCAGGCCATGATAGCTGGGATCCGGATCGACGAAGTCCTCCGTGAAGCGGGGATTGTTGGCCCAATCGAACTTGCCGGCATCCACGATGATGCCGCCCATGCTGGTGCCATGGCCGCCAATGAACTTGGTGAGCGAGTGGATAACGATATCGGCCCCGTGCTCAATCGGTCGGACCAGTGCCGGGCTGGCGGTGGTGTTATCCAGCACAAGCGGCAGGCCTGCCGCGTGCGCGACTTCGGCCACGGCAGCGATATCGAGCGTGCGCAGGTCCGGGTTGCCGATGGTTTCGCTGTAAACCGCGCGGGTTTTGTCTGTAATCGCGCCGGCGATGGCTTCCGGGTCGGCATCGACAAACTTCACCGTGACGCCGAAGCGCGGGAACACGTAATGGAGCAGGTTGTAGGTGCCGCCGTAGAGGCTGGTGGTGGAAACGATTTCATCGCCGGCCTTGGCCAGCGTGAGCAGCGCCAGCGTGATTGCGCTCTGGCCGCTCGCCAGCGCCAGCGCCGCCACACCGCCTTCCAGTGCTGCCACGCGCTGCTCCAGTACATCGGTGGTGGGGTTCATCAGGCGGGTGTAGATGTTCCCGAACTCCTTCAGGCCAAACAGGTTGGCGGCGTGCTCGGAATCGTTGAACACGTAGCTGGTGGTCTGGTACAGCGGCACTGCCCGTGCCCCGGTGGTGGGATCCGGCTGGTACCCGGCGTGGAGCGCATTGGTATCGAACGCGAAGGTTGGTTGTTCCTGGGACATTTTCAGCATCTCCATTGGCTAGCAAGAACCGACTGTCATGGGCGTTTCGCGCGGCTACACATGATGGAATCGCGCGGGCGGTAGTGGGTGATCATGAGGTGGCCTTCTCCATCTGTCGCGCCGCGCCCACTCGGGCCATAAACCGCGACACGATCGGGTTGAGCTGGTCCCAATCCTTCAGGAAGGCGTCGTGACCGTTGGGCGAATCGATCAGCTCGTAGCGCACATCCTTGCCGCGATCGGCCAGGCGGGCGGCCAGGAGTTCGATATCGTCCGGCGGGAAGAGCCAGTCGCTGCTGATGCCGACGAAGAGCATCGGCGCGTTGATCCGGCTGAACCACTTTGCGTCGCCACCGTCGCGGCCGACATCGTACATATCCATGGCGCGGGTGAGATAGAGGTAGCTGTTGGCATCGAACCGCTGCACCAGCGCCTTGCCGTGATAGTGCAGGTAGCCCTCGACATCAAAGGTCGGGCCGAACTCCGGGTAAATCGGCGGACGCACCGCCGGGTTGCGTCCGAAGCGGTTGCCGAGGCTTTCGCGGCTGTTGTAGGTGGTCATCGCGGCCATACGGGCGATAGCGAGGCCCTGTTCCGGGAAGACGCCGAACTTCTGGTAATCACCGTTGAGCCAGTTGGGATCGGCCATGATAGCGCGACGTCCCACCTCGCCATGGACGGCGATACCGAGCGCGTTCAGGTTGCCGGCGGCGGCAATGCAGCCCGTACCGGCGACGATATCGGCATGGCGCGTGGCCCATTCCAGCGCCTGGAATCCGCCGATGCTGCCGCCGATGGCGACAACCTTGGTGATACCGAGCGAATCCAGCAGCATCCGCTGGGTGGTGACGATATCGCCGATGGTGATGAGCGGGAAGCGGAGCCCGTAGTAGCCGCCGAACTCGTCGCGGCTGGATGGTCCGGTACTGCCCTGGCAGCCGCCGAGGATATTGGCGCAGATGACGTAATGTGTGCGGGTATCGATCGGCTTGCCCGGTCCGATCACCGGTTCCCACCAGCCGCCATCGCCGGCGGCGAGGGAATCACCGGTGAGCGCATGCAGGATGATGACGGCGTTATCGCGGGCGGCGTTGAGTTCGCCCCAGCTGCGCCAGGCGAGGGTGACGTTATCGAGGGTATCGCCATGCTCCAGCGTCACCTTGCCGAGCTGGGCGAGGCGGAGCACGCCTTCCTGGGCTGGTCGGTAGGTGGGCACCACATGCAGGTGCCTGCGCATGGGCTCGTTGGTGGTGGCCGGGTTGGTGGTATCGAATCCGCTCATCGTATCGTTCCGCATCTCATTGCCAGGGGAGGGTACGGCAGTGATGCGGCGCGGAAGCGAAAACGCCTCCTGCGTAGCGGGAGGCGACAAAGCGGTGGCTGTGTGGCTGGTCCCTTATCTCGCAGATACATCTGCCGGAGTTGGCACCTTGCGAGATTGCTCTCGTAGGCTGCCGGGCTTCACAGGGCCGATTCCCTCCACCTCTCTGGATAAGGCTATTGAGTTGTTAGCGGCGATTGTAGGGCGGGGCGGGCAGGGGTGTCAAGATGGGGTGTCGGTAGGCCATGAATTTGGGAATACTGCAGGTGAGGTTGTGTCGATGACACTCTGCGCTATTTGCTCCACGTCTGCACCGGTGGTGTGCTCAATATGAGTAGATGCGCTGTCAGCCTGCTGGCTGTTGGCCTTTTTGACCGATTTATTAACCAGTCGCGCCTTGATATCAAGAGCAAGTTCGTCGTCAGGTCGGCTTGCTATTACGCTATCAATAAAGGCGACTGCAGTCTCTAGATCGTCCATGGCGCCAAGCACAATTGCGGTTATCATGTCCGGCAATTCATCGTGAGAAAACTGGGAACGCATCATAGCCACCGAAGCTATGGCCTCGTCGAACCGCTTCAGTATTGTGAGTGAAAGGGAGCGCACCATATGAGCGAACCAGGAAGTGGGATGGTAGTGAAGACACTGTTTTGCAGATTCGCATGCCTCCTCCCAGTGTTGTAATTCGAAGTGAGCACGCACTCTTAATTCATGGACTTTGATGTCCTCCGGGTACTCAGATAGCATCAACTCGACAGTGTCAATGACCTCCTCCCACTTCAGTGAGTGTGCCAAAGCGTTGGCTTGTATAGTCAAGGCGATCTTGTTCATCGGATAAAGTTGCAGCAGCCTCGATACCGGCTCTAATGACTCCTCCCATCTGCTAAGGTTTGCCAGAGCGATCGATTTCTGAAGTAATCCCATTCTATTATCATGGTCATCGACAAGCAGCTTGTTGGATACCTCCAGCGCTTCGTCAAATCGGTTAGTTCGATTTAATGACAAGGCTCGTAACTCGAGAACGAAATTATCCTCAGGCACTATGGCAAGTAGCGAATCAGCCGCTTCCATGACACCTTCCCAATTATTCTGTCGCTGATACGCTGCGGAGATGGCCAAGAGTGCGATCACGTTAGTTGAATCTCTTGCCAAGTGTTCTTGACCGAGAGTGAATGCTCGTTCCCAGGCAAGGTCCGACAAGTTTCCAAGTTCCGATTGTTTATCAAGGCGCTCGATGGTGATAGATAAGAGGAAGACCCCCAACAAATCATTCGAGTCATAGAATGCCTGCAAAAGTTGGCGGAAGTTGAAACGGGAATCTCTACTGGGATCGAATCCTGTCACATTCGGGTCAAGGTAAGCGTATTCCGGCTCGACAATGGTCCACTCAACCGGCGAGGTGAGAAACGATTGGTGGTTAAGTATCTTAAGTAGATCGTCAAGATGGATATCTCGTCTATGAAACAAATCGTCCATTACAAATGTCAATCGTTTCTTAGTTAGGGGGATGATTCCGCCTTCTACCATCAACTGGATCGCCTTGACTAGGTCCTGGCATTCTTCAGAGAGCAAGAGGAATCGCTCCTTCTGAAATCTGAACCCTTCCTCCATCAAAATCTGACCTAGTGTTGCAAACTTCTCGGGTGTGAGCTCAGTGAAAGGCCGTCCCAACATCCTAAGAAGATCCCGCTTCTCGTCGTTTGTCGAGGCGATCAGCTTTAGTTTCAATGCTAAGTGCTCAGAGTAGAATCTACTGAGTCCCGAGCCCATCGCTCTGCTTACGACCGAAAGTTCCGTACCGTCTCGGCATGTCGAGAGGATGGCCAATTTGCCTGATTGTCTTAAGTGCTCTCGATCACAGAGTGTTACTAAATCCAACGGAAACTCTGAATAGTCATTCAAATTATCGAGGAATAGAACTACGTTACGTAGCCGTACAAGCTCAGAGAATGTCTCAGGCGGGGGAACTGGAAGGTCTTTTCGCGGTCTGATGACGATCCAATCCTCTAGGGCTCTGATTAGTTCGAAGGCTGTTCTGGTTTTGCCCTCTGTGGGCTGTCCAAGCAGAATGACACCTTCCCCGTTTCGCAAATGTGTTAGCACGTCGCTCTCAGATATTGAGGCGTTGGAATCCGCCATTGTGAATCGTCTGGTCTGATAGTGGGTAGTAAAGGGTCGGCCTTTCGAGAATCGTTGCCAAGTAGACGTAAATCCGAAGTCCTTTGGCTCCAGATCGGATGCTTGCTTAAAGAGGAGAAACTGTTTGCGTAGTTGTGAGTAGGATTCCTGAGACTGTGCGGCTCGGGACTTTTCAGCCTGCTCGTGCCAAACAAACAGGCATCCAGCTAGGATTAGCGAAATCGCTAAGAACGAAATACCAAAGCTCCAGCCAAGCAATGATTCTATGGCAAGCGATATTAATGCAGAGACCAGAGCGCCTACGATCCAGACAATTACTTGGGTCGTTGGTGTGACTCCCATATCGAGAACTACTCCCCAAAGGTCAAAGCGATTCGCTCTTGGTGGTTCAGTCGGGATTTGCACCGGATTAGGTTCGAAAGCACAACCGGACCGTGAAAAATGTCTTGATAAGTAACAGGATACCAACCATGAATGAATTAGCATCTGACAGGGAGCCGACTGAGTCTGCAATCTATTCGGTATGGCATTTTCCTAGAGACATGGATCTAAACTGTGTGGAACAATATGTCCAGTATGATCGGGCCCGTACCCACAACATTGTCCCCATCCAGGTCGATCCGGGGCGGGTTGGGGAGTTCCATGTCCGTTTTGAGTCGAAACCACCTGGTTGTCACGAGGAGCGGTGATACGCCCATGGCTATGGTTATGACCAGAACTTGTGGCGGCTGGTGGGGCCGGCGGTAAGCGATACGCACCGACGTGATCTATCAGGAGCACGTCGGTGCCCACCGGCTTCTTATCTCTGACCGCCACCGGGCATATGCCATGTACGCTACAGCTACGGCGATGACCTGCTGGATCGCTCACACATCGCACTTACGGGATGTCGAAGGCGTACAGGGTGATCGTCACGGCATTCGCCACCACGATGAACGCGATCAAGCCAAGCAACGCGCTCCGCAGCCAGTCCGGCGCGGGCCGATCGTGCGGCTGGCGCTTGTAGTTTTGGACGGTTGCCCCAACACCAGCCGCGATGAGCGCGAACGCCAGTGGGAAGAAGGTCACAATGACCAGATAGTGGCCAAAGTGGGTGGAGAGATCGCCCCAATGGAGCAGGTGCTCAATAGCCGGGAGGCTCTCCGGGATCATCATCACCACGCTCCACCCTGCCGCAAGCGCCGGGCTCCAGATCCGGCGGCCGAACACGATGACCGCCGCAACGGCAATCGAGCCCAGGGCATAGAGAATCCCGATCGGTGGGAACAGGGCCTGTAAATCCACAACCTGAAATGTGATCAATACCAGGACCATTATCGCCAGGATCCCTACATTCAGGTTCTCCAGGGTGTTCAGTGGCGTGCGCTCTGTGCGCTGCCTCATAGCTATCGCAGTACTCATGTGTCGTCTCCTCTACATCGTGGGCCTGTTCAGTCGAGATGGACTCCCCCGGGCTATCCAGCGTGCAACTCATGTCGCTGGGACAGCCCGGTATGAGAGGGGAGCATTGCTCCCCGTGTGCCGCATCCTCGTCGGTGCTAGGCCGCTGCTGGTTGCTGAATCGGAGATTGCGCTGGAGCGCGGAACCTCAGGCGCAAGAGCGAGATGCTTGTACCAAACGTCCAGATGACGAAGAGAAGCAGACCCAAAACACCCAGGTTGTGCAGGGCAGATCCAGGCTGGAAGATTCCCGCCGTGCCCACCACGTTCGCGAGTCCGGCCAGCATCCCAAGCACGCCGAGCCAACGCCACGTAACCCGATACCTGAGTGCCGCGATGGATGCCGATACGAGGAAGACCCCCAGAGGAATGGCGAAGAGGTGTGCGATCATGTGGGCGATCTCATCCATTCCCCGCACGACCTCCGGGCTGATACCTTCAGACGCGATGATCGCCGTCGCTCCGGTGGCCGCCTGCGCCACGATCATGATCGTCACCGCGACCGTTCCACTCAGGAGCGCCAGGAGGGAGAGCGTGCCCGTGCCGCCTTCGGCGGCGCGCAGGACGGAGTACAGGCTGCCGATGAAAAGGAGCAGGGCCATCAGGGCCAGTCCCCATATGAACGTGGCAGCCAGTTGGCCATCGACATGATCGGCATAGTAAGCGGCTATCTGGGCGATTGGAGCATCCGTGCCTGGCGGCTCGGGAACGAGTCCGAATGTGGGGAAAAGAATCGCGACGAATGCGATTCCGCTCGCAATCGAGAGGGATCGGGAGGGAGTCCGTTGGTCTGAATCGCTTGAAGAGCCATCGATTTCCGGTTCTCGTCGGCGAGTGGGATTTGTTATATGCATGAGTAAGTCCTTCTCGTTATCTGAATTACGGGGTGTGATTGTGTCGGTATACCTGGTGCCCGTGTCCGGGATGCAAACTTTTTGGACGCTTCACCTCCTGCACCGTTGTGATGGCACTATCGCCATGTGTCCTCGGGCCATGAAAGGGGAGTACCTCTTCTCAGTGGTCCCGAGCATCGTGTTCTCAGCTGTATTACCTGTTCCCTATTCTGCGGATGGCCCGATGCGTGCACATCGGTAGGGTTACCCAACGGGCCTACCTAATTTCGGGGCGATCATTTGTCTGGGGATCAGGGAGAGGGAATGGTGATCGCCAGGTGCATGGCGCCCGGAAAAGCGCCACTGCGCTAATAGCTCGGTTACGACCGCCCAAATCCCTGGCCTCGTCGACATCCCTCTTGCAATGTGGTTTCTCCGGTATGATTGTTTCTGAGTCCACAGCAGTGTTCCCGCTCGGATCAATCCGGGGTGGGTGGGAGAGTTGATGTCCGTTCTACGTCGAAACAACGTGGCCGTCACCGGGAACGGTGATATCCCCATGCTCTTCGCGCACGGGTATGGCTGCGACCAGAACATGTGGCGGTTTGTTGCCCCGGCGTTCGCGGACACCCACCGCGTCATCCTGTTCGATCACGTTGGTGCGGGGCAATCCGATCTCTCCGCCTACGACCGCGATAAGTACAGCTCCCTCCAGGGCTACGCTGATGACCTGCTGAAGATCTGCGATGAGCTCGATGTGCGCCACGGCGTGTTCGTTGGGCACTCGGTGAGCGCCATGATCGGCGTGCTGGCCGCGATGGAGAAACCGGACCGGTTCGATCACCTGATCCTTGTCGGCCCGTCGCCGCGCTATATCAATGATGACGGCTATGTTGGCGGCTTTACCGAGCAGGACATCCGGGAACTGCTCGAGTTCCAGGACAGCAACTTCCTTGGCTGGTCATCTGCCCTCACGCCGGTCATCATGGGCAACGACGACCGGCCGGAACTCACCGAAGAACTGCACAACAGCTTCTGCCGTACCGATCCCTCAATCGCCAAGCAATTCGCCGCCGTCACATTCCTCTCGGATAACCGCGCCGACCTGCCGCAGGTGCCCGTTCGCTCGCTGGTCCTCCAGTGCCAGCAGGATGCGATCGCCCCGATGGCGGTTGGCGAGTATGTGCAGCGGCACTTGCCGGACGCCGAACTGGTGGTGCTCAACGCGACCGGGCATTGCCCGCACCTCAGCGCCCCGGAGGAGACCATAGCTGCGATCCAGGCGTTCCTCGGCACGTAGCGATGACGGACATTCCTGCGGGACTGACAGATGATGCGTGGCGCGAGAGCCTCGCGGATTTGTACGAGCACGGACCGTGCGGGTACCTGTTCACCACGGTAGATAGCACAATCCTGCAAGCCAACCGGACATTGCTTGACTGGATCGGATCGTCGCTTGACGGTCTCCAGGCCCACGGTTGCTTTCAGGATCTCCTGACCCTCCCAGGCAGGATTTTCTACGAGAACCAGTTCTTCCCCCTCCTCAGGCTCCAGGGCTCGGTCAAGGAGGTCGCGTTCGAGCTCGTTCGGCAGGGTCGGGAGCCGCTGCCGGTATTGGTAAGTGCGGTGCTCCGCAGCGATGCCAGCGGTGCTCCGGCCATTATTGCCAGCGCCATCTTCGATGCTTCCGACCGGCGGGCCTATGAGCACGAACTGCTCCTCTCCCGGCGCCGGGCTGAGCAATTGGCCGCCATTGTGCGGTTCTCCAGCGATGCCATTGTCGGGATATCGCCGGAAGGCGTGATCCAGACCTGGAACAATGGCGCCAGCACCATGTTCGGCTACACCGAAGCCGGGATCGCCGGCACGAACCTGGGCGACATTCTTCTGCCGGCCGGCGATCGGATGGACTGGTCCGGTCTGCTGCTCCAGCTGCGGGATGGGCAGCCGGTTCAGCTCGAAATGGTTGGTCGCGGCGCGCGGGACAAGCGGGTGGATGTCTCAGCCGGGTTCACCCCGCACCTGGATCACCTGGGCACAGTCGAATCGGTGTCAGTCATCATGCGCGATATCGCCGGGCGGCGGGAAGTCGAGCGGATTCAGCAGGAGTTCCTCGCCGTCACCACGCACGAGCTGCGATCCCCGCTTACGGGCATCAAGGGGAACGCCCAGCTGATGAAGCGGCGCGAGGAGTACAACGCGCGAGGGATCGAGGCGATTATCACGGAAACGGATCGGCTCGATCGCCTGATCAGCGACCTCCTGCTGGCCCCGCAGGTGCAAACCGACCGGCTCGCGCTCGCCCAGGAGGATCTGGATCTCGTCGCTGCGGCGCGGAACGCGGTCAACAGCCTTGGCGGGGAGGATGCTGGCATCTATCTCGACTCCGGCCATGAACCCGTGATGGTGTATGCGGATGCCCATCGGCTGGGCCAGGTGCTGGTAAACCTGCTCACCAACGCGCTTAAGTACTCTCCAAAAGGGGGCAGGGTGAGTGTGAGCGTTGCTCGTGCCCGTGATGAAGCCCGCCTTTCCGTTGAGGACCAGGGTGTTGGAATCCCACCCGAGGCGCTGCCGCATGTCTTCGACCGTTTCTACCGGGTGAGCGGCACGTCAGGGCAAGTTCAGGGCCTCGGGCTGGGGCTCTATATCTCCAAGCGCATTGTGGATGCACACGGTGGGCGTATCGAGGTTACATCCGACGTAGGACACGGCAGCACGTTTACGGTGGTGCTCCCCATTCCCCGACGGTCGGAGACAGCGTCCGAGCGTCGCTGACACTTCAGGCCAACAGCGAGCAGTCATCGGATCGCGGTACTCGCATCCGTGCATGGGTGCCAGGCGTAAGGTCAGCGTCGCCAGCCGCTACCGGGGCGTGGGAGGTTTCCGTGGCGCCACTCGCGGATACCACGAGGGCGCTGGCGACCTCATCAGATATCACCATCTATGTGCAGCAAGGGGATGTGCTGATTCGACTGACGGTGGCTGCGCCGGGCGGGGATCCGATGCCGGTAGCGGTGTCGATTATGCAGGCCATTCTTGGCAGGGTCGGGTAAATAAAGATCGGGATAGCGGCAGCGGCAAGTGAGGAGTAAAGGTGCCGCCACTGCCGGGTTTTGGTAGCACTCCAATGGTCCCCTGATGCCCCTTCTTTGACATTCGAGAGCCACTTCGTTAGGATTTTCACAAGCGTCTGATGTTCGTTCAGACGCTTTTCTGCTTAAGTGGCTGGCGCAGCAGTCATCCCCGCGCCGTGCCCGAGGTTCCTTTATGTCCAGAATTCACGCTGCCCGTGGCAGTACGTTCTTCCGGCGGGAGATCGTACTCACCGCTGTAATCCTTGCCCTTACTGTCATCTCCATCTTCTTCCTGGCCAGTCATTTCCTGCCGGAGGTCTTCCACCCGAACGGCGATCCCGCCGGGATCGTCAGCACGGCACTCTTTACCCTCATCATCTCCGTCCTCATCTATGGCAACCTTGTCTATCTCGCAACGCGGCTCGGATATTTCGTCCGGCGATTGCGGCACCGTCCGCCCACATTCGAGGCACTGGTGGATTCCCATTGGGAGCAGGCCGAGCCAATTGCGGTCCTGGTACCGTCGTACAAGGAAGATATCCGCACCATCCGCCAAACCGTGCTTTCGGCGGCTTTGCAGCATCACCCAAACAAGCGGGTCGTATTGCTGATTGATGATCCCCAGCGCCCGCGTGATCGTGAAAGCGCGATCCAGCTGGCCGCCGCTCGCCGCATTCCGGAGGAGATCGCAACGTTCCTCGAGGAGCCGCAGGGCATCGTCCAGCAAGCATTCGCCCGGTTCAGTGCGTATCAGGAACATGACCAGTGTGACACCCGGTTGGCGTTGCGGAACCTGCTCGGTGTGTATGGCGACCTCATTGCCTGGATGGATCGCTGCATTGCCAGTGCGCCGCCGAGCGATCACACCGATGCACACTTCCTGACCCTGACGTTCAGCGATCATCAGAACATACTGCGCGAGAGTGCTCGACGGCTCGCCGTCGGTCTCCCCGGCGATGCATTGACCCCGCCTGACATCGAGCGGGAGTACCAGCGACTCCTTGCCGTGTTCAATGTCGAGGTCACCACGTTCGAGCGCAAGCGCTACCAGAACGTCTCGCTCGAGGCGAACAAGGCCGCAAACCTGAACACCTATATCGGCCTGCTTGGCCACACTGTGCGGGAGCGCCTTCACGCAGACGGCTGGCATATCGAAACGATTGACCCCGCCGATGCGGGCGATGATGCCATTGCCATCCCGGACGCGACGTTTGTGCTCACGCTCGATGCCGACAGCATGCTCCGGCCGGATTATGCGCTTCGGCTGTCGTCGGTATTCGCGGAGGCGAAGAACAAGAACGTTGCCGTCGTGCAAACACCCTATATCGCCATCCCAAACGCGCCGGGCCAGTTGGAGCGAATCTCCGGGGCAACCACCGACATGCAATACATCGTGCACCAGGGCTTCACCTGGTACGATGCCACGTTCTGGGTAGGTGCCAATGCGTTGCAGCGCAAGCGCGCGCTGGATGATATCCGTATTGAAGAGGAGGAGCGCGGCTACATCGTTTCCAAATACATCCAGGATCACACGGTGATCGAGGATACGGAATCGACGGTCGACCTCGCGTTCCATGGCTGGTCATTGGTGAACTATCCGGAGCGGCTTGCCTACAGTGCCACGCCCCCGGATTTCGGGTCGCTGCTTATCCAGCGTTCACGCTGGGCAAACGGTGGGTTGTTGATCGTGCCCAAGTTGGTGCAGCACGCGCTTACCCGGCGATTCCGGCCCGTTGCGGTTCCGTCCTTCCTGATGCGATTTCACTACCTCACCTCCATCGCGACCACCAGCATCGGCTGGTTGGCATTGCTCTTTGTACCGATCGACCCGAACCTGTTCACCCCGTGGGTGCTGGTGCCGGCTGTCGGGTATTTCTTCCTGTACAGTCGTGACCTGGTGCAGAACGGCTACCTGCCGGGAGATATCTTCCGCGTAAGCGCGTTCAACCTCATGCTGGTGCCGGTGAACCTGGCAGGGGTGATGAAATCGATTCAGCAGGGGATTACCGGTGAACGCACCCCATTCGCGCGCACGCCGAAGGTTGAGGGGCGCACTGCGGCGCCGGCCTGGGCGGTGGTGACGCTCTGGCTCATGTTGGCGGGCAGCCTCGTACTGGGTGTGCTGCACAGTGTTGCCGGGAACTGGCTCTATGCGAGCTTCTCGTTGATCATGGCGTGTGGCTTCGCCTATGCGGTGCTGGTATTTGTCGGCCTGCAGGCGAGCTGGGAGGACGCTACCCGCGGGATCCGAGCCACGCTCGCCGGGCAGTCGGAACGACGGCAAACACCTCCATCCCTGGGAAGTAATGTGCGCGGGCGCTGACCGGGCCGAGGCCATTCCGGTACTTGCCCGGCTGACACGATGCCATACGGACCGTGAATGAAAATCTCAGCGCACGAGGGTCGACGCCATGTCGGCCCTCGACGCGTTATTACCTCCCCCGAGTCACCGGCGCGGCACAGATTGCATAAGCTAATGGGGCCGTCCGACCGTACTCCCCACTTAACCTTGCTGCCGTTCGGGATGCTGATTGTCACGTTCCGGATTGGGCGGCGGGCGGTAGGTATGGTGCTCAGGTAGGCCCCTGGGAGCATCACGCCAGAGGTAGACTGGTCAGCTCAACCCACTGGCCGGGGAACGCGCGCCGACACTATTGTGCCGGCGGGGGAGCATGCGTGCGTCAGCCGCTTGCTGGGTCACGAGGAAGTGGCGGCTTCGTTGACACCTTCAGCGCTTCAGCAATGACCTGATCGATGGTACGTCGCTTTCCGTCCATCCACGCCTCTGTGTACACCGTATCTCCCAGGATATGGCGTGCGGCCATGGCAGGCTGGTGAGGGTCGGCATGGCTGGCGGGGGCATGGCCGATTCCGGCATCAGCACGCATGGTCTCTGCCGCCCCGATCAACATGGCGGTGACAGCCGCGTGCCTGTGGCGTGCCGAAATCTGGGCAATACGCACCAGCGAATCTGCCATTCCGCCTTTATCCTCCAGTGAAGCGTAATGGCGAAGGCTCTCCTTGTAGGCGGTCAGGGCTTCATCATCGTCGGTTTCACTCATCATGTCGCCCAACGTTGCCTGTGCGGCAGCTATGCCCCATATATCGCCACGCTCACGCCAAATGGCAAGGGCTCGTTGGGTTCGCGAGATCGCCTCGTTGTGGTCGCCTCGTTGCCATAGAACCTGGCCGATGCCTGACAGCGCCATTGCCTCCATGTGCTGGTGGCCTGCCTCCCGGGCGCCGTGAAGTGCACGCTCCATGAGGTCGATCCCGCTTGAAGCGTGTTGGTTTGCCTTGAGAACGCCAAGAATATAGTGGGACCGGGCAGTATTCCATGCGTCTCCCGCCTCCGTCGACAGGTGCAACATATCGTTGCAGATTGCTTCCGATTTTTCGGGATCCCCCAGTATCCGCACGATGGCGCTGAACCCATAGAGCACCTCTATACGGGCAGCGTAGGATACGTATCCCGGAAGCTGGAGGGCACGTTCAAACCAGCGATAAGCTTCGCGAAAGTGCCCGCGCACCAGCCAGAACTTCCAGAGGGTACCCGCAAGCCGCTGCGCTGTTTCGGCATCATTTTGCGCGATAGACCATGTCAATGCGGCGCGAAGGTTGTCATGTTCTGTGTCAAACGTGCGCAGTATCACCAGCCCGTCTGCACTCTCTATGCCGGGACGAATGCGTTCGGCGAAATGGAGAAAGTAGGCAGCGTGGCGGTTGCGGACCCGGGATTCCTCTGTGGTGCTGGCAAGTTGCTCAATACCGAATTCCCGCACGGTTTCCAGCATGAGGAACCGTGATTCCCCCGATGGGCCGGCTGCATGGCGCAGCAGGCTGTTGTCGACAAGCGATGCAACGCCCTCGAGGGTATCCACCCCTGCACCCGAAACCCACTCTGCCGCCTCAAGGGTGAACCCGCCAACAAAAATAGCCAGCCGGCGCAGGAGCATCTGCTCCTGGGCAGATAGCAGGTCGTAGCTCCAGGCAACGGTGTTGCGCATGGTTTGCTGCCGGGATGGCGCATCCCTGGGTCCACCTGTCAGGAACGCAAGAGGATGGTCGATTCTGGAGAGCAGGGCTTCCGGCGGGATGGTGGAAACACGGGCGGCCGCCAGTTCGATTGCCAGCGGGAGGCCCTCCAGGTGGTCGACAAGCCTGGCTACCGATGCACGATTTGCATTGGACATTGCGAATGAAGGATCTGCCGCCTGGGCCCGATCGACATAGAATGCGACGGCTTCCGAGGAGTCGATTGATGTTGGCGATGCGCCTTCCAGTGACTCTGGCAACTGGAGTGGCGGCACCCGGAAGAGATGTTCCGCGGCGAGCCGGAGCCGCACCCGGCTCGTCACCAGGATCTTGAGCGAAGGGCACGATTCCAGCAATGTGGCGATTCCGGGTGCCGCCTCCACCACCTGCTCGAAGTTATCAAGGACTAACAACAGGTGCTGGTGGCGGAGCACGCTTGCCAATACATCTGCCACCGGTGAATGGCCCGTGTCCCGGACACCCAGGGAGGAGGCGATGGCTGGCAGCGCTAGTTCAGGGTTCCGTATCGGCGAAAGGTCAACGAACTGCACCCCGTCGGGGAACTGATTGGCTATCCTCCGGGCCGCCTCAATCACGAGCCGGGTCTTGCCGGCACCACCTGGCCCGGTGAGCGTTAGCAGTCGCACATCGGTGCGATGGAGCAGGTCCAGGATCGCGTTGATCTCGCTTCCGCGCCCGACCAGTGGCGACGGGGGCGTTGGGAGAGTGTTGTTTGCACAAGATACAGGGGTATGAGACGACTGAATGGCAGATGTATTGCGCGAATGCAACAGCGCCGCCCGTTCCGCATCGGACAGTTCGAGCCCGTCGGCCAGCATGCGCACTGTTTCCAGACGCGGCATCGTCCTGGCTCCGCGCTCCAGGTCACTGATGCCCCGGGTACTCAAACCGGCGCGCTCCGCCAGTTCCTCCTGGGAGAGGCTTGCTGCCTGCCGAAGTTCTCGCAGGAGGGTGCCGAATGCCGGGCGTTCTTTCCCGTTGGTAGGGCTCTCGTGCATCCCGCCGTCTTCCTTTGTTGCAGTGCTCCTCTACAGCTCACCCGCATAGCGTGGGGTGGAAGTTTTCATCACTGCCGGGTCGTGCGCTATGCGCCGATGCCAACCGGTACCCGGGCGGCTCATG
Organism: Chloroflexia bacterium; assembly: GCA_043427975.1. GTDB lineage: Bacteria > Chloroflexota > Chloroflexia > Thermomicrobiales > UBA6265 > UBA6265. Next base: position 57,162 of record JBHWTK010000017.1, on the reverse strand, counting down.
CTATCAGGTGCAAATACGGGAGGTGATGTCCTAGCCCCGGGGTGCAGTCAGCTCCAGCTGGATGTTATCGGGATCCCGGAAGGCGAGGATACAGATGCCGAAATCAGGACCGAGATCCTTTATCTCGCCATGCGGCACGTTGTGCTCATCCAGGATACGCACGGCAACATCGAGATCCTGGCGAGATTCGACGCTGAAGCTGAGGTGATCGAGGCCGACGCGGTTCTCGTCGAAGCGGTCGCCGCTGCTATCCGCACCCTCGTGCGGAGCCAGCCCGAGGCCGAGCAGGAACTGCCCGTTGTGCAGCAGCACGCCCGGCGGCATTTCCATAAGCACATCGAACCCCAGTACCCCGGTGTAGAATGCCCTGGCACGCTCGATATTCGCTACGGTTAGCCGCAAATGATGAACACCACCAACATTGATTCGGGTTGTCATTGCGTACCTCCGTTCCACTTTGTCGCCGGGTAATGCGGCGGGGTGTGGCCGAGGGTTAGGGAGCGTGACAAAGACACACAACGTGGTATTCCCCGGCCATTAAGGGCACAGCGGCCCAGGAAAATGTGTATCGATCTCCAAATTTGACAGGCCCTGAGTTTACATATGTGGGCATAGGGTGTCAATAAGGGGAGCAGGTAGTGTTGTTTAGCATTCCAGAGCCAGGGTTATTGCCCCCGATACTGCTCTCCCGTATAGTCGTGCTACCAGTCAGCCAGGGCATTTATCGTTGGTTCACGCGGTCGATACGGGCGGTCTCGAGCAGTCCGGCGTGAGGAGAGGCGTATGTGGCGAATGCTTCGGATAGCAGGAATTCTGCTTGTGGTTCTGGCGAGTCCTGTTTACGCCGATCACAGTCCTCATTACGACGTTACGTGTCCCACTGGCAGTGCCGATATCGTGCTCGATCCTGGCCATGGCGGCTCCGATCCGGGCGCGGTGAACGAGGACTTCCATCTCTTTGAGCGGGATCTCAACCTCGAAATCGCCCGTGTAACAGCCGCTATCCTGCGTGATCAGTATGGATACCGGGTGGCCCTGACGCGGGAAGACAATGAAACCGAGCTGGCTAATTCGGAGCGCGGCGAAATCGCGAACGCTTGTGGGGCCCAGGTGTTGATCGAGATCCACCTCAACGCCAGCGCGAACACGGAAGCAAATTACGCCCATGTGTTCTGGGGTGAAAAGGAAAAGGACCTGCTCTTCACGCTGGTGATGAGCGACGCGATGAAGCCACTGGGAATTCCTGTGCATACGGTCGACCGGTTCGATAATGGCGGCCTGCTACGGGCAAGGATGCCGAGTGTGCTGGTGGAGGCAGTGTTCCTTTCTCATCCGGATGAAGCTGCCGGCCTTGCCGATGGGATCCGGCAGGACGAAATCGCGATAGTGATCGCTTCCGGCATTCACGCATGGATGAAGAATCTGACATGATGAATGGTGACCAGAGCAATGAATAATCGCGTCACGCGCAACTACGGGATCGTCGTTATTGCACTGGTCCTGGTCCTGGTGATGTTCGTTGCCGGTGCGCTGCAACCGTCCCAGGACGGGGAGCGTGCAGTTTACCTGCCGGCTGCGCGCGTGGAGAACGTGTCGCAGGATGAATGGCTTGCGCGGCACTGGCAGTGGACGCTGAGCCTGCCTGCCAGCAGCAACCCCGGGCTGGATGTATCTGGCCGTTCGTGCGCGAGTGGGCATTCTGGCCCGGTGTTCTTTATCCCTCGCAATTTCGCTCCATGTATCGTTCCGGCCGGGAAATCGATCGTCATACCCTTTGCGGGAACAGAGTGCTCCACAAGCGAGTCCGCACCGTATACCGGCACAACCGAGGATGAGCTGCGTGACTGTGCCGAACACGAGACCGAACGCTACACGAATATCCGGGTAACGATTGACGGCGACGAGGTGCCCAACATCGAATCGTACCGGGTATCTTCCCCGCTGTTTGCGGTATCTCTGCCGGAAGGGAATGTGCTTGGTGCGCCGGCCGGCCTGACATGGGTAGTTGCGGATGGGTACCAGGTAGTGCTCAAGCCACTCGCGCCTGGCGAACATGAGATTATCGTTCACCTGGAACTAGCGGATGGTACCGTACTACCAGACAAGCTCTTGCATCTCACCGTGGTGGAACCCACATGGGAACGGCCAGCAGCGTCCCCATCGCCCTTGGTGCCGCTGGCAACACCGGTAAACGCGACGCCGAATGCAACTCCGGAATAGACGTTAGGCTTATCGAATCGTGGCACGATGGGACTATCGTGCTGCACCGAATCCCTGGTTCCTGTAACGTAACGCAAGCGATTATCCATACCAGACCTGCCATCCGTGAGCAGCGATCTGATGAAACCCGGTACCGTACAGGTTCAAGCGCCTGACAGGAGCCGGGTCCGTGCAGCGACTCCAATGTTACGAAGGTATGGCAGCCTCTGTTGGCACCTGTCCAGTTCTGATTGACACCACTAAGTGCCATAAGTATTCTGTATGCAGATTGAAGACTGCGGACAGGTGCGGGTAGATGCAGAAATGGAGGCTATCATGGTCTCGCAACAGGGCGATCTCTCATTACTTGAACACCCGGTGGCGCAGCAGTTACTCCAGTCGCCGATACCGGCCCGGTTTGCCTATGTCCGGCGTGATGGCTCGCCTGATGTGGTGCCGATCGGCTTTCATTGGAACGGCACGGAGTTCGTGCTGGGCACATCGCCCAACTCAGTGAAAATGCATGAAATCCACGACGGGGACAAGGTTGCGCTGTCGATCGATACCGATACCATGCCCTATAGGGTCCTGCGCGTGCGCGGTAGTGTCCGCACCGATATCGTGGAGGGAATCGCACCTGAATACGAATCCATGACCCTACGCGCCCTCGGAGAAGACATGGGGCGGGGCTGGCTGGAGCAGATGCGCGCAATTACGCCCCACATGGCTCGCATTTTCATTGCGCCAGAGTGGGTTTGCGTGCAGGATTTCCAGACCCGCTTCCCGAATGAGGTGGAACGCGCGATGGCTCAGGGATAGGGATCGACCATAGTAAGCGTACATAAACGGCGGCTCTGCACTGCAGAGCCGCCGTTTGCCAATGCTATCAATCTGATCCGTTACCGGTGCTCCGACTTATGCAGTCGCCTGCTTTGTCAGCACCACGCGCCACGTCTCCGGACCTTCCTCAAGGTACTCCCAGCCCAGCTGTCCCGGGCGCTCCGCCATGAACTGGTAGTAGAGCGGCTTGGGATCGTGATCGTTTACGAGCTCGAACGATTCGCCCACGGCCAGATCGTCGAATGTCTGGAACAACAGAGGGTGTCGCTCGCGAGGTGCGATCGGGCGCACATCAATCGTGGTCTTGATGCTCATGCGGATACTCCTGGATGTGCAGGGCAACCGACTCGCCCCGCTCGTACAGCCTGAGCTTATGCTGGTTATCCGACTGGTTCAATCGGGATTATTCCGTGAACCTGTCGGGGAAAGCCTTACCCCGATGCTTCGCCCAGCCGCGGGTCGTTTTCCTCACTCGTTCGTGCAGACATCTCTCTTTACGAGGATATCCGGCTTATGTGGATCCCATGGTGTATCTATCAGCAAATAAGGCGATATTTTGGGAACCTGATCAGCGGACGGATCGTCTCATTACCTGAAGGTCACCCGGGGCTGATCCGGGTGAATTGAAGGGGGACATACGTATGAAGGGTACCAACACAAACCGCTTCCTGGCACCGGCATTGGCCGTGGTCGCGGTGATTGCTGCTATCGCCGCTCCGTGGATCAATGTGGTGTCGGAATTTAGTACCGTTCAGTTCAGCCTGAAGGAGTTCTACGTGGAAGGCGTGTTCGTGCGCTGGATCTGGATCTCTGGCATTGGCGCCGCACTGCTGCTGGCCAGCGCGTTTGTTGGCGATACCATGCGCAAACGGCTGGCGCAGGCCGGTGCATTCCTGGCAGTAGTGCTGCCGGTGCGGTCGCTTATCCAGGCGCTCACGGAAGATGCTCCGCGGAATGCGGACTACGAGGTGGGCGTGGGCCTGTGGGTAGCGCTTGCTGCAACCGTCCTTGCGGTTGTCGCCACCTACCTGATGCCGGATGATACGGAGCCGGTAGCCTCCTCGCCCCTGGTGCAGGAGTAATTGACCCACGTGGTGTAAACGCAAAACGGAGAGGCAATACGCCTCTCCGTTTTGCGTTTCTCCGTGGTTCGTGCGCTAGTAGTTCTCAGCGTCGTAATTCGGGAACCAGTCCTGCATGAGTTGTTTTTCAGGCAGGCCGTTTTTCTTGAGGGCCTCGCCCACATCCTCGACCATTGGCTCCGGGCCAGAAAGGTACACCAGCGACTCGTTAAGATCGGGAAAGCGGTGTTGCAGGTTCTCGGCGGTGACATGCTCGCCGATCTGGTACACCACCTTGAACTCGGGATTGGATTCTTCCAGGGCGGCGAACTCGTGGCGCCACGGCAAGAGTTCGTTGCGTCCGGCGTAGAGCAGGGTAGCGGGGATTTGCTCGCCGTCACGCACACGCTGCAGCAGGATTGAATAGTAGGGCGTAACGCCAATGCCCGCGGCCACGAAGATGATCGGCTTGTCGGAATCCTGCCAGGTGAAGTCGCCCTCGTGCGGTTTGATCATCTTGAGGCGGTCATCACCGGTTTCGAGGCTGGCAAGCGCCCGCTTGAATGTCGAGTCCGTGAGGCGCGTGGTGATTTGCACAACGCCCTGGTACGGCGGGGCTGAGTTGGTGAAATACCGCTTCGGGCCCTCGTCATCCGGATTCTCGTGGTCCAGGCGAACGCGAATATACTCGCCGGCGGTGTAATCGACAGGTTCTTCGGGCTCAAAGATGAAGGCCCAGACGTTATCGATCAACGGGTGCTTCTCGACCAGCTTCAGTTTCATGATATGCCCTTTCTTCTAATACTGCGTTAGTTCCTTACGCAGCATATTCCTTGCCACCATAAGAGGCAGGAAGCAGTATCAGGCTCAGGTTCCCGCCTGTTGCCGGGCGTAGTGCATGTGGCACCAGTAGAAAAGCCAGCCGACAAGCAGCCCTCCAAGGGTGTTGCCCGCTGTCACCGGAAGCAGGTTACGGGTAAGGAACCCGCTCCAGCTGATGGAGTCAATGGCCACGCCGGCCTCCCGGGCGAGGGCGGCGTAGCGGTCGATGCCTGCCGCCATGATCCCGGCGGGGCCGTAGTAGAGGTTGGCGATGCTGTGTTCGAACCCGGCAATGACGAAGAACGCGATCGGGATATACACGGCCACCGCCTTGCCGGTAACGTCCCTGGCTCCCAGTGCCATCAGCACGCCGATGGTGACCAGCACATTGCAGAAAATCCCCAGCACAAAGGCGTTGGCCGGATCCATAGTGCTTTTGGCGACTGCCTGCTTGATGGTGAACACGGCCAGGCCGCCGTTGGAATAGTTCATTTGCCCGAAGTAGGCCATGCCAACTGCCACGGTGATTGCGCCAACTGCATTGCCGCCGAATACCAGCAGCCAGTGGTAGAGCATGCGCACCAGGGTGATGCGCTCCTCTTTGAGGGTGATCGCCATCAGCGTATCGCCCGTGTACAGCTCTGCCCCGGTGAGGATCACCATGATCAGGCCGAAGGGAAAGAGCAGCCCGGCAACCAGGCGTGCCAGACCATCGTTGCCGATAGCGTGTGCGGCGGTATTGGCCACCGCCCCGGCCAGGGCGATAAAAAAGCCGGCGAGGAAGGCGAGGGTGAGGATCTGCCATGCCGGTCGGCGCGTTTTCGCCTCACCAGAATCGGCGAACATGGATGTGTATTCGGCGGGCGTGTACAGGGCGGTGCCTTCCCGGATTGGGGCGGTAACGTATGCCGCAAGTATAGGGATTCCGGCGGGTTCAATCATTGCAGAAACGCCGCCAACCGCGCGATTTTCGTTACGTTCGGCTGGCATGTTGGGTCATAGAGGCTCTGCTACTATTGAGTACGGGCCACCGATTTATGTCCGTGATACACGGACCGGAAATGAGTGATCGCATGAACTCGCCCAATTAATCCTGATCATCCCTCCATCGTGCACGTGCACCGCCATGTCCTTCATTTCTGGAATTCGTACCGAAATGAAGGACATCAGCAATGCGTTCGCACCTTGTTCTACACCCGCGCGATCTGCATGGGTGGCTCGTAACCTACCCTGTGGCCCACCTCGATATAGGTTGTGGCGATGGATCAGCAGCTCTCGACTACGCTCACCGGCATCCGGATACTGCCGTCCTGAGCCTGGATATCTGCCTCGATAACCTAAGTCGCAAGCTTCGGAGAGCACCCGATAACCTGCGGTTTCTCCAGGCCGACGCAACTGCGCCGCCCGGGATACTCCATGGACAGTTCGATTCCGGCACAATCGCCTTTCCGTTCGGGTCCCTTCTGCGCGCCCTGTTGGGCGGTAATCGGAGCGCAATCGAGAGGATCCTTTCGCCGTTCAAGCCGCAGGCGCCGGTACGGGTCCTGGTCAATGAATCGGCTATCCGGACCATCAACGGGCCTGTGCCGGAAATTCCATCCACGCTTGAGCTGTTGCGGGTCTCCCTCAACGGCGCCCGTGTCACGATGCTCGACCACGTGCAGATTCGCCAGGAGCCGTCGCGATGGGCGAGGCGAATCGGATACGGCAGGCCCTCGAAGACGTGGCTGATCGCAGGCAAAAAGGTGGGACCAGTGTGTGCCGCCACCATAACTCCACATGAACATCCATTGACGACGGGGTAACAGAAATGCCGGGAGCGTGAGCTCCCGGCATTCTATCGACTGCTATCCGGAACCGGGCGTTAGCCCTCGAGCAACAGGGTCTCGGGATCTTCGAGCAGCTGCTTCACCTTCACCAGGAACTGTACGCTGGTGCTGCCATCGACGACGCGGTGGTCGTAGCTGAGGGCGATGTACATCATCGGGCGGATAACGATTTCGCCATCCACCACCACAGCGCGCTGCTGGATGGCGTGCATGCCGAGAATGCCCACCTGCGGTGTGTTCAGGATCGGTGTGCTGAGCAGGCTGCCGAAGACACCGCCATTGGTGATGGTGAATGTGCCACCGGAGAGTTCATCCAGCCCCAGCTTACCCTCACGGGCGCGGGTGGCCAGGCGCACGATATCCTGCTCGATTTCGGCGAAGCCCTTGCGGTCCGCGTCGCGAACCACCGGCACCACCAGGCCCTCTTCCACGCCAACGGCGATGCCGATGTCATAGAACTTCTTCAGCAGCAGTTCGTCGCCGTCCAGCTCGGCATTCACGGCCGGGAACGCTTTCAGCGCGCCAACAACTGCCTTGGTGAAGAAGCTCATGAAGCCGAGGTTGACACCGTGGGCCTCCTTGAAGGCATCCTTGCGGCGCTTGCGCAGGTCCATGATCGCGGTCATGTCGACTTCGTTGAACGTGGTCAGCATGGCGGCGGTTTGCTGCGCTTCTACCAGTCGACGGGCAATCGTCTGGCGGCGGCGGGTCATGCGCTGGCGTTCCACCCGGCCATCGGTTTCAACCGGCGCGGCGCTCTTGCCGCTGCTCTGCGGCTGGGAGGCTTTGGGCATGGCGTTTGCACCGGGGCTCACGGCTGCCGGAGCGGGAGCCGGGGCCGCCGGTGTGGCGGGTGCTGCCTGGGCCTGGGCGCGGGCCATCATCACATCGTCGCGGGTAATGCGGCCTTCCGGCCCGGTACCCTTGATGGAGTAGAGGTTGATGCCGTGTTCTTCGGCCAGGCGCTGGACAACAGGGGTGGCGCGGACGCTGCCACTGTCGTGACCGGAGGTCTGCTTTTCAGGCTCGGGAGCGGCGTTTTCAACGATTTCCGGCTGCTCTTCCTTACCGGTTTGCCCTTCGGGCGCGGCAGCAGAGGCAACCGGAGCCTCGGTAGCAGGGGCACTAGCGCCTGGCTCGATCTCGGCCAGGGTCGCGCCCACTTCCACTACGTCACCTTCCTGCGCGATGATCTTGCTCAATACACCATCGCTGTCGGCGGTGACATCCAGGTTTACCTTGTCGGTTTCCAACTCCAGGATGGTTTCACCAGTGGTCACTGCGTCGCCCTCGCCCTTCAGCCAGGTACCCACCACAGCATCCACCAGCGATTCGCCGAGCGCCGGTACTTTAACGGTAATAGCCATCGTTCTTTCGATCTCCTGTTCGATCCGCCTGGCGCGCTGCCACACGGGGCTTCGTCCTGGTCCCCACAGGTACACACGCCGCTGGCGCGCGTACCCGTTTGTCATCTAGTCGGCTGTTGCGACGGACACGCCCTCACGCTTGCGCGTGGCGGAACCGTCTTCGCTCCCATTATCCTGGCTGGATCGCTCGACAGAATCATGCGGCAGTACATCGGCGAACGCGGCCGCCACAATTCGGGCCTGGTTCTCCTTGTGCTTGTCGGCATATCCCTCTGCCGGGCTTGCTTGCTCTGGACGTCCAATGTAGCGCACGGGAATGCGATCTTCCACAAGGTCGCGCAGGCGGTAGCCCATGTAGCCCCAGGCACCCATGTTGCGGGGTTCTTCCTGTACCCACACCAGTTCCTTGAGGTTCGGGTAGCTGGAAATGACGTCGCGAAGCGGACCGGTCTGGAACGGGGCCAGCATTTCCACGCGGGCCACAGCCACGTTCTCGGCATCGCGGTTGTCCGCCTGCTCGAGGTCGATGGCGATCTTGCCGGTGCAGAGGATCAGGCGGGCGACGCGATCCTTGCGATTGGCGGCGCGAGGATCATCCAGCACGGGTTTGAACTCCCCATCGGTCAACACGCTGACGGGGCTTGCTGCCAGCGGGTTGCGGAGCAGGCTCTTGGGCGTGAAGATCACCAGCGGTCGCGGATCGGTGAGCAGGGTTTTGGCCTGGAACCGCAGGAGATGGAAGTACTGGCCGCTGGAGCTGACGTTGGCGATGCGCATGTTGTCTTCGGCTGCCAGCTGCAGGAAGCGTTCCGGGCGGGCGTTGGAGTGTTCCGGGCCCTGACCCTCGTATCCATGCGGCAGCAGCAGTACCAGGCTCGGCTTTTCGCCCCACTTGGAGCGAGCGGCGGCAATGAACTGGTCGATAACGGTTTGGGCACCGTTGGCGAAGTCGCCGAACTGGCCTTCCCACAACACGAGGCACTCTGGCGCATTCTGGTTGTAGCCGTATTCCCAGCCCATAACGCCAAACTCGCTGAGCGGGCTGTTGTACACGGTGAACGATACGTTCACATCGGGCACCTGGTACATGGGTGTGAACTCGTTGCCGGTTTCGGCATCGTGCAGCACAAGGTGGCGATGGTTGAAGGTACCGCGCTGGCTGTCTTCACCACTGAAGCGGATGGGGGTGCCATCCTGAAGGATGGAGGCGAAGGCGATGCTTTCGGCGTGTCCCCAGTCCAGCAGGCCATCCTCGCTACGTACCACCTGGCTGCGCTGCTGCAACTGGCGGCCGAGCTTGCGGTTCGGCACAAAGCCGTCCGGGAAATCGTGCAGGGCCTGGTCAATGGCATCGAGGCGTTCGAGATCGATCTTCGTCTCGATTCCCTCGCTGGGCTGCATCGGCTCGATCCAGTCCATCGGGTAGGTGTCCTGGCCTTCAGTGATGCCGCGGCGGATCCTGGCCAGCTTGTCGAAGAATTCCTTTTCCAGCGCGGCCGATTCCTCGGCACTCACCAGGCCGGCTTCGGCCAACTGTTGCGCGAAGATGGCGCGCACAGTGGGGTGCTTCTGGATCTTGGTGTAGGTGACCGGCTGGGTGTAGAGCGGCTCGTCGCCCTCGTTGTGGCCGTAGCGACGGTACCCAACCACATCGATCACGAAATCCTTGTGGAACCGCGCGCGGTAGGCCATGGCGAAGCTGACCGCGCTCAGGCAGGCTTCAACATCGTCGGCATTCACGTGGATCACCGGAATCTCGAAGCCCTTGGCGGGGTCGGCTGCGTAGGTGGTGCTGCGGCTGTCCGACGGCAAGGTGGTGTAGCCGATATTGTTGTTCTCGATGATGTGAACCATGCCGCCGGTGGTGAACCCCTTGAGGGCGTTCATGTTCATGGTCTCGGCATTGATGCCGAGGCCGGCGAAGGCGGCGTCACCGTGCAGCAGGATGCCGACGGCACGTTCCGGGTGCTGCTCGGCCGGGCCAGCCTTGTCGCGATCGTCCTGCGAGGCGCGGGTCATACCCATCACGACCGGGTTGACGGCCTCAAGGTGGCTCGGGTTCGGGGCGAGCACAATCGGCACGGTCAGCTTCTCACCGGTCACCGGGTGTTTGGTGAGGCGGGCGCCCATGTGGTACTTCACATCGCCGGAGCGCGATTCCTCGATATCCGAGTTGAAGTCGGCAGGTGGTTGCGCCTCGTCGTGACGGTTCTCGAACTGGGCGATCAGGTTGCCATACGGGCGGTTCATGGTATGAACCAGCACGTTCAGGCGGCCGCGGTGGGCCATACCCATCACCACTTCACGGGCACCGGCGTCGGCAGCTCGATCGATTACGAGGTCCAGCATGGGTACAACCATGTCCAGGCCCTCGATCGAGAAGCGCTTCACGCCCGGGTAGGTCTTGTGGATGAACTGCTCGAAGCCTTCCACCTGGGTGAGGCGCTTGAGGAGGTCTTTCTTCTTCTCATCGTCGAGCTCGTAATCGAACTCGCCGCTTTCGGCGGCGTTCTCCAGCCACTCCCGTTCCTCGGCGATCTGGACCTGGTCGAAATCGAAGCCCATGCGGGTGGTGTAGCGGTACCGGAGGCGCGCCATGGCTTCGGCGGCGTTGGCGGCACCTTCAGCAGCCTTGCCACCCACGGCGGATGCCGGGATACGGCGCAGGTCGTCCTCGGTGAGGCCGTAGGTGCTCATCTCGATTTCCGGGGCGCCGGGGGGCGGCGTGCCGATGGGATCGAGCTGCACTGCCAGGTGGCCATACTCGCGCAGGCCGGTAGCCAGTTGCACCGCGGCCACAATCTTCTCGATCTGGTCCTCACGCGGAGCAGCGGCAGTAACCTGGCCTTCCGGGGCCCCGGCAGCGACAGCTTCGAGTGTGGCGGGATCGAACGAAGAGAAGAAGGTTTGGAATTCTGTCGACACAGAACCCGGATCAGCGATATACCGGTCGTACTGTTCGAGCACGTACCCGGCATTTGGTCCGTAGAAGGCGTGGAGGTCGCTCATAGTCCCTTCCATAGAATGGTGGTGGCTCGGCCCTCGCGCTGCGGCAGGGGAACCGCCACGAAGGGACGATGATGGCTACCCGGCAACACGCACGGGCAGAGAGGGGTTGACCCCCTCAATATCTGAAAGTAATCATATCACGTTCTTGCGATAGGGGTAGTGCACAATCTTAATTTCAGGCAAGTCTTACCCGAATGCTATGTCAGTTTGTTCAGTTTCTCACAAACTTTTCGCCTAACAAACTAATCATCATAGGATTGTGAAATTGGTTGTGATAGTTGTGCAATCGTGCCAAAACCTGTATTAACCGTGCTTTTGGACCCGGTGCACAACGGCCGTGTTTCGGCAGCCTGCAGCGACACAGTGGACCCCAGGACGTCAGGAAGCCCTGTGCATTGTCAGCGGCCCTTCCATTGATATAATCAGCCCATACTTCAACGGCGAATGTATACCGGAACGAGCAGATCAGAGGCATGGTTTGGCCATGTTGAAAATCTGTATTTTGTGTATTGTGTGATCGCGCCATGCGGCCGGTCAGGTGCAAAGGAGTTCCCATGGCTCACCCGATTTCCCGGCGTCACCTTGCCAAACTTGCGGGCTCGCTCCCGCTCTCCTACGGCTTGCTGGCCGGCATGAACCAGATGGGTGCACTCTCGGTAGTTGCACAGGGTAAGGAAGTGGAGCGCGTCGCCCTCGGCGTCGGCTCCGATCCGCTGACGCTCATCCCCAACGACATCGTCGATGGTCCCACTGGCGTGATTACCTATCACATGTTCGATGCCTGCATCGTGCGCAACAAGGACGATGAGTACCGCTACATGCCCTGGCTCTGCGAGCTGGAGAATGTGGATGACCTCACCTGGAACCTGAAAATGGTCGCCGAGGGTGTCACCTTCCACAGCGGTAACCCCCTGACCATCAACGATTTCATGGCCGCGTTCGAGTACGCCCAGGATCCCGCCAACGAAAGCCATTACCTGGAGCGGTGGGCACCGTTTACTTCTATTGAAGTGCTCGATGACAAGACGATCCAGATCAAGACCGACGAGCCCTTCCCGCTCATCTACGATCGCATCTCAGAGGTCTACCCGATGGACTCGGTCCAGATCGAAGAGATCGGCATGGATGCCTACAAGGAGAATCCATCCGGTACCGGCCCGTACACCATGAGCGAGTGGCTCCGCGGCGAGTACATTCGCCTCGAGGCAAACCCGAACTACTGGGCTGGGGAGGTGCTGGTGAAGGAAGTCGAGTTCCGCACCATGCCGGAATTCGCTACCCGCCTGGCCGCCCTGCTGGCTGGCGAGCTTTCGATCGTCAAGGACGTGCCTGTTGATTCCTTCGACGCGGTTGAGGAAAGTGGCCTTGCCACGATCAAGTCCATCCCGTCGTCCCGCGTGAACTACGTGGCCCTGGTGACCAACCGCGAGGACAGTGTGTTCTACGATAACCTCGCGCTGCGCCAGGCCGTGAACCATGGCGTGGACGTGCAGGGCATCATCGACGGTATCTTCCAGGGGCACGCTACCCGCATGGCCGGCGCGCTTTCCGACCTGAACCCGGAGCGCAACACCGCGATTACGCCCTACGAGTACAACCCCGACCGTGCACGCGAGCTGCTGGCCGAAGCCGGCTACGAGCCGGGTGAGCTGGAAATCACCATGGACGCGCCGCAGGGCCGTTACCCCATGGATGCCGATGCTGCCATGGCCATTGCCGCATCGCTGGGTGATATCGGCATCACTGTCAATGTCCAGTACAACGAGTGGGGCACCCATCTCGACAAGATCGTGAACCGCCGCACCGGCGACATGTTCTACCTTGGCTGGGGTCCGGCGCTGGATGCCTTCGGTACGCTCGCCTACCTGTTCGTTGGCGATTCCACCTACAGCGGCTTTGGCGACCCGGAGATCGAGGCCAAGATTGATGAGGCCAGCTCAACGGTGGATCCCGAGGCCCGCCAGGCGATCTGGGATGAGGTCCAGCAGGACGTCTACGACCAGGCCGGGTGGATTTTCCTGTGGCAACAACATGACAGCTACGGTGTTGCCAATACCATCGATTGGGAACCACGCCCGGATGAGCGCCTGAACATGTTCGAGGCCAGCGGTATCTAACGTCGAAGCGTAACCGTCCGGAGTTCCACAAGTGAAACGTTATGTGATAACGCGTGTCATCTCCGGCGTTTTCGTGATCTTCCTCGCCCTGACAGCTGTCTTCTTCATGTTGCGGCTGTCGGGCGACCCGGTGTTGCTGTTCGCGCCAATGGATACATCGCGCCAGGATATGGACGCGATCCGTGAGCGCATGGGGTTCAACGATCCCCTGCTTGTGCAGTACGGGAGATTCATACAGGACGCCGTACAGCTTGATTTTGGCAATTCATCACGCGAACGACGCCCGGCAATGGATGTCGTCACCGATCGCCTGCCAGCAACGATCCAGCTTGGGGCAACCTCGCTACTGCTGGCTGTGACCCTGGGGATTCCGCTGGGGATCCTCTCGGCGGTGAAGCACGGCTCCGGGTGGGACAAGTTTGCCCGCATCATCTCGGTGGCGGGGCAGGCCATTCCCGGGTTTTGGCTCGGCGTGATCCTAATCATGTTCTTCTCGGTGCGGCTGGGCTGGTTACCTACCAGTGGCCGGGGGAGTTGGGAACACATCATTATGCCAGCAGTCACGCTGGCGGCGTTCAGCATGGCGCGATACGCGCGCCTCACCCGGAGCACGTTCCTTGATGTGCTGGGGCAGGATTACATCCGTACTGCGCGGGCAAAGGGCCTGGGGCAGAACCTGATCCTGTGGCGACATGCCTTCAAGAACGCGAGTGTCTCGCTGATCACCATGACCGGCCTGGAGATCGGCAACCTGATCGCGGGGGCGGTGGTGATTGAGCAGGTGTTCGCCTGGCCGGGTATGGGGCGTGTGATGGTGCAATCGCTGCTGAATCGCGATTTCGCGGTGGTGACGGCGGCGGTGGTGCTGTTTGCCGCCATGTATACCCTCTCAAACCTGCTGGCCGACCTTGCCTACGGCTGGGTGAACCCGACTGTGAGGCTGAACTAGATGAGCTTGTCCACTATCGCCCAGCGAAACGACCTCGTCACACTCAACCGGCCCTCCCTTAGGCGGCGGCTCCGTCCACTGCTGCGGGACAAGTGGGCGCTGGTCTCGGTTCTCTTCCTGTTGACGATCGTATTCGTCGCCGTCACGGCCGACCTGTATGTGCCAGACGACATCAACAGCCCGGATTTCGGCTCACGGCTCCTGCCACCCATGACCGAGGGCCACATCGCGGGCACGGACCAGTTGGGGCGTGATGTGTTCGGGCGGCTGATTCTCGGCTCACGGATCTCCCTGGTGGTCGGGTTCGGGACCGTGTTCTTCGCCCTGCTCATCGGGATTCCCATCGGCATGATGGCCGGTTATTTCGGCGGGTGGTTCGACACCATCCTTATGCGTCTTGTCGATGTTCAGCTCTCGTTCCCGTTCATCCTGCTGGCCCTGGTGATCAACGCCATTCTGGGGCTTGGGCTCCGCAACATCCTGATTACGCTGGTGGTTGTGGGTTGGATTGAATACGCCCGTATCGCGCGTGGTGAGACGCTTATCGTGCGCGAGCGGGAGTATATCCAGGCGGCGCATGTATCCGGCGCGCGCGAGTGGGCAATCCTGCTGCGGCATATCCTGCCGAATATCACCACGCCGCTGATTGTGATCGGTACATTGCAGGTGGCGCGGTTCATCATCGCCGAGGCCAGCATCAGTTTCCTGGGGTTTGGCGTTCAGCCGCCAACACCCGCATGGGGCAGCATGGTGAGCGAGGGCCTGCAGTTCATCCTCTCGGCATGGTGGCTGATCACCTTCCCGGGATTGATGTTGGCCTTGGTCGCGTTGGCCGTAAACATCACCGGCGACTGGCTACGCGATATGCTGGACCCACGGATCCGAAATCGCTAGCCCTGCCACGTACGCCGCGTGGCCAACGGAAATCGTGCTAGAGGTCTGTCCTAACGCTGGTTGTGTAGTATAAACAACACATCATATCCAATGAAGGAATAGCGGCAGCGTGGCCGATGGTCTTTTTCGTGGTTGTCCCAGGGAGGGTCACTCGTTATGTCCGTCGATCGAAAGTCCGGCTCCTCGTCCCGTCGACAGTTCCTCGCCCGCGCCGCGACAATGGGATTCAGCGCGTCGGCCATCGCCAGTGCCGAGGCGTTTGCCGCCAACGGCTACCGGTTCCCGAATGGCAAGGCCAGCCTGGTGCAATCCACACCGGCCGCCGATATCTCCGGCACTGAACTGAAGATCCTGCAGTGGCAGCACTTTGTGCCCAGTTACGACGAGTGGTTTGCCACGTTTGTGCAGGAGTGGGGTGAAGCCAACGGCGTTACCGTGACCCTGGACCAGGTGAACACCGCTGACATCCCGGCTGCGTTTGCCGCCGAGATCGCTGCGGGCAGCGGCCACGACCTGGTGGAGCACATCGCCCCGCTGGCGCAGTATGAGGAATCCGTGGTGGACCTGCGGGACGTGTGGGAAATGGCCGAAGGCATGTACGGCACGGCTGTGGATAGCTGCAAGAAGAACAGCTATAACCCCACGACGGACAAGTTCTATTCCTTTGTCCACGGTTACGCGCCGGATCCCGCCAACTACCGCAAGTCACTGTGGGAAGCCATTGACCTGCCCAATGGCCCGACCACCCTCGATGAGCTCATGGAGGGCGGAACCCGCATCTGGAACGAGCAGGGCGTGCAGATGGGCCTGGGCATGAGTCAGGAGATCGACTCGCAGATGGCGGCGCAGGCGCTGATCTGGGCCCACGGTGGCGCGATCCAGGACGAGAACGAGAACATCATCATCAACTCGCCGGAAACCATCGCGGCCGTTACCTATATGAAGGATCTCTTTGCCGCCGCCATGACCCCGGAAGTGTTCAGTTGGAACGCGGCGTCCAACAACCAGTTGCTGGCCGCCGGCCAGGCGAGCTACATCCTCAACTCCATCTCGGCCTACCGCAGTGCCCAGGGCACGCAGGCAGAAGTGGCGAAGGATATCTTCCTTGGCAAGCCGCTGGTTGGCCCGGCCGGTGAGGAGTGGGCCCTGGCCCATGCCCACGCCGCCATGGGCTACCAGATTCCGAGCTACTCGCAGAACCAGGAAACCGCCAAGGCGTTCCTGATGCACCTGCTCGCGAACTACGATGCCGGCGTCATGGCCAGCCAGCTCTACAACTTCCCGACCTTCCCGGAAACCTCGCCAAGCCTGATGGATGCGCTGGATAACGACCCGTTTGGTTCGGAGCCGGCCGACAAGCTGAATGTGATGGCGGATGCCGATACCTGGACCGTCAACCTTGGCTATCCGGGCCCGGCCAATGCCATGGCTGCCGAAGCGCAAACCACCTTTGTGCTCAGCAATATGATGGCAAAGGCTGCCCGCGAGGAAATGACGCCGGAAGAGGCCGTGGCCGAAGCCGAGCAAATCCTCAACGAGATCGCCCAGAACTGGCGCGATCGCGGCCTGATGGGCGGCGGCGAATAATCCCACCCCGGTTCACATGATTCCCGAGCACTCCGGTATACCCGGAGTGCTCCAACCTGCTCAGGATATTTGGCTGCATGGCTACCGTAGAAATTCGCAACCTCGTCAAGCAATTCAGCGACGAGGTTACCGCCGTGAACAACATCAATATCAAGACCGCCGATGGCGAGTTCCTGGTATTGCTCGGCCCCTCGGGCTGCGGCAAATCGACCCTGTTACGCATGCTGGGCGGGCTGGAACGTCCGACATCCGGCGACATCCTTATCGGCGATACGGTGGTGAACAACCTGCCGCCACGCGCCCGCAAGATAGCGATGGTATTCCAGAGCTATGCGCTGTATCCGCACATGACCGTGAAGGGCAATATCGCGTTTCCCCTGAAGGCGGCCAAAATGCCAAAAGACCAGATGGAAAGCAAAATCCTCTGGGCGAGCACGATCCTCGGTATCGATAACCTGATGAACCGCCGTCCCGGCCAGCTTTCCGGTGGCCAACGGCAACGCGTTGCCCTTGCCCGCGCGCTGGTTCGCGAGCCGGATGTATTCCTGCTGGATGAGCCGCTTTCCAACCTAGACGCGCAGCGACGCGCCAGTGCGCGCGACGAACTGCAAACGTTCCAGCGCGAGGTCGGCACCACAACCATCTATGTCACGCATGACCAGGTGGAGGCCATGGGCATGGGGCATCGGATTGCGGTGCTGAACCATGGCGAACTGCAGCAGATCGGCACCCCGCGCGAGATCTATGAGGAACCCACGAACGTGTTCGTGGCCACCTTCCTTGGTTCTCCGCCAATGAACCTGATCCCGCAGAATGGCAAGCTTATCGGTTTCCGGCCGGAGAGCATTTCCCCACGTGACGGGGTGGTCGACCCGGTGAACGCCACCGAGTTCATCCTGGATAACATCCGCACTGAATACCTCGGTTCGGAGAAGTTGCTGTATGGCGAAATCAATGGCACGCGGGCAGTAAGCCGGTTGCCAGCGAACTTTGTTATTCCCGAGCCCGAAGGTGCATCGGTACGCATGGCAGTGGATCACCGCGCTATTCGACTGTTCGACCAGGGCACTGGCCAGGCAGTCGCCGAGCCCGTCGCCAGCATCACGACAGCAGGCGGCGCGCAATGAGTGCTGTACCTCGCGAACGCCGATACGCAATGGACAACGAGCGCGTGCTTGGGCCGCTTATGCTGGCCCCGGCGGTGTTGTATATCGTGCTGCTGGTGGGTCTGCCGCTGGTACTGGCGGTGCTCTATGCCTTCTCCAACGTTACGGCCGGCGATCCCCGCATCGACAGCTGGGACGATTTTGTTGGCTTCAAGAACTTCCGGTCGGTGTGGAACGACGGTGTTTTCACCAAGGCGTTGCGCAACACCATCTTTTTCACCATCGGCTCGCAACTGATCGTGCTGGTGCTGAGCAATATCCTCGCGCAGGTGCTGGTGACGGACTTCCCCGGCAAGCGCATCTTCCGCTTCCTCGTGATGCTGCCTTGGACCACGCCCATTGCGCTTTCCGTGCTCGGCTGGTTTTGGATTTTCGACTCGGTGTACAGCCCTATCGACTATGTGTTTCGCGAGATCGGGTTGCTCGGGCCGGGTGGCGTGTGGGGGCCGCAGCGCAATATGTACTGGCTGGGTGAAACCGTGCTGGCACAGGGTGCGGTACTGATGATCCACGTCTGGCGCACCCTGCCGCTGGCCACCGTGATCCTGCTGGGCGGGCTTACCTCGATACCCGACGACATCAACGAGGCTGCCGATATCGACGGGGCCGGGTTCTTTCGCAAGCTGTTCTACATTCGCCTGCCTCTGCTGCTGCCGATTATGGCCGTGGCCATGTTGTTCAGCATGATCTTTACGTTTACCGACCTGACTGTATCGCTGGTGCTTACCCGTGGCGGTCCGGTGAACGATACCCAGATGATTTCGAGCTGGGCCTACTTCAAGGGTATTCAGGGCGGCAACCTCGCCCAGGGCGCGGCGATCGCGCTGTTCATGATGCCCGTGCTTATCGCGTTTGCCATCGCCATGATGCGGCTGGCCCGCCGTGGATCGAGGGACTAGGATGTCAGAACCTGTGGAAGGTGCCACCCGGTATCGCGTGAAGCGCATTGCCGGCAGGGGATTGCTCTATTCCGTCGCGACGGCGTTCGCGCTGTTCGCCGCCCTGCCATTCGCCTGGATGGTGCTCACCGTTTTCAAGACCAACGAGGATCTCTACAACCCGCGGAACAACCCGTTCCTGTACAACGAGCCGCCCACACTGGCCAACCTGGACCTGCTGTGGAACGAGACCAATTTCCCGACGTTTGTGCTGAACACGCTTATTGTGGCGCTATGTGTGGTGGTGATTACCGTGGTGATTGTTGTGCCGGCGGCGTACAGCCTGGTGCGGCTCTCCACCCGCTGGGGCGAGAGCCTTGGCATGATGATTTTCCTCGTCTACATGGTGCCGCCCACGCTGCTGTTCATTCCCATGACGGGCATCGTGGCCGACCTCGGGTTGCAGAACAACAAGTTCGCGATGGTGTTGGTGTACCCCACCTTCACGATTCCGTTCTGTACCTGGTTGCTGATGGGGTTCCTGCGTAGCTTCCCCTGGGAGATTGAGGAGCAGGCGCTGATCGATGGTTACACGCGCCTCCAGGCAATCTGGAAAACCGTGATCCCGATCCTGATGCCGGGCATCCTGACAGTGATCATCTTCACGTTCACGTTGTGCATGCACGAGTTCGTGTACTCGCTGGCATTCGTGCAGAGCTCGTCCGACAAAACCATCAGCGTTGGCGTGTTTACGGAACTGATCCGTGGCGATGCGTACTTCTGGCAGTCGTTGATGGCCGCTACCGCGGTGATTGCGTTCCCGGTTGCGTTTATCTACAACCTGTTCCTCGACCGCTTCGTAAAGGGCTTCACCATGGGTGCGGTGAAGGGATAGGGCACCTCTTGCCGGTGCACCGGTGTGGCCGTAAGGTAGCCCAAACGCACCGGCGAACAATTAAGTGGCTGATATGGCCGAAGAGGGAAAGGCAAACTCCATGGCGTTTATTCCGCAGAGTGTCTTCGCGGACCGCGGCAAGCGGATCCGGGCCTGGCTAGAGGAGCAGGATTACCAGGCGCTGATTGTTACCACACCGTTGAATTTCTACATGGTTACCGGGTTCCACCTGGACGTTGAGCCATGGGAACGCCCGGTTGCGGCGGTATTCCCACGCGGGAAAGCACCGTTCCTGGTGATGAATGAGCTCTCCACCAATCACCTGAAGTTCGCCGAGGAGCGCAAAACGCTGCTGGTCACCGATTACACCATCTACCAGGAGCACTACACCAACGCCAACCGCACCTGGACCCGCGACCAGTTCGGCGAGATCCTCGCCATGCGGCTCGGCGACCTCGGAATCACCCGTGGCACTATTGCTGTGGAAGGTAGCCCGCACCACCTGATGCGTATCGCGATGCCGAACATCAGCTGGGCCGATGCCACGCGATACCTGGTGCAGATGCGCGAGGTGAAGTACCCCGAAGAACTCGATATCATGCGCGATGCCGCCAAACTGAGCGACTGGGGCCAGGACAAGTATATGGAACTCCTGAAGCCAGGGATGAACGTGAAGGCGTTCGACCTGCAGGTGGCCAGCCTGATGATGGAGGAAGGTGCGAAGCGCTTCCCCAGCGATCGGGTGGAAATCCGGCTGTGGTCCTCAGGCGGCAAATGGTCGTCCGCGCCGCATGGCTCCGGTGCCGAGGCTGCCGAGGCGTTTGAGGTGGGCACCGGCGTGGTGAACATCATCATCGTGCGCCTGAACGGCCTGGTGGTGGAGAACGAGCGCACCCTGTTCGTGGGCAAGCCGAAGTCTGATATCCAGGTACGCGCCTTCGAGGCAGCAACCGAGGCGTGCGAGGCAGCTGCCGCGCAGATGATTGCCGGTAATCCGGTCTCCAGCGCCGACGCTGCCGCCACTGCTGTGTACGACAAGGCCGGATTTGCCGAGTACATCAACCATCGCACCGGCCATGGCCTGGGAATAGGGGGCCATGAGTTCCCTGAGGATATGCCGTTCAACCACCGCCCGTTCAAGAAGAACGAGGTCTACTCTTCCGAGCCGGGTATCTATATCTATGGCGTGGGCGGTTTCCGCCACGACGATACGGTGATCGTGGGCGCGAAGAAGCCCGAGGTGATCACACATCGTTCCAAGAAACTCGACGACCAGATCGTGCCGGTGTAACTGGCTAGGTATCACCGGTAAATGTGCAAAGAGGGTGCAGTGATGTTCACTGCACCCTTCTTTTTTTCGGGCAGGAAGGGATGCGATTGGCCCGAAGGCGGGTGGCGATATACCATTGCCGCGAGCCCGGTGTGCGTGCCGGAACCCACCATACATACTCAGAATCAGGAAAGTAAACCGAACTTATGCGTCGTCCTGTTCAGCCGTCGGTTGCCATTGCCATTGCCTTCTTGCTGCGGGGCTTTGTGCAGGGTAGCTGGTACCCCCGTATTCCTGGCGTGATTGCCGATGTGGAGGTCAATACGGCCCTGCTGGGCGTGGTTTTCTTCATCTATGCGTTGGGGAACATCGTGGCATTCAATGTCGCGGCCCGGCTGATCGCCCGTATCGGGTCACCACGCACGCACATGATCTTTGCCCTGCCGTTTGCGCTGATTGTGGTGGTGCTGGCCAATCTCTCCGGCACGATCGCCTTTGCTACCGGCATGTTCGTGTTCGGCCTGTTTACCGGCGGGTACGACCTGACTACCTCCGTGCAGGGAGCCGTGGTAGAGCGCCGCACCGCCCGGCCGCTGATATCCGCGCTCTACGGGTTCTTTAGCGTTGGGGCGCTGAGTGGCTCATTCATCAGCGGGTTCCTCGCTCAGGCCGGCGTCCCCGTTGCCCTGCAATTTGGCCTTATCGCCCTGGTCACTGTCCCGCTAACGGCGTACATCACCGCCGCGATGATGCCCGACGACCTCGTGCCGATTACCCACCCGCCAACGCGAAGGCGCCTGCCATCGTTACCGCCCAAATTGTTGCTGCCGCTTGGGCTCACTATTGTGTGTATCGCGCTGGCTGAGGAAACCATCAACAACTGGGTGGCGCTGTACCTGCGCGGCACGCTGGACGCAAGCCCGGCTGTGGGTGGCGCAGCCTATACCTGCTTTGCCATTGCTACCGCCATTGGCCGGCTGGGTGGCGACACGGTTATCGCCCGCCTGGGGGTGGACCGCACCCTGGTGTCCGGCTCGCTGCTCGCGGCGGCGGGGGTTGGCGCCGGCATGCTCCTCAACCAGCCGTGGGCAATTATCCTCGGGTACACATTAATGGGGCTTGGTTTGGCGGTGGTGGTGCCGGTGACCTACCGGCGCGCCAATCATATCCCCGGCATTCCCCCAGCCCAAGCAGTTGCGACGGTGGCCAGTATCGGCTTCCTTGGCTTTCTTATCGGTCCGTTGGTGATCGGTGCCATTGCCGACCTCACATCGCTCCGCACTGCCATTGGCGCGGTGGCCGTGGTATTGCTGGGTATCTCGCTGCTCACCAAACTTAATCCGGCGGTGCCGAAGCTGGCAGCCGCACACGGTATTACCAGGCAAACAGGAGTATGACCATGACTACGTTGATCGATCCCGTAGCCGATGATATGCCGACGTTCGCCGGCGTGGAGCGGTGCACCGACCTGCATGAACTGGATGCCGATATCGCCATTCTCGGTGTGCCGTGGGGCGTCATCTACCCGTCGTATACCGACCGGCCCCGGTATTCCGAGGGCGCGCGTTCGATACGCGAGCATTCCGGCAAGTTCGGCAAGTTTTGGGAGCATTACGATATCGACCTCGGTGGGACGATCCTGAACGGCCGTCCGATTCGCATTGTCGACTGCGGCGATGTGGTGGGCGATGAGGAAGCGGGCAGCGAGAACCACGCCAGGGTGGAAGATGCGGTGCGCCTGATTCGAAGCCGGGGAGCGGCGGTGATTACCATCGGCGGCAACGATGGCACATCGACGCCCGTCATGCGAGGGCTCGATGCCGATCCGGATGTCTCGATCGTTCACTTCGATGCCCACCTGGATTACCGGGATGAGGTAGAAGGCATTCGCGACGGCTGGAGCAGTTCCATGCGTCGCGCAAGCGAGATGCCACATATGGGCCGCGCTACCCACCTGGGCTTGCGTGGGCTTGGTAGCGCGCGTCCGGGCGATTACGACGATGCCCGCGCACGCGGCAATGTGATGATCCCGGCGCGGGAGATCCACGATCGTGGCAGCCGCGAGATCGCCTTTGCGCTCCCGGACCTGGGGAACACCTACATCCACTTCGATGCCGATGTGATGGACCTCGCGATTGCGCCCGGAGCCGGGGCTCCCGCCTTTGGTGGCCTGGACTACTGGCAGGCAACCGACCTGCTGCAGGGCACAACGCAGCGCGGCAACGTGATTGCCGCGCACTTCTCATCGTTCATCCCGAACCTGGATCCGCGGGGACTCACATCCATGCTCATGGCCCAGTTAATTGTGAACCTGATCGCCGGCATGGCACGGTCGGGCCAGTTTGCCGGCCGGTAATGAGAAACGACCGCGCACGTGTCGCCATTTCCATCATTTTCCTGCTGAACGGGCTCACGCTTTCGGCGTGGGTGAGCCGGATACCGGCGATTGTCGAGAAACTCGACATGACGACCGGCAGCGCCGGCACCGTGATGATGGGGATGGCCGTGGGCGCCCTCAGTTCGTTCCCGGTGGCGGGCAAGCTGATTGATTCCACAGGGTCGGCCCGGGCGACCCTCCTCTTCGGCACGCTCTTTTTCAGCGCCTTGCCAGTACTGGCAGTGGCCCCAAACCCGGCGGTGCTTATGGTGGCGCTGGTGCTGTTCGGGTTCGGCAATGGCGGGCTCGACCTTGCCATGAACGCCCAGGGAATTGAGATCGAGGCCCGCGCCGGCCGCAGCATTATCAACTCGCTGCACGGGTTCTTCAGCCTGGGCGGCCTGATCGGGGCGATGATCGGTGCGTTTATGGCGTGGCGGCATATCGAACCGCTCGGTCACTTCGGTATGGTGGCCGTGCTCAACCTGGTGCTGCTTGTGGCTGTGGGGCGCTCCATGGTGCCAGATGTCACCAGTACCCGGAGCGACGAGCCGGCGCCGTTCTTCTCGTTCCCGCACCGGTCGCTTTGGGTGTTGGGCGCTATTGCGTTGTGTACGGCGGTGGGGGAGGGAGCGATGAACAGCTGGAGCGCTCTCTACCTGAACAAGCACCTGCATACGTCAGAGGACGTGGCCGCGTTGGGGTACGCGGCGTTCAGCCTTGCCATGCTGACCGGGCGCTTCAGCGGCGATCGCTTCGTGACCGCCTGGGGACCAGCCAAACTCATTCGGCGCAGCGGCTCGCTGGCCGCGATCGGGCTTGGAATTGCCACCCTGATCGACCAACCATGGAGCATGCTTCCCGGCTTTGTTTTTGTGGGCCTGGGGCTGGCGGTAGTGTATCCGCTGGTGTTCTCGGCGGCGGGCAACCATCCCACACTGCCACGCGGACGGGCCGTGGCCGGTACCGCAACGGTGGGGTACACCGGCTTCCTGGCGGGGCCACCGATCCTTGGGTGGATCGCAGAGGCAACATCCATGCGCAGCATTATGGTGGTTGTGGTGGTGTTGTGCGCGGTGGCCGCTGTACTGGCCCCTGCCACCGGGAAGTTCAGCCGCGCTAGATCGTGAAATCGAGCGCCAGCACGATCACGCCGACAACAGCGGTGATAATGGCGGCCCGGCGTGCTTTTGCATCGGCATCGGGGCTGCGATACCACAGCCACACACCGCCCAGCAGCAGCGCCAGCTCCAGGATGACCACCACGACCGGAGCATCCCACAGGCCGAGGCCGACGCGGGGAGTGGTACCGGCGTTGCCGGGCATAATCGGCATATCCAGGCGGTGCACGATGAGGTCCAGGAACCAGTGGCTAAACACGACACAGCTGAGGACAAAGGCACCCATGCCGCCCCAGCGACGGGCGGTGACAATGAGCACCACCAGGCAAACGAACAGTGTGCCAAAGAAGGAATGCGACCAGTCGATACGGAACGCCATTTCGCCGTAGCCGCCATCTGTGCCCTCAATGGCGGTCATCTCTTCCTTGCCGAGCGCCCAGAAGATAGCAAAGAGGATATCCAGCAAAAAGCTCGCTACCAGCAGCGCCCACAACGGCACCCCGGGTGCCCATCGCTTTGCACCCGCAGCCGCCCCGATATGACCAGCGATCATTCTTTCCCCCGAAGTACAGCGGCAGTGGACCGCCTTCGTATACTTGAGATATGGTACGTGACCCGGCGTAGATGCGTCGCGTACGACACAGATATAAGCCCGGATGTCCATGCACCTTGTACCCCTCACCACACTGGAAGAGCTGGAGCACGCGTTACTCTCCCGGCAAATAGCCGATAAAGAGGCCGAGCTGGCTCGGTTGCAGGCGCAACTGGCACCACTGGAACGCGCGTTTGCCGCCTTCGAACAGCGGGTTGCACGGCAATCTGCCCCCATTACCGCCGAGCGCGATGCGTTGCGTCACCTGTGCAATGAAATCGAGCGTTTTACTGCCCGGCTCCATGCCCGGCTGGTTGCCGACCCTGATGGCGTCATGGCGGATGTGTTCACCCCGGACGAGCTCCGGTACATCGGTGAACTGTTCAACGTTGCCGTGCCAGAGGACTGGTTTGCGCCGGAGTTGCGTACGGCAACATCGGGTGCGAGCTGGGAATGGGCTGAATCGGCAGAGGAGCCCTCACACCGGCCGCACGGGAAGGCGCGAGAGCAGGAATCACCGGATCTCCGAAGCCTGTACCGGCAACTGGCGCGCGCCTTTCACCCCGACCTGACCCGGGACGAGCATGACCGCCGGTTCCGTGAGGAGATGATGCTCCGCATCAATGCTGCCTGGGAGGTACGGGACCTGCCGACCCTGCAGGCGATTCGCGACGATGTTGGAGATCTGCTTACGGGGCAGCTGGTGAGCGCTACCGCATACCGGCTCGCCTGGCAGCGGCGCGAGCTTGCCAACCTGGTACTCTCCTGTACCCGATGCAGTACGCGCCTGGCAAGACTTCGGTCCAGTAAGACCATTACCCTCTGGCACGATCCCGCGCTCGCAAGCGCTGCAATTGCCCGTCATATCGGGCGTTTGCAGGCTGAAGTGGTTCAACTCGGCCTACGGAAAGAGCGATCGGTGGAAGAGTTCCGCATCGCTCTTTCAGCCTTCGCCGCCCACCGTTCCCGGTAGACAACTTCGGTAACTTTTGTAAAGCCGTGTAAAGACTTCGGTAAAGACTTCGGTGAAAGCAACACAAATTGTGTTGATAACGCCGCGTCCAGTGACTATTATCCACCATATGTTGATTGACATATTCGTCATGAGGGTCGGATCCTAAGGGGTCTCTCCACCAGGACTGCGCCAAAAGCGGGTTGACACCCTTGTGTTACGGTGAACTGGTGCGAAAAAGCCCATGTGATGAATGCGTTATGTGTCGATGTAACTGCTTCGGCAAGTTGCGCGGCACGAGGAAGCCAGTCCTGGTGGGCTGTGCTTCTTATGTCCAATTTTGTGGAATAGGGTGATTTAACCATTCGGACGGGGAGGGTTACCTATGTCAAATGAGAGATGTCGCTGCAACTTCAGCGAAAAACCAAAGCGGGTGCAGGGAACACCAGCAGGAACACGGGGAGAGCAGGTATGAACACACGGCACAAATTGATCCATTTCATTTCGCTCCTGGCCATAGTTGTCAACCTGCTTATGCCCCTTGGCGCACCGCTGGTGACGGCGGAGGATATTCTGCCGCAGACGGATACCACCGTAACTTCGGACCAGACCAGCTCGGAAGGCGACACCGGAGCCGCCCAGGTAGTTGGGGAAAATCTTGATCCTGATGGTGACGGCATCAACACGGATTTGGACAACTGTCCCGACGCTGCAAACGCCGACCAGACAGATACAGATGGTGATGGCATCGGTGATGCCTGTGACCCAGTTAACGACCTTGATGTCGACGGCGACCTGGTTAACAACGACGCCGACAACTGCCCTGATGTGGCCAACAGCGACCAGGCGGATATCGATGGCGATGGCCTCGGTAACGCCTGTGATCTGGTTAACGACCTCGACCTGGATAACGACGGGGTGAACGACGCCTTCGATAACTGTCCGGGCATTGCCAATGGCGACCAGGCCGATGCAGACGGTGATGGTATCGGCGATGCCTGCGACCCGGTCAACGACCTGGATCGCGATGGTGATGGCGTTGCCAACGACCTCGATAACTGCCCGGACGTTGCCAACGGCGATCAGGCCGACCTGGACAACGACGGTGTTGGTGATCCTTGTGATTCGGTCGATAACCGTGACAGCGATGGTGACGGCGTGCTCGACACGGTGGATGCCTGCCCGACCGTAAAGCCGGTTAAGGATGCCGACGGCGATGGCTGTGAAGATCCGGCCGTCCCGACCGCGACCACGGCTCCCACAGAGACGCCAAAGCCGACCGAGGCTCCGACCGCCACCTCCGTTCCTACCCCGGAGTCCAGGCAGGTTTCGCCTGCGGCACCTGCCATTGACGCCTCTGTATGCGCGGACCCCACGGTGGTGGCGCCTGGAATGACACCAGCCGATACCGAGGGCCTTGTATATAGCGTCACCGGCCCGGACAAGACTGGCCAGTACCAGCTGACAGCCACGCTTCAGCCAGGGTATACGTGGTCAAACGATGGCAAGTTTAACGATTGGGCGGTTAACGGCAGCGTTGCTACCTATACGCCACAGACGGCGACCCTGTGCCCGACCCCGGGTCCGAAAATTGTGGAGCTCGACGTCTCCGCAGCCTATACGGTGGAGAAGATCGAGCGCACAGGCGAGGAATATCGTCACGAGCTGCCGCTTCCGGGCGACACCGTGGTCATTACGCTTACGATCAAGAACCTCGGTACTGATCCTGTCAACAACATCAACATCACGAGCACACCGGACGTCGACGGTGAGTGGACCTGCACCCCCGCATTGGATGAAGAGCTTGCGGTTGGCGGAAGCATTTCATGTGTCGGCAAATACGAGATTACCGACGATGACTTCGGCAGCAAGACGCTGGAATTCACCTTCGAAGTGAGCGCGACAGCAATTAACGCGGGAGCCCAGCGAATGGGCATCCAACGCCAGGCGGCACCAACCTTCGAAGAGACGATGGCGGTAACGTTGGCACCAGCGGCGTTCATCGGCGACTATCCTCCTGCGGATAACAGCGATATCCGCTACGCTGACTCCGTGGTTGTCACAATACCTGGTACCTATACAAACGTCGGTTCCAACTCGTGTCCTACCCCCAATAACGACGGTGGAACCTTTGAGGGTATTACCGGCGTCGGTGACCACCCGTCTGGCCAGACGATTCCGGATGAGCGTGCACCATCCCTCGGATGGAATGGCCAGGTAGTTGTGTACTTCAGCAATAACGTGCTGGTGGGGAATGGCGTCACCGGAAATAATGCGGCCGGTGGTGACCTGATGATCCTCGAGCGCGGTGCGGCGGCCGAACCCACCCGCATTCGAATCAGCGGAACTAAGGCGAACGGAACCCCAACAGGATGGCTCCTGGTCGGGCAATTGAGTGGCTCCTCAAATGCCAATACCCAATATTTCGATATTGACAGTCTCTTGACCGGCGACCTGGTCGGCGCACAGTTTACGGCAGTCGAGCTCACTGACCTAAATCGGGGCAACTACAACCCCTGCTCCGGTGGTGTGCCGAACTATGCCGGTGCGGACATCGATGCCGTATGGGCCATCAGTAGCTTCGCCACTCCAACGTTCACGCCTCCTATCCAGGAAGCCTGTGTTAACGGAACCCAGACCAACCTGACCTGGTACAACCCGGCGGACACCGATGCCATCGATTACACGGTGGTGAACGAAACCCGACCGAACCAGGCCCCGGCACCTGGCGATACCATACGGATTGAGGGCCGGCTGAAGAAGTACGCCTGGTCGGCAATGCCGCCAGGATGGACCTTGCAGAACGGGGTCGCGATCTATCGCGTTCCATTGCAATCGCAGCGGTGTGTCCCAACGAAACCGTTGACGGTGAACGCCACGAACGCAATGTGTTCCGCTGGTACCGTCAACCAGCACAGCATCACTATTCCTTCGTTCCCGGGCGGCACGGTTACGTCCATAACGCGGAATGGAACTGCTGTAACGCTGAATGGCAGTGGAGGCTTTGGAAACTACAGCTTCCCCGGTAATGCCGATCAAACTATCGTCGTGACGGTGACGATCTCGGGTACCTATGCCTGGGAAAGTGGCAATAGTTGGAATGGCTGGACGCTCGTAAACGCGACCACAGCGACATACAGCAAGACCTTTGATGCTGCGAAGTGTGCAGCGACCATCCCAACGATTACCCTGGGCGCCAACGTGTGTACCGGTGTTGGTACCTCGACGGTGTCGCTGAGCTATGGCACCGGTACGGCAACGATTGCCAGCGTGTCGATCAACGGCACGGTGGATTCGACCGCACCGTTCCCGACGAGCGCAGCGGGTGGCGCGCTGATCGTCATCACCTACAGCAAGAGTGCAGATAACGTTTGGCCGACGACGATGCCGAACCTGGGCTATGGTGGGACATGGACGGATGGTGCGAATGGCACCAAGGTCTACACCTTCACCGCCCCAACCAAGCCGTGCGTGACCAACGTTTCGATCCTGAAACAGGCCAACGATACCGTCTTCGTTACTGGAGACACGATCGAGTTCACCATCACAGTAACGAACGCTGGTGATTTCGAGGCTACTGGCGTGTCCTTCACCGATACACTGGATAGCGCCCTCATCGGATCGGCCGGCCTGACCTGGAGTGAGAACAGCGACAGCTGCTCGATTGCTGGTGGTGTGCTCACCTGTGAAGGAATCACCCTGGCGGCAGCCAACGCCGGCACGACCGACCAGTTCAGCGTGACGCTGACCAGCTCGGCTATCACGGCGACTAACCCGGTGTGTGGCGAATACACCAATACCGCCATCCTGACCGGCGACTACGCCGACGTGGCTTCGAATTCCTCCACGGTCAGCTTCTCCATTGATTGCGATCCTGCGTACAGCATCGCCAAGGAATCGGCCCTCACGTCCGATACGGCCCCGACCGGGCTTTCGGTTGGCGACACCATCACGTACACGATCGTCCTTACCAACACAGGTAATGAGGACTTGACGGGTCTGCTCCTGAATGACGTGTTCGAAGGCGCAGGTTCCCTCACCTGGGTGACCCCGGCTGATGGCATGACCATTCCGGTGATCCCGGTTGGAGGTAACACCACCCTTACGGCAACCTACATTGTTCTTCAGCCCGACGTCGATGCGGGTGAGATCGAGAACTGCGCCTACATCACTAATGAAGGCCTACGTGGCGACACCGTTCCAGGTGACAACTGCGTCACAGACGTGATTCAGCGCACGCCGCGCATCGATGCTCGCAAGACCACCACAGTTGAGACCGTGGATGGGGCAAATGACGTTATCACCTACGAGATCCAGATTGAGAACACGGGGAACGTTGCGCTGAACGGTGTTTCGGTAACGGACTCGCTGACCGGCACTGACGTTCCGGAATCCATTACGTGGGGCGCTGCAACCAGCAACCTGCCTGGCGGATTCAGCCAGGACCCGTTTGGTGGCACCATCGGCACCTTGCGAGTGGGCGAGACCGTGACGATTACGGCGAGTTACACGGTATCGCAGGACGACATCGATAATGGTGGCACGATCCTGAACTGCGTCGGTGCGGCCACGACGGGCGCATCCGACCCGATCCCGACGGCACCAGGCGAGAGCGACAATTGTGCTCCCACCACGATCACGCAACGCCCAGGCGTAGATGTTGGCAAGAGCTTCGTCAGCCTGAACCCGGCGGTCGTCGCACCAGCTGCCGTTGTCAATCCTGGCGACACGATCAGCTTCAATATCACCGTGGAGAATACTGGCAACACCACCCGGACGAACGTGGTGGTCTCTGATGGTGTTGCGATTGGTAATGGCACCATCGCCTTTGGAACCCCCACTGGCGGCACCATCACCGTAAATGGCAACCAGTTCACCGTTACCTCCAACATCGCGCCGGATGGCGTGGTGACTGTTCCGGTCACCTACACGATCACGCAGCAGGATATCGACCGCGGGTCGATGCAAAACTGCGCGTCGACCTACCCGCAGGTAGGCAACGATCCCGATTGCGCGCCGGTGACCATCCCGCAGTCCGCAACCTTCACCTTCACGAAGGAAGGCCCGACCGCACCGGTGGTTCCAGGAGAGGCGATTCAGTTCACGGTTACCTTCACTAATACGGGCAATGTGACGATCGCGAACGCGACCATTGCGGACGTGCTTCCGGCGTTGCCATCGGGCACATGGGATATCGCCCTCGGCGGCGCCAGTGAATCGCCCGCGTCCTTCCCGTACCAGGTGACCGACCTGGCACCGGGCAAGTCGGTGATCCTCATTGCCACGGCCATGGTACCGGCAGAGATCGAAACGCCAAACACGACATGGTGCAAGCAGTGGGATAACACTGCGACTGTCACCGGTTCGTTTGCCAACCAGGCGCCGATTTCCGGCACGGATAGCGCATCTGCCCAAGTGAACTGCACCAGCCTGCAGATCACGAAGAGTGGGCCTTCCACAGCGACGCCGGGCGGGTCCATCACCTATACCATCGTCGTGGAGAACCTCGGCAATACCACAGTATTCAATGCGATGGTGACCGATGACCTCGATGAGTCGGTGTTGATCAACATCAACGCAACCGTCGCATCGCCAAGCGCGGAAGAGGTATGCGGGGTGGACGCCGATGGCGTTGTCACCTGTGGCATCAGCTCACTGGCTCCGGGTCAAATAGCAACCGTGACGATCACAGCAGATGTGATTGCACGGCCGAGCGTGACCCAGTGCGATACGGACCTCACAAACTCGGCAACTCTCAGTGGCTTCCGACTCACGCAAGTCGTCACAGCGCGAATGACGGGTACCATCACGCCTCCAGGTACCGTAATTACCAGCAACACGGTAACGACGGACATCGTCTGCACGCCGAAGATCGAGTGGACGAAGACGGTTGCCGATGGCACGGTTGCGCCGGGCGAGGACATCGAGTTCACCATTACGGTGCGCAATACCGGCACCTACTACGTGAACGACCTGGTGGTGACCGACACGCTGCCGGCAGGTCTCGCCGGCCTGAACTGGACGGTTGTTGATAACGATGCAGGTGCCACCTGCGAGCGCGTCGGCGCCGTGGTGACCTGTTCCAACATTGACCTGCCCGCGTACACCGGCCTTGTGACTATCACGCTGACGGCCCCGACAACAGCCGAAGCACCGGTGTGTGGTGACTACACCAACCAGGCCACGCTCTCCAACAGCGGGCTGGGCAACCAGCGCACGGCCGACGTTACCATTACCTGCGTGCCGAAGGTGGAAGCGTCCAAGAGCACCACGACCATGTCGGTGACGGAAGATGGCGTAACCATCAACTACACCATTCAGGTTGAGAATACGGGTAACAAGGTGCTGACAGGCCTGGCGGTGGATGATGATCTCACCGGCACAGGTACCCCGGCGAACGTGGTTTGGGGCAACATGCCTGCCGGCGTCACGCTGGATGGCAACACCCCGGTTATCGGCTCGCTTGGTATCGACGGTGT
Source organism: Chloroflexia bacterium (assembly GCA_043427975.1). Classification (GTDB taxonomy): domain Bacteria; phylum Chloroflexota; class Chloroflexia; order Thermomicrobiales; family UBA6265; genus UBA6265. Next base: position 24,758 of record JBHWTK010000017.1, on the reverse strand, counting down.
GGTTATTCTCAGCGCGAGCTACACGGTCTCGCAGGCCGATATGGATGCAGGTGGAACAATCCAGAACTGCATCACCGTGGAGCACGATCAATACCAACTCGATAACTGCGCGCGGACAACCGTTGTGCAGACGCCTGGTATCGACATCGAGAAGTCCGCGGAAATCGACAAGACGGTGGTCCTGCCGAACGAACGCTTGGATGCGGGCGATGAGATTACCTACACGATCACGGTGGAGAACACTGGCAACGTCACGTTGACCAACGTGGTGGTAAGCGACCCGCTGGCGGGCGTCAGTGAGACCATTCCGAGCCTGGCCCCGGACGCCGCGCCGGTTGAGTTCACGGTGACCTACACGATCACGCAAGATGACCTGGATATGGGCAGCGTGTACAACTGCGCCGATACCACCGGCGAACCGCCGCTGTACGAGGCACCGGCACCCGGCTTCATGGCCCAGGTGATCGATCCGACCGAGCCGGTGAGCGATGAAGACTGCATCACCACCGAGCTCGAGCAGGACCCCTCCATTGACGTGGAGAAGACTGGCTCCGTGCTCGTGAATGTAGCGGGTGAGGAAGACCGCGTTGATGCTGGAGACCAGATCGAGTACACGATCACGGTCGAGAACACCGGTAACGTCACCCTGACGAACGTGGCGGTCAACGATCCGCTCGTGGGCCTCAGCGAAACCATCATCTCGCTGGCCCCTGGCGTCACCAAGACCTTCACGGTCACGTACGAGGTGACCCAGGTCGACCTCGATGCGGGCATGGTGCAGAACTGCGCGGATGTCGTCGCTGATGGCCCGGCAGTGCAGGTACCGTTGTTCGCTGCCATGCAGGAAGGTGAAGCGCCGTACGCAACCGACGATGCCTGTATCGATACGGAGCTGGAGCACGAGCCGGCTATCGATATCGAGAAGACCTTCGGAGTGTTCACGAACATCGTGGGTCCGGAGGACCGGATTGATGCGGGCGACCACATCGAGTTCACGATCACGGTCGAGAACACCGGTAACGTCACCCTGACGAACGTGGCGGTCAACGATCCGCTCGTGAGCCTCAGCGAAACCATCACCTCGCTGGCACCGGGTGAAATGAAGACCTTCACGGTGATCTACGTGATTACCCAGTCCGACCTGGATGCAGGCGAGGTGTTGAACTGCGCCGATGTCACCGGCGATGGTCCGGTCATGCCGCAGGTCCTCTCCTTCGCTGCCATGCAGGAAGCTGAAGAACCGTACGTCTCAGATGAGGATTGCATCACCGCGCCACTGGAGAACGTGCCTGGCATAAGCATCGTGAAGACCGCGACCGTACTGGATAGCGTTGCTCCCGCCGACCGCGTGGATGCTGGCGATACTATCGAGTACACGTTCACCGTGGTGAACACCGGTAACGTCACCCTGGAGAATGTGGTGGTGGACGATCCGCTGCCGAACCTCACATGGGTGGACGATCCGAACATTGGCACAATGTTGCCAGGCGACGAAGTGGTGCTGAAGGCGACCTACGTGGTTACCCAGCCCGACCTGGACGCCGGTGAGGTAGAGAACTGTGCTGACGTAACTGGTCAGCCGCCGTTGATCGACATCATTGAGGATCGCATCACTGTTGCGGTCACCGGTGATGAGCCGATGCCGACCAGCCTGTACGACGAGGACTGCGTTACGACCGACCTGCCGGGCGAGCCTGGTGTGGACCTGGAGAAGACCGGCTCCGCCGCAACCGGTGACGACGATGTACTGAACCTCGATGAGGTGATCACGTACACCTTCGCTGTCACCAACACCGGCAATGTCACGCTGACTGACCTCACCATCGATGACCCGCTGGTCGGCCTGGAGTGGACCGATGGCAACACCATCAGTTCGCTGGCCCCGGGCGAGACCGTTGAGCTGACGGCCACCTACACGGTGACCCAGGCCGATGTGGACTTCGGAACAGTGGTGAACTGCGCCGACCTGAGCGGCAGTGCCCCGGATGACACCGCGGTGGCCGACGATGACTGCGATACGCAGGTGATCGACCAAAACCCGGCGATCCTGGTAGCCCTGGTTTGCCCGAGTCCTGAAGACGAATTCTTGCCAGCAGTCGGCGATGAGGTGGCGTTCAAGATCACGGTCAGCAACGATGGCGATCTCACAGTGAGCGACATCGAGGTCACGACATCCCGCGAGGGCGAGCTGGATTCGCCGTTCCCGACCGAGCTCCAGCCGGGCCAGAGTGTGACCCGTGAATTCACGCTGGTGATTACCCAGGCCGATTACGATGCCCGCAGCATCACGCTGGAAGTGAGTGCGGAAGGCACCTTGCCGGATGGCAGCAGTGCCCGCCTCGCCAGCATGGCGATGATGCAGACCCTTGGTGATTCGGTGGAGAACGCGCTCTCGCTGCAGTGCCCGATGGGTGAGCAGCCTCAGCCGAAGCCGACGCCGAAACCACCAGTGAAGCCGACGCCGAAGCCGCCAGTCACCAACCTGCCGAACACCGGCAGTGGCAGCATCGCGGCGAGCGGGTCCATCATCTGGGCGGCTGCCTTCGCCATGATCGCCTTCGGCGCGAGTGCCATTGGCATTCGCCGTAAGTACCAATAGATCTCGACCAGCCGTCCCTGGATCGAGATGGCTCAAGGAACGAGCCGGAAGCAATGCTTCCGGCTCGTTCCTCCTTAACTGCTGTCCCGGGGACATGTTCGACGCATATAGAAGGAATGACGATGAATATGATCCTTCCTTCTATATGTATGCTGTCTCCCGCCAGTTACCCGGTTCTAGAACGACGCGTGCAAGTGCGGGACTACGGGTGGAAAGAGTGAACGACAGGCTTCAACTGCCTCCGGCTGCATGAACCCCCAGTGGCGTAGCGGTAGCAAGTCCGGATCGAACCCGCTCATGACCATGGCCGAGAGGCCGTTGATGGTCAGGTCGCCCTGTGGATCACCGCCCTGGGTTATTTTCAGCGTGCCGTCCCTTCCGGTAAGGGTCCAGGTTCCGTTGTTCCAGGGGGCATGTGGATCCCGGATAGCCAATGTGACGCTGCCGTCGCCTGCGCTGATACCGTTCAAGCCGGTAATGGTCACAATTCTTGCCATCGGCGCGTGCCAGGCATGGCCCTTAACCGATGAGATGGTGACGGCATTGTCATCAGTCATCCACAGGTGAGGGTGATCACCCGGAGACAACGGCAAGGTGATGTGTTTCACCTGGTCGACGTGGCGCGCCATGAAATCAAAGAGATGGAGCCTGGCGTTGGTGGTAATCCAGATCGCCGAGCGCACATCCATGACTTGCTTGTCGAGGTCCAGGGTGTACACGAGTCCCCCGGTGACCCCGTTCTCCTCATGGACTGAAACGAACCAGCCCGGATCGTCAAGATGGCTATGGTCAAATCGGGCGCGCGGGAGGCAGCCCATGCCATGCAGATGCCGCTGCTTCTCCTCCAGCAGTGCCCAAACCTCATCTCGGACGTCTTTGCTGAGGCGTTGGCGGAGTGTGCCGGTTTTCGGCATGGACATAGCGGGTGCGAGTGCTGCAGGCCTGATGGTGGCCCACATGGGAGCCTGCCAGCCCGCATAGCCGAACGTCTCGTAGTAGCTGGTTTTGAACGGGTAGAGGGTACTTACTGCCTGGCCATCGGCGTGCATCTCCTGAATCGCCCGCAGCATCAGTTCTCGCACATGGCCTCCACGACGGGCCACTGGCATGGTGCAGACGCCACCAATCCCACCCATGGGTATCACCGAGCCACGCACGTTCATGGTCATCGGGATAATCGCCGCCTTCGCTACTGCAACACCATCGACATAGCTGACGATTCCCTTGTCGTCCGCCCGCCCTGCGAAGTAGTGCGACTTTTCCTCTTCTGTCAGTTCCCCTGGACTGCTGGCGAAGGCGTACGCCGCCAGTTCCAGCGCATGCTGGGTGTTGGCGGGCTCGACCCGGATATCGTAGCTGGCGGGCGTCATGGCGATTCCTAGAACTGGTCGTGCAGGTACGGCACGACGGGCGGAAAGATGGACCGAAGGGCCTCGATGGCGTGTGGCTGAACCTGGCCCCAGCCGCGGTAGGGCAGGGCCACGGGGTCGATCCCGCTCATCACCAGGGCGGAAAGGCCGTTGATGCTTACCTCGCCAACCGGTTCGCCTCCTTCGATTACTTCCAGCACGCCATTGGTGCCGGTGAAGGTCCACGTGCCGGCGTTCCAGGGCGCCTGCGCATCCTGAATTGTGAGCGCCACCGAGCCATTCCCGGCTCCGATGCCGTTCAGGCCCGTAACTGTGACAATGCGTGCCATCGGTGCGTTCCAGGCATGGTCTTCTACCGAGGAGATAGTGATGGCATCGTTATCCGTCATCCAGAGGTGCGGCTGCTCTCCCGGGAGGAGGGGCATGGCAATGCGATTCACCTGGTCGACATGCCGCGCCAGGTAATCCAGCACCTGTACCCTGGCGTTCTCCGTCAGCCAAAACGCCCCATGGACTTCCATAACCTTCTTGTCTGGATCCAGCTTGTAGGTTATTCCGCCGGTGATGTCATCCCCTTCGTGAACCGACATCAGCCATAACGGATGCCACTTCAACTGTGCATCGAACTTCTCGCGCGGATGCCGGCTCATGCCGTGCAGGGTTGCCTGCGCAGATGTGACGAGGGCGTAGGCATCGTCTGCCGCATTGTGGGCAAGGCGATGGCGCACGGTGCCAGTCTTGGGCACTTTCAGGTACGGAGCCAACGCTGCCGGGTTGACCCGCATGTACATCGGTACCTGCCAGCCAGCGTAGCCGAACATCTCGTAGTAGCTGGTCTTGAACGGGAACAGGGTGCTTATGGCGTGGCCATCGGCATGCATTTCTTCAATGGCTCGCTGCATAAGTGCCCGCACATGGCCACCACGCCTGGCAATTGGCATGCTGCACACGCCACTGATACCGCCCATGGGCATCACCAGGCCGCGCACGTTTTGCGTCATGGGGATCACATCAACCTTCGCGATCGGAGCACCATCGATATAGCTGAAAATGCCCTTGTCTGTGGCGTGGCTCTGCCGGTAGCGTTCCTTGCGCTCGTCGGTGATCTCTTCCGGGCTGGAGGCGAAGGCATACCGTGCCAGTTCCAGCGCCTCGGGGGTATTTGGCGTTTCGATGCGGATATCGTACATACGTGGCGTCATGGTTGGTCCTGCTCGGGTATGGGCGAATAACGCACACAATCGTACCAGAGAGCGTTGGCTGCGCCCCTGTGGAAAACGGGAACGACACCCGGGGGCTGGCCCGGGTGTCGTTCGTGGAAAGGGGAGGGGGAGAGGTCTAGGTGAAGGGGAAGGTGGGGTTGATATCGAAGATCAGCCACACGAGTCCTGTCACGATCAGGTTCGCGATCCAGGCGATCAGGCCGGTGAGCATGGCGCGGCTGAGGGTCATATCCATGGACGCGCGAATCGCCAGCACCATGGTGATGAGCAACCAGAAGAAGATGACGGTAGCGATCAGCCATCCCACCAGCCACAGCCCGGAGAAGATAGAGAACACGCCCGGCACTGCTGCGTACCCGACAATGCGCATCACGCGCTCTACCGAACTGGTGGACTGCTGCGTGCCGGTGATGCGGGTGCCGACGAAGTAGATCACCGCGGCGCTGATCACCCAGCCCACAAGCATGGCCACAACCGCGCCGATGAGGGCGAATGGGCCGGCAAAGAGGTACCCCAGGCCGGAGAAGATCGCCACGGTGGCTACCACAATGGCGGCTTCGGTGGTGGCCGAGGGATCGCGCACGATCTCCTCGTAGGTGCGGGTGTTGAAGGTGGCCACTTCCTTCGCGCGGCGAACAATGCGATCGAGTGAGATAGTACTGGTATCCATGAATCCTCCCGTTGGTTCTGCTGGTTCTGTAAGGAAGGCGGCGCTCTTAACGCGCAATCCCGAACTCCTGCTATGAGTGTAGGAGTCCGGGAATGGTTTGATAGTATGGATAACCGGTAATTCTATGTGGTGGAGATGCTGCCACTCCGTGGTCGGGATGTCCACAACTGCATTAACAGGACGGTGGTGGCGGATGTAAGGGCTACCCCCACCGTGATATGCCATCCGGTGATTTCCACATTGCTCCGGGTTGAATACCCCAGGCCGATTTGCGCGAACGTGAACAGGAACACCAGCACCGAGGTTAGCATGATATTGCCGGCAATGGCCTTGCGGGTCCACAGCACGTAACACATCACCAATTGCAGCACGGCCAAACCAAACAACAGGTTGCCCACATGTTGGTGGCCGGTTATCAGCCATCCCATGGTGCCCTGCTTGTAGATACCGTTGCCCGCCAGCGCCGCGGTGACCACCATCAGCACGGTAAAGAGCGCAATCAGCCAACGAGCAATAGTGAGAAGAGTGGACGATTGTGACATTGATACTGCCTTTCTGCCATTATGCCGGGCGCCGATGGATCCGCAGGCACCCTAACGCAAAACCCGGTCGGAAGTTTAGTAGTTTCTTGTCACATTCGTGTGTCGGCTTCTGCAAGATGAGGATGAACAACGTCTACGCAGGAGAGGAGCGCCCGACATGGACTTCAGCCACCAAACCAATCCAGCCCGTATCAATGTAGAGTGCAGCCTCAAGCCGCTCCCCGTCAGGTTGCGTGTTCGCGGGTACGCCTTCGCCCTCGCGCGTCGGTTTCGGTTTGCGATCTAGCCCAACATCTCCAGGCTTTCCCGATGGATGGAACCATCGGCGAAGCGGCTGAGCCGGAACGGCTGAAGATCGAACCGGGTATCGCTGCCCGACATCGCCAGGTTCGCGAGGATCTCCCCGCTGATCGGACCGATGCCGAACCCGTGCCCGCTAAAACCGGCTCCCACCACCAGGCCGGCGTAGCCTTCTACTGCATCCAGCACCGGGATCACATCCGGTGTTCGGTCGATCAGGCCGCCCCACACGCGATCAACCCGTAACTGCGCCAGCCCCGGCAGGATCGCGATGGCATTGCGTGTCATGATATCCAGCTGCTGAACGGTCATGCCCGTGTTTCCGGGGGTGTGTTGCTGTTCTCCCCACGGGATGCTCGCGCCGATAAAGCGGATTGCGCCGTCGGCTGTTTGCCGGGCGGCAAACCCGCCCGATGCCACGCCCAGCACCTGGTCCAGCCGAAACGTCGGGGAGGGCACGGTTTGCGCCACCGGGCAGTGCACAATCTCAATCGGCAGTGAGAGGCCCAAAGGTTCCAGCAGGTGCGGTGTGTAGATACCAGCCGCTACTACCACGACATCGGCAGTGTAGGTGCCGCTGGAGGTAACCACGCCTGTAACGGTTTGGCCGCTGGTTGTAAGGCGCAGGACATCTACCCCGGTGACAAACCGGGCGCCCAGCCGCTGCGCCGCGTTCGCATAGGCCTGCACCGCTTTGAGGTTGTTTGCGTGGCCGTCGGTGGGACAGAGCGATGCACCAGCAATTTCCGCAGTAATAACCGGCGCGATCTGCCGGACAGCGTCTGGTTCCAGGTACTCCATCGGCACACCGGCAGCGTTGCCATCCGCAACCACGCCCTTGATGGTGCCCGTTTCTTCCTCATTAAGCGCCAGGCGCAGGTTGCCATGCTGGCGGTATTCCACGTCGGCGTCCAGTTCGCCGGCAAGCGTTTCCCAGCGGCGAATCGCCTCGCGTGCCAGCGGAAGCTCGGCACTGTGGCGGCCACTCTGGCGCACACCGGCCAGCGTCCAGCCGCTCCCCATGGCGTGCAGGTGCTCGCGTTCGATCAGGGTTACCTGCACGCCGCGCTTTGCCAGCTCGTATGCCGTAGCGCAGCCAGTAATGCCGCCGCCGATCACAATTACGTCGGAAATAGTCAAGGGTACGCTCCAGTGACGAACACGAAAGGGCCGGTGGAATCACCTTTTCAGGTCATTATCACCGGCCATTCGAGGGTTGGATAGGGGTCAGGCTAATTTGCGCGTGGATCGAGGATATCGCGCAGGCCGTCACCCACCAGGTTGAATGCGAACACCGCGATGAGCAATGCGGCACCGGGGGCCAGGCTCAGCAGCGGCAGGTCGGCCAGCCGCACGGTGCCATCACGAATCATCTGGCCCCAGGTGGGGGTCGGAGGCGGGACGCCAAGGCCGATAAAGCTGAGGCTGGCTTCAAGGCGGATGGCGGAAGCGGTCCAGAGGCTGCCGAGCACGATCATTTCGCCCGCGATATTCGGCAGGATATGGCGGTTGATGATCCGTGGGGTCGATTGCCCGATCGCCCGGGCGGCCTCGACGAACTCCTTCTCCTTCAGACCCAGCACCGGTCCATAGGCGATACGCGCGAACCGGGGAGCTACCGTGAGGCCGATCGCGAGGATGAGCTTGTACTTGCCAGCCCCCAGTACTGCCATCACCAGCAGGCCGGTGATGAGATCCGGGAAACTGAGCATGATATCAACCAGCCGCATCAGCAGCGATTCGAGGATGCCGCCAAAGTAGGCTGCCGTGACCCCAATGGTGATGCCAAGCACAGCACCGATGATCACCGAATAGATGCCTACCTCCAGGGCGACGCGGGTGCCCCAGATGATGCGGCTGAGCATATCGCGGCCGTAATCATCTGTTCCCAGCCAGTGCTCTCGGCTGGGTGGCTGGAACTTGGTGGTAATGCTCTGCTCCAGCGGGTCGTAGGGGGCAATCCAGGGAGCGAACACCGCGATAATCAGCAGTGCCAAGATAAGCACCACGCCGACAACAGCGGACTTATTGCGCATGAACGAACGGTAGGCCCGCTGCCGTTGGCTGATGAGCGTTTTGGCCGGCAACGAATCCTGATCGCCACCGAAAGTTGCGGAACGTGCTGCCATCAGGATTGCCTCACTCTCGGGTCAACAAAGGTATAGACGATATCGACCACGATGTTGACGATGACGATGATGAAGGCATACACCACCATAATTGCCTGCACCATGTTGTAATCGAATTGCCGGGTCGCACCGACCAGGCGGCTGCCCAACCCGGGCCGGCCAAACACCTGTTCGGTAAGCACGGAGCCACCAATGAGGCCGATAGTGAAGATGCCAACCAGCGACACAATGGGCACCATGGCCGCGCGAAGGGCGTGGTCGCGCATCACCCGGTTTTCTGCCAGGCCCTTTGCGCGGGCGGTACGTACGTAATCTTCGTTCAGCACGTTCAGCATCACGCTGCGGGTCATACGGGTGACGTAAGCGGTTTCCACCAGGCCGAGGGTGACCGCCGGTAACACCAGGCGGTGCAGGTTATCGATCGGGTCGCTGAAATCACCCGCCCCGACCGCTGGAAACCAGCCCAGCCTGGCAGCGAAGAAATACATGAGCAACAGGCCGATATAGAACGCTGGTGCCGAAAGGCCAGCCAGCGAGACCACGCGGGTGATGTAATCGGTGGCGGTATTGCGCTTCCTGGCGCTAATCACGCCCATCGGGATACCGACGGAGAGCGCGATGAGGATAGCAGCGAGGCTAAGCTCGATGGTATGGGGCAGCACGCCCTTGATCTGGTCCCAGGCCGGTTGGCGCGTGATGAGCGAATTGCCCAAATCGCCTTGCAGCAAGCCGAGCATGTAATCCGTGTACTGCACCCACAGGGGGTCGTTGAGGCCCAACTGCTCGCGATAGGCGTTAATGGTCTCTTCGCTGGCGGCGTCACCCAGCACCGCGCGGGCAGCGTCGCCCGGAACCACACGCACGACCAGGAAGATAATGGTGACTACCGCAAACAACGTGGGGATAGCCAACAGCAGACGCCGCAGGATATGTCTGAACATGGGCAATCCTTGCGATGAAAACTCGAATGGCCCGGCCGCAGCCGGGCCATTCGACGGTGAGCTAAACCGTTACTCTTCGTCGATCGAGGAGGTTTCATTGATGCCCGGGTAGAGTTGCGGTACGGCATCAAGCTCGTGGCCGTAATCCACGGCGTCGCGGCGCACATACACCAGGTTGGTGAGCTGAATACCGAACCCGGCGTAGTTGCGCAGGATTTCGATGTTCGCTTCCTTCCACAGTTGCGCTTGCGTCTCTTCGTCGCTTTCGGAGCGGGCCTGGTCGCGCAGTGTATCAACCGTGAACTTTGAGAAGTTGGTCACCCCGCCATCGCTGGAGAAGAACAGCGTGAGGTAGACATCGGCCGTTGGCCTAAATGCCTGATAGATAACGATCGGGTTGCGATCCTCGCGGATGAGCTCGTGCATGGTGGCATGCTGCACCACCTCGAGGTTCACGGTGATACCGATCTGGCGGAGCTCTTCCTGCAGCACCTCGTACGCGGTGCGGTAGACTGTTTGCTCGGACGTGATCAGGTCCAGTTCGAAGCCATCCGGGTAGCCAGCCTCAGCCAGCAGCGCTTTGGCACCCTCGATGTCCTGCTGGTAGTTCACACCGGCCTCTTCTGCCTCTTCTTCGGTGAGGCCGCCCGGCATCAGCTGCTCGGGAACGATGGAGTAGATCTTCTCGGCAACCGGTTCGCCCGCGAGCGCCACGTGGTTATCGCGGTTCATGGCCTTGATAATGGCTTCGCGAACCTTGATGTCCTTGAGGATCTCGTGCTCGATGTTCAGATTGACGAACTGCGGTTCGCCAACGCCGAAGATATCGGCGGTGTAGCCATCCAGCTCGTCCATCCGCTCGGCCCAGGCAGCCTCACCGAGGCCGTAGATCACATCGTAATCGCCGGATTGCAGCGCCAGTTCGCGGGCGGTGGAATCGGCCTGGAATAGCACGTTGACGCCACCCAGCTTGGGTGTATCGCGGAAGAAGGCCGCGTGCGCTACCAGTTCCACGCTCAACTGCGGTGTGTGCGCAAGGAAGGCAAAGGGGCCCGTACCAACCGGCTGGCTGATGAAGTTATCGGCCCCGATGGTCTCAAAGGGGGTCTTTGGAATGATGTAGCCACCGGAGTAGTTGGCCACGTTTGGCAGGAAGAGCGCCGAGGAAAGCGCACTGGGAACAGTGATCAGGAACTCGCGCTCCTCCTCGCCGGCCTTGAACGTCCAATCCACATAGTTGCCGGCGTAGGAAGAAGTATCGGGGTTGGCGGCCTTCTCGAACGAGAAGATCAAATCGTCAACCGTGAGCTCGGCCGATTCCACACCTTCGGCGGCGTGGGTCATCACGCCTTCCTTCAGCTTAAACTTCCAGGTTTGGCTGCCGTCTTCGTTATCGACGCTTTCCGGCATGTCCTCCGCCAGGTCGGCTTCGAACTCATCCGATTTGCCCGGAACGAAGCGGACGAGGCCGTTGAAGATCATATCCACCGTGGCACGGTCCTGCGTGCCCGAGGCGAAGTGGGGATCCAGCGTCTGAATATCGGAAACGTTCATGGCCATGCGCAAGGTCGCGCCATCCTGGGCCATGGTAGCCGGTGCCTTGGCCAAAGCCGCACCTACTGCACCCATACCGATAAGTTGGGCGAACGAACGACGTGAGAGGGACATAGCGATTCTCCTTGCCGGTGCAACACTGCTATCCACATCGAACGTGTGTTGAATGACACAGGCAGGCATTAGTAATGCTGCCGTTCAGGCATCTTCCGCGTAGGTGCAACTCCCGGGCAGAAGCCCGCAGTATTGCGACACCGGTGTCACGTCAATAACTCGTTCAGTACCCGTATAGTGACATAGGAAGTCGCAGAGCGTCAAAGAAACCCTTACACCTCTTCACGTAACGAGTCGGCCCGAGGTGATTCTGCTCCGAACGGGAGGAGGTCGGCATCTGCGTTCATGCCATCGCCTCGCGACCCCGAAACGGTGATTCACCGAATTGGTGACCCGGTTTGCTGTACAGGCTATACTTACTTACTGAAAGTAATGGATGATAGACGCCGTACCCGGCGTGGTCATGCGAACAGGAGGAACACGTATGGCGAAAACAACGGTTGATATTTGGGTCGATCCCATGTGCCCGTGGGCGTGGATGACATCGCAGTGGTTGCTGGAGGTAGAGAAAGTGCGCGATGTCCAGGCGCGCTTCAATATCATGAGCCTCAGCCACCTCAACGATGGCCGCGAGGGCCTGAGCGACGAATATCGCCAGATGATGGCGAACGGCTGGGGGCCGGTGCGTGTTGCCCTGGCGGTGGAGCAGGAGGGTGGCAAGGACGCCCTGCGCGAGTACTACCTCAAGCTTGGCACCCTGCGTCACATCAAGAAGCGCGGTTTTAGCTCCAGCAGCTACAAGGAGGCCCTGAGGGCAGCCGGTGTCAGCGAGGACCTGGCCAATCGCGCCAGCGATGCCAGCCTGGACGATGCCGTCAAGGCCAGCCATCACGCCGGGATGGACCCGGTGGGGGACGACGTCGGCACGCCCGTGATCCACTTTCCCCGCAAGGATGGCAGCACCCGGGCCTACTTTGGCCCCGTAATGACCCCGCCGCCCACGGGCGAGGATGCGGGCGCACTATGGGATGGCCTGCTTGCCATGGCGCAGGTGGAAGGGTTCTACGAACTCAAGCGATCCCGTAATGAAGGACCCTCGTTCCTGCCCATGCCGGACTACGAATAGCAGCCGGATCCACCACCCCGCAGGCCTCCGCCGGGCGGGGTGGTGATGCGTGGAGCAGGCATATCTGTTACCAATGGCCAACCGGTGGCACCGTCGGGAACCACATTCCTGGTACCGACGTTATGCCTCCATAGGCTTTGTATCTGTCGGATATTTCGTGCGTGACCGATCGTCACTGAATAGACAAAGAGACTGTATGGCGAAGCGCCCTACGCGTTTCAATCGCATACCCGGTGGCCTGCTGGCCCGTACCGTTATGTTGCTGCTCGCGCTGCTCGTAGGCATCAGCGCTCCAACGACCGCCACTGCCCAAACCCTCCGTGGCACCAGTTTCACCACCGCAAATGGCGAGCATTCGCTGACATGGAACGAGAACTGGACCGCATCGCTGGAAGGCGACGACGAGTTCGCCACCATGGTGATGCTCGAGGGCCAGATCATGATCTACGCGGTTATGTTCATTCATGAACCGCTGGGGGGCCTCAATACGAAGTCGGTGTACTACAGCCTGGCCAACGTGCTCACCGGCAGCTTCGATTCCGAGCCGACCCAAACGGTGGAGTGGGAATCTGAAGATGGCTCGTACCACGGTGCCAACGTGATCCAGCTCTCCGGGATCGATTTCCTGCTGTACCTTCGGGTCGACCCTGCCCAGCCCGAGGATTCCGGCTCAATCATGCAGTTGGCGGCAGCACCGGTACGCGCGTTTCCATCGTCGTTTGAGGCCATGCAGACAGAAATCTCGATTGATGGTGGCCCGTCGCTGAGTGGTGAGACTGGTGAGGACATCCTCGCCCGGCTGGATTCGGGGTCAGCCGAAACGGTCGCCGCGGAGAGCGATGCGGAATCCGCGCCGGCTTCAGATGCTGCTCGCGATTCCCTGGCGGAGCGCCCTCGCATGCCGATGCCCGAAAGCGCAACACCAGCCGCATCGGCAACAACAGCGTACGTCAGCCCTGCCAACGGCTTCACCGTTACCTATACCGACGCCTGGCAGGATATGGCAGCCAGCAATGCCACAGTTGGCGAGTTCAGCCTGTCCGATACAGCTACCGGGCGCGCAGTGGTGTCGTTTAGTGGTCGTTCCACAACGGAGACGAACCGGGAAGCGTTCTTCCAGGATATCGTCCAGCGGGAAAGCAGGTACCCCGGATATGTTGGCAGTGTGGTAACGGACGATCGGCTGTTGATCGCCAGCTGGACCGATGCCAACGAACTGGTGGTGCTGGAGTACGTGTTTGTGGACGATGCCACCGTGGTGACCATCATGGTAACGGTGAACACTTCCAGCCCGGACAGGGCGATCGCCAGCGTGCGCGAGATCCAGCTGAACGGTGATGGCATCCTGCGCGACTGGGAGAAGATCTGGCCGCCGGAAGACTAACCGGAATCAAGACGCCTCCGCCGGGAAAACCAGCGGAGGCGTTGTTGTGTGCGCGCTTGCTGCCCTCAGGCGAGCACGTCTCGCCGGCGGTTGGCCAGGCTGGGTAGCTCCCGGCGAATGCGGTGCAGGGAATCGAAATCAAGGGTAGCCATCGCGTAGCCGTTCCCATCCGGCACGGTCGCCAGCACGGTGCCCCACGGATCGACGATCATGCTGCGGCCATAGGTGGCCACCCCCTTGGCGTCAGTGCCGTATTGGCCGCTGGCGAGCATAAAGCACTGGTTCTCGATGGCCCGGGCGCGGAGGAGAACCTCCCAATGGTCCTTGCCAGTGAACATCATGAACATGGCCGGAAGGAACACCAACTCGGTGCCCCTGTCTGCCAGGGCCCGGTAGAGTTCGGGGAAGCGGATATCGTAGCAAATGCTGAGGCCGGCGGTATGGCCCTCCACATTCGCGGTGACAAGGTCTGCCCCGGGGGCGATGGTTGCGCTTTCCAGCGCATCGACCCGGCCGGGAATATGGACATCGTAGAGGTGCAGCTTGCGGTAGCGGGCCACTTCGGCCCCATCGCGGTTGAACAGCAGGCTAGTGTTGTAGGTATGGTCCCCGCCGGGGATGTTTTCGTGAATCGACCCGGCCAGCAGCCAGATGCCAAGTTCGCGGGCGAGATCCGCAAAGCGTGATGACACCGGGCCGGGGATGTCGGTTTTTATACCCGGCACCTGCTCGCGCGGCCCGCGGAAATCGACCATCTCCGGCAGCACCACGATATCGGCCCCATCTGCCGCCGCCCGGCGGACGAGATCGGTTGCTGTGGCGATGTTTTCGTCTACGTCGTCGCCAACCTGAAGTTGCACCACTGCTGCCCGCATTGTGTTTGTTACCGTCATGATTCCCCCTGCTGGTGGTACGTGCACTGGTCTCACCCAGCTTACATGCGCCATGGCGGAAAAACACCGAAGCGGCAGGGGTTGATCCTGCCGCTTCGTGCCTTACCGAACCAGATGCTAGAGAATGGTCTGCTCGGTCTGGATATCGAAGAAGTGGAGCTTGCTCGGCTCCAGCGCGATCTTGATTTCCTGGCCGCGCTCCAGGTGCAGGTCCGGATCCATACGGGCGGTGAGGGTGCTGTTGCGGGTGGTGAGGTAGACGAAGATCTCGTTACCCAGCAGCTCTACCACATCCACCGTTACCGGGATGAACGCATCGTCCGGCACGGCGCCGGCTGGTACGCGGCTCTGCTCCACGATGTGCTCGGGGCGGATACCCATGGTCACCTGTTGGCCCTTGTAATCGATGAGCCGGGTGGACTTGTTGGTATCGGGGATGCGCATTCGGAAACCGGGGTTGGTGGCATACAGGTGGCCATCGGCTTCCTCGATGGTGACATCGACGAAGTTCATGGACGGCGAGCCCATGAAGCCAGCGACGAACTTGTTGACCGGCTGGTCGTAGAGGTTCTGCGGCGTATCCAGCTGCTGCAGCACGCCCAGGCTCATTACCGCAATGCGGTCGCCCATGGTCATGGCTTCAGTCTGGTCGTGGGTCACGTAAATGGTGGTGGTGCGCACGCGGTCGTGCAGCTTCACCAGCTCGGCACGGGTTTGCACGCGCAGCTTGGCATCAAGGTTGGAAAGCGGCTCGTCCATGAGGAAGACATCGGCGTTACGCACAATGGCGCGACCGAGGGCCACGCGCTGTCGCTGACCACCGGAGAGGGCTTTCGGCTTGCGATCGAGGTACTGTTCGATATCGAGGATGCGGGCGGCTTCCAGCACGCGCTGTTCGCGCTCGGCCTTGGGCACCTTGCGCAGCTTGAGCGGGTAGGCCAAGTTATCGCGCACTGTCATGTGCGGGTACAGGGCGTAGCTCTGGAACACCATGGCTACGTTGCGATCCTTCGGGGGAAGGTCGTTCACCACGCGGTCACCGATAATGATGCGACCGTCGGTGATTTCCTCCAGGCCCGCCACCATGCGCATGGCGGTGGACTTGCCACAACCCGACGGACCTACGACCACGAGGAATTCCTCGTCATCGATCTCCATATTCAGGTTGGCGACTGAAGGGGTGTCGTTTCCGGGATAGACCTTGGAAACGTTATCGAAGATAACTCGAGCCATCGGTATGCTCCTTCACCGATTACAGAAGCCAGGTCCTCCGGTACATCCGGCAACCTGCCTCAGAAGCGCCCTGTGACCCAGCCTGCCCGCGCTGAACCAGCGTTGCAGTGCCATCGGTGTCAATCTTCTCCAGCACTTCACGGCGCTTTATGATGTGCTGCTCCTTTTGTACACATTCCGGATACCGGTGTCAATCGCGTCAGCGCGGCCTGGTCATCCGATGGACGGTCACGTCGCTATCCACATGGTTGGTGCCCGGCCACGGACCAGCCAATGTGCGCGATTGGACGTCCCAGCCGCGTGACCGGGCGAGGTCCACGGCGGCCCGTGCCACGCGCCGGCCAGGCTCCGCCAGCCATACCTCGCCGGCAGGGGCAACAATCCGGTTGAATACCGCCAGTACCGGTTCGATATCCCGATCCTCATAGAGCACGTCACCAGCCAGCACCAGAGGCCACGGCTCACCGTTCTGCTGGAACAGGTCGGCATCAGCCGCGCGCCAGTTCACCTGGCGGAGATCGGGTAACGGGTGGTCAGCCTGGAGGCAGGTGAGCGCGGTGAGGTTGAGGCTGTGGGGCGAATAATCGGTTGCGACAAGGTGGGCGCCCGCCATCATTGCGGCCGCGGCTGTAATGCCCGCACCACAGCCAAGTTCCAGCACGGGCAACCCATGTACCGCGGCGGGGTTGCGGAGGATCTCGGCGGCCAGGGCGACGCCGCTCGGCCATACCTCGGCCCAGTAGGGGAGGTTGTCTTCCGGGTCGTCGGCGGCACTATCAAGCAAGGCGTCGATGCTTTCGGGCACCATCACGGCGAACGCCATGCCGGTACCGGGCACCAAGACGGTGGCCGGAACCAGCGGCGTTATCGTTTGGAGCCCGGCAATCAGGCCAGGGATATCAGGATGTTTGCCCATGGGCATATCGGTCATCTACGTGTACTGCCTGTATACGATTTCGGGTATGCTTTGCTCGATGCGCTTTCTACCAGCACCTTATACCAACAAGAAACCTACAGGAACGGGACTATGAGCGACGCCCTGAGCGTGGACGATATCATCGCCGAAGCGATCGGTGGTGATGGCGATGCCGGAGAACTGGTGACCTTTGGCGAGGCGTATATCCTGCTCGAGGCCGAGGGGAGCGATCGCATTGAGCGGGCCAATACAGCGCATATCTCCATTGGCGGTCCCGAGTTCAATGTTGCGGCAGCGTATGCGTGCCTCGACCTCTCATCGTCATGGGTTTCAACGGTTTCTGACTCTGTGTTCGGCCGGCGCGTATTGCGTGCGGCCCGCAGTGCCAATATCGATACCAGTTTCGTCACCGTGCAGCCTGGTCGCACCGGCCTGAAGTTTGTGGAGCCGGCGGTTGAACCGCGCGCCAAATCGGTCCTGCTGGATACGGCCGACAGCGCCTTTGCGCGCAACCGCAGTGGCCGCTACGACTGGGATGCGATCCTGGAGGGTGCGGCAGCGCTCTATATCTCCGGCGATACGCTCGGTGTTTCTCCCAGCGTGCGGCAGGATGCCATCGACGCAATGACGGTCGCCAACGCGCACGGGTTGATCGTGGCCTTTGAGCTGGATTTCAAGCCGGGTGCCTGGACGGAAGCGGATGCGCGGCGCACGTTTTCCGGCGTGGTGCGGCATACCGATGTGCTGTTTACCAATCGCGATTGCCTGCAAACGTTCTTTGGGATCGAGGGATCCTACGATGCGGTGCTCCGCACCGCCATCGAGAAGCTGGGCGTGGCGGCGGTTGGCATGCTGCGGCGTCGTCCCCGGGGCAATGGCCGTATCACGCTGGAGGGCCTTGGCATGGGTCGCAGCGGCATCATGAGCATCAGCCCCAGCCACGCCGTGGAGGTGGTAGATGTTGGCGGCGCGACCGATGCGTTTGTTGCCGGCTTCCTCGCCACCTACATACGCGATCCAACCGCGATCGCGGCAGCTGCATCTACCGGAGCGGCCATGAGCGCGCTGGTGCAATCGATGCGGGGTGAGCTGCTCATCGCCACGCGTGACGAGATCGAATCGGTTGCCGCACTGGTGTGACTTACTGAGCTGATCAACACCTTCAGGTGTTCCGTTTGCGTCCTCAGGACGCAAACCACCCGTTATGGCCCGTTATGGCCCGTTATGGCTATTCGTTGCCAATTAACCTCCACCGTGCGCCCCGGCGTTCTCCAATTACCGTGATTTTGTTGTCAGCTCGAAGCCTGTCTAGCACAGACCGAAGCTGTCGAACGCTTCCTGCCCAGCCGAGAACGCGAGCAATTTCCGATGCACTAAGGCTTCCGTGTTCCGCAAGCGCTGCAAGAATTCGAGCGTCGAAATTACTAGGCACTCCTGAAGAAGCGTCACCTCTTGCCAATCTGACTGTGAATGCATGGCGGCTATCGAAATAGATCGGGTCCGGCGCTCCAGCGATTCTCGAGAGCTCGATCATTCTCGTGGTGCCGCGACCCCATTTCTCGAAGATGCCTTGTGTTTGCAGCACCATTGCGATGGTCGGGTTCCAGGGACGGGACTGATGAACAACAAGTAGGTCTTCAACAGTCAGGCCAAATCGCAACCCACCGGTACTGGTGATTTCCATTCGATCATCGTAGATGGCCACATCCACCGATCCGCCAGGTGCTGCATAGTCCCGATGAACGAGGGCATTCACAAGTGCTTCTCGAACCACTACCGGAGTGTAGGTCGGTGTGTCTCGTCGCTGTATTTCATCGTGTACGATATGACTGGCAATGGGGTTGTGTTCTGCAACGAAAATCGATGCTAGCCGAAGCAGCTCGAACAAATTGCCCACATACTGCCGGTTATCTCGGAAAGTGTTCTTGGTAATCCCTTCGAAGCGGGCCAAACGAATGGAGCACTGTGGATACTGCTGCAGAAGGGCTTCAGATTTGCCGAACAATACTGCCGCAGCATTGTTCAATCCAGTATCTGTGGTAAGCCCAAACCACTGGAGCAGTTGCAGCGGTGCTCTCGACACCGGGGCAACTGCCGGGCTATTTGAGATCGCGGTCTCAGAAATCTGATTGAGCAGTTGAAGGTCCAGCGACTCGATATCCAGTCGTGATGGTTTGATTTCCCACCGCTCAAGCCCATGGAACTGCTCCAGTACTTTCTTCTGATACTGATCTTCCGGAAGCTCGTGGTTCGAGGCTCCAACTCTTACATATGGTTTGCCACAAAAGCGATAAACGCCTGTATTTCCGGGGAACCTGAGCGCGAGCACCGACTTGCCAGAGCCTACGTCGATCGTCACCGTTTCTGGCCAGTACCTGGGTGCTAGCTTTGCGAGCGCGGTTGCAAGGCTGTTGTGAGTGCGATCGCCGATTTCTATCCCGACAATCGCTCCATCATCACGCACTCCGATGTAGACGGCGCCACCAAATGAACTATTCAGCATGGCGGAGCCGGCCTTAATGGCTGAATCGATCTCGCTCATCGAGAGCTTGAACTCAACGGCTTCAGATTCACGCTCGGGGATCCCGTACCGGTCGTCCATCCGTCAGCCTGTCCCTTCGCTCACCTCATAGCCCGCCGGCGACATGTCCACCTGCACCACGCGGCCGGGAGCATTGACATCGCGGGCAGCACGGTCCATGGCGGTGGAAACGTTTGCTACCAGATCGGGATGCACAAGGGTGAGCACGGTCGGGCCGGCTCCGCTCAGCACAGCGCCAACGGCACCCGCCGTGCGTGCGACTTCCTGCAGTGGCGTGAGGTGGGGGAAGAGCGGGGCGCGATAGGGTTCGTGGAGCCGATCATTCATGCCCGCCGAAATCAGCGTGTGATCGTGACGCACCAGTCCCACGGCCAGCGCAGAAACCGCTGCGACATTGGCCGTTGCATCCTTGTGCGGAACGGCGGCCGGTAATGCCGCCCGGGCAGCGTGGGTGGCGCCGGTCATATCGGGGATGAAGAGCACGCAGGTCAGGTTCAGGTCGCTGGTATCGCACAGTTGGGTGATGCCACGCACGCCGGGCACCGCCATCACCGCGCCGCCATAGATGGCCGCACCAACGTTATCGCCATGGCCCTCAATCGCCCAGGCCCGCTCGAAGATGTCGTCATCGGTCAGCCCGAGGTCGAGGAGCACGTTAGCCGCTGCCAACCCCATCACAAGGGCCGCTGCTGAGGAGCCAAGACCGCGACTCACAGGAATACGTGTATCCGCCTGAATTGCACATGGCGGCAGGGTTTTGCGATGGTCGTGAGCCAGCATGCGCATGGCGCTGAGGGTGAGGTTCTCGCGGCCGTGCAGCAGTGGGGCCTCGGTGCCGGAATTGGTGACGGAATCCTCGCGCACATCGGTGTCGATGATGGCGCTGTTCCAGATATCGAGCGCGATGCCGATGGTATCGAATCCCGGACCGATGTTGGCTGAGGTGGCTGGCGCCTTAACCGAGAATCGCATCGTCCAGCACCCTCTTCATCGCGTCCATCGTTGCCTCAATCCGTACCGGGCGGTTGGCTCGGGCGCGGGGCGCGCCATCGACATCGTCCATGTGGTACGTGATGATGTTGTCCGTATCCTTGAGCACATTGCCGGTGAGCACGCCCACGACCGTGGCGTCGGCCGGGATTTCGCCCGCCGCAACCAGCTTGCGGATACCGGCCAGCGAGGTGGCGGACGCCGGTTCGCAGCCGATGCCGGCGGCATCGACCACCGCCTTGGCATCGAGCAGTTCCTCGTCGGAAACGGCGGTGACGATGCCGCCCGTGCCCTGGATAGCGCGACGGGCACGATCCACCGATGCCGGCGCGCCGATATTGATGGCGCTGGCGATGGTGTTGGGCTCCATCGGCTCGTAATGATCGAAACCGGATTCGAAATAGCGATAGAACGGCGATGCGCCTTCGGCCTGCACGGTGACAATGCGGGGCATTTTATTGATCAGGCCCACGGCATAGGCCTCCACCAGCGCCTTGCCGAAGGCGGCAGTGTTGCCGAGGTTACCACCGGGGAGGGCGATCACGTCAGGCGCCTGCCAGCCGAGTTCATCGAGAATCTCGAAGACGATCGTCTTCTGACCCTCGGGGCGGAAGGGGTTGACGGAGTTTGCGAGGTAGACATCGAACTGGTCGGTCACCTCGCGGAGCAACCGCAGGGCGTCATCGAAGTTGCCGGCCACCTGCACCACGGTAGCGCCCAGCGCCAGGGTTTGGCTGAGCTTGCTCATGCTGATTTTGCCATCGGGAATCAACACGAGGGCCGGGATGCCGGCAGTAGCACCATACGAGGCAAGCGAAGCGCTGGTGTTGCCAGTGCTGGCACAGGCAATAGCGCGGGCACCGACCGATTTGGCATGGCTGACGGCAACGGTCATGCCGCGATCCTTGAAGCTGCCGGTGGGGTTGTGCCCTTCGTGCTTCACGCCCATGCTGCCGTGCTTCAGGCCCGCATAATCGGCCAGTGAATCGTGCCAGTAGAGGGGGGTGTTGCCCTCACGGCGACTGACAATGTGCTCATTGGCGATGGCTGGCAGCAGCTTGCGGTAGCGCCAAACGCCGGATGAGCCCTCGAGTGAGAAGCGCGGTGCCTCGAAATCAGCCGGGGTGACAGTCTGCTCGAGGTCGATCACTGCATCCAGCAGCCCGCCACAGCGTGGACAGGCGGAGATGGCCGTGGTGCCAGCCAGGATGTGGCCGCACGACGCGCATTGAACGGGAAGCTGGAGCGTTTGGGACATACCGGCGATCACCCTTGTATGTGGCGGATATAGCAAGAATCCGCGACAACCGGCAGCGGCATCGCGGAGTCTTGCACAAGAATATCAGAGGGATTACGCCTGGTCTTCGGAAGGGATCATGAGCCCCAGGATGATGTACCCCAGGATCATGCCGAGGGTGCTAACCCCTGGTACGGCTACCGCCAGAACAGCGACCACGAGGCGTACGAGTTTTGCGTCCCAGTTGAAGTGTTTTGCCAGGCCACCGCAGATACCAAACAACCAGGCATCGGTGTTGGAGCGGTAGAATCGGCGGCCGTCGAGCGTGATGTTGAGTTTCACAGGTTTCCTCGCTTTCCGTTAAGAATGTCGATATGGGGTTACTTCATCGTCCCAAGGCAGCACCAGGGCCAACAGCACGTAGAGCGCGAGCACCATCACCAGCGATACGCCGGGGATAATCGCGGCTGCCAATACAAAGAGTAGGCGAATCCAGAAGGTTCCTATACCAACCTGGTTGGCAATACCGGCACATACGCCGGAAAACATGCGGTTGCGTCGTGATCGTGTCATTGTGGCTCTCTCCCCCTGGGTGATTCCTGCGGCCATGGTCCTGGCAGGCCGTTCCAATGACTTAATGGTAGGAAACCGGCGCGCCGGGTGGGGTAGGGATAACCGGAATTCCGCCTGTACGAGAAAGGCGACTATGGCTCTGGTGCATTCCATTGCGTGCGACGTTGGGCGATGCGATCACGGACGTGCCCGGTCGGGATGTCGGGCATATGCAGTTCCACCAGCGAGATGGTTTCATCGATAAGTTGACCGAGTTCCCGAACACCGTCCCCGGGTTCCAGGCGAAAGACCGACCGCAACCGTGTCCCAATTTCCCCCGGGGCAATGGGTAGTTCGTCGGCAACCCGGGGCAGCCACTTGAGATTGTGTACGGGAGGATACGTATGGTTGAGGCCCAGCAGCACGCCCACGATGTGGCGCTGAGCCTCACAGTAGAGGGACGAGAGGTAGGGAACGTCGTCGCGCTCCGCCAGCATCTCCAGCCACGCCTGCGGGCCGAAGGATACATGGTGCATGACCATGTAGCGGGCAAGGGCATCCGGGTAGCTGGTGCGCCCGCGCCATTCCTCTACCTGGGCATGCCCGTGGAGCACAGTTCCCGACCGGATCGTGGCGATCTGGCCCTGTCTCGCCCAGGTCGGATCAGTAAGGTGGAGGACATCCTCAACGACGTGGTCGACGCCCGCGATGGTGCGGTGGTTCATATCGATCTTCAACCGACCGAGGTACCACTCTTCCTCCAACGCCTCATGTGGCGGTTGGCCGGGGAAGGTACGGCGTTGGACTCCACCAGCCTGGCTGGCAAGGGCCTGCAGCACCGGTGCATCGGGCAGTTCACGCCAGAACAGGCTGAGTTCGAGATCGGACCAGGCATCCGCCCATCCGCGGGCGACGGAACCGCCGACGATGATCGCCGCGACATCGGCGTGGGCGGAGTACCTCCTGGCGATGGCAGCCGCCTGGGCCAACCTCGCCTCACTGGCTGACGTGGAACGACTCAACCGAACATTGCCTGCTGATCAGGTTGCCGGTGTCGCAGGCGTGCCAGTCGGGGTGGCGGGTGGTGGTGGCACGAACGACGCCCGTGCGACCGTGCGGCTGAGGTACTCGCCGTTCACGTAATCGAACTCGCCGCCGCAGGTGATCATCGTCAGGCTGGGTACTTCGGTGAAACCCACAACCTCCTGCAGCTTGCCACCGGTGGTGAGCTCCTCCAGCAGGAAGGTCTCCACCCAGTCGATCGCGTAGCTGTAGGTACGGCCGTTCTCGCCGGTGAGCACCACCTCGTCGCCTTCCGCCAAATCCCGGACATTGAAGAACACCGACGGGCCGACGTTCCAGAAATCCACATGCCCGGCCAGCACCACGTTGCCCTGCTCGCCGAGGGTAGCGGTTTGCCGGTACCAGGCCACAACCCAGGGGCCGGTGGGATTCTCCATAACGCCGTTGACGATATTGAGCTGCTCGATATCGGCATTGATGCCGGCCTTCTCCACGACGATATTCACTGGCGCAGTCGGGTTGGCGGCGCGTGGCAACGGTGAGCTTTCGCCCAGCGGGCCGGGTCGCAGGGCACCCGCGCTTGGCGTATCGCCCGTGGTCGTCGATTCAATCGGCACCTGGGCCGGTGTCGACTCCGGCGTGGATGCATCCTGCGCATGGGCCACCCGGGCCATGCCGGCCGCGGCGGCGGCCCCGAGCAGTGATCGGCGGGAAAACGGTGTGCGCAATGGGTTCATGCCTGCTCCTGTCAACATCTGTTGGTGAGCGAAACGGTACACTACTTTGACGTTTAACACGGCAAAATGGTGTCACATCGCAATGGATACCGGCTGGAAAGAGGCTCCATGACTGATTCCATCATGCCAGATATGGACCGCGCCCGCGCGCTTCTGGATGACATTGGCTGGAATGATGTTGCTATCCACGCCGCAGAGGGCGGCACCGTGAATCGCACCTTTCGCCTGTCGCGGAGTGAGGAGTCGTGGTTCCTGCGCATTGGCCCAACCGAGGGAGAGGCCAACGACGGGCCAACCTGGTTCACCAGCAAGGGGTTGCGGCGCGAGCAGCAGGCGATTGCCCATTGGCAGGATCACGCGCGCTACTTTCCGGAAGCCGTGCACACCGATTTCACCCGGAACCTGATCGCTTCGGACTGGGTGATCCAGAAAGCGATCCCCGGCGAGCCCTGGAGCGATATACGGAACCGGTTAACGCCCGACCAGTCTGCGTCACTCTGGCGCCAGCTTGGCGCATTGATGGCGGAACTGCACAGCTATGTCGGCCCGGAGTTCGGCGCTTTGGAACCGGGCAGCGGGTTTCGGCACTGGAGTGAACTCGTGCGGTGGGATGTCACTGGTTTGCTGACGGATGCCCGTCGCTATGACCTGCCGCTGGAGCCGTTCACCGGCCTGTGCGAGCTGGTTGACCGATCGACACGCGAGCTGGACGAGATCGACACACCCCGCCTGATCCACAGCGA
>JBHWTK010000016.1:0-32596 GCA_043427975.1 Chloroflexia bacterium | reverse complement strand
GTTGTGAGCATTGCTCCCGGCCCCACACTATTTCCAGATCGGGTTGCTGAGCGCCCGGATCCCGCCGCCCGGTGTGTGGAGCTCAAACCGCACGAACCGGGCGCCGGCCGGGATCAGGTCTCCAACTGGCCAGCGGAACGTAATATCCGTTCCGTCAATGGCGTCGGCACGGATGCAGCGGCCACCATCCACGCCAACCAGCACATCGCCTTCTGCCCCAACCACGCGGGCAGCTATCTCGTCGCCGTCACGGTGAACGTAGAGTTGCGGCCCGGAGGGGGACTCGCTGATAAAGCAATTGCCCGCCCGGATTGCAGCAATGATGCTCTCCGGCGAGAGGGGATCAGAGGTACGGACCCACAGCGTCGGGTATCCCATGGTGGCCGGGCTAACCGGAATGCCAGGCACGCCCGGCGTTTTCAGCTTGTGCATATCGCTGCCGCCGACGCCAACGTGCCAGCTCTCGGGTGTATCGCCCTCCAGCGCGTCGGCCCAATAGCCGATAGCGATGTTGTTCAGCGCGCCGTACCAGCCGTTCCAGGGTTCGATACACTCGAACCCGGTCACCTCCGGGTGCTCCCACATGGGGCCGTAGGGTTTCGGATGGTTCAGTGATACCAGCGCGCCATTGGCACGGGCCGCGTTTACTGCCGCCTGCTGTCCACTGGCGGAGTAATCGCGGAAGTCGTACCAGGTATCTGGCCCACCCCAGACGTTGAAATGCCCCGCGTAGCTCGTCACTTCCACGCCCGGCACCAGGACGGGCCAGCCGTTGCCATGGGGCACCAGCGGCACCGGGCTCTGCGCGCGGTTATGGTCCGTAATGCCATAGAAATCGAGCCCGATGCTGTAGGCATGGGCGGCGAGTTCGTGCGGGTAGCTATCGCCATCGGAATAGACCGTGTGCATATGGAGATCGCCACGATACCAGTGCGGTTCCGCGGGTGCAGGCAGGGAGGCCCGCTGCATGTCGGCCAGGTCTGGCACCGGTGGGATTTCCGGCGCCGGATGGTTCGAATTGAATGTCACGCTCACGTTCACCGTGAGGCCATTAGGGCTGGTCTTGTACGCGCCCAGCAGCAGGTTCCACTCGCCCGGCTGGATTGCGCCGGCGCGGTAGGGCGGCGTGGCCCAATCCTCGTCGATCGTGATCTCGGTGCGGACGCTACCGCTCCAGCCGCGCAATCCCGGCGATCCACTCTCGATGCCCTGCGGGTCAAACAACCCGACATCCAGCGTGTTCCCGCCGGTCAGCAGCGGGTTCGAATCGATGCGATCGTTGTAATCGATGCTGATGTGGAACTGGCGCACGCCTTCGGGCACCTCGAAGGGGATGTGCTTCCACACCTTCACCTCGTCCGGGCGGAAGTGGGCGGGAAACGTGAGGGTGGATTGCATTGTTATTCCTTCACCGATCCCAGGGTGATGCCCTTCACGAAATAGCGCTGCATGAACGGGTACAACGCTACCAGTGGCAGGATGGCGATGAGGATACCGGCCATCTGAACGTTTGGCGTGATCATGCTGGTGCCGCTGTTGCCCTGGTTCTCGGTGACCAGGCTACGCAACACCACCTGGAGCGTGTACTTGCTGGAATCGCTGATATACAGGATCACCGGCAGGAACATGTTCCACCTGCCGACCAGTTCGAATAACGCGATGGTAGCGATACCGGCGCGTGAAAGCGGCAGGTAAATGGTGCGGAAGATATGGAAATCAGACGCGCCATCAATGCGGGCCGATTCCGCCAGGTCGTAGGGCACTCCGCCGAAGAAGTTGCGCATGAGCAGGATACTGAAACCACTCACCATACCGCTCAGGATGAGCGCGAAGAGCGTGTTGTACAGGCCGAAATCCCGGAACACGATGTAGAGCGGGATCATGATCAGCTCGCCGGGGATAGCCATGGTCGCCAGGATGAACACCACCAGGAATTTGCGCCCCGGCAGGTCGAACTGGATGAGTACATAGCCGGCCAGGCAGGCGAGCAGCACATGCCCGGCAGTGCCGGCTGCGGTCACGATCACGCTGTTCAAAAACGCGCGCTCGAGGCCGAGGTTGTTCCAGATCACCTCGAACCCGCTCAGGCTGAAGCCCTTGGGCCAGAGGATGATGCCTGAACTCATGGAGCCCAGTGCGCTGGAAAACGCTACGGCAAGCACGTTCCAGAACGGGATGATCATCAGGCTCATGGCCAGCAGCAGGAAGGCGATGACAATGGTGCGGTACACGCGGTCGCCAGTGGTGTAATGGGCGTTGGCGCGTCGGTGGAAGCGGGTGATCATGTCAGGCCTCCTTCCCGAAACCGGTAACCCACCACACAAAGGCGGTCATCACCAAAGTGGCACCCAGCACCATCACGGAAATCGCGCTTGCCAGCCCAAGCTTGCTTTGCAAAATACCGATGTCGTACACGTAGGTCATCAGCACATCGACATGGCGCTTCACCACGTTGTTCCGCATGATGAAGATCTGGTCGAAAATCCGGAGCATGCCCAGCGTGTTCAGCATGAACACCACAAGCATGGTTGGTTTCAGCATCGGCAGGGTGATCTGCCAGGCCTGCTGGAAGCGGCTGGCGCCATCCACCCGTGCTGCCTCGTACAACGAAGGGCTGATGCTGGTGATGGCAGCGAGGTAGATGATGGCGTAGTAGCCCATATCCCGCCAGATAGGCAGGCCGATCATAAGCGATCGTGCCCAGCCGACGCTGGTGAAAAAGCGGATCGGTTCGCCGCCGAGGGCCTTGATGGTTTCATTGACAATGCCGCCCGAGGGGGCAAGGATGTACATCCACATCCCGGCGATCACCACCCAGCTAAAGAGGTGGGGGAGGTAGACCGTGGTTTGGGCGACCTTCTTAAAGGTGAGGTTGATCACCTCGTTGAGTGCGAGGGCCACCAGGATTGGCGGAAAGAAGCCGAGCGTAATAATGCCGCCACCGATAATGATGGTGTTACGCACGACCTGCCAAAACTGGGGTGTATCCACCGCTTCGCGGTAGTTTTCTGTGCCCACCCAGGTTGTGTTTCCCAGCAGCTTCGTTTCCTGGAAGCTGGAGATAACCCCCTGAACCAGTGGCCAGTACACAAAAAGGGCGAAGTACACCAGCACTGGCAGGATCATGAGATAGAGCCAGCCGTAGCGGCGCATCTTCGCCGAAAGACCCGATTGCATAAACGTTGAACCCTGGTACGACGGGGGATGGCGGCACGCCGCCATCCCCCGGGTGGATAAGCTCGCGGAACGCTAGTCGATGAATCCGCCGGCGCGCAGTTCTTCCTGCAGCGCGGCAACGCCATCGGCCGGCGCAATATCGCCGAGGATCATCTTGATGATGGCCTCATCGATGAGCGGCTTGATGGTTGGTTCCCAATCCGGGCCGTAGTAATCCAGCGATGCGTACTCCTTGGTGATTTCCTGCGCTTCGGCCAGGCCGGGCAGTTCGCCAACGGGGTTCTGCCAGTTGCTGTTATACGGCGTCGGCTGGCCGTGATCCATCGCGTGGGTGGTGCCAACTTCGGTGAGCTCGTACTCGCCGTCGGTCACGGTGTAATCGTGTCCTTCGATGCCCAGCGAGGTCAGGGTGATACCCGGAATGGTGTGCCACCACTCCAGCACCTTGAACGCCATTTCCGGATCGGGGGCATTGACCGGAATCACCCAAACGCTCGGCTGGCCACGAGTGATGGTCACATTGCCGTTCTCGTCGGCAGCGGCGGGGATGCCGGCAGCCACGAACTCGGTATCCGGATTGGCGGCTTGCACCTGCGCGTTGAACAGGCCGATCCAGGTATCCCAGTAGCAGAGGCTAAAGACCTTGTCGGTCATGAACTGGTTGCGGACCGCAGCCATATCCTGGGTGGCGAAGTTCGGATCAATAAGGCCCTCGTTGTAGCACTTGTTCAGGAACTCGTACACCGGGATAGCGGCATCGGACGCGTAGTCAATCGAGCGGCTCTCGGGATCGGCATTGGTGTAGCCGTTGCGGAGGCCGAAGCCGCTGAAGAACGGCTGGAAGTCGTAGGTGCCGGTGGCGCTGAATGCGATCGGCTTGCTGCCATCGCCGACCGGGTCACCATCGCGAATGGCGACAAAGGTGTCGTATAGCTCGTCCAGCGTGCTCGGCTGCGGCAGGCCCAGCTTGTTCAGCCAGTCCTGGCGAACGGTGAGCATGCGGCTGCCTTCGAACTTGTTGAAGACGCTGTAAATGCTGTCACCGTACTTCACCATGTCCCACTCTTCGGCGGGGATCACGGTGGTATTGCTGAGAATGGCGGAACCGTTCACCTGCTCGGTGAGGTCGGTGAGGACCTCCTGGTCCACCATCACATCCATGTGCTGCTTGTTGGTGTAGATCAGGTCGTATTCCACACCGGCAGCGAGGTCGGCCTGGCGCTTCTGGTCGTAATCGGCGGTGGGATGCACCAGGTCCAGCTTGATGCCGGTCAGGCGCTCGAATTCCTGAGCGAAGAGGGCATCCTCTTCCGGGTCCTTGCCACCCGCAACGGCGCTCAGCATCTTGAGCGTCTTGCCTTCGTACTGCTTCAGGTCGGCCAGGAGCTGCTCCTGAGCGGCCTCGAAGTCGGCATCCATCGCGGCAGCCGGGGATGCCATGGGGGTCGAATCCTGCGCGGAGGAATAGCCGACCTTACCGAACGCGGCGGCGGCGCCCAGCGCGGAACCACGCTGGACAAGTGAGCGACGAGAGAGCGAACGTGTCATAACGATTTTCTCCCTTTCTCTGGCAATGTGCCATACCGGTGAGCGCCCCGCGCAATTGTGTGGCGGCAGCACCCCGCTTCACCCGAAGCTATTTCCGGCCCAGGAAATTATACGGTTCGTCCTGGTCGGAAATGTTAACGCTATGATAGGCGTAGAAGGCCGCTGGCTGGTGTTTTTACCACAATTCGTCCTGAGGTTGTGCCCAAAGATGGGGAACCCGATTGTCAGGGACGGGCCCGCCGGAAATGTGTCCAAGGCATGGCGTGCGGTACCACGACCGAACCACAAGAAAGCTGGCCGGCACACTCTTTGTGTGCCGGCCAGCTGGTTTACCGTGGGACGTCGTTACTTTTTTACGGGCTGGCCTGCCCGAACCCATGCGCCCATGCCGCCTGTTATGCTCTTGACGTCTGCGAAGCCGGCATCCTTGAGCAGGTTGGCCGCGTTCAGGCTTCTGCCGCCGCTCCGGCAAACCGTAATCACCGGACGCGCCGGGTCCAGTTTCTTGTGCTGTACCTGCAGCTGTCCCAGCGGAATGTGCATCGCCCCGGGAATGTGACCCTCCGCCCACTCGTCTGGTTCGCGGACATCGACGATCTGTGTGGCACCGTCAGTACGGGCCTTCACCGCCTCGGCGACGTCAGTCTCAAGGGGATTGGGGCCGGTGATTGTCTGGATGAGATTCCTGAACACTGATGTGTGATCCTTTCAGTCATTCCGTAGTCAAAACGATGTCGTACCGGCCGCTACGTTCCGGTGGTCGGCAGGTCGGCGTTGTTCCATGCTTCCATGCCACCTTCCGTGTTAATGAGGTTCTGGTAGCCGCGCTGCTGCAGGAGGCTGGCTACCACGCTGGACCGGTAGCCGCTGCCACAGATGACTGCAACGGTTGCATCCTTACCCACTGGCGGTTCTTCGCCCTGGGTAATGTCTCCGGCGAACGTGAGCAACGCTCCGGCAATGTGACCTTCCTTCCATTCCTCGTCGCTGCGGACATCAAGGACTGTCAGGTGGTCGCCAGTTTCCTCGATCCGAGCCGCGAGGTTGTCCACGGAGATTTGCGGCAGTGTCGCTACATCGTGACCAGCCGACACCCAGGCCGGCGTCCCGCCGTCCAGATAACCGGCTACGCGGTCGATGCCGATCCGGTGGAGTTCCGTGCGTGCCTCCTCGTATTGCAGCGTGGCTTCGAGATCGTCGAGGACGAGGACAACGTCCCGGTCATAGGGGGCGATCCATCCCATCCACGTGGTGAAGTTCGGTCCCAGCCCGGCGAAGACTGCACCGGGAATATGTCCTTTGCCGAACGCTTCAGGCGTGCGGGCATCAACAACCAATGCGCCCTTCTCCTGGCGGGCAGCCACCTCGTCCGGACTCAGGGGCCCGGAATCCGGCAATGCCGCCAGGGGTGTCGCACCCGCCTTGTTGACTCGCTTCAACACCGGGTAGTAGGTGGGAGGCTTGGGCATGCCTTCGAGCACCGTCTCGATAAACCCGTCCTTCTCCTTTATCTCGAAGGCGTAGTTTGATTCCTTCTCCTGGCCGATCGTCGTCGTAGGGGCGTCGCCGATTTTCTTCCCGCAGGATGAACCAGCGGTATGGCCGGGATGCACAACCAGGGAATCATCGAGGGCGCTGAAGCGATTCGTTACGGTGTCATACAGGTGTTCGGCCAGGCGCCGGGTTTCTTTTTCTCCAAGCAGGTCGGGACGGCCCACCTCACCAACGAAGAGCGCGTCTCCGGTGAAGATGGCCACGGGATCGTCGCCCTGTGCGGGGTCGATCGCAAGGAAGCTCATGTGCTCCGGCGTATGCCCGGGCGTCCAGAGCGCCCGCAGGATCACAGACCCGATGGCGATCTCGTCGCCGTCATCAAGGGGCTGATGGGGGAAATCCTGGTCGCCAAGGCGACTGGCGTAGATCGGCGCGCCGGTCGCCACTGCCAGCTCGCGGGCACCGGAAACGAAGTCGGCGTGGACGTGGGTTTCCAGGATAGCCGTGATCTTCATATCCCGATGTTCCGCCCATGCGGTGTAGACATCGATGTCACGGCGCGGGTCAATCACGGCAACGTTCCGTGCTGCTTCGTCGGCGACGAGGTAGGCGACCTGGGCGAGGCCTGGGGTGAATATCCGTTCGATGTGCATGGTTAAGGTCTCCGTGTATGCAGGCGGGGAATCTTTTGAGACGTAAGGGATCGGTGGAGAGATCGCTATTTCCCGCCGCGGACGAGTGCCTGGACGGCCTGTTCTACTGCGTCCTCCGGCGACGGGAACTTATCCGTATTTCGCAGGCAGTACAGGGCGAATGCTTCCAGCATCTCGCCAGACAACGAGTTGACCGCGGCCTTGATCGATGCCATCTGGTTCATCACCGCCATGCAGTCGCGATCCTCGTCAAGCATCTTTTGAATGCCCCTGGCCTGACCTTCGATGCGTTTGAGGCGGGCGGTCAGGCTCGCCCGCGAATCTTCAGGGAGTTGGTGTGTGCTCGGCACGGTCATTCCTTTCAATTACCCGGTCGCTCGTCGCGAGGGAGTAGGGAACTAAGCTGACAATGCAGATTATAGGGTAGGGGGGTACCCTAATCAAGCCGCATGGCCAATAATGCCACCACCGTTGCCCGGTCGGGGTTCGGTGTCGAAGAGGTACGCTGTCCAGGTCGCCAGAATTCCTGTGGGCGGCGGCCGATTGGGACGTTCAATGGTGGAGTGTCCTGATACAGGCACATGTCATCAACCCAGAGAGTGCCATCCCCACCTGGCGCTAGGTCCTCGCATCAGTCGGCAGATGTGGGGGAAATTCCTGCCGGTGGCAGCGGGCTGTTGCCTAGCGTTTTTCCCGGAATACATTGATACTCGCAACAGACAACAGCAAGCGCAATGACACGGAGGGAACACCCTCTGGCCGGGGGTCACCTGTCCGCTGTTGTGGCGTATTTCACATTCACGCGTGGCGTGAACGAAACGTGTTGTGGAGGAGTGCCGCATGGCAGAGAACAACGCTACAACCATCGGGGTCGTGAAGGAATCGGTGCCGGGGGAAACCCGGGTTGGCCTGATTCCGGATTCCGTGAAGCATCTTGCCGGCAAGGGTATGCAGGTAGTGGTGCAGGCCGGAGCCGGCGAGGGCTCCTCGATTAGCGACAGCGAGTACGAGCAGGCGGGGGCGCGTATTGTGCCATCGTTGGCCGATGTGCACCAGGCCGCCGATGTGGTGGTGCGTGTGCAATCGCCCGCACCCGATCGCGGTGAGCTGGACGGCCTGAGGCGCGACCAGATCCTGGTGAGCTTCCTGGCGCCGCTGGTGAATCACGATCTTAACCGGAAGCTGGCTGAATCCGGCGTAACCGCCATGGCGGTTGATGCCGTGCCGCGCATCACCCGCGCCCAGAGCATGGATGCGCTTAGCGCCATGAGCACCATTGCCGGATACAAGGCCGTGCTGCTGGCCGCCGAAAAGCTGCCGAAGTTCTTCCCGCTGCTCATGACCGCCGCTGGCACCATTCGGCCCGCCAAGGTGCTGGTGCTGGGCGCCGGTGTTGCGGGCCTGCAGGCCATCGCCACCGCCCGCCGCCTCGGCGCGGTGGTAGAAGCGTACGACGTGCGCGCAGTCGTAAAGGAACAGGTAGAGAGCCTCGGCGCGAAGTTCGTCGAGATCGATACCGGTGCCGGCAATGCGGAAACAGCCGGTGGTTACGCCCGCGAGGCGACCCCTGAGGAACTGAAGCGCCAGCAGGAAGGCCTGAACGATCATATCGCCAGTGCCGACGTGGTGATTACCACCGCGCTGGTGCCAGGCCGACCAGCACCGAAGATGATCCCGGCCAGCGCGATCGAGCGCATGCGCCACGGCAGCGTAATTGTGGACCTCGCCGCTGAAACCGGCGGCAACAGCGAACTCACTGTTCCCGGTGAGGTGGTCACCCAGCATGGTGTCACCATCATCGGCACGCTTAACCTGCCCGCCACCCTGCCGGTGCACGCCAGCCAGATGTATGGCCGCGTGATTACCAACTTCCTCGACCTGCTGGTCAAGGATGGCGAGGTGAACCTCAATTTCGAGGACGAAATCATTGCCGGCATGGCGATCAC
Source organism: Chloroflexia bacterium (assembly GCA_043427975.1). GTDB lineage: Bacteria > Chloroflexota > Chloroflexia > Thermomicrobiales > UBA6265 > UBA6265. The sequence goes on along the minus strand of JBHWTK010000016.1, from coordinate 23,778 downwards.
CCACCGTGGCGAGATCGTGCAGGCGCAAACCCGCAAGATGATGGGCCTGGACGACCAGCCCACGCCCGCATCCCAACCAACCGAGGGTGATGCGGCGACTTCAGCGGCCTCCGCGGGTATCGTCGCCTCCGCGGAGCAGGACTCATCGTCTGACGAAGGCGGTGACCGCCGCGATTTTGAAGAGGCCTATGTGCCCGATGACGCCGGTGATGCGGACGACAACGGGCATCATGCCCTCGCCGATTCCGAGGGGGCACCGGGCACCCCGGAGAGCGCACCCGAGGCGGAGGTTATCGGCAGCGATTCCGGTGAATCGGACGATTACAACCGCTCGGACAGCGCGGCGGACGATTCGGTTGACGACGAGGATGAGTTCGGCGAACCGGTGACATTCGATGTTTCCGATCGGGAATTCGCACTGGTCGATACCGCCGATTTCGAGCCCGAGCCGGGGAGCGAGATCTCGCAACTCGATGAGTTTGCCGATGACCTGGCCGGCGAGGACGAAGACCCGGTGCCAACCGGTACAAGCGCAGGATTGGACATCGCCGACCCGGCCGAGATTGAGCCAGGCGCCGGAAGCGATATCGAACAGGTCGATCCCTTCGCTGACGAGCTCACCACGCCATCGCCGAGCGACTCCTCGCTCCCGGATGATGTGCAGGCGGAGATCGACGAACCGTCAGGTTCCGGGCTTTATCCCGAATCCATCCTTGGATCCGACACGGACGATGAATCGTCCGAAACGGACCTTGATTACGAATCCCTGACAGGCGTTCCCGCATCCGGCGATGTTGTTTTCGACCAGAGTGGGGAAACGGGTGCCCTTGATGCCGATGATAACGGCGTGCGCATCGAATCCGTCGATTTCGATGAAGAAGGAAACCGCACCAGCTTTGTCAGCAACGATTCCATGAGGACAACGGACAAGGAGAGCGACACGCATGAATGAGACAGTCCTGGCCGCCATCTATGTGTTGGTGCTGGCCAGTTTCCTGGGCACCGTGCTGATCCAGCGCGTTCCGCCCACGCTGCACACGCCACTGATGAGCGGTACGAACATGATCTCCGGCATCGTGGTGCTGGGTGGCATGATGGTGCTGGGCACCGTGGGTTCCTTCTTCCTCGAACTGCTGGCGTTCCTCGCCATCGCCACCGCCATGGCCAACGTGGTGGGTGGATACGTGGTAACGGACCGCATGCTCGGTATGTTCAAGGGGCGCAACCAGGGTAGTCGCCGCGAGGAGACCGGTTCATGATCGACAACTGGGGACGAGCAATCGTCGATTTCATTTACCTGCTTGCGGCAGTGCTGTTTGTTGTAGGTATCTGGCGCCTGGGATCGCCGAAAACAGCGCGCCTGGGTAACAACCTCTCTATGGCCGGTATGGTGCTGGCCATTGTGGCCACCTTCTTCCATGAGGATGTGAACCACAACTACATCTGGATCATCCTGGCGATGATCGTGGGTGGTTTGCCCGGATGGTACATGGCGAACCGCGTGCAGATGACCGCCATGCCGCAGATGATTGCCATCTTCAACGGCCTCGGCGGTGCAGCGGCTGGGTTCGTCGGCATCGCTGAAGCCCTCGACAAGGTCGACCTTGGCCGTGGCACGCTGGCAACCATCGTGCTCGGTTCGGTGATTGGGGCGATTACTCTCACAGGCAGTCTCGTCGCCTTTGGCAAGCTGCAGGGACTCATTAAGGGCACGCCGAAGCTGCCGATTGATCGCAACATGCTCTCTATCGGGCTGATCGCGGCGCTGGTCATCCTTACCATCGCCACCATCATCGCCGGTTCGGGTGGTGCGGGCGATACGCTGCTCATCGTCACCTTCATCGTCGCGCTGGTAGCCGGCTATTTGTTGGTGGTGCCCATTGGCGGCGCCGATATGCCGGTTGTGATCGCCATCCTGAACGCGTTCTCCGGTATTGCCGGTGTTCTTACCGGTTTCGCGCTCAACCTGCAGCCACTCATTGTGGCCGGTACGCTGGTTGGTGCCAGCGGCCTGTTCCTCTCGCTGCTCATGGCCCGCGCCATGAACCGCAGCCTGATGAACGTGATCTTCGGCAGCTTCGGCGCGGCCGCCGTCAAGGGTGGCGTGGCAAGCACCGGCGAGGCCAAGCCGATTATCGAGACTTCGCCGGAGGACGCGGCGGTATCGCTTGGGTACGCCAACCGTGTGATCGTTGTTCCTGGTTACGGTCTCGCCGTGGCGCAGGCCCAGCACGCCGTACAGGAGCTCGCCGCCGTACTGCAGGAGCGTGGTGTGGATGTGCGCTATGCCATTCACCCGGTGGCCGGGCGCATGCCGGGTCACATGAACGTGCTGCTGGCAGAGGCCAACGTGCCGTACGATGACCTCTACGAGATGGACGCCATCAATAGCGATTTCGCCAAAACGGACGTTGCCCTGGTAATTGGTGCAAACGACGTTACCAACCCGGCCGCGCGCGATGATCCATCCAGCCCGATTTATGGCATGCCGATCCTGAAGGTGGATGAAGCCAACCGCGTGATCGTGCTGAAGCGCGGTATGAGCCCGGGCTTCGCGGGTGTGGAGAACGAGCTGTTCCACCTGCCGCATACCTCGATGCTGTTCGGCGATGCCAAGGATTCGCTGCAGAAGCTGATCGGCGAGGTTCGCAACATCTAACGCCGCGGTCGCGTACTGCTACTGTGGAAAACCGGCCGAAACGGCTGTAATGTACATCGGGTGACGCGTGCACGTGCCGCGTCGCCCGATGACGCTTTTCACTCACCCACGTTCGTGGCCTCCGGGATGCCACACTGGAGATAATTTTGATTTCTCTTGCCCTCAAAACAGATAACGCGCGCCCCGGGAATGGCCGTGTGCGCGTGGTCATCATCGGTGGTGGCTTCGCGGGGGTCGATGCCGCCCGCGCCTTCAAGGGTCGTGACGATATCGATGTCACCATTATCGACAGGCGCAACTACAACCTGTTCGTGCCACTGCTGTACCAGGTAGCGTCGAGCCAGCTCACGCAGGAGCACGTTGCCCAGCCGCTGCGCCATATCTTCCGCAACCAGAAAAACGTACACATCGTGTTCGATGAAGCGGTGGATATCGACGAGGAGAACAAGCAGGTTATCCTCTCGGCCGACGAGCCCGTGCCATACGATTATCTGATTGTGGCCGCCGGTGCCCGCGATTCGTATTTCGGAAACGATCAGTGGGCGGAGCATGCCTGGGGGCTCAAGAGCCTCGAGGATGCGACACGCATCCAGCGGCAGATCCTGCTCAACTTCGAGCTTGCTGAGGCTGAGCCCAAGCGCGCCGAGCGAGAGCGCCTCCTGACCTACGTGATTGTGGGTGGCGGCCCAACCGGCGTTGAGATGGCAGGAGCCATCGCCGAGTTGGCGCGGTTCACACTGACATCCGAGTTCAAAAACATCAATACCCGCGTCACCCGTATCGTGCTGCTGGAGGGCGCTGACCGGATCTTCCCGCAGTTCGACAAGAAGCTCTCCGAAGCTGCCACGCGCGACCTCGAGAACCTTGGCATCGAGGTGCGCACCGGGGCCATGGTGACCGATATCGATGCTCGCAGCGTGGTGGTGAACAAGGAAGAACGCATCGAGGCCGGGCTTATTATCTGGGCAGCCGGAATCCAGGGCGCGTCGATCAACCAGGGGCTCAGCGATGTGGCCGAGCTTGATCGCGGCAAGCGGGTAATCGTGACGCCGGAGCTGCATATTCCGGAGCGGCGCGATGTGTTTGTGGTGGGTGACACGGCCCATATTCCGGGGCCGAACGAGAAGCCGCTCCCTGGCGTGGCGCAGGTGGCAATGCAGAGTGCAAAGCACGCGGCCACCAATATCATGCACGATATCGACGGCGAGCCCTATGAGCCGTTTGTGTACCGGGATTATGGCTCGATGGCTACCATTGGGCGTAATCATGCCGTGGCTCAAATTGGCCAGCTGCAGTTCACCGGGTACATCGCCTGGCTGATGTGGGCGTTCATTCACATCATGCGGCTGGTGAACTTCCGGAACCGGCTGTTCGTGTTCTGGACGTGGATGTGGGATTACTTCAGCTACAACCGCAGCGGTCGCATCATAACCGGCTACCGTCACGTCCCGGCGAACGACGGCAAGTAAAGGCACAGGAAAGGGGCCAGTTCAATCTGAACTGGCCCCTTTCGCATGCGAGTGGAGGGGTTACACGAACTCGCCGATGCAGCGAATCTCCATCTCGAGGAAGTAGCCGGAATCGGCCTGCACAGTGGCCTGGATGTGCCGCACAAGGTCCATCACATCCTTCGCGGTGCCGTTATCGGTATTGACCAGGAAGTTGGCGTGCTTTTCGGAGACGTGGACGCCCCCGATCCGGTAGCCCTTGAGCCCGGCGCCGTCGATCAACCGGCCTGCGCCAATGCCCTCGATTTTCTTGAACACCGATCCGCAGCTTGGGAAGAGCTCAACCGGGGGCTGCCGCTCGGCTCGCCACTTAAGGTTGGCGTTTGCCTGGGCCAGGATCGCGTCCTTCGTCGATGGTTCCAGCAGGAACGTGACATCCAGCACCACGATCTCCTCGTGATGCAGACGAGAATCGTCGTACCCGAAGTTGAACCAGTCACGGTCTACCTCGGCGATCTCACCGCTGGCCAGCAGCACCCGGGCGGATTCCACCACGGTTTCAATGAACATGGTGTTCTGCCGATCGGGCGCGAGGAAGTGCAGGTTCTGCCAAATGGCGCCGCCCACGCTGCTGGGAATGCCGGCGTAGTGTTCGAGGCCGCTGAGGCCGCGTTCCGCCGTCATTTCGATCAGGTCCGCGATCGTCGCGCCGCTTTCGGCGGTTACGCGGTTGCCGTCAACGCGCACATGGCTGCTGCGGTTATGAATCACCAGGCCGCGAAAACCACCATCACCGACCAGGATGTTGGCACCGGTTCCCAACAGGAACCACGGTGTGCGCTGCGCACGCGCAGCCGTGACGGCCTGGGTAAGCTCATTGGCGGAATGGACGGTGACAAAGTAGTCCGCCGGGCCACCGATTTTGTATGTGGTGAGTGGCCCGAGCGGGATATTCCGTTGCACGTTGGGAAGGGTATCGATCATTTAGTTGCTGTTCGGGTTGTTGGGATCGGTGCCGTTACGCACTTCGTCAAGGTCGTTCACGCCATCGCCATCGGTGTCCGGGTTGGTAGGGCTGGTGCGGTGGATGTACTCCTCGTCGCCATCCAGCAGGCCGTCGCCATCACTATCCGGGTTATTCGGGTCTGAGCCGCGAATCAACTCGCCACCGTCGTAGAAATTGTCGGCGTCGGTATCAAGATTGAGCGGGTCCGTACGGTACACGCTTATCTCGTCGCCGTCGGTAATGCCGTCGTCATCGGTATCCGGGTTATTCGGGTCGGTGCCGAAGTTCAGTTCCTGCGCCAGCGTAAGGCCGTCATTGTCGGCATCCGTTGTATCTGGTGTGGGCTCGGTCGCAACCGGCGTAGCAGGAACGGGTGGTGGTTCTGGCGTGGCCGGGATTTCGGTGGGCACCGGGGTGGCCGGTACGGCCGTCGGCTCCGGGGTTGCTGGCACCGGAGTCGCCACTTCCGGGGTCGAGGCCGCGCGAAGCTGCGTGCCTACGAAACCGGCGTAGTAGGTGCTGCCGTCCGCAACGGCGGAAATCGTGACCTCACCATCGAACGTGGCGCTGTCGCCCTGCATCAGGGTGGTGGTACCGCGATCGCCGCGAACCTCGATTTCGCCTACCATCACGTAGATAGCCGTAGGCGTCACCCCGCCGGGCAAGGTTCCTTCTTCACCCTCGCCAAGGACATCGCGCACAAGGTCGGTATCGTACTGGCCCGGTTCGGTGGTGAACGATGCGCTGGTGAGAATGCGTTCCGTCGCACCGGCGAGCTGTGTGCCGGATTCCGGCAGGAGCTGCATGAAGAGAAATGTGTCTGGCGCGCCAAAGGTGGCCACGGCGAAGCGCATGTCGGCGGGAATGCTGAGCGCCTCGCCGACGGCCAGGCGAGTGCTTTCGCCGGTGGTGAATGTCACCAGCACCGGTGTGTTGTCGGCAATGATGAAGCCCTGGGTGGGGCTGCTCATGACGTCGCCGCCTGCCTCGGCGGTATGGCGGGTCAGGTGCCAGCGGCCCGAATCCTCGACGATATCGACGGTGCCGGTGGCGACAACCGAGGCGTGGCCGGTAGCCGGCGAGGGCCCGGCGGGGCCGAACCCCTGCGCCACTGCGGTAGCCAGGGACACGGTACTGAGCATCAGGAGGAGAAGGATTCTGCCTGTTCGACCCAGGCGCGAAAGGGGATTGGTAGTCATGGCGGGTGTACCCTTCGGTGCGTATCGGGAAACAGAGGATAGCCAGTTCCCATAACCGTACGCATTTGCACCCGCATCGTCAATTACACAGGTACGCCAACGGGCAGGTCAGTTACGACCTGCCCGTGGACGTGTTCTATTGCGATTGAACGAATTACTTGCCGAAGTTCTCGGCAGCAACGTCCCAGTTCACCACGTTCCAGAACGCCTTCAGGTATTCCGGGCGGCGGTTCTGGTACTTCAGGTAATAGGCGTGCTCCCACACGTCTACACCGATAACCGGGGTCTTGCCTTCCATCACCGGCGAATCCTGGTTCGGGGTGCTCATGATGGAAACGCTGTCGCCATCCTTCACCAGCCAGGCCCAACCGGAACCAAAGCGACCGGCGGCGGCAGCCTCGAACTTCTCCTTGAATGCGTCAAAGGAGCCGAACGCGGACTCGATTGCCGCGGCCAGTTCACCGCTCGGCTGGCTCGAGCCACCCGGGGTGAGCAGCTTCCAGAAGAACGAGTGGTTGGCATGGCCGCCACCGTTGTTGCGAACGGCGGTCTGCTTCTCAGACGGCACACGATCGAGGTTCGCGATCAGTTCGTTGATATCCATATCAACGAACTCGGTGCCCTCAACGGCGTTGTTCAGGTTGGTGACGTAGGTGTTGTGATGCTTGTCATGATGGATTTCCATCGTCTGGGCATCGATATGCGGCTCAAGCGCATCGTTGGCGTATTCCAGCGGGGGAAGCGTAAATGCCATAGTGTGACACTCCTTTACTTCGTGATTTCCACGGACACAGTGAAAACCGGCCGATTCCGGGATTTTCCACCCTGTGCCCTTTGCCACTACCTTTTGTATAGCATGATATATGCCAACTGGCCAATCCTGATACGGGTTTAACGTTTTTTTAGAGCCCTAACCATGAATGGGTACACCTTGCCGATACCGAACCCCAGCGCGATATGCCGGGCGGTGGCTTCCAGGAACGAAACCGGATGCCAGAACCGATCGGCGTTGCCGTTCTTCGCATGCGGATGGTGCATGTCAACCGGGATCGAAAGCGGGAACAACCCGACATGTTCGGCCGTCGCAAACCCCAGCCCCTTGCGCAGGGCATCATCATCGTCCTTCGGCTGGAGCAGAACTGCGTACGTTGCGCCGAAGATGGCCGCAAAGGTGAGGTGCATGCCGATCCCGATGCGCCGCGCACGGCCGACGTCTTCGGTAAACACGCCTCCGAGCATCAGCAGGTCATCGGCATTGTGGTTCAACACGCGCCGGTCAACCTCGTTTACCGCGGCGTGGGCTGCCCCGCCGATGATGCCGGCCAGGGCACCGGCCATGGCCCGTTGACGCAACGGTGCAGTGAGGGAGTTCTTCATCGTGATACCTTCCGGGTTGCCGCATTCTCGAACCAGGGCCGGGTTTTGTATTGACACCATGTAAGAAAATACATTACCCTGCCACCATGAACCGTGACGCCATAGCCTCACCACTCGAAGTATCGTCGCATAATCCGGGCCAGCCACCGGCTGCCGCGGTATGTGCATGGTATTTCTATTGGTTTACCAACCCCCCAGCTGTGCTGGCGGGGCGTTCGCGTTCAACCTGGGAATAACAGGAAGCGCGAGGGCCAGGCCAAAGGAAGCACAGTTCAGGGGGGAACCGAGACATTTGTCTCGGTTTTTTGTTTCTCCAGGAGATTGAGCGCTGAAACGCCGGGAGCAAACCGGCAGGTGAAAGGACACACATCATGCTGGTACAAATCGGGGCCGGAGCGGATTCTGCACGTCAACACATTCTCCATCTCGCCGCAGAGCGCAACCTGCTTGCATCGGTGATGGATAGCGGCGAGGGCGGGCAGGTGATTTCTATCGGCGGTGCGCTGGAGGATGATGTCGCGTCATTGCCCGGCGTCCTGCGGGTAGTGATGAAGCACCAGCCGTTCGCCATGGCCAGCCTGGAGGCACGCGGGCGTAGCACCGTAACGGTGGGCGACGTGGAAATCGGTGGCAAACACCCGGTTATCATCGCAGGCCCATGTTCGGTAGAAGGCCGCGATGCCATTATCGAGCAGGCACGGCTGGCAAAGGCAGCGGGCGCGAACCTGTTGCGCGGCGGGGCCTTCAAGCCGCGCACATCGCCATACTCGTTCCAGGGCCATGGCGAACTTGGCCTGCAGATGCTCGCCGATGCGCGCGAGGCAACCGGCCTTCCCATCGTTACCGAGGTCATGGAGCCTGATCAGGTGGAGCTTGTGTCCAGCTACGCCGATATGCTCCAGGTGGGGTCGCGTAATATGGCCAACTTCAGCCTGTTGAAGGCGTGTGGGCGCAGTAGCAAACCGGTGCTCCTGAAGCGTGGTTTCAGTGCCACCCTGGAGGAGTTCCTGATGAGCGCCGAGTACATTATGGCGCACGGGAACCCAAACGTTGTGCTGTGCGAGCGCGGGATTCGCACCTCCGATGCCGCGTTCCGTTTTAACCTGGATCTCAATATCGTGCCGGGCGTGCGCGCGGTATCGCACCTGCCGATCATCGTCGATCCCAGCCATGGTACTGGCCGCCGCGAACTGGTGCACCGGATGGCACTGGCGGGCATTGCTGCCGGGGCAGACGGACTGGCGATTGAGGTGCATCCGGATCCTGATAATGCGCTCAGCGATGGTATGCAAACAATCACGCCGGCAGAGCTGCAGCGCATCGTGCACCGGGTGGAAGCACTCAGCGATGTGCTTGCCGCAACCGAGGACGAACTGCTGGATATCACGCCACTGGCGAATATCGAAGCATCGGCCTGATCAGGGCGGGCGGCACTACTTGACATTCCGTCATGCCGCCCATACTGTTTGATTGCTATGGACCATCGACTCCCGGCTGAATAACCTGCGTGATCGGAGTTTTTCGATAGCCACGCTCGAAGTTTGGCAACGTGGTTGACCGGACTCTCGTTTGATCGATGTTCGTTCGGAATAGTCCTGTGAACCCGGTTGACTGCCAACTTCGGTAGTCAATGTGCTTTTACCGAACTGGGGCGCGAAGTTTCCACAAACGTCGCTGGGTAATTGCAGTCCGGCGCGAGGCCGGATCAAAGGACGGGGTCCCGTAACAACAGTGTTGGTACGGCACAGGACACTACCTTTCCCAAGGTAGTGACCCAACATTCGATGGTTCAGAGCAGAGTACAAGCAAGGCACCGGTGTTCTTCGGAACCCGGTGTCTTGTCAGTTGTGAGGTGCGGTGGGAACCGGCAGCGAGGAATCGTTACGGATAGCGGTGGTCAGGAACCGGGGGTAGAGGTACGCTGTTGTGGCCGCAAAGGCCAAACCGACCAGGGTTTCCGTCCAGTGGCCAGCCGGGCCGGCAGCCAGCGACAGCACCGCGAATCCCAGCGGAATTGAGGCCGCGATCACTGCGGGAACCGTCACGCTGGCGGGGGATGCGGTGCGCAGGAATCGCCATACCACCGCGCCAATCATCGCTCCGCTGAAAATCCACACTACCGGGCGAATCACCCCCAGCCCGAGGATGGTGAGCGTCCATTGCGATGTGCTCATGCGCGGGGCCATTTCGGTGTAGAGCGGACGATAGAACATCACCGCGGAGGCGATCACAAACCCGGTGGCAACCGTGGCACTGAGCATTATGCCGGTGCTCTCTGCCGGAGGATGGTTGAACGTCATCCGGAGTGCGGCAGGGGCCGCGCCAATGCCAAGGATCACCACGATCGGCAGCAGGAACCCCACGACCACCCAGACAAAAAACGGCGCAACGCCAGCGGCCTCGGCAAAGTTGCCGCCGTACCCGGCTGCACCAAAGTTGAGAACACCCGTATCGAACCAGGAGCGCTTAACCAGCCGTGCCGCCAGCCATGCCAGGGGGAGGCCCCCGGCGAGGCCAACGGCAGCCATCACGCATACCTGGATCCAGCCGGCGGTTGCGTACGCCTGCACCTGCATTGCAATTCGGAACAGGAGTGCCACCGGCAGCGTAATTGCCGCAATAGTCAGCGCGCTGGCCCCGCTATCGGCGAGCAGCGCCAGCACTACCAGTACGGCACCAACCAGCATCACCATCCGCACAGGAGCCGGCCGAAACCAGGAGAGCAGGGGAGAGAACACCGCTGCCATGCGTGTATCCGGGTATTGGTCCGCGCCGCACACCGGGCAGTACGCCACTGAACTGATCGGCGCTCCGCAGGCGAGGCACTGGTGGGCGTCACCGGTTTCGGAATCCACGTTCGGCTGGTCGGCAGCGGTGGGCCCAACCTCTGAATCGTCTTGCCGCCTGTCATCCGCCTGGCTTCCGGGGGCGTACGAGACTCGGTCCGGGTGTCCCGAAGCCTGGTCGGCCTCGATTTCGGCGCCGACTGCAACTCCTTCAATGGTATCGGGGCCCGTTTCGCCGGGGGAGTTCCCGTCTGGCGGCTGATGGCCGTCCAGTTCGTCGTTGCCCCGCTGCGGGGACGGATCGACTCTGTCGTCGATGCCATCCACCGTCGTATCCACTTCCAGTTCTTCGCGGGTAGTGGCATCATCAGGGGAATGGTGCCTGGCGCCAGGGGCGGGAAGCAGCGTATCCATTGCGCTATCCACGTCGTCATGCCCGGCGTCGGCAGGCTGCTCCGGAATTGGCAGGAGTTCGTCGATCTGGTCATCCATGTCGTCAGGGTCGGAATGCAGAGGCCGGGTGGTATCGTCGCGCATCGGTACAATCCCCTGGAGAACGTCGCTGTAGAAGTCGATTGACTCAGTTTGCCACGATTTCGACGGGCCATACAGCCTGGCCCTGTTCTATCGGCTCTATCTCCGCAGGGGAGTACGTTCTTCATGACCGCATGGGAAACACTTGGCATCGTGCTGTACGGGGCTACAGTCGGGGTAGCGCTGGCCGCTCCAATCGGGCCGATCAATATCGAAATCGTGCGGCGCGGCATTCGCGATGGCTTCCTGCACGGGTGGCTGATGGGGCTGGGCGCGCTGACGGCCGATACCGTGTATGCGCTGGCCATTGTGCTCGGGTTTGCCCGGTTCGCCGAGAACGAGGGGATTCGCGTGGTGCTGTTCCTGCTGGGCGCGGCCATGATGGCGTTCATCGGGTACAACAGCATCCGTACCGCGCTCAATGGCACGGTGGTCGCGGGCGATAAGCCCTCGCCGCGGCGTGGCCACAGCTATATCACCGGGTTCCTCATGGCTGCGTTCAATCCGTTTGGAATCATCTACTGGCTTACCGTGGGCGCAGGCCTGGCGGCCGATGCCGTGAACCGTTCGGGTTCCGGCGCGGCCCCGTTGCTGGTGGTTGGGGTGATGCTGGGCATCCTGGTATGGGTAAGCACGCTTTCTGTGATCGCCCAGGTTTCGCGCAAGTTCGTTACCGGCAACGGCATGCGCTGGATTACCGGTCTGAGCGGGGTGTTGTTGCTCGGGTTTGCCGGCTGGTTCCTCATTAGCGGTATCCGCCTGCTGGCGTAGGCACCGGTTGCCTGGTGGCGGGAACCGTACAATAGCGGTGAGCCCGGGTTCGCCGGGCTACGCTCTATACAGACCGGGACAGCATGACGACACCTCCATCCACCCGACCCTCGACGATGAATCGCCGCCAACTTGTGGTGGCCGGCGCGGCAGCATCGGCCGGGTTGCCGGTTGCCCTCGCGCTGGCCAACCAGGATGCCAGTCCGGCAGCTATCCCTGGTGCATCACCCTCTGCTTCCCCGGCAGCGACCCCACCACCGCCCACACCAACGCCCGATCCGGTACCGGACCACAGCATCAACATTGTCCAAAGCCGGGCGAGCTACGGCGAACCCGTTTCGGGCGGCACGCTGGGCCTGTACATCCAGTCTGGCGGTATGGACGATGCCAACCCGGCAACGCAACAGCAGGATATGACCCTGCTGATGTCCGTCTTCGAGGGGCTGGTACGGATTGATCCCCAAACAATGGAAGCCCGTCCCGGCCTGGCCGAACGCTGGGAGTGGAGCGAGGATGGTCTCACGCTGACGTTCCACCTGCGCACCGATGTGGCATGGCACGATGGCAGCGCATTCACTGCCGCGGATGCCGCGCTGACATGCATGATCTATCGCGATGATTACGATTCGTCCCTGGCCGGGTTATACGCGCTGGTCGATGCTGCCGAGGCGGTGAACAGCGCCACGTTCCGGCTCACCTTTGCCGCGCCAGATGGAGCCTTTGTGTACAACGCCGCCAGCATGCCAATGCTCCAGGCCGCCATGTACCAGCCTTTGTGGGATGAGTTCGTGGCCGGTGAAAAAACCATTTCTCGGCCCGATGCCAGCCCGGCCGGCTGGATTGGGACCGGGCCGTGGAAAATCGGGAGCGTCGATGGGAATCGCATTGAGCTTGCCCGATTCGATGACTATTGGGATACCCCGGCGCATGCCGAAAAGCTGGTGCTGATCGCCGAGGTTGATCCGGCAGCCCGTATCCAGGGCTGGAAGAACGGCGACGTCGATGTGCTGCCCGTGACGGCATCCCAGCTCGAGGGGGTGTGGAACGAGGAGGGCAACGTGTTTGTTGGGCCATCGGCCACCACCATGTTCGCCGCCTTCAACTTCCACAACCCTGCCAATGCCACCAGCACCATGATGGTGGATTGGTCGCTGCGTACCGCCCTTAACCTGGCAGTGGACCGCGAACGCTACGCCGATGATGTCTTCTTCGGCTTCATCGACGAACATGCGGCAGGTATCATGACGCAGCCATGGCTCCGTGACGAAACCCTGCGTACCCCCTCACGCGATGTGGAGCTCGCCAAACAGGTGCTGGCTGAAGGCGGCTGGTTTGATGTGGATGGCGACGGCCTGCTGGAAGATGGCTACGGCAACAAAACCGACCTCTTCCTTATTGTCCGCAACGACGAGCGACCTGAGTTGCTGACGTTGCTCAACGGCCTGCAGCAGGACTGGGCCGAGATCGGCGTCCGTCTCTCTATCCAGCCACTCTTCCCGGATATCTTCGATGCCCGATGGACCCAGGATCGCCAGTACGACCTGATTGCGTACACGCTGGTGAACTACCCGGCGTTCAACGAGTTTGACCTGATTGGTTCGCTGTGGGATATCCGCTCGAACCGGCGCGGTTGGAACCCCGGCGGCTATTACAACGCCGGCGTAGATGCGGCCATCCAGGAATGGTTCGCCGCCACCGATCCGGATGCGATGAAGGCGGCGGCAACAGCGATCCAGCACGGCATTAACGATGACCTGTTTGGCATCTGGTTTGGGTTCCCGCACGATACGGTACTCGTACGCAGCGACATCCAGGGTTTCAACGCCGACATGTTCCTGTTTAGCCAAAACAGCCATCACTGGTGGCGAGGGGAAGGCGATCCGATTGTGGCGACGCCCGTACCGGCGTCTACACCGTCCGCCTCACCGGAGCCCGGGTCCTCAGGAGCCACACCAGAGGGATAGCTAACAGTTAGGTCGAATTCCTGACACAAGGTCTGGCCCTTTTCACCGTACAATCAAAATGTTAAGAAGGCGGTTGGCCACCTGGCCACAGTAGAAGGGCGCGGTATGTACTCCTCACATCCGGAATACGACCTGGTGGTCATTGGAGGCGGCATCAATGGTGCCGGGATTTTTCGCGAGGCCAGCCTGCGCGGCTACAAAACCCTCCTTCTTGAAAAAGATGACCTCTCCGCCGGCACCACCGCCACTTCGAGCCGGCTTATCCACGGCGGCCTGCGCTACCTGGAGCATTACGAGGTTCCGCTGGTGCGGGAGAGCCTGCGCGAGCGCGAACGCCTGTTGCACGCGGCTCCCCACCTGGTGAAGCCCTTGCCGCTTACGTTGCCGGTGTACAAGGGGCACAAGCGCGGGCCGTTTATGATCGGCCTCGGCATGATTGCCTACGACCTGCTGAGCTACGACAAATCGGTGCCGAACAGCAAAATGCTCACGCGGGATGAGGCATTGGCCGCCGAGCCAGGGCTGGACCCCAACGGGCTGCGGGCCGCCGGCCGCTATTACGATTGCCAGGCGGAGTTTCCGGAACGCCTGGTGGTAGAGAACGTGATCGATGGTGTTCGCCAGGGCGGCACCGTGTTCACGCACGCCACGGTGACCGGGTTTGATATCGCCGATAATAAGGTGCAGGCGGTGATTTACCGCGATGTCGATGGCCAGGAACAGCGCGTCACCACCGCGAGCGCGATCAACGTCGCCGGCCCGTGGATCGACCAGGTGCTGGAGACTGCTGGTGATTTCCCGCGGTACAACGGCGGCACCAAGGGCAGCCATATCGTGGTGCACCCGTTCCCCGGTGCGCCGAAGGATGCGCTCTACATCGAGGCCCGGCAGGATGGCCGCCCGTACTTCATCATCCCGTGGAACAGCCTCTATCTCATCGGCACCACCGACATCCGCTACGAGGGCGATATCAACCGCATTGTGGCGAGCGAGGAGGAGATCGCCTACCTGCTGGAGGAGACGAACCTTGCCATTCCCGCCGCCAATCTCCAGCGTGATGATGTGCTGTACACATGGGCCGGTGTGCGGCCATTGCCGTATGTGCCGGAGGGATCGACCGGGGCCATCACGCGCTCGCACATCGTGCAGAGCCACAAGCCCCAGGTAGAAAACCTCTTCACGATCATTGGTGGCAAGCTCACCACGTACCGCTCCCTTTCCGAGGATGCGGTGAACGATATCGACCGCACCTTTGGCCGCCCGGTAGGCGGTGCCAAGAGCCCCACGCGCACCCAGCGCCTGCCCGGCGCAGCGGAGAACATGGTGGTGGAGCACAATCGCATTGTCGCCCGCCGGCCAGACTGGCTAAGCGAGGAATCGGCCCGCTGGCTGGTGAACCGCTACGGTATTCGCGCGCGTGACGTGATTGCGCTGGCCGAAACCGATCCACGCTACCGCGCACCGGTTCGTGAAGGTCACCCCGCGATTGTGGCGGTGCTGCCGTTCTCAATCGAGCACGAGTATGCCCGCACGTTGGCAGACGTCATGTTGCGGCGAACCATGCTGGCCATGGATGCGGATGCCGGCCTGCCGACCGCTGAAGCGCTGAGCTACACCGCCCAGGAGATTTACGGCTGGAGCGATGAGCAGCGCGAAGCCGAGCTCCAGGGGTTCCACGACGAGATCGCCAAGCAACTCCCGCGTGGGTTGATGGAATAAGTGCAGTCTAGTAAGAGCGCGTACGTACGATGCCATCGCCCAAAAGTGCGGTGGCATCGTACGTTTTTGTGACGACCGGGGATTGAATCGAACTGTTAACGTCGTTAGGATAGGTTTATGACGCGCCCGTAATAAGCGGACGAAATGTTAGTACCGGTGCAACGAAGCACTGATTGTATGCAACCAAAGGAGATAGTGTTGGAAACGGTTTCGCTGGATATGACGGCTGCAACGGTGCGGCCGAGTCGATTGGTCGCCGAAGCATTGGTGCTGCGCCACGGTTCTGCCGAAGTCAAGCAACGCGCGCGGGCCATGGGTTTGAGCGAGAATCTCACAGAAGCGGTTGTAAGCGTATGCTGCCGCGATGTGAACACCAGCGATGACCAGGGCGACATGCCTTCCCACGACTAGCGAAACGGTGAGCAACGGCCCGGTACTACCGGGCCGTTTTGCGTGCATGGCGGTATGCTTAACCTGCAAATCGCCCCATGATTCCGGAGGATACGCATGCCGCGCGCGGTACTTTCACTTGACCAGGGAACCACAAGTTCCCGGGCAATCCTGTTCGGGGAGAACGGCCGCTCCCTCGCCACGAAGTTCCAGGAATTCCCCCAGGTTTATCCGGTCCCCGGGTGGGTAGAGCACGATCCCGAGGCAATCTGGCAGAGCCAGCTTGCTACCGCGCAGCACGTGCTTGGGCAGGGCGTGGTCAGTGTGGACGATGTGGTCGCAATCGGAGTGACCAACCAGCGCGAAACGACGGTAGTCTGGGATCGCGCGACCGGGGAGCCGGTATACAACGCCATTGTCTGGCAGGACCGGCGCACCGCCGGGTATTGCGACCAGCTTAAGGCCGAAGGGTGGAGCGAGCGTGTTCGCGAGCGCACCGGGCTGGTGATCGACCCGTATTTTTCCGGCACAAAACTGCGCTGGATCCTCGAGAACGTCGAGGGCGTGCGAGAACGCGCCGAACGCGGCGAACTGGCGTTCGGCACGGTGGATAGTTTCCTTATCTGGCGGCTTACCGGCGGCAAGGTGCACGTCATCGATTACTCCAACGCCAGCCGCACCATGCTGTTCAACATCACCACCCTCTCGTGGGACGACGAGATTCTGGAGTTGCTTGGAATCCCGAAAGCGATGCTGCCCGAACCGAGGGAGAGCAGCACGGTGTATGGCGAAACCGATCCCGTGCACTTCGGGCGGGCCATTCCGATTGCGGGTTGTGCAGGCGACCAGCAGGCGGCCAGTTTCGGGCAAACCCTGTTCGATATCGGTATGGCCAAGCAAACGTACGGTACGGGCGGCTTCCTGCTGATGAACATTGGCGACAAGCCGAAGCCCAGCTCACACGGCATGCTCACCACAGTCGCCTGGGGCCTGAACGGCAAGCCTACGTATGCCTTCGAGGGCGCCATTTTCATTGCCGGGGCGGCCGTACAATGGCTGCGCGACACGCTGAAGATCGTCGAATCGGCCGAGGCGACCGAGCGGATGGCGACGTCCATCGCATCATCCGGCGAAGTCTACGTGGTGCCGGCGTTTACCGGCCTCGGCGCCCCGTACTGGAATCCGTATGCCCGCGCATCGATTTTCGGCCTTAGCCGGGGAACCGGTCGCGAGGAGATCGTGCGGGCGACGCTCGAATCCGTGGCCTACCAGACACGCGATGTGCTCGACGCGATGCGGCACGATGTGGATACCGACCTGCCGGAGCTGCGCGTCGATGGCGGCATGGTGGCCAACGATTTCCTGATGCAGTTTCAGGCCGATATCATCGGCAAGCCGGTGCTGCGGCCGGAAGTGCCGGAAACCACCGCGCTCGGGGCGGCCTACCTTGCCGGACTCGCCGTCGGGTTCTGGGATGGGCTGGACGACCTGCGCGCCAACTGGCACCTGGATCGCCAGTTCGATCCGTCCATGGACGAGTCAGACCGCGCCGCCAGCTACCGTGGCTGGCAACGTGCCGTCAGGGCGGCGTTGGCGTGGGCGGATGATCGGGAGTAGGCGTTCTTTGTTGCGATTCAGATCTTGGTGAGGGTTCCAACGTTGAAGAGACGGTCATTCGTCGGGCTGACTGGGTTCGGCCTTTTTACATTGACTGGTTGCGGGAGCTCGGAATCGAGCGAAAGCACCTATTTGCCAACAATTGAGAGCCTTCGGCAAGAAAATCGCGAGTTACGACAGGACAATCGAGAACTGCAAAGCGAAGTGGCGCAGTTAAAGGAGTCCATAACTCCTACGCCTGTAGGTACTCCAACTCCGGCCCATTCGGGCATAGTCGGCGATAAGGCATCCTTTGAAGTGGAAGGGTGGAGGGTACAGAGCACAGGGTACGCTCCGTTGGAATATCTGGTCGGCCCTCCAGACGCTTCGACATACATTAGTGGAGGGACGGACAGGCTGGATATTTTTCTATTCCGCGTTGCTAACCTGGACTCGGAACTTCGGACCTTCCCGAGGGCCAGTTGGCTAATCATCGATGACCTCGGGAGTATTCATTCGTATGAAGAATCGGTGGGGTTCGACGATGGCCCGACTTATCCTAGACTCATATTTGAAGGCAAGTCAGAGCGGGATGTTTGGTTCCCGTTCCTCATTTCTCCTGAACGGACCCCCAAAGAGATAATTTGGCGCAGTGGCAATGCTACATGGGAGGTCACAGAAGAGTTTCCTGCCGGCTCCGACGTGATGCCAGCACCTACAAGAGGCGCCCGCGTAATGTGGGGAGATTGGGAGCTGTACGCAATGAGGAAACTCGACGTTTCGTCCAGCAAGGGTATGTACATTCAGATGACGATCAAGAACACGGGCACACAGCCTCGGGCTTTCCCTGCAGATCATCTTGCATTAGTCGATAATTTCAATCGGTGGTACCAGATTAGTTCGCTGTACATGCCAGGCGAGGATTCCTACTCGTCAGGCGCAGATTTGGAAGGAGTTGAACTCGACCCCATGAAGTCGGTTAAGGTGTGGGTGTCGGGAGATTCCGAGCTAGAGCGAGATATCCGGTATCTAGTTGCAATGGATCAAACCTTGGCCATCGACGTAGGCGAAACCTGATCGAGGAAAGGCCTATTCTTTGCCGTCGTTTAGGGAAATGCGGTACACTCCACCACTGAGGCCGCCTTTGTGTGGTCGTGCTTTCATGCGCGTTGGAGTGGCAACAGTGCAGCCATTTGCTCGGATTACCTTGAGCGCCGCTGAAGCATTCGGTGCTGCCAACCCCTCAATTGGCACCCGATGGTACGTACCGCTGATACACCTGCCGCAAATGGCATAGTGGAGTAACTCAACCTGTGATTAAACTGCGACTGCGCCGCATGGGCGCGAAGAAGCGTCCGTTCTACCGAATCGTCGCCGCCGAGCATAGCAACAAGCGCGATGGCCGCTACATCGAAATTCTCGGCACCTACAACCCGCTCGTCGATCCGGCCGAAGTGACCATCAAGGAAGACCGCATCAAGTACTTCCTCGAGCACGGTGCCAAGCCGAGCGAGACCGTCGAGGGCCTGCTGAAGAAGCAGGGCGTGATCCCGGCCGACAAGTTCTACAACAAGCCGGCACCGAAAGCAGCCGAGTAATGGTGGAGCCACGGGACGAGTTCATCACCACCGGTGATGTCTATGGTGAGGATTTCGAGGACGCCGAGGGCAGCGACGATCCCGGTTTCGACACCGAGGAAGCGCTCGCACAGATCGACCCGGGCGAAACTGATGCCAGCGAACGGCTTCGCGGCCTGGTGGAGTGGATTGTCTTCCAGTTGGTGGATGACACCAGCCAGGTAAGCGTGACGGCCGACCAGCGCGGCTCGTCCGTGCGCGTGCAGGTGCACCTGCCCGAGGAAGACCTCGGCAAGGTCATCGGTCGCGGCGGCCGCATCGCCAAGTCCATTCGTTCGGTCCTGATGATCGTTGGATCCCGTGAACACCTGCGAGTGAGCCTGGACATTGAAGGACGAAGCTAACACCAGCAACAAGCCAGCCACCGCCAGCGGGGAGTCGCACACCGACTCCCCGTCTGCTTCTGCACGCCGCAAGCGGCCCGCCCCCCAGGCGCGTGCCCGCAAGCGGCCACCGACGCTGCGCGAAACCAAAGGCCCAGACCCAACCACGCCGGTGGAACAAGTGCGCCTCACGGTCGGTCGCCTTGGCGGCGCCCACGGTGTCCGTGGCGAAATGCGCATGCATATCCTCACCGACGAGCCCGATCACCTGAAAACGGTGAAAACCGTCTACCTCGGCGAGCGCGACACTCCAATCGCACTCCAGAATATCCGCTTCACGGACAAAGGTGCGCTGGTGAAGCTGGGTGGCACCGATACCCCGGAAGCCGCCGCAAAACTCAGCGGCCTGAATGTGAAGATCGCCGGTACCGACGCGCGCCCGCTTGAGCCCGGGGAGTATTTCCTCTTCCAGCTTATTGGGCTGAAGGCCAGCGACGAGCATGGCAACCCGCTCGGCACCGTTGTGGACCTGATCGAAACCGGTGCGCACGATGTGCTGGTGATTGGCGAACGCCCGGATTCACCGGACGACCTGCTGGTGCCCAACCACCCCGAGTTTGTGCTGGACATGGATCCTGCCGGCGGCACCATGGTGCTGCGACCGCCCGTTTACGAATAGGCCTCGCCCGCAACTGGACCCGTCAGCCGTAATCGTTCGATAACCCCGGCGATAACCATCGCTGCCCGCAGGCCCACTTCTGCGGACGGTAGTGCTGATGACGTCCCCTCGAACACCGTGGCGGCATGGAACTCGCTGTTGGAGATGTCTTTTACCGTCAGGAACGGTACGTGGTGCATCGCACAGATCTGCGCAATGCTCGCTGCTTCCATATCCTCACACAGGGAACCGGTGCGATCATGGCCCGCGTCAATGCGATTCGCGTCCTGCAACCAGATATCCCCGCTACTAACCGTGCCTGTGTGGACCCTTGGTGCCCGCACGGGCTGGTTCACCAACCTGTGCTCCTGGGGCCAGTGCGGCAGGGACGTGTACGCCACCACATCGGATGCGACCTGCAGGAGTGCCGGGTCGCTCGTTAGCCGGGCCACCGGTTCGTCCTCGCCAGGAACGGTGAAGCCGATATCCAGCGGTACGATTGAGCCATCGTTGACGAACCGCATCCGGCCCTGGTGCACCAGCACATCGCCGATCACGACATCGCCCGGGTAGAGACCGCGCACGTGTGCACCGGCGCAGCCGTAGTTGAGGACTGCCGCCGGGTTGTAGGTTCCTATGGCATGTTCGGTAGCGGCCGCGGCAGAGATCATGCCAATGCCGCTGACAACGCACACCACCTCACCGTTGCGTAGGGTTCGCCACGGGCCAGATTCCACCGGTTCCCAGCCGGGCATGAGGGTATCGAGGTGGCGACGTTCGCTTTCCATCGCCACGATGATCACGATTGTCGAATCCATACGCGCCTATCCGATCAGGAACGAAAGAAGAATCGAGAACGCCAGGATCAGCGTCACGGTGGCAGTGATGAGCGCGTACCGACGGTCGCCGAACCGGAGGAAGGTGGAGGCTACGTCCGCCAGCATGATGATGGGCGCGAGGATCATGATGCCGATGCCCACGCCGAAGAACCCGGCCGGGTGCAGCTCGGCCATGCGGCGGGACAGTTCCAGGGGCGAGCCCATTTCTGTACTCACCGGATGGTCCGTGAACAGCGCGACCAGGAACCCCGCGAGAACGAAGCCGAAACTTGCATATACCGCCAATTGATAGGTGAGGATGACGCGCCGAATAATGGTGCGCAACACCACATGCGACGCCGGCCGGATTCTGTCAGTCATAGTCTGCCTACCACAACGAAATCTCGAATGCGCTCATGATCATCGAGATACTCAGCGCTACCATGATCACCAGGAACACGCTCATAAGGTGCTGCACCTTGAACCGTTTGGTCATGGCCGATCCCAGCGATGAGCCGAGTAGCACACCCACCATTGCCGGGGCGGTGATTGTCGGGTCGATCTTGCCGCTGGCATAGAAGACCGCGGCAGTGGCTACGGATGTCATGCCCACCATAAAGCTGCTTGTACCGGCGGCAGCCCGCAAGGGCAAGCCCATAATCAGGTTCATCACGGGCACCTGCACCAGTCCGCCCCCGATACCCAGCATGCCGCTGAGCACGCCGGCGATGCCACTGGCACCGAGGCCGATATCCAGGCGACGCGGAACATAGCGCACTGTGGCCCCGCCATCCTCATAGGTGGACATCAGGCTCATCGGATCGGGCGCGTCTTTGGGTGCATTCGGAACCGGGGCCCGGCTGCCCTTTGCCATCGAGACGGCCGCATACATCAGGACAAGCCCGAGTAACGCTTTAAGGAAGTTCGCGCTTACGGCCAGTGCAATCAGGGCACCAATAATGGCGCCGGCCGCGGTGGTGCTCTGCAAGATCATCGAGAGGCGGAAATTAACGAAGCCATTGTTCAAATGCCGCCGGCTGCCAACAACCGAGTTGGTCACCACGCACACGGCACTTGCCCCGATGGCGATTTTGGGATCGACCCCAAGCCACAGCGTGAAGAGCGGCACGATAAACACCCCGCCACCCAGGCCGAGCATGCTGCCGAATATGCTGGCGATCATTGCGCAGAACGCATACAGGAGTGATTGATCGAGTTCCACAAGCGCCCCAAACAGATAACGCCGATGCGCCGGCTACTGACCTGCCTAGTATTGCGCCATTCCGAAAAACGTGCCGTGTGTATTGGCACCTGGTCTTGTATGATAGAGCCATGGCGACGGGATATCGCCTGGCCAGTTTAATACTGCTCTACGAGAGGTAACGTTGGTGGGGTAAACCGGTGCAATGCCGGTGCTGTCGCGCAACTGTATGGGTGGATTCCGCCCGAGCCAGAAAACCCGGTTACCACTCGCTTGAGGCCCTTCGCGAATATAGGGGTGCAGGCATGTGGCATATTCCGGGGAAACCCCTGCCACGTCCGATCGTTTCCTGCCAACCTGCTCGCGTGAGCAGGTTTTTGTTGTTAAGGGACACCGTGTCCCGAGGAGAGATCGCTATGAAAACGGCCTTCGTTCGAGGGTTTGCCCTGGTCATGCTGGTTATGGCCATGCTGGCGCCCGTCAGTATCGCCGCGCAGGATGCTACGCCGGCAGCCACGCCATTGGCGTCTCCGGTTGCGGGGCAGGGCCTGCCCGCAGCCGTGGAGTGGCTGGTAAGCCAGCAGCAGGAGGACGGTAGCTGGTTGGGGTTCTCTGGTGAGGCGGATGCCGGCACCACGGTCGACGCCATCGTCGCGCTCGGTGCGGCTCGCGAAGCCGGAATCAATGTGGATGAGCCGCTGGACCTTGCGCTTGCATGGCTGGGAAGCGAAAGCGTTGCTGCGGATTACGTCAACGCCGGTACGGGCCAGGCCGCCAAGCTGGTGCTCGCCCTGGTAGCCGCTGGTGCCGAGAGCCTTGAAATCGGCGGTGTGGCACCGCTGGACATGCTGCAGGATGGCCAGGCGGCGGAAACAGGCCTGTATGGCACCGGCCTCTACGATCACGCGTATGTGCTGATGGCGCTGGCCGCAACAGGTTCCGACATCCCGCAGAATGCGATCGACTTCCTCGCCACGGTGCAGGCGACCAATGGAGGATTCGCCTGGGATGGTTCCACGGATGAGACCATGGTTGATAGCAACACCACCGCGATGATCGTGCAGGCACTGATTGCCGCCGGTGTACCGGCCGATGATCCCGTTGTTGCCGGGGCGGTTGGGTACCTCCGCCTCGTCGTGTCTGACCAGGGCGCATCGTACTCGGTCGGTGCTGAAGCGGATGCCAACTCCACCGCGTTGGTGGCCCAGGCGCTGGCACTGGTTCGCGATGATGTCACGCATCTCATCACCGCGCTGACCCATTTCCAGAACACCAACGGCGCATATCACTGGATGCACAACGACCCGGCAGACAACCTGTTCTCCACGATCCAGGTGATTCCGGCTGTGGCCGATGTCAGCCTGCCGGTCGTGCCGGGCGCGTTCGATATGAACAAGGTGGCCTAGGTTCATGACGCGCATGTACGCGCCGGTCCCAGGTTTGTCGCTGCGGATGCACGTCGCCCTTGTGGCGATGTTCATCCTGCTGCTCGTCGCCCCCGCTGCCCGTGCCGGTTCCATGAACCAGGGCGGCGTGATCGTTGATTACGGCGACGGCAGCACGACCTGGGTGTATGTCCCATTCGAAGAGGACGAAATTTCGGTGCATGAGTTGCTGCAGCGTTCCGGCCTGGAGATCGTGACGGTTGGCTTCGGCGGACTCGGAGAGGCTGTTTGCCAGATCGGTCCCAGC
>JBHWTK010000015.1:0-27564 GCA_043427975.1 Chloroflexia bacterium | reverse complement strand
GGCGGATGTCGGTCGGGTTCTTCACGAAACCCTTGATCACGTCGAGGTCGTCACCCCATTCCGGATCCTCCCAGAGCAGGTCCTTCGCGCTGGTCTCCAGCGAGCGTACAGCCTTCTGGATCGATCCCTCGAACGAGCGATCAATGGCCATCACTTCGCCGGTCGCCTTCATCTGGGTGGTAACGGTACGGTCGGCTTTCGGGAACTTGTCGAACGGCCAGCGCGGGATCTTGGTGACCACGTAATCGAGCGCGGGCTCAAACGCTGCGGTCGTTTTGCCTGTCACCACGTTGGTCAGCTCGCTCAGGCGCTTGCCAACCGCGATCTTGGCAGAGATTCGCGCAATCGGGTAACCGGTCGCCTTCGAGGCCAGCGCCGAACTGCGGCTCACGCGAGGATTGACCTCAATAACACCGTACTCGAACGAATCCGGATTGAGCGCGTACTGGACGTTGCATCCACCCTCGATACCGAGTGTGCGAATGATATTCAGCGCCGAAGTGCGCAGCATCTGGTATTCGCGATCCGAAAGCGTCTGGCTGGGTGCCACCACAATGCTGTCGCCGGTGTGGACGCCCATCGGATCGATGTTTTCCATGTTGCAGATGGTGATGCAGGTGTCGGCACCATCGCGCATCACCTCATACTCGATCTCTTTCCAGCCGAGCAGGCTACGCTCCACCAGCACCTGGTTAATGGGACTGGCGCGCAGGCCGGAAGTAACAATGCGGTCGAGGTCTTCCAGCGTATGGGCCACCCCGCCGCCGGTACCCCCAAGGGTGTATGCCGGGCGGATCACCAGCGGTAACGGAACATCCTGCGCGAAGGCGCGTGCTTCCTCGACGGTATGGACGATTTGTCCCTGAATCGCGGGCTCGCCGATGCGGCCGAGCAGGTCCTTGAAGAGTTCGCGGTCCTCGGCCATCTGGATCGCTTCCAGGGGCGTGCCGAGCAGGCGGACGCCATAGTGGTCCAGAATGCCCAGTTCGCTCACCTTCACCGCGAGGTTGAGGCCGGTCTGCCCGCCGATGGTGGCCAGCATGCCCTCCGGGCGCTCGCGCTGGATAACGCGACGGATGACATCGGGCGTCAGCGGTTCAATGTAGACGGCGTCGGCGATGTTTTCGTCCGTCATGATGGTGGCCGGGTTGGAGTTGACGAGGATGGTGCGGATACCTTCCTCGCGCAGGCTTTGGCAGGCCTGCGTACCGGCGTAATCGAACTCGGCCGCCTGGCCGATCACGATCGGGCCGGAACCGATAACGAGCACGCTTTCCGGCTTCTTCGGAGTGGAGATCGTATTAGGCACCGGTGCTTACTCCCTCGGCGTTCTTGTTTGATATCAACTGGACGAACTCGTCGAAGAGTACGCTGTTGTCGGCCGGGCCCGGCGCGGCTTCCGGGTGGAACTGCACGCTCAACACCGGGATATCGGTATGGGTGAGCCCCTCCACCGAGCCATCGTTCAGGTTTTGCAACGCCACCTTCCAGCCATCTTGCTCGGGGATCGAATCGCCACTCACCTGGAAACTGTGATTCTGCGCGGTCATGGTGACGCGCCCGTTACGATGGTCGATAACCGGCTGGTTGCCGCCGCGGTGGCCGAACTTCAGCTTGTCGGTTTCGGCACCAATCGCGCGCGCGAGCAACTGATGGCCGAGGCAGATACCGAAATACGGACGGCGGTCAGCGATGAGGTTCCGCACCACATCCAGCCCGTCGTCCAGGTTTGCCGGATCGCCGGGGCCTGGTGACACGATCACGCCATCCGGGTTCAGTTCGGCAATACGGCTGTACGGTGTGCCATAGGGCAGCAACCGTACGCGGGCACCGCGACTGGTCAGCGAATCGATGATGTTCTGCTTTACACCACAGTCAAGCACCACCACGCTCGGGCCGGTATTGTCGTCCCCGAACGTAGCCTCCTCGAACAGCTGCACTTCGCGCACCACGTCGCGCTCACCAGGCAGCGGCGCGGCCTGGGCTTTCGCGATGATCTCTTCGTCGGTTAGCTCGCTGGCGTTATGGACGATGACTGCCCGCAAATCGCCTACCGAGCGGATGTGCCGCGTCAGGGCGCGGGTATCCACGCCACTGATCCCCGGGATACCGGCCTCTTTCAGATACGTATCGATGGTATCGGTGCTCCGCCAATTGCTGGGTGTTGTGGCGTACTCTCTCACCACCAACCCGGAAATCCACGGCTGGCGACTCTGGTCATCATCGTCGTTGACGCCATAGTTCCCGATGAGCGGATACGTCATGCACACGATCTGCCCACGGAAACTGGGGTCGGTACACACTTCCTGGTAGCCAGTCATCGATGTGGTGAACACCACCTCCCCGGCTGCTTCTGCGTTTGCCCCAAATCCCTTGCCGCGGAAGATGGTGCCATCTGCCAGCGCCAGTACGGCGTCCCAGGCGGGTTGATACTGCTTACCCGGCATGATGCTCCACCTTTCCATCCACAATCGTCATCACAGCGCGTCCCCGCAGTGTCCTGCCCATGAGCGCCGTGTTCTTGCTCTTCGTCTTCAACGTTTCCGGCGTTACCACCCACTGACGGTCCGGATCGATGACGGTGATGTTCGCCGCCTCGCCAACCGCCAGCGAGGGCATTGGAACCCCGATCACCTTTGCCGGCTCCACGGTCCAGCGCCTCACAAGCTCCATTTCAGAGATATGCCCCGCCCGTACCAGCGCGTACGTCAGCGGCACGGCGAACTCAAGCCCGCTCATACCCATGGCAGCCTTCGTATAATTTGCCGGCTTGTCGCTTTCCGCGTGCGGGGCATGGTCGGTACCAAAGCAATCGAACCAGCCATCCTGCAGCGCCTTGAGCAGCTTGCGCGTGTCTTCCACGGGCCGCAGTGGCGGGTTCACCTTGGTGTTCGGGTTGGCCGGAGCCGCCGGTTCCACCGCTGGTTCGATTGTATTGTGCAGTTCCCGGTTTCCGGCAACCCACTCGTCGCTCATTACCAGGTGATGGGGCATCACCTCGGCGGTAATGTGCGCTCCGCGCTCCCGCGCTTCCTGAATGATCTCGATGCCGCGACCGGTGCTCACGTGGCAGACATGCAGCCAGCCGCCGGTGAGTTCCGCAAGCATGCAATCGCGCGCGATGATGATTTCCTCGGCAGCAGCCGGAATTCCCTCGATACCGAGTTCGCGGGATACCTCGCCCTCGTGCAGGTGCCCGTGCGCGATCGCCTTGTCCTCGCAATGGACGATGACCGGCCGGCCGAGCCGCTTGCTGGCCTCCAGTGCCCGGCGCATGATGGCGCTGTCCGGCGTGGTGTCACCGTCGTCGCTCCAGCCTATCGCGCCGGCCGCGATCACTGCGTCGTAATCCACATCTTCCTTCAGCGCGCGCCCTTTCGTGATGGACGCAATCGGGTACACCCGGCAGTGGCCATTGGCTGCCACATCTTCAGCGAGTGCCTTCAGCACAGCGGGAGAATCCAGTGCCGGTTTGGTGTTCGGCATGCAGGCAACGGCCACAAACCCACCGGCGGCAGCAGCAGCCGTTCCGGTCTCGACCGTTTCCTTGTAATCAAGCCCCGGCTGGCGCAGGTGCACATGCACATCGATCCATCCAGGCGATACGAGGCACCCGCTGGCGTCGATCACCTCTGCAACAGCGGCATCGAAAGTCGCAATATCGACGATACGGCCGTCAGCCACGGCGATATCGCGTACCCCCTGCTCGCCGGTTGCAGGGTCGACCACGCGGCCGTTACGGATGATGAGAGTCACGCTGCGGCTCCTTCCATAATGACGATCGGGCCTGCGAAAAGCGGGCGAAAAGAAAGCCCCGAACGCCGGGATGCGGTTCGAGGCTGGCCGGTTTGCAGTATGGTTGGTGGAAATGGAGTCGACATACGTGAGCGGCGATCCTGGCGCGAGGCGAACAAACTAACGAAGTGTAGCACATGGTTAACATCGTCTTTGAACCGACCGAAGAGGCGCAGGAACACTTCGACGAGATCGAACGCCTGCTGGATGTGATGTACGGGCCGCGGATGCTGCGGGCCAATGGCGATCCCGTGTCGGAACTCGTCGGCACCATCCTTTCCCAGAATACATCCGATGTGAACACCGCGCGCACCTTCGCATCGTTGCGGGAGACCTTCCCCACATGGGAGGACGTCATCGAGGCCGATACCGCAGATCTCGCCGAAGCGATCAAGATGGGCGGCCTCAGCAACATCAAGGCGCCGCGCATCCAGGCGGCACTACAAACGATCCTGGATCGGCGTGGCAGCCTTGATCTCGCGTTCTTAAGGGATATGTCGCTGGAAGAAGCACAGGCCTGGCTCACTGCTCAGGATGGCATCGGCCCGAAAACCGCTGCCTGCGTGCTGCTGTTCAGCCTCGGCATGCCTGCCATGCCGGTGGACACCCACGTCGGGCGGGTGATGACCCGATTAGGCGTGGTGCCAGACAAGGCCAGCACACTCGCAAAGGAGCGCATGATTGAAGCGCTGGTCGGGGACGACCCCAACAGGATGTATGCTGTGCATGTGGAAACCATTACCCACGGGCGCAAGGTGTGCAAGGCCCAGCGTCCGCTATGCGAACAGTGCAAACTCCAGCACCTGTGCATGTATTACCGGGAGCGCACCGAGTGACCGATTACACAACATCTTCCCTTCGCCTTGTCCATCCGTCTGGAAGCAGCACCGAACTCTATTTCGTCCGCCACGGCCAAACCCCCGCCAATGTGCGCCACCAGTTCGCCGGTAGCACCGATGTGCCGCTGGATGACCTCGGAAAGCAGCAGGCCCGGCAGGTAGCGGAGCGGTTCCGGTATATCGAGATCGACCAAATCGTGAGCAGTCCCCTGCAGCGAGCGCACTACACCGCGCAGCAGATTGGCAAGATCACCGGCCACACGCCGTTGCTGATGGACGGCCTGCGCGAGATGGATTTCGGCGATGCCGAGATGCTGACCATCAACGAGGTGCTCGAGAAGTTCGCCCACCTGATGCCTGCCATGGGCGACCTGCGCGATACCACCATGCAGTGGCCGAACGGTGAAAGCCGAATGGAGTTTCACGATCGCGTGCTGCGAACCGTCAACACGATCCTGCACGATTACGCCGATCAGCGCGTGGCAGTGGTTTGCCACGGCGGCGTGATTGCCAGCGTGCTTAGCCACCTGGAAGACGGGCCGCGCAACGATTTCATCCGTTATCGCATCGCCAATTGCAGCATCACCCACATGAGTGTCACTCCGGATGAAACCATCATTCACGCATGGAACGACTATTCCCACCTCGATGCGGTGGAAACAGGCCCACTGAAGTTCGATCCGATCGACGAAGAAGGGTAACCACGATGAACCAGCTCACAGTCCTTGGCGGGAGTGCGGCCGGGGTCGGCACCGGGATGGGATGCTCGGCATACCTGATAACGGTGAACAATACGAACGTCGTGCTCGATCTCGGGCCGGATACGATCCAGCAACTGCGCAAGCACGTTGATTACCGCACGCTCGACGCGATCGTGATCAGCCACCTGCATCTCGACCATATCCTCGATGTATTCGCGCTCCGGTTCATGCTCTCGTATAACCCGGTAAAGGCGGATCGCAAGATTCCGCTCTACCTGCCGCCGAACGGCCTGGAGTTCCTTGGCCGGGCCGCGCAGCTTTTCGCCACCAGTGGTGATGACGTCGACGAGTATTTCAGTGCCGTGTTCGACATGCAGGAGTATGACCCCGCCGGCACGGTCACGATCGGCGATATTACCATCTCGTTCGCGCCCACGGTCCATATCATTCCGTGCTGGGCAATGCGGGTTCACCCAAACGAAGGTGACGATCTCGTCTACACCGCCGACACCGGCACGGATGCCGACCTCGATGCGTTCGTGGCCGGGGCGGCCGTGGTGGTGGCCGATAGCGCTGCCGCCGCCGATGCTCCTGACTTCGTGAAAGCAGGCATCCATTACGACGCCGCTGCCGCAGCCACCCTGGCACGCGATGCCGGCGCGAATCACCTGGTTCTCACGCATCAGTGGGAAGAAGCAGATCCAACGGCCAACGCAGCTCTTGCCCGGGAGGTATTCGCCGGCCGTATCTCGATTGCTGCTCCTGGGCTAACGGTGACATGGTAACGGCCAGCACCACCATCCGGGACGTGCCTGGGGTAAGCATCGGCCACACCACGCTTGCTCCTGCCAAAACGGGCTGCACCTGCTTCGTGTTCGATCAACCCGCGCTCACGGCGGCCGAGGTGCGCGGCGCTGCGCCCGGCACGCGCGAATTGGACCTCCTCGGTCCGGGTCGCCTCGTGCAGCGCGCCGATGCGATCCTTTTCACGGGCGGATCGGCATTTGGGCTGCGGGCAGTCGATGGTGTCATGAGCACGCTGGCCAACCTGCAGCGGGGCTTTCCCACCCCGGCGATTCCTGTGCCGATTGTGCCGGCAGCCGTCATCTTTGACCTCGCGAATGTCCAGCCGGAGATACCCTCCCCCGATGATGGCGCGCTGGCGCTTCGCACCGCCACGCCACTCTCCGAGGTGGAGACCGGCGCCGTAGGAGTCGGCACCGGTGCCCAATGGGGCAAGATAAGCGGTAATGCGCGGGACGGCGGCTTCTATCTCGCCCAGGTTGAGGTCGCGGGAGGTACGATTACCGCCGCAGTGGTCGTAAACGCGATGGGCGAGATCGAGCCGGATACCGACCCGCGCGGGTTCGCGATTGAAGCGATGACCCAGGGCACATTCGGTCAAAACACGACCCTGATCGCCGTGATCACCGATGTCCCCTGCGGGCACCATACCCTCACACGCATGTGTGTATCCGCGCACGATGCCCTTGCACGGGTGATCTGGCCGAGCCACACCGTTGCGGATGGCGATGTCGCCTTCGCGAGCACGGTCAACGAGGCTGCAGATGATCCTGCCCTCATGCTTCCCATTTGCCTCGCCACCGAACTGGCTGTGGAAGCGGCGATACGGGCGGCCAGGAAGTAGGCTGCTGACGTCCGATGGTTAATCGGCCGATTCGGAATGGCCGTTAGCACTCGCTTCAGCCTCCGCAGCCTCTTTGATCCGGTTCATCATGCCGCTGAAGATCAGGGTGTGCGCTGGCGACGATCCGTACCAGTACAGCAGGCCCTTCACACCCACTGGATCGAACTCGGCGGTCTGCCGAATGATTGATCCCTTCCCGTCGTCGGAGGGTTTCACCTCGAACTCCAGCCAGCCGCGACCCGGCAACCCGAGCTCCGCGGAGAGCCGCAGGAATCGTCCGGGATCGATTTTCTCGACCCGCCACCAATCCAGCGTGTCGCCGACATGCAATCGATAGGGATCCGTTCGCCCTCGCCGAAGCCCGGGGCCACCGAAGAGGCGGTCGATCCAGCCGCGTAACCGCCAGAGCCAGGTGGCGTAGTACCAACCACTTGCTCCACCGATCCGCTCAATCGGCTTGAACGCTTCTTCCGGCAAGGCGTTCACGTAGGTTGATCGGGAATCGACGAGGCGGCTGCCGAACCGCGCTCCACTCCAGGCGCGAGGTTCACCAGATGATGAAAGGGCATCGCTCCAGCGTGTCGCCGCGAACTCCTGATCCTCATTTCGAAGCGCCCGAGCGATTGCGCTGCTGGCGCTTTCCGGCTGTATATCGAACTCCTGGCGGGCGGCGTTATCCGTCACGACGGTTGGCACGCGCAGACTCTCGATCAACTTGCGCCCCACCCGCGCATACACCGGCGTGATCAGCGCCAGCCATCGACTCGAGAGCCCCGGCGAGAGAAACGGCACGGGAATCATGATGCGGCGCAACCCTCGCTGGCGTGCATACTCCTGCATAAGCTCGCCGTACGACATCTGGTCGTCGCCACCAATCTCATAGATCCGGTTCCCTTCGGTCGGGTGGTCCAGCGCCGCAACCAGGTATGCGAGAAGGTCATTCACGCCTATGGGCTGCGTGGAGACCGCCACCCAGGTCGGCGTGGTCATGATTGGCAACCGCTCCACCAACGAGCGAATCAGCTCGAAGGAGAGGCTCCCGGACCCGAGCACCACGGATGCGCGAAACTCCGTCACCGGAACACCTGACTCCCGCAGAATCTGGCCTACTTCCTGGCGGCTCCGCAGGTGGGGGGACTGGGTTACATCGCCACCAAGGCCGCCGAGGTAGATGATCCGTTGTACTCCCGCCTCGCGGGCAGCTGCCCCGAAGTTGCGCGCCGCCTCACGGTCGCGTTCTTCGAAGTTCTCCGCGGTGCCCATGCTGTGCACGAGGTAGTAGGCAATATCGCCGCCCCGGAGCGCCTGTGTGAGATTCTCCGGATCGAACATATCCGCCGCGACCGCTGTGGTGCGGCTGCCGATCCTGCCCTGCAGCGCTTCCGGTCGCCGCGTCAGGCAGCGGACGGTATACCCCTCGGATTCCAGTAACCCGAGCAATCGCCCACCAATGTAGCCGGTGGCACCCGTGAGGATCACCACCGGACGTCGTATCGGGCTATTGGACGTAGAAGCGATAACATCAGGCTCATTCGTCATGGGACAACTCCTGCATCATTTGGCGCCAGGCTGATACGCGGAGTTTGACATAGTACCGGCAGTCGCGTCGCTCCCGAAGCCCTCTACTCCTGACTTCTGCCCTGGTTGTCAGGTGATAACGAGCCCGCAGGATACATATTCTCGCCGGGTGGTGTGCGTATGCACGTGTGGACCAACCGCGTGGGCCTGAGGTCGGAGGCGATGTGTTAGGATGCCGGTTACGGGAATAACGAAAAGCCAAATATATGTGCAACAGGAGCGTGCATGTTTGAGGTCTTGAACAACTCGACCGCGTCCTCTGATCCAATCAGTAATTTCGCCGAAGTCTTGCGGTGCGCCGGGGGAGACTCATGCAATATGGGCCTTGAGACCGATAGCGGATTCCTCGGTGCCATCCTGTTCTTCTTTCTTCCCCTGGCCATCACTCCCCTCGTGGTTCTGCGTTCCAGGGTACCGGCCTCATACCGCAATGTGCTTTCGATCGCCGCAGCACTGCTCTGGTTCTGGCTGTGTTTCGGCTACACCGTTCCACTTCTGTGGGACATCAACAGCTATTTGGGCTGGAGTATGCTCGCCCCAATCGTTTCCTACTTGCTGATGCTGGGGCCGGCACTCGTGGCAGCCCTCGCATTCGTGGTTGTCACCAGTATCACGTCGCCGGGAAGATGGCTGCCGGATAGCCGCGAGGATCGCGCATGGCTGCTGGTGGCGGTTATTGCCGTCCTGATCGGCTGGTGGCATCTGTACCGCATGAATCCCACTCTTTCCCTGGGTCCGTACAACAGGGAAGAACCATGGCTCGACTACGTGCTTTCAATTTGGCCGACTGCCATACCGATAAAAGGACTCTGGACCTTCGCTGAGTTTTTCGCCCATCCGGCTGCGATTGTCGCTTTCGGGTTGCTCTCTATACTGGTGCTGGCCCTTCCCATGGAACGGGTGGACACTCACGCAACAAGCCTGCAGCGAGTGGCGAGCACTTCTGTGTCAACCGTGGCAGTCATGGTGCTCACCCCGGTTGTGACCATCGTCACGGCAGCAATTGCGGCGGCAATAGTGAGCCTCGTCTTGCTCTTCGCGTTTGCCTACTTCATGGCGGTAGGGCTTGTGCTGGCAATTGCTGTGATGCTCATCAGCGCCGCAATCAAGCGCTAAGAGTTTTGCTTCGTCCACTGGCACGATATGTCTGGTCCAAACAATCTCAGGAGGGGGTGGGGCCATTTCGTCCACCTGATTAACGCAGCAACTCCGCAGGAGTCCTGAAAAGGTCCCCGGCGGAGTTGTTTTTGGCGCGTATGGACGATGGCAGCCCTAGCGCTTGGTGTACTGCGGTGCCTTGCGGGCGCGCTTGAGGCCAACCTTCTTGCGTTCCTTCATGCGAGGATCGCGAGTCAGCATGCCTTCGCTCTTCAGCGTCGGGCGAAGCTCCTCATCGAAGCGGATCAGCGCACGGGCAATACCGTGACGCACAGCGCCGACCTGGCCCGACACGCCACCACCAACAACGGTGGCAACCACATCGAAGCGCTCGGCGGTCTGGGTGGCGCGCAGCGGCGCCATCAGCAGAATCTGGTTAAGGCCGCGGCCACCAAAGTAATCGGTGCTAGGCTTGCCATTGATCATCACGCTGCCGGTGCCCGGGTACAGGCGCACACGGGCAACACTGGTCTTGCGGCGACCAACGCCGTAGTAAAACTGGCCCTTCGGGGCGGTGTTTGCATCGCTCATGAATATCTCCCCTATCGCGTTGCGGTGTCATCCAGCTCCAGCGGGGCCGGGCTGTTGGCTTCGTGCGGATGGTGCGGGCCAGCGTACACCTTCAGCTTCTTCAGCTGCTGGCGACCGAGGTTGCTGCCCGGCAGCATGCCCTTCACGGCTTCCTCAATGATGCGCTCCGGGAACCGGGCACGCATATCCTTGAGGCTGGTGGTGGTGAGACCACCGTGGTAGTTGGAGTGCCGGTAGTAGTTCTTCTGGGTTTCCTTCTTGCCGGTCACCTTCACCTTGTCGGCGTTGATAACCACCACGAAGTCGCCCGTATCCACGTGCGGCGTGTAGGTTGGCTTGTGCTTGCCACGCAGGGTGGCCGCCACTGTGGTGGCGAGTCGACCCAGGGTGATGCCCTCGGCGTCGACCAGGTACCAATTGCGCTGCTCAAAGTCTGCAGCTTTGGCTGAGTAGGTCTTGCGATCCACGTTTCGTACTCCCGTTACCGTCTCTGGGGTATCTGACCAATTCAGATCCCGTTGCGCCATTCCACCGGGTCAGGATCGGGAACATCGTTTCCGTACCCTACTCGCCAGAGCATCAGCCCTTGTGGCGGCGCCGTTTGTGGCCCCTGCTTGCGATCGGCGACCTGTATCAGTTCACCGATCCATGCCGGAGGCCGCTTCTTGCGTCCTACATCGGCAAGTGCGCCCGCAACAGTGCGCACAACCTGCGGCAGAAACCCGTCAGCAATAATCCGGATCTCCGCGCCCTGCCCTTCGGCGGGTGCTGTTCCCCACCATGCCTGTACCGGATACACCGAACAATGCATGATGTTCCGCACCGTTCCGCGCCTGCCGGGCGCGGGAGCACCGGCCACGCCCATGCCGTTTCCGGCAAAGGACGCGAGGTCTACCTCGCCCGAGAGGTGCGCTGCCCCTTCGGCCATAGCCTCCAGGTCAAGCGCGGGCCACCGTTGCCACGCCCTGTGGCGCTGCAGTGGCTGCCGAACACCCCACCAGATGCGATAGCGGTATTCCCGCCAGGTCGCATCGTACCGCGCATGAAAGCCCTCGCTCTCCCGCACACAGCCGACCACCGCAAGGTCATCGGCCAGGTGTGCGTTGATCGCCTCGATCAAACGCGCATCGGTCAGATTCGGCCGTTTATCCGGCACGCTGGCCACCTGGCCAACGGCGTGGACGCCCGAATCCGTCCTGCCGGCGAGCTGTGCCACGCACGTCTCACCAAATAACCCGGAAAGTGCGTTTTCCAGGTCCTCCTGAACACTGCGGCCGTTCTGCTGTTTCTGGCTGCCCACAAAGTTGGTGCCATCGTAGGCGATGGTGAGCTTGAGTGTGGCAGCCATATCCGCGGTTCAGGAACGAGCAATGAGCCGGCCACCGTGGGGTGAACAGCTCATTACACGACTAGTCGACAAACTCGATCAGCACCGTCGGGGCGCCGTCACCCTTGCGGATGCCGAGCTTGGCCATGCGGGTGTAACCACCGGCCTGTCCCTCGAAGCGCGGCGCAACCTCGGTGAAGAGGCGATCGACCGACTTCGGATGATCCAGGCGGCTCATGACGATGTTGCGGGTGTGGGACGAATCCTCCCGCGCGATGGTGATGAGCTTCTCCACCACGGAGCGGAGCTCCTTGGCCTTGGCCTCGGTGGTGACAATTCGTTCGTTCAGGATGAGCGAGATCGCCTGCTGGCGGAACATCGCCTTACGCTGCGCTGGGTTACGGCCGAACTTGCGGCCAGCCTTCTGGTGCCTCATGACTAGGCCTCCTCCTCCACGGCGCCAACGGCGTCCGCAAAATCGATGTCCTCATCGCTGTCATCACCAGCAAAGCTCTCGACCGAGCCCTCCGGCAGATAGCCGTATTCGGCCATCTTTTCGCGGAGTTCTCCCATGGAGCGAGGACCAAAGTTTCGAATAGACAACAGCTGATCGGGATCCATGGTAAGCACCTGGCCTACCTTGTCGATCTGCTTGCTGCGCAGTGCATTGAGCACGCGCGGGGAGAGGCCCAGGTCTGCCAGCGGCTTGTTCTGGACTTCCTCCGGGATCATGTTCTCGGCCGATTCCAGCTGTGCAGGCTGCGTGAACTCGGCGAACACGCGGGCATGCGCCATCAGGATCTGGGCGGCATGGCTGAGCGCATCTTCCGGCTCCACCGTGCCATCCGTGAGGATCTCGAGGATCAGGCGATCGTAGTCCACATCGGAACCGACGCGCGTCTGCTCGATCACGTAGTTCACGCGCTCAATCGGCGTGAAGATGGAATCGATCGGGATCTCGCCGAGCGCGGCAGTTTCCTGCACCTCGGCTTGCTTGTACCCCTGCCCGCGGCTGATCCAGAGATCCATATCGATCACGGAATCTTTTTCGGTAAGGGTGGCAATCGGCAGATCCGGGTTTACCAGCTCTACCTCTACTGGCCATTCGATGTCGTCGGCGGTGATAACGCGCTCACCGTCGCCCTCGTTGCGGGCGTACAGGTGGGCACGAACATCGCCGTGCAACTCGGTAATCTGGCGCAACCGAACCGCTTTCAGATTCAGCACAATCTCGGTAACGTCTTCGCGCACACCGGGGATGGTGGCAAACTCGTGCCACACGTTATCCACACGGATGCGCGATACCGCACAACCTTCCAGGCTGCGCAGCAGGATGCGGCGCAGGCTGTTGCCCATCGTGGTGCCGTAGCCTGGCTCAAGAGGCTCAACCTGAAAACGACCGTAGTTGCGCCCTTCTTCTACTTTGGTAATGGTAAATTCGGGTGTCTGCAACAAGCGGATTCGCCTCCTCGTGTGACCGTGCCGCGATCAGGATCGCGGGGTTGGTCCGTTCAATTCACTATCACTTTCGATATCTCGCCTAACCGGAGTTCCGGTCGGCCCGGAATCGAACTAGACGCGGCGTCGCTTCGGCGGACGGCAACCGTTGTGCGGGATCGGGGTGGTATCGGTGATGGAAACCACCTGCACACCCGCCGCCTGCAGCGAACGAATCGCCATCTCGCGGCCCGAACCCGGGCCCTTTACAAACACATCTACCTGGCGAAGTCCGTGCTCCTGCGCGCGGCGGGCAGCGGCTTCTGCCGTCATCTGGGCAGCAAACGGGGTGCTCTTGCGGGAGCCCTTGAAACCATTTGCGCCAGCGCTGGACCACGAAATGACATTGCCATTCTGATCGGTGAGCGTGACGATGGTGTTGTTAAATGTGGCCTTGATGTAGGCCTTCCCACGGGGAATATTCTTCCGGTCTCTTCGCCGCACGCGACCAGCATTTGCCTTTGTTCCAGCACGTCGTCGTTCAGACATGTGTACCTTCTACCTCCATACGAACAACTTAACAGGAGCACACCGTTGAGATCATCGGCAGGGCACAGCCTGCCTCCACCATCCGGCGCTCCGTATAACTACTTCTTGCTTCGGCTTACAGCGCGCTTCGGACCGCGTCGGGTGCGGGCATTGGTGCGCGTACGCTGGCCGCGAAGCGGCAGCCCACGACGATGCCGCATACCGCGGTACGAACCGATATCCATGAGGCGCTTGATGTTCATGGAGACTTCGCGGCGAAGGTCACCCTCCACGCGGTAATCACGGTCGATAATCTCGCGCAGTCGGTTCGCTTCCTCATCCGTGAGGTCCCGAACACGGGTATCGGGGTTGACGCCGGTTTCCGCCAGGATCTGCTGGCTGGTGTACAGGCCGATACCGTAAATGTAGGTCAGCGCGATCTCTACCCGCTTTTCACGGGGGAGATCGATACCCGAAATACGTGCCATACGTTCCTCTCAAACATCACGATTCGATATCAGGCCCAGCAGCAGCTGGTAAACCGAACCGCCCAACGTAATTAACCCTGGCGCTGCTTGTGCCGGGGGTTTGTGCAGATTACCCGCACGATGCCTTTTCGGCGAATAATGCGGCACCGCTCGCACCGCTTACCCACAGATGCCGAAACCTTCATGCTACCTACTCCCTATGTTCTGCCCCGGCGCGCCGGTACCGCTTAACACTATCTGCGGCCAACGCACACGCGGATAGCGCTTGCCCAAGACAAGCGCCACGATTAGCTAGTGTACCACTGACGTCAACCTTGGTGTCAAGATTAACGGTTCGCCATCGGTAATGGCGATGGTGTATTCGAAGTGTGCGCTCAGGCTACCATCTGCCGTTACCACGGTCCAGTCGTCGTCGAGAACACGGGTATCATCCGTGCCGAGATTCAGCATAGGTTCAACCGCGAAGGTCATACCTTTGCGCAGCACCGGTCCGTAGTGAGCCGAGCCGTAGTTCGGCACATGTGGATCCTCGTGCATCCGCCGCCCGATCCCGTGTCCGCCGTAACCGCGAACAATGCCATAGCCACGCGGTGCAGCGAACTGCTCCACAGCATGCCCAATGGCACCGAGGCGGTTGCCAGGAACGGCCTGCGCCACCGCGATCTCCAACGCCTGCTCGGTATCATCCAGCAGGCGCTGGGCCTCGGGCGAAATCTCCCCGACGGCGTAGGTCCAGGCCGAATCGCCATGCCAGCCGTCCACAATGGCTCCGATATCGACGGAGATGATGTCGCCGTCCTTCAGCACGCGCTTGCCGGGAAAACCGTGGACGATCTCCTCATTGGAAGACGCGCAGATGCTTGCCGGAAAGCCGTTGTATCCCAGGAAGCTGGCCAGGGCATTGTGTTCCTTGAGCGTATCCACCACGATCGCGTCCAGTTCACCGGTGGTCACACCCGGCGCCACCGCAGCCTGAACCCGCTGGTGGCACACGGACACCACGTGTCCGGCAACTTTCATTTTCTCGATATCGCGGTCGCTCTTGATCGTAATGGCCATGGATGTTTCCTGGAAAGGCTCCTGGGGTTAGCTGCCGAGCACGGCAAGGATGTCGTTGGTTACGGAATCGATGTCCTGGTCGCCATTAATGGTTCGCAGCACACCCTTCTCGCGGTAGTAGTCCAGCAGCGGCTTGGTGCTGTTGTCGTACAGTGCAAGGCGGCGGGCAATTGCCTCGGGGGTGTCATCTTCCCGCTGGATCAGCTTGCCGCCGCACCGGTCACAGATGCCGTCCACCTTCGGCGGATCGGATTCTATGTGGTAAACGGCACCGCAGTTCTCGCAGGTTCGACGCCCGCTGAGGCGATCGATCAACTTCTCGCGCGGAACATCGATTTCGATCACGGCGTTGAGCTCGACCTGCTGGTTCGCAAGGATGTCGTCCAGGGCTTTGGCCTGAGCTGCCGTGCGCGGGAAACCATCGAAGAGTGCGCCCTGTACCTCGTCGCTCACATTCCGCTGGGCCGCAATTTGGGCCAGGCGGACCTGCACAATGGCGTTGGTGAGCTCATCTGGCACGAGGTCCCCGGCTTCGATGATGGACTGCACCTGGAGGCCGAGTTCCGATTGCTGGGCGAT
This sequence comes from Chloroflexia bacterium, assembly GCA_043427975.1. Taxonomy (GTDB): domain Bacteria; phylum Chloroflexota; class Chloroflexia; order Thermomicrobiales; family UBA6265; genus UBA6265. Next base: position 11,896 of record JBHWTK010000015.1, on the reverse strand, counting down.
GGCTGCCCGGAACAGATCGCCAGTGGCCACCTTCACCAGCTTCAGCTTTGGACCGATGCGCTCGGCCTGCGTGCCCTTACCGGATCCCTGTGCGCCCATGAGTATCACGTACACGGTTGTAACCACCTTCCCGACCATCGGCACTGCGGGGCGGCGGTCGGTATCCGCCCCGCGCTCGCACTAATCGATAAAGCCTTCGTAGTTGCGCATCATCAACTGGCTTTCAAGCTGGCGCATCGTATCAATGGCCACGCCCACCACGATGAGGAGGGAGGTTGCGCTGAGCAACAGGCTCTCCACACCCGTGAGCCGGGAGGCGATGAACGGCAGGATCGCGATCACGCCGAGGAACAACGCGCCTACGAACGTGATCCGGGTGAGCACTTTCTGAAGGTACACCGCGGTATTACGTCCCGGGCGGATACCCGGAATAAAGGCGCCCTGCCGTTGCAGCGATTCTGGAATGCGCTGCTGCTGGAACACCACCACGGTGTAGAAGAAGGTGAAGCCGATCACCATGAAGAAGTAGATGATGTTGTACGGCACGGTATCCGGCGAGAGCCATTCGCTCAGGTTCACCGCCAGGCTGCGAACCCAGCCGACGTTGGAGCCGCTCAGGAAGTTGGCAACCATACCCGGGAACACCATGATGCTGACCGCAAAGATCAGCGGGATCATGCCGGCGCTGTTCACCTTGAGCGGAATGTTCGTGTTGGTACCGCCGTACTGGCGATTACCACGAATGCGCTTGGCATGGTGAACAGGGATACGTCGCTGGCCTTCATTGATCAGCACCACACCAACGATGGTGATGAGGCCAATAAGGGCGAACGCGAGCGTGCCGAAGAAGTTCGTTCGCAGGTCGTTTCCGGTAAGCAGGCCCCACACTGCCCCGGGCAGCGAGGCGACAATACCCCCGAAAATGATCACCGAGATACCGTTTCCGATACCGCTTTCAGTGATGAGTTCACCAACCCATACCAGCAACATGGTGCCGGCGGTAAGGGTGATGAGCAGCGAGATCGTCGGCAGGAAGGTACTCCGGTCAAACAGGCCGAAGTCTTCGATCAGCGGCCTTCCCGTTCCCGTAGCGGCCTGGTTGCTGAACAGCAACATCTGGCCGTACCCCTGCAACAGGGCCAGCGGGATGGTGATGTAGTGCGTGTAGCGATCGATGACGTTCCGGCCCTGCTGGCCTTCCTGCGAAAGCTCGTTCAGCCGCGGAATGATCGGCGTCATCAACTGCATGATAATGGTCGCGGTGATGTAGGGGTACACACCGAGCGCCACAATCGAGAAGTTGTTCAGGCCGCCACCCGAGAACAGGTTCAGCATGCCCAGCAACTGGTTGGTCTCAATGTACTCGCGTATACCCCCGCGATTCACGCCGGGCACAGGAACGCTGGCGATCAAACGGAAGATCACCAGCATTGCCAATGTGAACAGAATCTTCCGACGAATGTCGGGGATCTTGAACGCGTTGATGACGGCCTGGAGCATTGCCTAGGCCTCCTTGCCCTCAAGCTGGGCAATGGCCTCGGCGCGGCTCGGGCCCTCTACCTTACCCACGCGCATGGCCTTGAGCTCGCGATTGAGCTGCAATCGGCGGGTGCGGGGGCGGGCAGATGTCCACTCGTCGTCGCGTTCGAGGACTTCGACAGTGCCACCGGCGTTCTCGATGAGCGCCTTGGCGCCCTTGGAGAAACCGTGGGCCTGCACCGTGAGGCTGGTTTCCAGCTCACCTACACCCAGGATCTTCACCGGGAAGCGGGTGCTCCGAATCAGGCCGGCTTCCACCAGCACGTCCGGGGTGATCGGGCCATCGACATCCAGCTCGGCCAGTTGAGAGACGTTCACGGTCTCCCACTGGGTGCGCCAGATGTTCTTGAAGCCACGCTTGTACGGCATGCGCTGCTGAATCGGCAGCTGGCCGCCTTCAAATCCGGGTCGAACACCACCGCCGGAGCGGGAGTTCTGACCCTTGGTGCCGCGACCGGCGGTCTTGCCACGGCCACTGCCATGGCCACGACCCAGTCGACGGCTTTCTTTTCGCGCGCCCTCATTGGGGCGCAAGTCGTCAATTGTCAAGGGCATCGTTGTTCCCAACTTTCATGTTGGCCGTTCAGCCGGTTAGGGCTACTCGCCAGCAACTTCCTCGACGGACACGAGGTGACTGATCTTGTTGCAGATACCGCGGATGGTCGGATCATCGTTGCGGACAACGCTCTGGTTCAACTTGCGCAGGCCCAGGCTCTTGACCGAATTCTTCTGATCCTCAGGACGTCCGATGGTGCTTTTCACCAGCGTGATCCGCAGCTGGCCGGTTGCGGCCTGTTGTGCGTTCGCCATGATTAGTTATTCCCTTCACCGGCGGGCGCAGCGCCGCGGCGACCGCGGTTCTGCTGGCCACGACCACGCTGCGGGCTCTTGCGCTCCTGGGGCTGCTGCAGCGGCGTCGGCTGGCGACGCTTGGCGGCACCGGCCTCGGCGCTCTGGCCACCGTGGGCAAACGGCTGGCGCAGGTTTCCAACGTGCGCGCGACGGCGGGCTACCGTGGATTCGCTCTCCAGCATCTGCAGCGCCATGATGGTGGCGCGTACAACGTTTACCGGGTTGTTGTTGCCCAGGCTCTTGGAGAGCAGGTCACGAATACCGGCGCTCTCCACTACGGCGCGCACCGCGCCACCGGCGATAACACCGGTACCAGGGCTGGCAGGCTTCAGCAGCACGCGGCTGGCGCCAAAGGTGGCCTCAACCTCGTGCGGGATGGTGCCACCGTCCATCGGAACCGTAATCAGGTTCTTCTTGGCGGCTTCCGTACCCTTGCGGATGGCGTCCGGCACCTCGCCGGCCTTGCCCAGGCCAACGCCTACGCGGCCCTTGCCATCGCCAACCACCATGATGCTCCCGAAGGAGAAGGTGCGGCCACCAGCGTGGGTCTTGGACGAGCGATTGATACGAACCAAACGCTCCTCGAATTCTTTCACCTGCTCGTCGTCGTTCCGACGGCGGGAATCTCGATTGCGATCCATGCATTTCTCCGTATCTTCCGGAACTTGGCCATGTGCCTGCCGCCCCGGAAAATGCTATGTGGCTAGAACTTCAGGCCACCCTCGCGCGCACCATCGGCAACAGCCTTGATGCGGCCGTGGTAGAGGAACCCACCACGATCGAACACCACGGCCTCAATGCCGGCCGCCTTTGCGCGCTCGGCGATCACTTCGCCAACCGCACGGGAGCGTGCCGTTTTGGTGGCACCCTCACCTGCTCGCTCTTTCACAGCGTCTTCAAGGTCGCTGGCGGCCACAAGCGTGTGGCCCTTCAGGTCATCAATGACCTGGCAATAAATATGAGCCGAGGAGCGGAACACGTTCAGCCGCGGTCGGGCTGCAGTTCCATTCACCTTTGCGCGAACGCGCACGTGGCGGCGCTTGCGCTGGCTCAGTGGTTTTCTGTACTTGAGTCGCATCTGAGCTCTCCATCAACACCAGGTGCCATTCATGCAACTGCATGGATGGCCCGGTGGGTTACTTCGCCTTACCGGCCTTACCAGCCTTGCGGCGCACATACTCGCCCTGGTAGCGAATGCCCTTGCCCTTGTAGGGTTCCGGCGGACGCACACCACGGATTCGGGCGGCCTCTTCGCCAACGACCTGCTTGTTAACGCCGCTGACCGAGACCCTGTTGTTGCCCTCTACCGCGTAGCTGATGCCTTCGGGCGGCACCATGTTTACCGGGTGGGAGAAACCGACATTGAGCACCAGGTTCTTGCCCTGCATCTGGGCGCGGTAACCCACACCCTGGATCTCGAGCACCTTGGTGTAACCATCGGTCACACCAACAACCATGTTGTTGAGCAGGCTGCGGGTCAGGCCATGAAGCGCCTTGATTTCGCGGTCTTCGCTTTCGCGCTTCACCAGCAGCTGGCCATCTTCCTGGACAATCTGCACTTTCGGTGAAAGCTGCTGGCTGAGCTCACCCTTCGGGCCCTTCACCTTGACGGCGTTACCCTTGGCGAGTTCAACCTGTACCGTTCCCGGAACGGGAATGGGTTTGATTCCGATTCTCGACATTGCTGTACCTCATTCCAGGTGGCGTGCCCGGCCATCTATGGCCGTGCCGCACTGCTACCAAACGGTGCAGAGCACCTCGCCACCGATACCGCGCCGCCGAGCTTCGTAGCCCGTAAGCACGCCGTCGGGGGTGCTCACGATGGCAATGCCGAGGCCGCTCTTCACGCGCGGCAGGTTGTCCTTACCGGCGTACACGCGCAGGCCTGGCTTGCTCACACGCTTGAGTTCACGGATCGTGTGACGCTTGTCCGCGCCATAGCTCAGGGTGATCTTGAGCTGGTTCTGCGGATGCTTCTCGATTACTTCGTAGCCCTTGATGTAGCCTTCCGACTTCAGGATGTCGGCGATGGCGATCAGGATCTTGGTTGCGGGCATCGTTGTATCAGGCTTCTGGGCCATACCCGCATTGCGAATCCGGGTCAGCATATCGCTGATTGGATCATTTACGCTCATGCGATGTTTCCTTCACTAGTGGTATCCGGCCAGGCCGGACCTACTACTTACCAGCTGGACTTCTTTACGCCCGGCAGTCGACCCATGTTGGCCATTTCGCGGAAGCAGATACGGCAAACGCCGAACTTGCGCATATAGGCGCGGCTGCGGCCGCACACCTTGCATCGGTTCACCGCACGCGTGCTGAACTTGGGGGTGCGGTTCGCCTTGGCGATCATGCTTTTCTTCGCCATTGAATCCTCCGAAAATCCGTTACTTGGCGAACGGCATACCGAGGAGCGCCAGCAAGCGGCGGCCCTCTTCGTCAGTCTTGGCGGAGGTCACGATGCTAATCTCGAGGCCACGCACCTTATCGATCTTGTCGTAATCGATCTCGGGGAACATGATCTGCTCCCGAAGACCCAACGTGTAGTTCCCACGGCCATCGAACGAGTTCGGGTTCACGCCACGGAAGTCGCGAATGCGCGGGAGCGCCGTCGCAACCAGGCGATCGAGGAACTCGTACATGCGGTCGCCGCGGAGTGTTACCACGGCACCAATGGGCATACCGGCGCGCAGCTTGAATGACGCAATAGATTTCTTGGCGCGCGTCACCACCGGCCGCTGGCCAGCAATGGTCGTCAAGTCGCCTACAGCGGCATCAAGGGCGCGGCCGTTGGCTACGGCCTCGCCCAGGCCGATGTTGAGAACAATCTTCTCAAGCTTCGGTACCTGGTAGAGGTTCTTGTAGCCGAATTCTTCAGTCAGCGCAGGAACCACGTCCTGCTTGTACTGCTCACGTATTCGAGCCATTCCAACCTGCCTTCACACCCGGGTTTGGTCCCCGGAAATCCATACCATTCATGGCGTTCCCGCCTGGTCTGTTGAAGCTGTGCCCAACACTCAGGCCGCCATCACTCTTATTACAGGTGCACATCCCTGCCCTCACGCATTAGGCGTTTGGGTTCGGAATGGTGTTACCAGTCTTCTTGGAGAACCGCTCGTTCTTGCCATCGGCGTTCTTGCGAACACCAACGCGGGTCGGTTCATCGGTACCCGGCTCTATCAGCATCACGTTGGAAACGTGCAGCGGAGCCTCAACCTCAATAATGCCGGCCTGTCGGGCGCGGCCCTGCTTCATATGCTTTTTGACGATATTGACGCCCTCAACCACCACGCGGTCGGACTCAACGATGTACTTGCGGACCGTGCCGCGCTCACCCTTGTTTCGACCGGCAATGACGAGTACTTCGTCGCCCTTAACAATCTTTCGCATCGGAACCCCTACAGTACTTCCGGCGCCAGCGACACGATACGCATGAATTGCTTCTCGCGCAGTTCGCGTCCCACGGGGCCGAAGATACGGGTGCCGCGCGGCGCACCTTGCGCGTTGATCAGCACTGCCGCATTGTCATCGAACTTAATGTGGCTGCCATCCGGGCGGCCGTATTCGCTGGCGGTGCGCACGATTACCGCCCGCACAACATCGCCCTTCTTGACCGCGCCGTTCGGCTGCGCGCTCTTGACGGAAGCGATGATGGTATCACCGACGCCACCATACTTAAGGGAGGAGCCACCCAGCACGCGAATGCACATGATTTCACGTGCACCGCTGTTATCGGCAACTCGCAACCGACTCTGTGTTTGAATCATCGATCATTACCCTTTCAGGCACGATTTCGACCGGCCCCCTGGCGGAAGCCAACCGATCTACACCTGTACCGCGCGTTCCAGAACTTCGCGCACAATCCAACGCTTGCGCTTGGAGATTGGCGCGCATTCCTCAATGCGAACGATATCCCCAACCTTGCAGTTACCGGTTTCATCGTGCGCAAAGAACTTGCTCGTTCGGCGCATCCGCTTGTTATACAGCGGGTGCCGGCGAACAAAATCCACGGAAACGACGACGGTCTTCTCCATCTTGTCGCTTACCACGGTGCCGACCTTCTGGGTGCGCGGCGTTTGCAAACGCTCGGCAGCCTCGGTGGCGGTGGTTTCCTGAACCTCGCTCATTGGTTCCCTCTACTCAACGTATCCAGGGAGGCATTAGGCCTCCGCGGATTCCTTCTCTGTCCGAATCGTGTGGATTCGGGCAATCGCCTTGCGGATCTCGCGCGGGCGGGACGTGGCCGTGAACTGGCCCACGGCATCCTGGAAGCGAAGGTCGCGCAGCTCACGGTGGAGTTCGCTGATTTTGTCTTCCATTTCTTCAACACTCAGCTCACGAATTTCGCTGGCTTTCATGCGGCACCTTCTTCCGATGCTACGTGCGCACCCGGGGTTTCCCGCACGAGCACCTTGCACTTCATCGGCATCTTCATGGCAGCGCGGCGCAGCGCTTCGGAGGCACGCTCCTGGTCCACACCACCTACCTCGTAAATGATGCGGCCGGGCTTCACCACGGCAACCCAGAACTCCGGGCTACCCTTACCGGAACCCATGCGCACTTCTGCCGGCTTCTTGGTAACTACCTTGTCGGGGAAGATGCGAATCCACACCTTGCCACCGCGCTTGAGGTAGTTGGTAATGGCGCGGCGGGCGGCTTCGATCTGTCGGCTGCTCACCCATGCCGGCTCAGTGGCCACCAAGGCGTAATCGCCGAACGAGATGGTGCTGCCGCGATACGCCTTGCCGCGCATGCGGCCGCGCATAACCTTGCGGTACTTTGTCCGCTTTGGCATCAACATGACTCAACGCTCCGTTACACATCACACGGCGATAGCCGGGCAAGGCCCGGCATCGCGTGTGCTCATCGTAATTAGTCGCCCACCTTGGCAAGATCCGCAGTCAGGCTGGCTGCGGTTACTTCATCTCGCTGGGGAAGGACATCGCCCTTGTACACCCACACCTTCACGCCGATTCGGCCGTAGGTGGTATGAGCATGAACGGTGGCAAACTCGATGTCTGCACGCAGCGTGTGCAGCGGCACGCGGCCTTCCATCTCGGTTACCGTGCGGCTCATTTCTGCACCGCCCAGGCGACCGCTCATTTTGATCTTGACGCCCTTGGCGCCACGACGCATAGCCTGCTGAATAGCGTGCTTCATGGCACGCCGGTAGGCTACGCGGCGCTGGATCTGCTCCGCAATGCTCTCGGCAATCAGCCGCGCATTGGTTTCCGGAACCTTGATCTCCTCGATGCGGAGGTTGACCTTCTTGCCAACCTGGCGCTCGATAAGGCCACGAATGCGCTCGACGTTTGCACCCTGCTTGCCGATCACAATGCCCGGCTTGGCGGTGTGCAGCGTGACATCGACCTTGTTCGCACTGCGCTCAAGCTCGATTCGCGCCACGCCAGCGCGCTGCAGTTCCTTTTCCACGAGGTTGCGGATGGCAATATCCTCGTGCAGCAACTCAGTATACTGCTTTTCGCTGAACCATTTCGACTCCCAATCGCTGGAAATACCCAGGCGGAAGCCTACGGGATGGACTTTACGACCCATTAGCGGCCACCTCTCTCTTCAGCGATGACCGTGATGTGGCACGAGCGTCGCAGAATCTTTCCGACACGACCGCGGGCCTTCGGCTTGAACCGGCGGAGCTGCGGTGCATCGTCCGCATAGATCTCCTTGATCCACAGCGTTTCAGGGTCCAGGTCGTAGTTGTGCTCGGCATTTGCCGCCACACTCTTCAGCAGCTTCTGAACATCTTCCGCGGCTCGGTTCGGCACGAACTGCATCATGGTGATGGCGTCCGACACCTTCTTGCCACGAACCATGTCCACGACCAACCGGGCCTTGCGCGGAGAGATGCGGACGCGCGTAATGCTTGCGCGTACTTCCATATCCTTGTCCTCTCTCTACCAGGCCGACTATCGGCGGCCGCGCTTGTCTGCATCCTTACCGTGACCACGATAGGTCCGGGTAGGTGCAAACTCGCCAAGCTTGTGTCCAACCATCGGCTCGGTCACGTAGATCGGCACGTGCGTGCGACCGTTGTGAACAGCGATGGTGTGACCCACCATGCCGGGGAAAATCGTGCTTGCACGCGCCCAGCTGCGGATCACCGTCTTCTTGTTTGTTGCATTCAGGGCATCGACCTTCTTCTGAAGATTCTCGTCGATGTATGGTCCCTTCTTTGCGGATCTCGACATCTTGTTCTCCTGTAATACCCATCAAGTGGCTGCAACCGACATTCGCGTGAGAATCGAGTTCCCGGTCGCGCCCTGTCGTACTAGCGCCGCTTGTTGGCCGGGCGGCGGCGAACAATCATGCCATCGGTGCGCTTGTTCTTGCGCGTGCGCTGGAACGCCGGCTTACCCCAGGCGGTCTTCGGCTGGCCACCAATCGGCGCCTTGCCTTCACCACCACCATGCGGGTGGTCGTTCGGGTTCATCACCGAACCGCGGACGGTTGGGCGGCGACCCATGTGGCGGCTTCGTCCAGCCTTTCCGATTTCGACGTTCTCGTGATCCACGTTACCCACCTGGCCGAGTGTGGCCATGCAGTTCACGTGAACCATGCGAACTTCACCGCTCGGCATGCGCAGCTGGGCGTAGTTATTCACCTTCGCCATCAGCTGGGCACTGGTGCCGGCGCTCCGGCACAGCTGGCCACCCTTACCCGGGTACAGCTCGATGTTGTGCACCTGCGTACCGGTGGGGATGTTCTTCAGCGGCATCGCGTTGCCGGTTCGTACCGGTACGCTTTCGCCACTGATCACGGTGTCGCCCACACGCACACCCAGCGGAGCCAGGATGTATCGCTTCTCGCCGTCGACGTAGAACAGCAGGGCAATACGGGCCGAGCGGTTCGGATCGTACTCGATCGCGGCGACACGAGCCGGAATATCCGCCTTGTTGCGCTTGAAATCGATGATGCGGTAGAAGCGCTTGTTTCCACCACCGCGATGGCGGGTGGTGATGCGACCCCGGTTATTGCGCCCCGAGTGCTTCTTCAGCGGCTCAACAAGGCTCTTTTCCGGAGTGGTTTTGGTGATCTCCTCGAACGTGCTCACACTCATCGAGCGACGCGCCGGGGAGGTTGGCTTGTACTTTCGAATGGCCATGCCAAGAGGCTCCTTTCAACCGGTCTAGATCTGCTCGAAGATGTCGATACGCTGGCCGTCTTTCACCGTGACGATCGCCTTCTTCACCGCGCGGGAGGATCCGTGAATCCTGCCGGCACCGCGACGAATCATGCGGGTCTTGGCCTTCGGCTTCACGTTCAGGGTGTGCACATCAAGCACATTCACCTTGAACGCATCTTCCACCGCAGCCTTGATCATGATCTTGGTTGCGGATGGATGTACTTCGAACGTGAATTTGTTCTGCTCGGAAAGCAGAGTGTTCTTCTCCGTGATCATGGGACGACGGAGAACGTCCTCGAGTCGCAGCTCTGCCATGGTTATGCGACCTCCTCGGCGGCTGCCTGGCGGTCCAGTTTCCACTGGCTCGGCTGGCGGCTCGCTTCATCAAGCGCCCACAGCTCTTCGATCTGGCTGATGGCTTCTTCCATCACCACAAGTCGATCGAACTTGAGCATGTCTCGAACATTCAGCATCCCGGCCACCACGGTCTTGGTGTTCGGGAGGTTGGCTGCACCGCGGGCCACAACGCTGTCAGCGGACGGAACCACGATGAGCATGGAACGGCTTTCCGGAAGGGCTGCCAGGGCATTCTTCATGCTCCGGGTCTTGCCATCCAGCTCTTCCATACCCTGAACCACCGAGAGGCGCTCATCGCGCAGCTTGGCGCTCAGGACGCTCCGGATCGCCAGCCGGCGCATCTTGCGCGGCATGGCCTGGGTGTACTTGCGGGGGGTAGGACCGAACACCACACCACCGCCGACCCACTGCGGCGCGCGCGTGGATCCCTGGCGGGCACGGCCCGTACCCTTCTGGCGCCACGGCTTGCGGCCACCACCGGATACTTCGGATCGACCCTTTACCTTGTGCGTGCCAAGGCGGGCGTTGGCCAGCTGACGCAGCAGTGCCTGGTGCACCACGCTCAGGTGTGGCTCAATGCCCCACACGCTTTCGTCCAGGTTTGTGGATCCAACCACATCACCTGTTGTGTTGATTACATCAAATTGCATCGTTGATATGCTCCCTTCGCCGTTTCAAAGCGCCTTTGCGCGTGAACGGGAATGCCAGAACTACTTCTGGCCCTTCACCGCACGGCGGATCAACAGCGTTCCCTTATTCGGGCCAGGAACAGAACCCTCTACCAGCAACAGGTTGCGCTCGGCATCCACGCGGAGAACCTTCAGGTTCTGCACGGTTACGCGCTCGTTCCCCATGTGACCGGCCATCTTCTGGCCCTTGATCACGCGGCCCGGCGTGGCGCTGGAGCCAATGGATCCTGGCGCGCGCTGGCGGTCGCTCTGACCGTGGGTCTTCTGGGCACCGCTGAATCCGTGGCGCTTCATGCCACCCTGGAATCCGCGGCCCTTGCTGGTGCCGGTGACATCGATCACCTCGCCCTCGGCGAAGGTATCGGCGCTGAACACCTGGCCAACCTCGATGCTCGAGTAGTCATCGGCCTTGACTTCACGCAGGGTCTTGACCATGTGGCCCGACTCCTTGACGTGGCCCTTCTCGGGCTTGTTCAGCTTCTTGGCGATGCCGAAACCGATCTGGACAGCCTCATAGCCATCCTTCTCGGCGGTTCGTACCTGGGTCACCACGCACGGCCCGGCTTCGATTACCGTTACTGGCCGGGCAAGGCCCTGCTCATCAAATATTTGTGTCATACCGAGCTTTCGCCCGATCAATCCGTGAACCATTGGCTCTCCCCTGCATTTCGTCAGGAAGTGGGTGCAGCACTGTACGGGCCGCACGCATTACCAGAGCGTGTTTTGCAGCTAAATCCGGTTATCGGCGTGTTAGGCCATACCGCCGGATAAAACGTGAATCCTAGAGTTTGATCTCAATATCCACACCAGCTGGCAGATTCAGGCTCATCAGTGCGCGAATCGTGCTTCCGCTGGGCTCCAGAACATCAATCAACCGCTTGTGTGTTCGAATCTCAAAGTGCTCCTGCGAGTCCTTATCGATGAACGGTGAGCGCATAACCGCAAACTTCTCGATGCGCGTTGGCAGCGGCACAGGGCCGGCAACCTTGGCGCCAGTCGATTCAGCCGTTTCTACGATGCGGCTGGCCGACTGATCGAGAATCTTGTGATCGTAGGCTTTCAGACGGATGCGTATCTTCTGGGCCGTCTTCTTGGCCGTTACCATGTGCAGATTCCCTCTACGTGACAGCAGGCTGGCCCAACGTACTGCGGCCAGCCTGCCGCCATCAACTACAACTACTCGGTGATGCTGGTGACGGAACCGGCACCCACGGTGCGGCCACCCTCACGGATGGCGAACCGCAGCCCCTGCTCAATCGCCACCGGCGTGATCAGCTCCACACCCATCTGGATGTTGTCGCCCGGCATCACCATCTCC
>JBHWTK010000014.1:0-63933 GCA_043427975.1 Chloroflexia bacterium | reverse complement strand
GAAAGGAGGCGAATATCGACTCCCGGAATATAGCGGATTCTGGTACCTTGCTGGAGGATCTCCATTGATACCGGAAAGACCGTTATTATGTCGGTTTCATAGGCTACATCGGACGGTCGTCTCGGATTCAAAGGCCAAAAGGGATAATCGCCGTGGTATGAAAAGTGCGATTCCCTGGTATGACGAGGAGAGGAACTGTCGGGTGGCAGAGGGATGCTCTTCCCGGGGTAAGGAAGTCCGAAAGGAGACAGGAATCATAAAGCCTCGTGGTATAGGCAAAGCCTTCTGATTCTGGATTGCTATCGTATTGGCAGTGGTAGCGCTTCTCGCTCCCGCTGCTTCTGTATCCGCCGCAGGTACAGGTACGGTTACCGGCTACGTCCGGTACTGTACCGGGCTCTCCTACCAGGGCCTGATGGGCGAGGTAGGACCCGATTGTATAGCCGGTGGGGCCACCTTTACCTTCTACCTCCATGGTGATGGCACCGACGAGAGCTGGACGCTCGCCGTTGGCGACAGTGGCGAAGGCAGCATCGCCCTCCCGGCCGGGTACTACGATGTTTGGACCCCCGGTGGCCCGATCTTCAACCTGACCGTGCCGGCGGACGGCCCGACGTCGTTTACGTACGGTTTCCCGCGCTCGGTCCCTGCGCCGGCGCCGGCCCCTGAGCCAGAACCTGAACCGGCTCCGGTCGTTGAAACCGCAACCCTGAACGTTAACACCTACGAATGCACAGGCGTTTCCGGCGGCCCGATCGTGCTGTACGCCATTGGCCCGGACTGCACCCGCATTGCCACCAACCTCGATTTCTACCTCTGGGGTGATGGCACGGATGACCACTGGAACCTGACCACCAGCGCGGCTGGTGCGGTTTCGATCGTGCTTCCCGTTGGCGACTACGATGTCCTGAACACCTACACCTGGGAACGAGTCGGCGCGACTGTGCCGTCTGGCGGTGGCACCCTCTCCATTGGTTATGCCGGTGCGGCCCCCGCTCCTGCGCCTGAACCCGAGCCTGTGGTGGAAACCGCAACCCTGAACGTCAATACCTACGAATGCACAGGCGTTTCTGGCAGCCCGATCATCCTCAACGAGATCGGCCCGGACTGCACGCGCATTGCGACCAACCTCGATTTCTACCTCTGGGGCGATGGCACCGATGATCACTGGAACCTGACGACCAGCGCCGCTGTTGCGGTTTCGAACGTGCTCCCCGTAGGCGATTATGAAGTCCTGAACACGTACACCTGGGAACGAGTCGGCGCGACGGTACCGTCTGGCGGCGGCACCCTCTTCATCGGTTATGCCGGTGAGGCCCCGGCTCCTGAACCTGAACCGGCTCCCGTAGCAGAGACCGGCGTGCTGACGGTGAACACCTATGAATGCACAGGTGTTACCGGCGGCGCGATCATCCTGAACGAGATCGGCCCGGATTGCACGCGCGTATCCCGCGACCTGGACTTCTATCTCTGGGGCGATGGTACCGATGACAACTGGCGCGTCACCACCAGCGCCGCCGGCCCGGTGAGTGTTGAGCTCTTCGTCGGCGACTACCTGGTGATCGACAATCCGTCCTGGTTGCGCGTAGACGCTACCGTGACTGAAGACGGTGGAACCCTGAACATCGGCTTCCCGGCACCCTAAACACGTTCAGTACAACGGTGACTCCGTAAACTGAACAGGGTTTGATTCAACACCCGGTTCAACGGCGAACCGGACAACAGAAAGAAGGTCGGCATTGCCGGCCTTCTTTCTTTCGTGTCCTACCTGCCTCGGTTTCAATTGGAAGGGACCCGGCTTCATGCGCTCGGGAACGACACGCCAGCGTTTATGCAAACCCGAAACGGAAGCTGTTGCCACTCGTTTAACAGGCAGACAGGGAGAGGAGACTACCGTGGGGTAGAACAGTTCCACCCGGATCGTGATGCGAAAGGAGAAAGCATCATGAACATCGTCCTCAAGGCAGTCACTGTCTTGATCGTCGGCATGCTTGCATTGCTGTCTGTGTTTGCTCCTGCTTCCGGCCAGGGTGCAACCGGAACCGTCAACGTGCAGGTTGTGTACTGCCCCAGCCTGTGGCAAGCCACAGAGATCGTTTCCGTTACGCCGGACTGCTCGCCGGGACCCGGCCAGTTCTCGTTCTACCTCATTGGTGATGGCACCGCAGACTACGAGCTGCTGGACGTACCGCTTTCCGGGAGTGCCAGCATTGACCTGCCGGTTGGCGATTACGAGGTATATGAGGAGACCACTGGCGTCAAGATGATCATCGAGGTGCGGGCAGGTGCCCCGGTGACGCGCATTGTTGGTATCCCGTCGGAAGCGGGGCCGGAAACCCCGAGTGGCGAGTTTTATATCAGCGCCTGGGCCTGCCCGGGAGCGACCGCCGTTGCGTTTACCGATGTTGTGCCAGGCGATTGCACGCGCATCGCAACGCAAATGAGCTTCTACCTGATCGGCGATGGCACGGACGCCCATTACCCGATGCCAACCCTGGATACCGGTGCCATGCGTACCAGCCTGCCACTGGGCGATTACGAGGTGGTACACGAACCCACGCAAACGCACCTGTTCATGACGGTGAGCCAGAACACCGGTGATGTGCACCTGATTGTGCCAGCGGACCCCGAGCCGGAACCGGCGAACGGCGACTTCTACATCAGTGCCTGGGAATGCACCAGCGTAACGGCCGTGGCCTTTACCGATGTGGTGCCTGGCGATTGCGTGCGTATTGCTACCGACCTCAGCTATTACCTGATCGGCGATGGCACCGCCATGTATTACCCGGTGCCAACCCTGGCCACGGGCGCCATGCTGGTAAGCCTGCCTCTCGGCGATTACCAGGTAGTGCACGAGGCAAGCCAGGTTCACCTGTTCATGACTGTGAGCGGGGAAACGGGCGATGTTCACCTGGTGGTGCCGAAGGCGAAAGCCCCGGTAACCCCTGCACCGACGAGTGTGCCCCAGCCAACGGCTGCCCCGAAACCCACTGCCGCCACCGTGACCAAGCTGCCATCTACGGGTAGCGGTCCCGAAGCAAACGCTGCCGTCCTGGGCGCGATTGTCGCCGGTGCGGTGGTTTCCGCGGGCGCAATCGGCATGCGGCTCCGCAAGGGATAATTGCAAATCTCCATTCTGGATGGTCAGGAGGGCCGGGGTACACCCCGGCCCTCTTTGGTATGCAGGCGGGGCGTCACCCTGACAATTGGCTATCCCGGCCACATGGCCGGCAGGGAAGAACCGTGGTAGCGATTCTGCGGTACCATCCCGGAGGGATCCGCAGCTGTGTCCTTCTATCGCGACAACATCATCCTCGGGGAAGCAGCGAATCCTGGTATGAAGAAATTGGGTATATGGTTGCTGGTTCCGGCGATCGTCATGGGCACGTGGATAACCCCGGTAGCGGGTATGAAGAACCGGGCCGATGTTGCGCAGGTGGTATCGGTAGGCGAGGCACCGGAAACAGTGGCACAGGTTGAAGCCACGCCGGTTGTTGCGGAACCCGAGGCACCTGTTCCTGCCAACAGCGATCCGGCCAGTACAAGCCCGGCGAAAGATAGCGGGACGACGACCGTTGGGCCGGCGTATTTTCCGAATGTGTGCGATCCGAACGTAGAGCCAGTCTTCCAGAACGTCAGCTTCACAGTGCAGTATCCGGCGGATCAGCAAAAGTCGCCTCTCGATGTTCGAATTTATGCCGAGGGCGGCGGATGTATCCCGGGGATAGGGTATATCGGTCCTACCCTGTCCTTTCCTGACAAATCAGGAAGCTATGGCCCTCGGACGGTCGATTTGCCGGCCGGGCGATACGTTTATGAGTACAGTGGCGACGAATTCCAGTCAGCGTGGGGCATACCTTTTCAGGTGACGGAATCCGGGCAGAACGAGGTAACGGTTAAACCCACCGCTATTCCGACGGCGCAAACCGTAACACTGAACGTGACGATCCCGGTTGATGGTTCAGGGATCACTATTGTCATCACCGATGCGAATGGATGGGTTGAGAGTGTGTTTGCTGAAGACACAGGCAAATACACCATTGAACTTCCTGCCGGCAGCTACTTCTACGAATACACGGGCGCCGACTATGCCTGGTTCGGCCCGAAGGAGTTTGCTGTAACTGAAGATGGCCTCAACACCATCGATATCGCGCCGGAGAAAGCGGCGATAACCGTTACTCCATCTCAGGCTCAGGTGGGGACCAATGTTGACGTTCACGTTACCGGTTTCCGGGAAAACGATGAATACGAACTCAGCTTTAATAACGGTCAGCACGTCGACTACGGGAGCGTGAACAGTAACGGCGACATCATCACGTCGTTCAAAGTCCCTGAGGATCTGGCTCTCGGAAAATATCCGGTTGTTGTGACCGGTGCGGTTTCCGGGCAACGCGTTGAGGCAACCTTTACTGTTTCTGAGGCAGCCCAGCTGACCTTAAGTCCCGCGAGCGCCCCAGCAGGTGACGTCGTAACGGTGAGCGGATCGGGATACACGCCAGGTGAACAGGTAAATATCTATTTCGATGGTGATACCGGTCAGCGTGTAGGCTATCTACCTGCGGACATACATGGTGAGTTCGTAGGCAGGATCACGGTTCCATCCTCAGCCACCATGGGCCAGCATACGATCGTTGCATCCCAGGATAATGGCCCAAGCGCTACATCAACCGTCACGGTGACCCAACGAGTGGTGAACGTGAGTGTCTCCTCCCAGAGCGTGACGCCTGGCACGGTTGTGACCGTGAGCGGAAGCGGATTCAAGTCCGGGGAAATCGTTGACATTCGTTGGGATAGTGAAAATGGTCCGCTGCTCGGCTATCGAACTGCCGACAGTTCCGGTTCGTTCACTGGCCGTGTCACCGTTCCCACCACGGCGAGCGCGGGCGACCACGCGCTTTTCGCCAAAGGACGAATCACCAAGGCGACCGCTTCGGCAACCATACATGTCACTGCCCCGCAAGTGTCGGTATTTCCTACGACGCAAACCACCGGCAAGGTGGTGAGCGTAGCGGGGAGCGGCTTCCAGCCGAATGAAATCGTCGATATCCGCTGGAATGGTCCCAGTGGCAGGCTGCTGGGGTACGTTACGGCAAGTAACACCGGTACGGTATCTGGCAAGGTCACCGTTCCTGCCGGGACTGTGCCAGGTGACTACAGCATCGTTATGATTGGCCGCACGAGCAAAGCAACGGGTACCGCCAATCTCACAGTGACCGGCGCGACGGTGACCGTTATCCCTGCCCAGGCCGCACCAGGCACGGTGGTGGCGGTAAATGGCTCCGGGTTTGGTTCGGGTGAACGGGTGAATATCCGTTGGAACGGTCCCTCGGGGCGGTTGCTCGGCTACCGCACCACGACAAGCGGTGGGGCAATGAGCGGCCGCGTCACAATCCCGGCGGATGCCACCCCGGGGACCTATACGCTGCATCTGCAGGGGCAAACCAGCGGAATCGTGGGCAGCGTAACGGTGACCGTCAATGCCGCGGCATGGGCACCAGACCATGACATGGTATGGCGACCCCGATACGACGGCGAAGGTACGGCGAGAACAGATCATGCGCGGCCAGCGCGGTAGGTTGTCACGTGCGAGGCATGCCAGCCGTTCATGGCAGGACCTGCCGCGCCCCGTGGCACGAAGGAGGGCCGGCACGGTTGTCGGCCCTCCTTCTTCGTTCGTGTTGAAATTGTTCCTAATCGAACGACCGCGCTCCCGATTCCTCAACCTGCTGCACCATCAGCCGCTCCCGCACCACGATAATGGTCAGCACGATCACAATGCTGCCGGCGATCAGGTTCAGCAGCGCATAGGATCCGAGGCCGACGATGATTCCGCTGAGTACGCCAGCACTGGCGCCGCAAATGCCCATCGCCAGGTCGGCGGCCCCCTGGGTGCGCGGCCGCGTATCCACCGGGAGCGATTCCGTCAGCAGGGTGCTGCCCGCAATCATGGTGCAGCTCCAGCCGAGGCCAAGCAAGAACAGGCCGATCGCCAGCCGGGTATGTTCATGGCCTGTGGCTGGCCCGGCAAGCACAAACGACGCCAGCAGGATCATGATGCCCGTCATAATCACCGGGCGCCTGCCAAGCCGGTCAGTTGCGATGCCTACCAGCGGTGAGGCGATATACATACCGGCGATGTGGCCGCTGATAATCGCACCCACCACACCAAGCGAGGCATCGGCATGGTCCAGGTGCACCGGGGTCATGCTCATCACCGCCACCATCACGGCCTGCCCCAGTGCCATGCTCGCCAAACCGACCGCAGCGGCGGGAATGCTGAAAATCACCGCCAGCGCCTCTCGCAGCGGCAGGGGTTTCCCTTTGGAGATGAGTTTGTTGACCCCGGTGATCTCGTTGGAAAGGTGCAACGGATCCGGCCGCAGCATGGTGTTGACGAGGATCAGCGCCAGGATGAACGCGACAATCGTCATCAGGTAGGGCCCGGATAGTCTCGGTAGCGAGATGGTGGCGGCGAAATCGCCCATCGTTTCGGCCAGGTTCGGACCGATCACGGATCCGATGGTTGTCGCCCAGACCACAATCGAGAGGTCGCGGCCCCGGTTTTTCGGCTGGGCGAGGTCGGTAGCGGCGTAACGGCTCTGCAGTGTGGCCGCCGTGCCACCGCCCATAAGGAACATGCCGGGCAGGGTGATGGCGAAGATATCCAGCTTGGCCCCGAGGATAATCATCATCACGCCGATGATGCCGATAATGTAGGCAAGCACCAACCCCTGGCGGCGGCCGGTGGTAGCCATCAGGCGGGTAACAGGGATGGCGATAAACGCCGCCCCGATCACCGAAGCCGATGAGCTGAGGCCGCTAAACGCATCGCCGGCCATGTCGGCAGCCAGCAGGGCACCGACTGCCGCGCCACTGGCAACGCCAATACCGCCGAGTACCTGGGCACCGGCCAGTGTACCGACAATGCGTTTTTGGGCGCGCTGAATTTCCGGGGCCGAAAAGTCCGACACAATCACTGTCCTTGTCACTCTGTGAAGGACCTCGTCGTTGAGGGGTAGAACGACCTGATTGTGCCAGAGGTTTGAAAACCGGGAAAGGGCCGGATTGTGCGACCCGGCCCCTCATCGTCTTTAACCGGCGGTAACGATCCGCTCCGGCTCGATGTGGAAGGTCACCCGGCGATCGGCATCGTTGTGGCCCTGGTAGGGGGTGCCGACATAATCGTGCGAGAGCTTCTCGATCAGCGTTCGCTCATCGCCCTCGGATTCGTACACAACCTTGCCGCGCACTTCCATCCACCGGTACGGGTTCTCGGGATCGATCGCCAGTATCGTGGCCATGGGGCGCTCGGTCAGGTTCTTGTACTTCTGGCGGCCCGCAACGGTGTTAATGCGGATCACGCCACCCTGCTGGTCGGCCCAGATTGGCGTTGCCTGTGGCTGGCCATCGGGCATCACGGTCACGAGCGTCACCACCACCGGGCGGTCGAGGAGGTCGATGTGGCTTTCGGGAATCTGAACCATGAACTGTTCCTTTCGTGGCGAGGAATTGGTAGACCAATCTTCCGGTTATCCGGTATATGGGCCGGGCCACCGGAGCCTATATTTGAACTACGAGGCGCCTGCTGAACCCGAACCATAGCGTCGGGCGTACACGTGGCGACACGGTTACCAAGTGTAAGCGGGATCAGGATTACGCGAAAGGCACCACGGTGAAGATGCGGATATCAAAACGGGAACGAACGCCAGAGGAGAAGCGCGTTGCCGAGATGAAGGATTTCATTGAGCACCTGACGGCGTACCTGATTGTGAACGGTTCGCTCATGATCCTGAACCTGGTGACCAGCCCGAGCAGCCTCTGGTTCCTCTGGGTGGCATTCTTCTGGGGTATCGGCCTGGCGTTCCATGCGGTCGAGGTGTTCATGGGCGATGGCAACCAGCTGGCCCAGAAAATCGTCGAGAAGATCGATCGCAACACGCGCCCCGCACAGGTCGAGGATGCGCCCGAGCCACAGCGCGTTACCGTGGCACCGCCGGAGCGGGCCCCTTCGCTGACCGAGATCCAGACCATTATTGCCAAAGGGCAGGATGTGGTGGATGAGATGCGCCGCGATGCCCGCCAGCTTCCGCATGGCCAGCCACGCCGCGATGCCATGACCATGATCGGCAAGGCCGACGATATCCTGCTGGCGATTGAGGAACAGCCCGATGAAGTGCTGCTGGCGCGCGATTTCCTGAACGGATTGCTGGTTCCCGTGGGCAAGCTGGTTCGCGATTACAGTCGCCTGGCGTTGCGCGATATCCCTTCGGCCCAGCCAACACTGCGCGAAGTGGAAGAGAGCGATTTCCCCGCGCTTATCAAACGGCTCGATGCCGTGTACGAGCGGTTGCACCGGGGGAACCTCATCGATCTCGAAGTCGCCCGCGAGATGATGGCGCTGGATACACCCATCGCCACGTCACGCGTAGAATAGGGCAAACGATATGAGTGTGAGTATGACCAAGCTGCAAACAACAACCGAGCCCGCGGAACCCCGCTGGGGTGTGAAGGTCGAAATCGACCGCCACCCGCAGCCGCGGCATCCACGCCGGAAACGCGACCGGTTCCGTTTCGCGCGCGTGTTCATGATGTCCACATTCATTGTGCACGGGCTGGTTTTCGGCATCATCATGGCCATGCTGCTGCTCATTAACCTGCTTACCTGGGATGGCATGCTCTGGATGGTCTTCCCGGCAGTAGGCTGGGGCGCCTTGGTGGCCGTTCACGGTGGACTTGCCTGGATGACTGCCAACGCTGGCGTGAGCGACCGCATGGTGGCTCGGGCGCAGCAGCCGGTGGCACCGCCGGTGCTGCGGAAGCCGAAGAAGGATACACCCGCCGGTGAACTGGACGCGCTGGTGCTGGACGGCCTGGACAAGGTCGACCAGATGCGCGGCATTGGCCGCAGCATGCGCACCGCATCGGCCCGCAGGAATGCGTTGGTGGCAGTAGCCGCGATCGAAAACACGCTGCTGGCGCTGGAGGGCAATGTGGATGAACTGCCCCTCGCACGCGAGTTTGCCGGTTCGTTCCTGGAGCCGGCCCATCGAATCTTCGTTGAGTATGACCGCCTCTCGCAGCGGGATATCCAGGGTGCCAAGGCACTGCTGCAGCAGGTGGAAGTACACGACCTGCCACGCATCACCGAACGCGCCGAGCAGGTGCACGAGCGCGTGCATCGCGGCACCATGATCGACCTGCAGGTTGCCCGCGAGATGCTCCGCCTCGGCGACGGCGAATAGCAACGCGAACCTGATCGCCGGGCCGGGCACGATTCGTACGTGCCCGGCCTTTTCATGCCTGCCCCACTTCACAGCGTTTCCGCTTGTTGCCCAGGGTGAGGTAGGCGACACTGCGTTCATGTCTGTACGCGCAAAGGAGTTGTAATGTCGATTGGCAAAATGGAATTTTACAGCCCGGCCATGGGCCAGCACGTGACCTATACGGTGATCCTGCCGGATGCCGGCGAGGGCCCGTTCCCGGTGCTGATGCAACTGCATGGCCTTACCGATAGCCATGCCGGCTGGGTGCAGTACTCCAACATCGCCCGGCACGCGGCCGGTTATCCGATGGTGATTGTGTTCCCCGATGGCGGTACCGGTGCCTACCTGGACTGGATTGGCCACGAGCGAATTGGCAAGCGCAACTACGAGAGCCTTATCGCCACCGATATCACCAACCATGTGGTGCGGAACTTCAATGTCACCGATGGGCCATGGGCTATCGGCGGGCTTTCCATGGGCGGATACGGATCGATGCGGCTGGGGCTGAAATACGCCGACCGGTACAAGTCGATCTGGTCGCATTCCTCCAAGTTCGAGTGGGAGGGCATCACGGAATCCCGCATGTTCGCCGATCCGGAGGATACAGATGTCCGGTTCCACGCGCGCAACGTGGCTGCGATGGCAGACAAGCCGGTGATCACCTTTGATTGCGGTACCGAGGACCAGCTGCTGGAGGAAAACCGGCGCTTCCACGCCTACCTCGATGAGATCGGGCTGGAGCACACCTACAACGAGCACCCTGGCGGCCACGAGTGGGACTACTGGGATACGCACGTGCAGGCGGCACTGGCGCAACATGCGCGCGTGCTGGGCATTGAACGCATTGTGAACTGACACGCTTCTCCAATGGAAAATGGGACAGGGCCGGGGATATCCCCGGCCCTGTCCTTGTCTGTGGCGAAGCAGGTACCGCGCAGTCCTCCTCGCCCGTAACATGCGGCCGCACTGTAGGGGCATGGGCCGCAGAATGTGGGGCTAATCAGGTGACGTGCAGGAATGCGACCGCAGCACCACCGCACTGTTCACGGTGCAGGCACGTGGGTCACCTGCATCGGCGGGCTGAAGCAGGTCAGGGGATACCATGCAGGCCGGCGCCGCCGTACTTGCCAGGAATCCCGAGGTGCCCTCAGCAGCCATGAGTGGGCCGATGTCATTGCACTGGAGCGCATCGCTGGCTGTTGTTGTGCTTTCCTGGTCGCCTGTCTGCATGCAGGCAGGTGCCGTGCGCAGAGCGGACTCTAGTGTGGACTCCGGGTTGGCTGCCCCGAAACCGGGTGCGATCAAACGGTCGGGAAGGGGGCCGATATCGTCGCATTTCTTCTCAGCCGGTGTGAGAGCGGAGGCATTGACTGCGCCCGCAGGCTGGAACGCGAAGAGACAGGAGAGGACAACGAACGTTGCCAACAGCAGGTTACGACAGGTCTTCATTCCGATACTCCTTCCATTGGTCCTGGCCATCCCCGGCCCATGTGACCAACTGGATAATGTCGTCGCCGGTTCGCCCCTGAACCTGATTCCATCCTGACGGTCCAGCGGCCTTCTCCCAACACGCAGAACCCACGCATTCCCCACGCATTGGACACGGGAGGCAGGTGCTATGTTGGGGGCGAAAATGAACCTTATGTGAATCAGGGGCCGGTTGTGGACGAGCATCGCCACTCATCGTTCGGGAACACCCTTCGACGACTTCGCGAAGCGGCAGCGCTTTCGCAGGAGGAACTCGCGGAGCGCGCCGGGCTGAGTGTTCGAGGAGTAAGTGACCTTGAACGGGGCGTGCGCACCACGCCGCGCCTTGAAACCGTGCGCATGCTGGCGGACGGGCTTGGTCTGGACGATGACGGACGGAAGGAGCTGCTGAACGCCCGCAAGGTCGCACGGGCTCCAACCCATGTGCCCACTACTTCCGTTTTGCCCGAGTTGCACACACCCACCATTCGGAAAATGCGGACCACCAGGCACGCGTCGAACGGGCAATTGCGGCGTTAGGGGAGACCACCTGGAATAACCACTATGCCCGGGGCCGTACCATGCAGGTGGACGACATCCTGGGAGAGGTCAGGTCGTGGTAATGGCACCGGCCTAACGTCGTTTGGGTGCCAGTGGCAGTCACAGGCGTGGCGGGCCAGAAGACCCTGCCGGGTATTCATCCATGGGCACCAGCCCGGCTGCCCATCCTTCGAGCACGGGCATGACCGCGCGCCAGGACGCCTCGGCTTCGTCGCCTCGCACGGAACGGGCCGACCCTCCGGATAGCACATCCAGCAGTACATTCGCGTACGGTGGCAGCTCATCCATCATGGGCGGTGATTCCAGCACCAGCGGAACCATGGTGCCGGCAGCACCGGAAGCCGAGGTGTTCAGGCGCAGTCTGGTTTCGAACGGCCCATCAATGCCGATGCGGAGCACATTGGGTTCCGGCCGGTTGCTGGCGTCGTTGCCAGCAGGGAAAAGATCAGTGGCGGAGGGGCGGAAGTGCACAACAACTTCCTTCCGGCGTTCCGCAAGCGCCTTGCCGGTGCGTAATACGAACCGGGTGTTTCGCCAGCGGTCGTTATCGATATCCAGCACGATCTCGGCGAATGTTTCCGTCTCCCGCGCGGGGTCAACCCCTTCCTCGGCGGTGTAATCTGGCACCTCGCGACCGTCCGAGTCTTCGCTGATGGCCAGTATTCCTGCGGTATAGCGTGCCCGGCGGCTGCGGGTAATAAGTTCATCCGGCGAAAGCGGCCGGATCGCGTTCAGCAGCTCCACCTTCCGATCCTGGACATCGGCCGCGTCCAGGCTGGCGGGAAGGTCCATGGCGGCATAGCACAGCACCTGGATCATGTGGTTCTGTAGCACATCCTTCAGCGCTCCCGCCCTGTCATAGAAGGTCGCCCGGCCCTCGAGTGCGAGCGTTTCCTCCCAGAGCACATCGATTTGCTCGATGGCCTCGCTGTTCCAGGTCGAGGCGAGGGCAGTGTTGGCGAACCGAAGGGCAAGCAGGTTATGAACCGTGCCCATACCGAGCACGTGATCAACCCGGAAGATCGAGTCGTCCCCTGCATCGCCAGTGATTTGCGCCAGTACATGGTTCAGTTCAACAGCGCCTTCCAGGTCCTCGCCGAACGGTTTTTCCACAACCAGGCGGCTACCGGGTGGAAGCCCCACCTCGCCAAGCGTGCGCGCCACCGGGGCGAATAGGCTTTGTGGAAGCGCAAGGTACGCTGCTATCGGGCTGGTATCCGGCCCCGCCGCCATCCGTACCACATCGCCCAATGACCCGGGGTCTGTCACATCGCTGGCACGGTAGGAGGCGGCGTGGGTCAGTGCGTCCCGGCTGGTGGCCGGAATGTGGGATGCGTGGCGCTCAAGGCGTTCCGCCATATGCTGCCGGAACTGGTCGTCGTCCATTTTGTGGCGCCCGGTGCCGGTAATCCGAAACCCTTCGGGAAGCGTGCCGGCAGCGTGCAGCGCGGCAAGGGCGGGGAACAGCAATCGTCCGGCGAGGTCCCCGGTCGCGCCGAATAGCAACAGCGAATTGATCATCGTGATTGTCATCTCCTGTTCATCCCAGGCGAGTATGGTACTTGCCGGAGCAAATCGCCTGGTCTAGGCGCGATGTTGCACATCCTGTTCCAGATGGTGCGTCGCTATGGACCCATTATCCTGAAGAACCAAACTGGTGACTGTACCGGGCGTTGTGTAGATGATCCACTATGTGGCATCCATGACAGCCGTGCCCATCTCCCTCTGTCCCGCGTGCTGCTCATTAACCCGAAAGCCACTACGATGGTGACAGGTAAAGGACGACAACTCAGCAGGCGGCCAGGAACTGCTGCCGACAGGGAGCAACACACAATGGAATCAGGAATTCGGCGCGTTACGGTTACCGGCGCCAGCGGCAAGGCCGGGTATGCGATTACGAACTACCTCGTAGAGGCCGGGTACGATGTGTTGGCTACCGATGTCGCCCCACCCCGTCAGGGGCTTACCACCCGTTTCCTGCGGGCCGACCTCACTCAATACGGCGAGGCGGTGGAGGTGCTGAACGGCCAAGACGCCGTGGTGCATATGGCCAATATCCCGGCCAACAATATCTACACCGAATCGCATACGTTCAACCAGAACATCCTTATGAACGCCAACGTTTTCCAGGCGGCCGGGGCAGTCGGTTTGGAGAAGGTGGTGTGGGCAAGCAGCGAGACCACGCTGGGATTGCCGTTCGATCCGCCCCTGTACGCCCCGGTGGATGAGGACCATTACCCGCACCCGACCAGCACCTATGCGCTCAGCAAGGTGCTCACCGAGGAAATGGCGTGCCACCATTCCCGCTGGTGGGGTATTCCGTTCATCGGTTTCCGATTCACGAATATTTTCGCGCCGGAAGATTACGCGCGCGTGCCGGGTTACCAGGATGATCCCTCCAGCCGCAGCTGGAACCTGTTCGGGTACGTGGACGTGCGCGATTGCGCGCTCGCCTGCCGGCTTGCGCTGGAAAGCGATGTGCAGGGCGCCGACACCATGATCATTGCCGCGGCTGACACGATCATCGACCGGCCATCGCGGGAACTGGCCGAGGAGATCTTCCCCGGGCTCGAGTTCCGTTCAGAGGTGGAAGGTACGAACACGCTGCTTTCTATCGAGAAGGCCCGGCGCGTGCTGAACTACCAACCTCAGCACATCTGGAAGGACATGGTCGGGACCGAATAACCGCTGCCGCAGAATGTGGCAATACACGGGAACAGGAGGACGATGAGATGACCGATAGCACGCACGACTTTATCTATCTCAACGAGCCAGATATGATCGCCGCCGGGGTCACCGATATGGCCCGCTGCGTCGATGTTATGGAAGAAGCGCTGGTCCTGCTGAGGCAGGGCGATTTCCGCATGGCAGGTCCAACCGCCATGTCACATGGAGCGAGAATCGGCTTTCCGAAGGATCCGGAGTTCCCCGGCATGCCGGCCGATGGCCCCGATCGGCGTTTTATGGCCATGCCGGCCTACCTCGGTGGGCGCTTTGGTACCACCGGCGTGAAGTGGTACGGCTCCAATATCGAAAACCGCAACAAGGGATTCCCGCGGTCGATCCATATGTTCACGCTGAACGATACGGATACCGCAATGCCGTTGGCGGTGATGTCGGCCAACCTGATCTCCGCGTATCGTACCGGTGCGATACCGGGTATTGCTGTCAAGCACCTCGCGCGGCAGGATGCACGTGTGTTCGGAATCGTGGGGCCAGGCGTCATCGGCCGCATGGTGACGGAAGCCACGCTCTCGCAGCGGCCGGGTATCGAGCGCATCGTGGTGAAAGGCGTGGATGATGCTGATGTGCCGCGCTATGCCGATTACATTCGCCCCCGGTTCCCCAACATCCAGCACATCGATGGGGTTGAGTCGATCGAGGACGTCGCGCGTGAAGCCGACATCATGACCGTCACCGCTACAACCGACCCCGCCGGGCCGAGCGGGTTTCCCTACATCAAGCGTGAGTGGATCAAGCCCGGTGCCACACTGCTGCTGCCGGCAGCGGTCCGCTTTGATGACGAGTTCATTACCTCGGGTGATGCCCGGCTAATCGTGGATTCGTGGAGCCTGTACGAGGCGTGGATAGAAGAATACGGCGACGATGCGCATCAGACCATCGGCATCGTGGGCACATACTGGCACCACCTGGTAAGTACTGGCCAGCTTGCGGTCGAGCGGATTGAGGAAATCGCGGATGTGGCTATGGGAACTATCCCGGCCCGCCAGAGCGAGGACGAAATCATTCTCTTCTCAGCCGGGGGCATGCCGGTGGAGGATGTCGCCTGGGCCACCGAAGTGTACCGCAACGCCCGCGAGAAGGGCATTGGTGTGCCGCTGAACCTGTGGGAATCTCCAACTCTCGCGTAAATCGCCCGGCTTGAATATCACCCTGCCATCAGCGACGCCGCCTCTTGCCGGGCGGCGTCGCTGCTGCCGTGGCAAACCTCACTGGCGAGATTTCGTATATGATGGAGTTAATGTCACATTTCAGACATGACGACGTCCAGATCAACGGCGATCTTGTGAGTCACCTTGTAGTACATGAACAGGGAGGAACGAACATGAAAACCGTCCGTGAAACCACGTTTTCTCGTCGATCACTTATTGCCGCGTCGGCTACCGCAGCCGGTGCAACGGCAATGAGCGCGGCCCTGGCCAATGCCAGCACCCGCAAGCCAGGCTTCTACATCAACCTCAAACAGGACCAGGGCGAGATCAGCATCGTCAATTTCTACGAACCGTTTATCGCCGAAGTCCTCCCCATGTTCACCGAGGAAACCGGTATCAAGGTCAACAAGCTGGGCACCACATCGTCCAACGACCAGTGGTGGGCGCGGCTGGCGGCGGGTGAGGAGATTGACTTCCTCATCGCCTCCGTGGACTGGCTGCAACGCGGCATGGCGGCTGATTTCTTCCTGCCCATCGACCGGGAACTGGTGCCGAACACCGATAACCTTCTTCCCGAATTCCAGGAACACGAGGCGCTCACCAAGGACGGCCAGCAGTACGGCTCGCCCACGTTCCGCGTGTACTACAGCATGACCTACAACACCAACGAGTTTTCCGAGGCGCCCACCAGCTGGGACGTCACCTGGGATGAGCAGTACTCCGGCAAGATCGCCCTTCACGACAACACCATCGCTCGCATCGGTACCACCGCCCTGGTCCTCGGTGATGATCCGCTCAACCCCACCAAGTGGGACGAAATCACTGAGAAGTTGCTGGAGCAGAAGCCCCTGGTGCTGAAGTACTGGACTGATTACCAGAACGGCATGGAACTGTTCGCCAACGAAGAAGCACTGGTTGGTCAGCTCACTGCTGGCCGCACCCGCATGGCCATGGCCGAAGGTGCACCTATCAACTGGACCGTGCCGGAAGAAGGGTGCATGACCTTCCTCGATACCTATGCTGTTCCTTCCACAGCCAAGAACCCCGAGGGTGGCATGGCGCTCATCAACTTCCTCCAGAAGCCGGAAATCGCGGCGATGGAGATGGAGATGATGCACTACGACAGCGTCAACCAGGCGGCCCGCGAAAGCCTCGATCCCGACATCCTCAAGACATTTGAGCTTCCCGAAGGCGCGAACCTGGTACTCACCACTGATATCGATCCTGCCGTGCGCACCAAGATGGACGAAGTCTGGACCGAAGTGAAGCTGATGTAATTCGGGCTTTCGGAAAAGACGTGGTTGCCATGATCACGGACAGGGCCGCAGGCGACGATGCACGAATTACGGACGGAGGGTGATCCCTTCAGGTACAACTCATAGCCGCGACTGCGGAACAGCAGTCGCGGCATACCCAATTACGCAGGTGAATGCATGTCAATGGAATCCACGTCGGATGTCAGTATCCGGAACCTTGTCAAAACCTTTGGCAATGCCGTGGCGGTGGACGGAATCAGCCTGGAGGTCCCGCGGGGAGCGTTTGTGACCTTCCTGGGATCGTCCGGATGCGGGAAAACGACCACACTGCGCATGATCGGCGGCTTTGAGCACCCGGATAGCGGCGAGATTTATATCCAGGGCAAGCCGATGGGAACAACACCGCCCCATGCCCGCGATACATCGATGGTGTTCCAGAGCTATGCACTTTTTCCCCACATGACGGTACGCGAGAACATCGCCTTTGGGTTGCAGGAGCGCAAGGTTCCCAAGAATCAGATCCGCGAACGGGTTCAGACAATGCTCGATTTGATCGAGCTTCCCCACCTGGGCGATCGCAAGCCGAAGCAGCTATCCGGCGGCCAGCAGCAACGCGTCGCCCTGGCACGCTCCCTCATTATCGAGCCAACCGTCCTCCTGCTTGATGAACCCCTTGGCGCGCTCGACCTGAAGCTGCGCAAGCAGATGCAAATCGAGCTGAAGCGCATCCAGCGGCAGGTCGGGATCACGTTCATCTATGTAACTCACGACCAGGAAGAAGCGCTCACCATGTCCGACCGGATTGTGGTGATGGCTGATGGCAGGGTGGAACAGGAAGGTAGCGCGGAGGATATCTTCGATCGCCCGGCCTCGCGGTTTGTCGCCGAGTTCATGGGCGCAGGCAATGTGCTTCCGGTAGCGGTGGAAGCCCACGATGCCACCTCCACAGCCGTGCAGTTTGCAGGTCAACGGGTGACGGTGCCGCAGCCCCTGCCCGCCGGCGGAGGTGAGGTATCCCTCGTGATTCGGCCTGAGAAGATCCGGCTTGATTCGGGAGACGGTTGGCAAGGCACCGTGGTGGATAGCGTGTTCAAGGGTTCGATGATGTCCTACGGGATCGAGTTGGCTGACGGGACACTGATGCAGGCCGAAGTCGCGCATGATGATGCAGCCCACCGACACAGCATTGGCGATACCGTGATGCTGAACTTCCGGGGTTCCGACGCCACGTTGGTGCCCGGCACGGCGAAAGCGGGGTAGCGCATGGTAGCAAACTCCCTGCCGGCCGAGGGCGTGGTCAAAGCCCGCCGCCAGATCGATTGGGTGCCGATTATCGCGCTCGGCATCCCGATGCTCTTCGTCATTCTCTTTTTCGTGATGCCCATTGCTTTGATCGGCCGGTACAGCTTTAACTCTATTGATCCGATCACGGGCCTGATGCAGACCGACTGGTCCTTGGCCTCGTACGAGCGGGCCCTCACATCGCCCATCTACCAGAAAATCTTCGTGCGTACCCTCACCATCGCGCTGACCAGCACCATTGTGGCGCTGCTGATTGCGTATCCGCTGGGGTACTTCATTGGCGCGGTGGCACGGCCAGAGCAGCAGGGAACGCTGATTCTGCTGGTACTCATCCCGTTCTGGACCAGCTACGTCATTCGCACCTATGCCTGGATCGGTATCCTGCAAACCAATGGCTTCCTGCAGGAGGTGTTTGGCTGGGTTCCCGGGCTCGATGGGAGTTTACTGTACTCGCGGGCGGCAGTGATTATCGGCTTCGTGCATGTGTTCCTGCCGATTATGATCCTGCCGATCTATGCCTCAGCCCGCAATATGGATAAACGCTATATCGAGGCCGCGCACGATTTGGGCGCATCGCCGCTCCGCACATTCCTGCGGGTGACCTTGCCGCTAACATCGCCGGGAGTGGTTGCCGGTATCGTGCTCTTCTTTATCCCGGTGTTTGGCTCGTTCGTCACACCGCAGTTGCTTGGCGGCACAGGCGATACGATGATGGGCCAGCAAATCCAGAACCAGTTTGGTGAGGCCTTCAACTGGCCGTTCGGAGCCGCGCTTTCCATGGTGATGACCGCTGTCGTCCTGGTGGCCATGGTGCTCTTCTTCCGCTTCGCTGATGTGGAGGAAATCTATGGGGGGTAACGTCTCGGCCCGCGACTGGCTCTACCGCGGCTACGCATTCCTCGTCTATTTCTTCCTGTTCGCTCCCATCCTTGTGGTGGTGATGACATCGTTTAATCCCACCGGCCGGGCCACCATCCCCACGGAGTTCACGCTGCAGTGGTATTCCGATCTGCTGGATGATGCCCAGTTGATGGACGCGCTGCGAACCTCGCTCATCGTGGCGTTTGTGTCGGCGACCGCATCCGCGCTCCTGGGCCTCAGCGCTGCCTATGGCCTCAGCCGGTACAGGTTGCCCGGCAAGGGCGCGGCGCAAGGCGTGTTCTACCTGCCCATGCTTGTGCCAGCGGTGGTCAGTGGTGTTTCAATGCTGATGTGGTATCGCAATATCAACATCGAGCTCGGCTGGGCGTCCATCATCCTGACGCATGTGGTGGTGACGCTGCCGTTCACCATGACAATCATCCTCACCAGCTTTGCCGGGTTCGATATGCGCCTGGAAGAGGCTGCGATGGATCTCGGAGCCACGCCGTGGCGAACGTTCCGCACAATCACCTTGCCGATTGTCATGCCCGGTGTGCTCGGCGGGGCCATGATGGCGTTCACGCTCTCCTTCGATGAGTTTGTTGTGTCCCTGTTCGTGAGTGGCGGCGGCGTGCAAACGCTTCCGATCGTGGTCTACAACCGCATTCGCTACATGCTCAGCCCGGAGATCAACGCCATCGCCACCCTGGTGATGGGGTTCTCGATCGGCCTGCTGGTGATTGCGCAAGGCGTCCTCTTCCTGCGCAGGCGGCAGGAACGCGCCCGCACGCGGGAATCCGCCTAGGGCGTGTCAGGAACTGACCGCAAGCATCTCTTCTTCGGCGCGTTTGGCCGGGGTTTTCTGCCGTTGCGGGTCGAGCTTCCGCGTGACGAACACGGTGATGAGCGCGAAACCGCTCGCCACCAGGAACGGGATCTGGTAGCCAACGTAGTTCAGCACGAATCCGGTTACGACCGGGATCACAATCGCAGCTGCGTGCTGCATGGTGATGCCCATGGCCAGCGAGGGCGCGACATCGCGCGCAGGTGCGATCTTGCGCAGGTACACCGAGGCGCCCATGGCGCTGAGCGGGAAGATGAGCGAGTAGATCACGTAGCAGAAGATGGCTACAGCGGTGTTATCGACAAGTGCGTAGCCCAGCAACGCGACGATATAGGCGATGTTCACATAGCCCAGCATCGTACGCTCGCCATGAAGATCGATCATGCGGCCGATCCACGGCCCGGAGATCATCGCCAGCGCCGAGGTGACGAGCATGATCAACGAGATCGCCGGCACCCCAAGGTCGAAGTGATCGACCAGCACCCACAGGCCAAACGAGAAGAAGATCTGCTGGCGTCCGCCATCGAGCAGGCTGAGCAGGTAGTACAGGTCGTAATCGCGCTTGAGCACGATTCGTTCGCGTTCCGGCTTGCGTTCCAGCAATTGGCCGTTGTGCATGTTGGGGAACCGGAACACCAGGATCGCCGCCACCAGCGCAAAGGCACCGCAGATGATGAACATCTGGCGGAAATCGACCCACTCGTAGCGGAAGGCGAGGAAGACGAAGCCCATCGCGGCCAGCGCGCCCGCCTGGTTCACCGCCGTGAGTTTGCCCAGCACCGACCCGGCCCGCTTCTCGCCGACCATACTCATGCCCATGGCGGTTTGGGTTTGCAGCCAGGTGTGATAGCCCATGGACGAGATGATTACCCACGGGGCAACGGTCCAGAAGCTGGTCGCGAACCCGAACATGCCATAGCCAAATGCCAGCAGCAGCATTGCCAGCGCGGTAAGGTGCGGCAGCGAGAGCCGGTAGAGCAGGGCAGTGAGGAAAATGAGCAGGAAGCCAGGGATTTCACGAATCGCGGTGATGTACCCGAACTGCGGACCCTTGAGCCCGAGCTCGTCCTCGAAGAAATTGCTGACGATATTCTGGTTGGCTGCCATGGCGAACCCGAACGCGGCTGTGGCACCCGCGAGGATATAGAAGGCGCGTTGCGCATGCGCCTCGCCGATATTCCCGATTCGAAACCTGTGCATGCGTGTCCTCACGGTGTGGATGGTATCCCTGGTCGTCAGTATATGGGGCGTTGGCAGGGAGGCAAACATCCCCACTACAGGGATGTGCCCCTTGGCTGCCGGTGCTGATGGCGGTGGGATTCTTCCTCTCACCGGGCGGGGAGTATTGAGGGTATGATGCACTGATTGATGCCGTGCTCTGCGGCGATGCCCTTGTGTACAGGAACAGGTAGCAATGCGATTCACACGGGCACGTGTTCCCTCCTCGGTACGGGCGGAGTCGCGGTCGGAAAGCGTCACCATCGGGGCCGGGTACTTCTGGTTTTATGCCGGCGTGGGGGCATTCATCCCGTTCAATGTGCTCTATTACCGAAGCCTTGGCTTCTCCGGTATGGAGGTGGGCGTGCTCACCGCGCTGCCGGCTATTGGTACCGCGCTCACTGGCCCGATCTGGGGTTTGATGGCGGACAGCTATGGACTCCATCGGCAAATTGTCCGCGCGGTATTGCTGGCGGCAGTGCTCATCATCCTTTCGCTGACCCAGATCACCACCTTTGTGCCGTTCCTCATCGCGATGGCGATGCTCTCGCTGGTGCTGGTTCCGGTACCGAGCCTGCTGGATAGTTACGCGGTTTCGGCCGTGGAGCGGGGCGGGGCGCCCTACGGTGTCCTGCGTATTTTTGGCTCGCTGGGTTTCACGAGTATTGTGCTGGTGCTGGGCCGGGTCATGGCCGGGAACCTCTCCAGCGTTTTCATCTATGTATATGCCGCCTGTTATGTGATCGCCTTCCTGGTGGCGTGGCGACTTCCCGCCCTGGGTGAGCGCCAGCCGCGCAACGTGTTTGGGGGTATGAGGGCAGTAGTGGAGAACCACGGGTATCGCCTGCTGTTGCTGGTAGCCTTTCTCATCTCCACCGGGTACGCCGCGCTGAATATCTACCTCACGTTGCATATCCAGAGCCTTGGCGGCAGCACCAGTATTGCCGGTATTGCCTTCGCCACCAGTGCCCTCAGCGAACTGCCGATTATCGGGTTCGGTGCGGTAATCCTGCGGCGGGTTGGTGCCCGCAATGTGATCTTCATCGCGCTGGCGGTGTATGCTGTCCGGTTCGCCTTGCTGGGCTTCGCGCCGACAACCTCGTTTGTATTGATCGCCCAGGCCCTGCACGGGCTTTCCTTCGGAATGTTCCTGATCGCGTCAGTGACGCTGGCGCACCGGCTGGTTGGCCGCCAACACGCTGCCACCGCCCAGGCATTGCTGGCAATGGTCAGCATGGGGCTGGGCAGCATTATCGGCTCGTTTTCGGGCGGCATTGCGATCGACTATATGTCGACGTCCACGATCTACCGGGTTGTCGCCCTGATGATGGCGACCACCCTGGCCATTTTCTTTATCGGCACGCGCCGGATCTCGCGCGATGCCTACGACCCGCCGGCAACCCCCGCATGAGGGGATTGGCCCGCGCGTAATTCTCAATGACGAGGATGCACATGGACCTGGCAGCAAACGCGCACGATGAGGTGCGCTCTCCGGATACACGCTGGCATTCCGCCCACTGGATGATCAGCATCGGCTACGTATGGTTTTTCGCCGGTATCGCCGCGTTCACCCCGTTTGCGGCCATCTACTACCGCTCGCTCGATTTCAGCAGTGTACAGGTTGGTATCCTGGCGGCCATGCCGGCGATCGCGCTGTCGCTCACTGCCGCGATGTGGGGCGCAGTCGCCGATACCCTGGCAGCGCACCGGCTCATGTTGCGGACCGCGTTGGCGCTTGGGGCCCTGTTCGCGCTGATCTCCAGCCGGGCAGAGGGATTTTGGCTGGTGTTCCTCGGGATCACGTTGCTGTCATTCTCCACCGTGCCGTTGCGGAGCCTGATGGACCACTTCGCGGTGCTCATCGGTGACCGCGTCGGCAGGCCGTTTGGCCGGATCCGGCTATGGGGCGCATTTGGCTATACCGCATTTGCGCTCACGCTCGGACGGGTGATGAATGAGCGTGTGACGTCGTTCTTCCTTGTCGCCTATGGCGTAAGCCTGCTGCTCACCCTGGCGGCCACATTCGCGCTACCCCAGTTGCCGGGGCAGCACCGGCGTCCGCTGCTGGAAGGGGTAGGGGAGCTGGTGCGCAACCGTCGGTTGATGCTGGTGCTGATGGTGGCGTTTGCGCAGGCGGTGGCCGCGTTCATGATCGTTGCCTCGCTGGGCTACCACATCACTTCCATGGGCGGGAACCCTGCCCAGGTGGGTGTGGCCTTTGCCGTGGCGGCCGTGAGCGAACTGCCAGTTTTCCTGATTGGCGCATGGCTCTATCGCAAGGTGGGGCCGGATCGCCTGATTGCGCTGCTCGTGATGCTCTACGCCGTGCGCATGCTCCTGCTGGCGGTGGTGGATTCACCCGGCAGTGTGATTGCCCTGCAGGCAATGCACGGGCTCACGTTTGGCGGGTTCCTGGTGGTCTGCATTCCTCGTGCGCACCAGCTGGCCGCGGGCAGGCACCCCGCCACAGTGCAGGCATTGCTTACCATGGCCGCGTTCGGGCTTGGCAATGTGGCTGGATCGTTCCTGGGCGGGGCGCTGCTCGATCATACGCGTGAGGCCTATATCGGCGTGGCGGGATTAATGCTCCTCGTGCTGGCAGTGTATGTGGTGTCGATTCGCCATTGGAATGCCGAAACTCCTGACGTTCCTGCTCATTGATTTCTTTTGTGAAAAACGTCACAATAAGGGTGTCTTCACCACCGGGATGGTTGGCAGGTGTTTCATTTCCTCCCGGAGGTGGGAGGGAACGCCCGTTGTGAATATTCCGGTTGCCCTTCGCCAGTCAGCCCAAACCTCCGTTGCCGACATGCCAGAACGTGCCTGGAAACCCGCCATTTTGATGAGCGGGTTCGGCTACCTTTGGTTTTTCGGCGCCATTGCCGCCTTCAACCCCTACATTGCCATGTACTATCGCTCGCTTGGGTTCACGGGATTGCAGGTGGGAATCCTCACCGCCATGCCGGCGGTAGGCCTGGCGCTATCCGGTCCGTTTTGGGGATCGGTGATGGATGCACTGGGTATCCACCGGCTGGTGCTTCGCATGGCGCTGTTGCTCACCGCGGTCTTCGCCATTGCCGTGGCCAACACGGAAACCTTTGCCACCACCTTTGTTTGCGTTACCGCGCTGGCATTTAGCCTGGTGCCGTTGCGGGCCTTGCTTGATAGCTACGCTATCGCCGTGAGCGATCGCACCCGGCACACCTTCGGCACCATCCGCTCCTGGGGGTCGGTGGGGTATTTCGTGGCCGTACTGGGACTTGGCCGCATCATGGGCAAGGATGTGGATAACCTTTTCCTGTATGCCTATGCGGGATTCCTGCTGCTTACGCTCGCCTCAATGTGGTTCCTGCCGAACCTGGCGGCGAAACAACCATCGCATATCATCGACGGCCTGCGGGATATACAGGCGAACAGGCCGCTGCTACTGCTGTTGCTCATTGCGTTCCTGCTGATGGTGGCCTACGCAACCATTTATCTTGCGCTCGGCATCCACATGCGCGATTCGCTGGGCGGCAGTACCACGCAGGTAGGGATCGCGTTTGCAGTAGGGGCTGCTGCAGAGTTGCCAGCGTTCATCTGGGGCGGGCGGCTGATCCGGAAGGTCGGTGAGCGACGCCTGATCCTCCTCGTCGTCGTCTCGTACGCGGTGCGGTTCCTGTTGCTCTGGCTGGTGACCGATGCCAGCCAGGTCATCGTCGTGCAGGCCATGCACATGACCACCTTTGCCCTCTTCCTGGTGGTGAGCGTTCCCCTGGCACACAAGCTGGAGGGCGGGCATCACCCGGCGACAACCCAGGCGTTGTTAACGACAACATCCTTTGGATTCGGGAACATTGTGGGGTCGGTTGGCGGCGGCGCCTTGCTGGACTATGTCTCGACCAGCGAACTGTTCCTTGTAGTGTTCGGCCTGCTGTGCGTCACACTGGTGATCTTTGTGGTTGGGAGTGCCCGCCTCCAGCTGGATAGCGTGATCCGCGCCGCCAACCGGCGTCAGCGCGGGCTGGATTAGCAAGTCCAGCCGATGTACGTGGTGTCGTGAGCGTCGTAGAGGGCACTCATGTCGTCCGGACCATAGTTCCCGGAATGAATGGCAATCAACAGGTCGTCCAGTTTTTTTGGCATGATGAGCAGGTAGCGAGCCGGGGACGGTGCGGCGTTCCACCAGGTGTGGATCTCCCCGGGCGGCACCACGACAGCATCGCCTGGTCCAACCGTGAATGTGCTCTTACCAACCTCAAAACCAACCTGGCCGGAGAGGATATAGAAGATCTCCTCATCAATGCGGTGGATGTGGTACGGGGCTACCAGCAAGCGGGACGCGGGACCGGCCGGTTCGAGTTCGCCCTCGACGACCACGATATCGGCCTCCGGATGGCGTGCGGCTTGCGAGGCCAGCGGCGAGAAGAGCATGGTTTTACCTCAATTCAGGTAGGATTGGCGTAGCCTACGGTAGCACATTGAAGGACCGAGATGACAACAGACCCCAAAGCCAGTCTCCATACCATCGCCTCCCGCCTGCGGGCCCTGCACAAGTTGTTGCTGGAGTATGAGAAGCGGATTTATGAGAGCACCTATGGTCGGGTCGAGAACCCGTACCAGCTGCTGCACCTCGCGATGGAGGATCCGCAATTCGCGTGGCTCCGGGCCATGAGCGGCGAAATGGTGAACCTCGATGAAGTGCGGCTTAACCGCGACGGGGTCACGGAAACGGATTTGCGCCTTGTGGGGACGCGCCTGCGCGCGCTGTTAATCACCGATCGGGTCCAAACGAGCTTCCAGCAACACTATGCCGAGGCCCGCGAGGCTGAACCGGATGTGGTATTGGCGCACCGTGAACTGATGACCGCGCTGCCACCGGTTCCCGCCGTGGAACTGTTCCTTTCGGCGGGCGGCGAGCAGGATAGCAAGGATCCGCTCCCGGGCGCTATCCGCCCGGGAACGCTCATTCCGGGGTTCGGAGACAAGGGGTATTACGCCCTTGGGGCAATAGAGGAACGCGGGCTGCTGCAGGGGGTCCCGCTGAAAAGCCTGCGCTACACCAATGAAACCGTGCTCAACCTCGCCAGCTCCCCAATGACCTATACGGTGAATGACGACACGGTAGAAGCTGCGGCGTGGACGCCCGCCGTGATTCAGGCTGGAACCGGTGCGAACGTGTCCATTTTGCCCGCCAACGACGGCGTGCTGGTGAGCCTGTTCGTGCGGCAGGCTGAACTGGGCGGCGATCCCGCGTTGCTGCCGCAGGAGAGCCCTGAGGAAGAGGAGTGGCTCCACCTGGCGGATGAGAACGCGCTGAACAATGAGATTATTGCCCTTGCGCGCATCGCCCCGCCCGATACAGCGGTAGCTGTACCCGGATCGCCGGGCCATGATGTGCTGATCTATGTGGTGGCCGGTATCGTGGAAATTGATGGCGTGCAGGTGCCGGATTCGCGGTTGGCTCTGGTTCGGCATCCCGAGGATCTGGTGGTGCACACCAAATCGGACACGATGTTGCTGGCGATCCTTGTCAGCCCGGAAGCGAAGGTCATCCGGGCTGGCAGCGTAGCACGCTAACAGGGGAGGGGAAGCATGAAAGAACACTCGCTACTCGAGCGCCTGATGATGATCCTAGGCGTTCTCGCCAGCATCGTCGGCTGGGTTGCGCTCATTTTGGTGAAAATCGTGCGCGATCTCTTGCCGATTGGCTCGAAGGACCAGCCCGGCCGAGCCCCGGGCGGTGAAACACACTGGTAATCACGGCGCCCGGTTCGTTGGAACCGGGCGATGTGCTGGCTAGTTCAGTTCGAAATGGGCGCCCGTAAGCAAGGCAGGGTCAATCAGCCGGTTCTTGCCCGGCACAACCGGGCCATCGTGAGTACGCAACACCACCGAGTATGGCCCCTGCCCATATCGCTCCAGATGCTCCAGGGCGTGGCCGGCGGACGGCTGTGTCAGCATGATCCAGCTTTTATCGAAGGGAATGATCGTGGCCAGTGGATCGTCGGCCACGGGCGGGGTCACGGTGCGGGCCGATCGTGCGGTAATGGCCTCGTAGTGGCCGGTTGCTTCGGCAAGGTCGTGCACCACAACCGTTACGCTGGCGATGCCCCGGGCACCGTTGGCGTGGTCCAACTGCTCCGGGGCGTTGGGCACCCGGTTGCTTCGAGGCGTCACGTCCTCAATCAGGAACGGCCAGCCGGTTTCTCCCACTGGCCCGGGAGGCATGCTACCCTTCCAGCGAAGTTCCACCCCATCGGGCCGGTGCCGGCCATTCTCCTGCGATTCCGCATAGGCGCGGCCGCGATTATTGATCTCGCGGACGTCGGCCACCAGGTCATCGCTGCCGAGGCAGAGGTCGACCAACCCGCCACCTTTGCCCAGCCGCTCGAACCAGCGATGCGTGGCACCCTCGATACCGTGTACCGGCGCGATCAGTTCCAGGTAGGTGCCATCGGCGAACGCGATCAGGGCGTTGTGGGTGGCACCATCGGCATGGGTGCCGCCCGGAATCACCGTGAAGCCAGCCTGGCTGGCATTCGCGACCGCCTGGTCGAGGTCGGGTGAGATGATAACGAGGTGATCAATACCGGTAATCATGCGCCAGTCTCCGTTGTGTCACTACGCTCGGGATGGATAACCGCTATTCTACCGGCGAATCTCCCGACTGTAGAGCCGGGCCGCCGTCATACGGGTGCCCTGTGCCGATTATCGAACTGCAGGGAGAGTCGGCCGGCAACCGCTCTGGTGCAGGTGTAGAGCTTCGCGACCTACCGATGGTGGAACCAGGAGCGTATGGGGGATAGGGCACCAGCAGCAACCGGGTATCCCGTTCCCTTTGACAGCAGAAGGGTTAGGAGGCCATTTTGTCCGATGAGGTCCGCGGCGAAGTGGGATGGGAGATATCAACGGACCAGGAATCATCAGGATCCAACGCAACGATGTCGCCGCCAACGAGGTCGTAGGCGTAGTACTGGCCGTCTCCACCCATAAGGAGGAGCTTGTGGGTGTCCTCTTTCAGTTCACCGACGAGCTGGTAGTCGCACACCTCGTTGGTTGCGCGGGGCCTTGGTTCGGCCCGGCCCCGCTGGCGGATCATGCCGGGCCATTGCCTAATATTCATCCGTCGCCTCCTCGGCACTGGCGAATATCTCCCATTGGTCGTCAGGTTCAACGGGCGAAAGCCGGTCGCGGTGCAGATCGTACTCGTAGTAGTTCCCGTCTGACCCCATAACGAGAAGTTCGCCTTCATCGTCCTTGTGTTCGCCGACAAGCATGAATTCGTTTGGCATGACCTGTGTCTCCGATGCTGGCAAGAATGCAGGTACGTTGACTTGTCATATTGCAGGGCACGTGCCACGATCCCGACAACTGTCAGGGTCGTGGCAATCAGCGCTGGTTTGCAGGGGCGGTTGTTGTGCGAGATCTATCCTGCTGGAGATGCCACTGGGCTGGCGTCGGGATAGATGACCTGAGGCGCCTGGACAATGACGCGAATCGTTCCGACGAATGGTTCCGGCTCGCCCTCGATGGTGAGTGTCGTCACAATCACGTACTCACCCGGCGGTGGCGGTGCGATGATGATGTTGTAGGAATCTGATACAGCGTTGGCCACTCCCACTGGTGCCTCGTAAAGATTGTTTTCCCCAAATGTCAATGGAAACATCGGCGATACGGTTCGGTAGCTCATCGCATCCGGAACCTCCTGGCCGTTTATGGTGACGCTGACGTCAGTCAGGATGTCATTGGATGCGGTGGCACATGCCGCGAGTTCTTCCTCGGTTGCGCCGAAATAGGGGGGTGGCTCTGCAGTAGAGCAGGTGGCCGATCCAAGCGCGACAAAGATGGCCATTCCCTCCGGAACGATGCAGGTGACATCCCGCGGTTCAGGAGAGAAGCTTCCGGGGAGGAAGAACACGGGACCCGATTGCCCGTACCCGCAGAAGTCGCCAGTGGGGTCGAGGCCAGGATTCGCGTCGACCGGGAAACTGAGTATCCATTGCCATTGCTGCGCATCCCACTCTCCGCGGGTCCTGCCGGCATAGGACTCATCCGGTCCAAGTACCGTTACCTCGCCTCCGGCACCTGGTGTGGCGTCCTGTGCGACGCCCCCGGCAGTGACACCAAGAAACATTGGAAGAAGCAGTGCAACCATCAACATGATTCGACGCAACATGTGGTCCTCCTTCGATTCGGACAAACAGGAAACAGATTATGTAAAGCTTTATTTGACTATAGCAGCGGGTCGCGAAAATTGATATAGGGCTCCAATGGGAAATTATTGAGGTTGGGCGTCCGGAAAAGGCACCATCGGCCGGCCGGAGACACGAATACCAGCCGCATGCTCCGAGATATGGTGAACCGGCCGGGTCGCCAGGCCTGGGGTATCGCCCTTGTGAACACGGGTTGGTCTTGGTAACGTCTGGACCATGATGACGATGCCCGATGGACCTCACCGAATATCCGAATACCAGCATGCCGTGGACCGGCTTGCACGGGAGCTCGTTCGGCACGCGAGCGTTGCTTC
This sequence comes from Chloroflexia bacterium, assembly GCA_043427975.1. GTDB lineage: Bacteria > Chloroflexota > Chloroflexia > Thermomicrobiales > UBA6265 > UBA6265. The sequence continues at coordinate 34,759 of JBHWTK010000014.1, read as the reverse complement.
GGGAAAGCGCTTCATGCTGGGAATCACCGGCGGGCCGGGGGCGGGCAAGAGCACGTTTGCGGATTCCCTCTGTACGGCGCTCAACGCGTTCCAGGGGCCCGGTCGTGCCGTGGTGATGCCCATGGACGGCTTTCACAAAACCAATGCCGAACTCCACGCGCTTGGCATGTGGGAGCGAAAGGGTGAACCGGAAACATTTGATGCGCGTGGGTTCGTGAACCTGCTCTGGCGGATTCGGAACCACCCCGACGAGGTTTCCAACGCGCCCCGTTTTGATCGGGCCACCGATGAGCCGGTACCCGACGCGCTACGTATAGGGGCGTCACATACGTTCATCATCGTTGAGGGGAACTACCTGCTTCTCCCTGGCGCGCCCTGGAACGAAATAGCGGAAATCCTGGACGAGGTGTGGTACCTGGATGCCCCGGAGGATGCGGTAATCCAAAGGCTCGAAAAGCGCCACCTGCGACGGGGGCTTTCGGGAGCGGACGTCGAGCGGAAAATCGCCCGGTCCGACCTCCAGAACGCCCGCCTGATCGCGGAGGGCAAGCCTCTCGCGAACCGGATTCTCACATTACCGGTAATGGAAGCATAGAGCCTGTCCATGCTCCCGCAGGGCGGGTACCTCGGGACGTCCGGATTACATATGGTAAGATACTTCGTGTTGTCCCCATCTTGCTTTACGTTTCCCATACGACATACACAGGCAGAGTTATGACCCGATCCTCACGCTATCCCGTTCCCGTTATCTCCCGTCGCACATTCCTCACCGGCGCAGCAGCTGCAGCGGCGTTTGCCCGCGTTGCTTCATTCCCGGTACGTGCCCAAAGCCTGAACCCGTACGATTACATCACCCCGATGGAGGCCAAACCCACGTTCGGTACGCCGGTGGCGCAGCCAGCCCAGGGTCCGATTGAGGACCAGGGATCGTTCTGGGATGCCTACCTGCAGATGCCGATCAAGGAAGGGCAGGACCTCCACTTCACCTGCGAGTTCGACACTGCCTGGATCATCATGATGGCCTATGGCATGGACGTGCCGCTGCAGGAGCAGATCCTGCTGGTAGGTATTGATGATTCGATTGAGCCGTACTACGAGGAAACGCCGGAAGGCTTCCAGATCTACGGCGGCGATGTGAACAACTACTTCTGCGGCCACCTCGATACCAACCTCGTGGCGCGCGCCAAGGGCAACGCCATGCGGAAGGCGTTCGAGGGCAAGGGCCTCGGCGTGACCGTAACCCCTGACCGCCCCTCGATCGAGGCTGCACTGCTGCGTGGAGAGCCGGTGTTCTTTAAGTCCACGGTCGATATGATGCCGTGGCGACCCGCGATCTGGAACAGCACCACCGGCGAAACCTGGAGGGTGGTGTTCTCCAACGATCACGCGCTCACTGTGATGGGATTCAATGCCGACGAGGTGATCATTCGCGATCCACTCGGCCCGACGAGCACCAATGCGACCCGGCCCTGGCAGTGGAGAACCAGCTGGACACGCTTCCTGGAAGTGCTGGCCTCGCAGGAGAACGATGCCCTGGCGGTTGGCCCGAACCCGGTTTCCGCTACGCCGGAAGGCTAGCTGCGGCTATCTACCTGTTCCATTGCCATTCGCAACGTAATGGTGAGTTCTTCGATCCCTGGCTTGCGGTTCCAGCGGTGGATCACGTTCGGCCTGCCTGCCTGCGTGCCCTGGGCACTGGTCGGGATTTCAACGATATCCCACGTATCGTTCTGGAGTGACCGCGCGGCCATCACCCGGATAGCGCGATTGGTGCTCCATTGCAGCAGGATGGCCGAGCCGCCGCTGAACCGCTGGATGTTCGAATCGACGCGTGTATGCCAGCCGCTGGCGACGCGGTTCACGGCGTCGCGCAGGTGGATCTCTGCGGGATCCATGTTCATGGTCCGGATTCTTGCCGGCTGGATGCCGCCCAACAATCCGCGCTCGTAACCGGGCGGCACATTGGTGAGGCGGGCGAACTTCGCCTTCATGCCCGGATTGGTGAAGAGCCAGTAGCCACCGGCCAGGACGGCGATTTGCACGATCACAATCAGTGCGGTGAGCCAGGGAACGCCGCTGTCGTACATCTGGCGCCAGTCGCCATTCATACCGCTCAGCAGGTCGAGCAGCGGGTAGACGATGAACGCGTTCGCTCCCGAGATGAACACGAAGCCGATGATCAGCTCATTGAACGCCGCCCTTAGCGGCGGTTTCCGGTAGAGCACAATCGCCAGTCCCACCAGGCAGAGCACCAGGTTCACCAGGCTGCCTGCGGCAGAGATGATGGTTTGCTGCACATCGGTGAGGCCGAACGGCTGATAGGCAACATATCCCGCGAAGCCGTAGAAGCCCCACTCGACAACCTCTTTGCCGAATCCCCAAACGGCCGCCGCGTGCCCGAGTTCGTGTAGCGCGACCGAGACTGGAACGAGGAAAAAGAAGGAGGCCTGGTTCACCAGGGCGCGGTCTTGCGGCGTGAAGTTACGATCCCATACGGTGCGCCAGTTCTGCGCAATCATCCACACCACGCGCACGCCCAGCGCCACGTACAGCAGGCTTATGATGGAGAATCCGCCCATTCAGGTGTGTCCGTTTCGATGGTTTAACCGACGGGAATCGGGTTCGGGTCCACAGTCTCGGATTCGGGGGAGCGACGATGCTGTACCCAGAGGATGCCGGCGACAATGGCAACGATACCACCTCCGACATACATGGATGTTTCCACGCCCCAGCGGTTGGAGATGGTGCCGGCGATGATGCCGCCAAGCGGCAGGGTTCCCATGAACACGGTGCTGTACACCGCCATTACGCGGCCGCGCAGCTCGTCAGACGCCGTGGTTTGGACAATGGTGTTGGCAAGCGACATCGTATTGGCCGCCGAGAATCCGCTGAGCGTGAGCATGCCGGTTGCCAGCCAGATATTGAGCGGAATATCGGCGATAGCGCCGATGCTGAAGGTCACAATGCCCAGCCCGATCGCCGCGAGCAGCATGCGTCCGCGGCTTGCCGCACCGCGCATATAGGCGATGCTGAGCGCGCCGACCAGTGACCCGAGGCCCATAGCGGCGAACATGATGCCGAACATGCCTTCGTCGGCATTAAAGCTCTCGGTGGCCATGAGCGGTAGCCACACGTTATAGGCCATACCGAAGCTGCCCACCACCATGATCAGCACCATGGGCTTGCGGATAACGGGCGTGCTGAGCACGTAGGATATGCCTTCCTTCATTTGCTCCCAGCCCGATCCCGCAGCCCGCTTGATATGCGGCGCCAGTTGCATCATCAGCAGCGCAATGATGGGGCCCGAATAACTGAGTGCGTTGAGGAAGAAACACGCGGCCACGCCGAATGTCGCCAGCACCACACCGGCGATCGCAGGCCCAAGGATACGGCCCATGTTGAAGGTGGCCGAGTTGATTGCAATCGCATTCTTCAGGGCGTAGGTCGGAACCAGTTCGGATACAAACGCCTGCCGCGCCGGCATATCGAGCGCGCCGGTAAGCCCGAACGCGAAGCCGGTGGCATACACGTGCCACAGCTGCACCTGCCCGGTCCAGGTGAGTACGGCCAGCATCAGCGCCAGCAGGAAGTACACCACCTGGGTGACCAGCAGCATGTTCTTCTTGGGGAACCGGTCGATGATGGTGCCCATCGGAATACCGAACAGCAGCGATGGCCCGAACTGGAAGATCGGTACCAGCCCGAGCTGGAACGCGCTGGCATCGAGAATCTCCACCACCAGCCAGCTTTGCGCCAGCGATTGCATCCACATGCCGGTGGTAGAAACAAGCTGCCCGGAGAAGAAGAGGCGGTAGTTGCGGAACCGCAATACCCCAAATCCACGTGCCTGCTGTTCAAGGAGTTCCTGGTCCTCGACAGCGGGATCGTGGCCGGGTTGTTCGCGTTCGAGGGTAGACATGAGACTCCAAACGGCGTGTGCCCGCAATGGCCACGCAACGATGTATGCACCGGTGGTCCGTACTTCTTATACAGCAGAACCGCCGGATGTCAAACACCCGGCGGTTCGTGGCATTGTGTGGCGAGGCGGTCAGGCCTCCTTAAGATCGCGCGATTTGTGCAGCAGCACCGGGCATTCCGCGTGGCGCATCACTTCTTCTGCGACCGAGCCCAGGAACCAGCGCTTGATGCCTGTGCGCCCGTGTGACGACATGACGATGATGTCGTCCGGCCCGGCGACAGAGCATATCTGCCTGGCGATGGGGCCATGGAGCACATCGCCGGAAACATTCAGGCCTTCGCCGCGCACTTCCTCCACCTTGGCGCCGAGGTAGGTCTTCGCGTCCTCGATTTCTTCCTCCGCCAGCTCACTGAGCATGGAGTAATCCATTGCCATGCCGGTTGCCGGCAGAGCCTGGGTGCGATAGGTATCTACCACCCGCACCAGTTTCAGCGGCGAACCGCTCGATTGCGAGAGTTGCTTCGCCTGCTCAAGGGCCTCTTCGGCCAGCGCGCTGCCATCCAGCGGGACGATGATTTGCTTATACATGGGGCCTGCCTTTGCTTACTCCAGCGGACTTTTCGCCGCTGTCACGATTCCTGCTACCCTTAGTTTAGCCCAGTTTGTATGCAATAGGCATGAACAAGGAGCCCATTCTGGCCATGACTGAACCAACCAATGGAGCCACTCCGGAGCCGGTGGTACTTGCGAACCTAACCTCGCCACAGGCCGGGGAGGCGCTGCAGAGCCTGGAGATGGTGGTGATTCCGGTGGGTGCGCACGAGCAGCATGGGCCTGCCCTGCCGGTAAGCACCGATGCGCTGACAGCCACCGTCCTCAGCACCCTTGCCGGAACATTGCTGGCCCCGAGGGTGGGAGTGGCACCAACGATTCCCTGGGGCGTGAGCTGGCACCACTTTGGGCGGCCAGGCACCATCTCCCTCAAGGAAGAGACGCTGGCGTCCATCGTGGTGGATACCATCGATTCGCTCTATCGCCAGGGTGTGCAGCGGTTTGTACTGGTGAACACCCACGGTGGCAACACCGCTGCGCTGACCATTGCCGCCGAACGAGCCAAACGCGACCTTGGGGTGCCACTGGTGGTGCCGGTGTACGCGTATTCGTTGCTGGCAAATGCCGCCCGTGACGTGATGGGCGACGAAGCGCCCGGTCATGCCGGTGGCGACGAAGCCTCGGCCATCATGGCGATCAGGCCCGACCTTGTCGCAACCGACCGTCTGGAGGAGTCCCATCAGCAGCCGGACCTGCAACGGGCCAGGCGCATTGTCGCCGCTGCCGGTGGCACACTTCCGGTAATGATGCACAAACTCTCCACCACCGGGGCGACCGGCGATGCCAGCAACGCCTCGGCAGAATTCGGCAATATTATCCTTGGCCAGGCGGCGAATCAGCTTCGCGCAATCCTCGAAGAATTGCTGGAACTTGACCTGCGCCTGCTCTAGCGCTCTTGATAAGATTGTACGTACAACCGTACGTGCATCTGGCCGTGAAGGTGGTATTTTGTTAGGCTCTTTCAAGCATCCATCCCTCGTTACGCACAAGCATTTGCACCTGAAGGAAGAGCGTTCATGTCCCAGAATGATGACAACCCGAAAAGGCAGGGGCGCACCAGCGGAGAAGACCCGCTTGATTTTGGTGCGTTTGTGTCATCAAATGTCCAGCGCACAGCCGACCGGCTGAAGAAGGATCCAGGTGCGGCCGAACCAGCAGCCGAAGCGAGTGCTCCTCGCCAAGGCAGGGTGGGTGGCGATCGAAAGGTCGAACGTGTTCGTGATGCCAGTTACTGGCGTCGCAAGGCCGCCGGTGCCGGTGTCAGCCGGGACGAGACTGCGCCCCCGCCCGCAAAGGCGGGTCCTCGCAACCGGTACCTTCCTCCTCGCGACGAGGAGATCGACCAGTTCCACGACGAGGACGAGTTCAGTGGTAGCGGCGGCGGATTCGGCGGCTACTTCGGGCAGCTGTTCTCCGATGATGGCGACGATGGTAATCGCAACCGGATTATTGCTGCCATCGTGGCGGTGCTGCTACTGCTCCTTATCATCTGGGGCCTGACCAGGATCTTTGGCGGCGATGATGCCGGTGATGGCGAGATCGCGACGCCAACGCCAACCCAGGTGGTTGATCTTGTATCCACCCCGGATGGTGGTCCAACCGACCTCACCGGCGAAACCCCCACGCCGCCCGCAACGGGCGAACCGGATATTCCGCGAGGAGGGGACAACCAGCGCGGTGACGGGGGAGACACACCGGTAGCGGAACCCGCTACCGTTGCGGTTGAGGACAGGACGAGTGACGTTGCCCGGGCATGTACCGGGCATTGTCTTGTCCGCATGGAAGGAGCAAACCAGCAAGCCGCGCTGGAGGAAGCCGGGGCCCGCGTATCGTGGGAGGATGGCGAGGTCAGCTGGGTGGTAGTGGATCCCACCCAGGCGGAAGTGCTTGACCGAACCCACACGCTGACGCTGATCGAGAATGACCCGCGCACCTACAACCTCTACATCGTCAAGACGCCTGCCGACCATAACCAGGCTGACGTGGTATCCCCTCACGGCGACATCATCGATCAAACCGGGCGCTACTACCTTGTGCGTTGGAACAGTGTGCCGGCAGTGGTGAAGCCGGTGACGGACTGGGGGTACGCGGTGTTCAAAATCGCGCCCGCCCCACCGGAATTTCGGGCACAGGTGGGCACCCTGGGCCCCGCCAGCGCGATCGATGGCTATAGCCTGATGGCACAGGTGGACCAGGGCAATGTCGAGCGCGTGATCGAAGACCTCACCCATGTGGGTGAACTGGATGACAGCGGCTGGGGAACGCGCTATTACACCTATCCCGGCAACCAGATTGCGGCCGATTACCTGTTTCAGGAACTGGAAAGTTACGGCCTGACGGTGTGGTATGAGGACTTCATCATGTGGGATGGCTACCTGCTGGTGAATGTCGTGGCCGAGATTCCGGGATCAGATGATAGCGAGGTGTACGCGATTATGGCGCACTTCGATACCATGAACATTACCAACCCCCGCATCGCCCCCGGTGCCGATGACAATGCCTCGGGTATTGCTGCCACGCTGGAAACTGCCCGCATCCTGGCGCAGTACCAGCTCACGCATCCTGTTCGCATTGCATTCGTGAATGCGGAAGAGGTTGGAATTGTAGGTGCCCCCGCGTGGGCGCGGGAATCGAACCGAAACAACGTGCCAGTGATGGGTGTGTTCAACGTCGATTCCGTCGGTTCCATCGATAACCGGCCGCTGATCTATACCAATGCCACCGGCACCTCAACCTGGTTGCAGGATCACCTTACCGATATCAACAACCGGTATGGCCTCAATGAAGACCTCCAGCATCGCCAGACGGACGCGATTGTTGCGGACGACAACTTTGTTCGCGCAGAGGGTATTCCCGCGGTGATGATCGCCCGCGAGGTCTATGGCGGCCCACACCTGCACCATACGGTGGATGATGTGCCTTCAACCATGAGCCCGGGTGCGGTGGTAGATACCACCTATATCGTGATGCTCGCTGTATGGGAACTGGTGGCCTGACCGCTAGATGAGCCGCGGTTTCGCCAGCGACTTAAGCTCGTCAACCACCTTGCGGACATCCTGGCAGCGTTCGCGATCCACCACCAGCAGGGCGTCCTCGGTATCCACAATCACCACGTTATCGATGCCGATTGTGGCTATCATGCGGCGGCTTTCCGACCAGACCACGCTGTTGGTGGTATCGATCTGCACCATTTCGCCGCGAATCGCGTTGCCATCGGAATCCTGTTCGATCAGTTCGCCAAGGCCATGCCAGTCGCCAACATCGCTCCAGCCCATGTCGGCGGGCACCACAGCCACGCGCTCGGCCTTCTCCATCACCCCGGTATCAATGGTGACGTTCGGCATGGTGCTCCATACCTGCGCATGGACGCGCTCACGGTCTCTACCGTTCCAGGCACGGGCGATATCCGTCACACCCTGCAGGATCTCCGGCTGCAACCGCCCGAGCTCGCTGGTAAGTGAATCGACCCGCCAGATAAACATTGATGCGTTCCAGAGGAATCGGCCGCTCTCCAGGTATTCGGTGGCGGTTTCGAGATCGGGTTTCTCCACGAACCGGGCGGAGCGATAGGCCGTGCCTTCCTCGCCGGATATACGCACTTCAGCGGTGCGTTCGATATAGCCGTAACCCGTTTCCGGTCGGGTGGGCGTGAGGCCGATGGTAACCAGGTCGCCCAGTTTAGCCGCGCGGATAGCGGTGCGCACAGCGCGATCGAAGGCGTCTACGTCGGTCACATCGTGGTCGGCGGCGAAGCTGGCCATAATTGCCAGCGGATCGGCCCGCTGGATGAGCGCGTTTGCCAATGCCAGGGCCGGTGCTGTGCCGTTGGGTGTGGGTTCGATAATGATGTTGCCCTCGGGCAGGGCAGGGAGCTGGCGGGCAATAGCCGCGGCATGGGCCGGGCCACATACCACCAGCACGCGGTCCGGCGGCGTCAGCCGCGTCACCCGGTCAAAGGTTTGCTGGATCAGCGAGCGGTCGCCAAGCAGGGGGAGCAGGAATTTGGGTCGCGCTGCCCGGCTGAGGGGCCACAGGCGAGTGCCGGAGCCGCCAGCCGGTATCACCGCCCAGAGATGATCGATATGCGCGTTGTTCCCTGCCATGCCACTCCCTTGCACATTGCACCGCTGTACGTTGCCGATCATTATAGGGCGCAGTGATACCGGGCATCCCGAGCCATGCCCGTAGCAGCGAGGAGAACTCAATGGGTGTGTGCGAGGTTTCAATTGTCGCGCCGCGGCTGGATGCCAAGCCGTGGGGAGGCCGGAAGCTGGAGCAGTTTGGCCTGCCACTGCCAAAGGGCGAGAAGATCGGCGAGGCGCTGGTGACAGCGAACGATGCCGTTATCACCGCCGGGATGGGCGAGGGACAGACGCTTGGCGATCTTGTCGCCGCTGATCCGCATGGCCGGTTGGGTTCGCTGGCGCAGGCCGCCGTAAGCGACAAGCCGGTATTCCCGCTGCTTGTGAAGCTGATTGATGCAGCGGAAAACCTCTCGATCCAGGTCCATCCTGATGATATCCTCGCCGCGCCGCTGGACAGGCTCGGCAAAACCGAGGCCTGGTACGTTCTTGCCGCAGAACAGGATGGATCGCTCTACCTCGGGCTTGAAGACGGTGTTGATACCGCCACGTTCATGGAGCATGCCCGCCTGCTGGATGGCACCTCTGCCCGCGACCTTCGCCGCCAGGACGCCCGTGCTGGCCAAACATGGATGATCCCGGCCGGAACGGTGCATGCCCTCGGCGCCGGCGTGATGGTGTACGAAATCCAGCAGCCCAGCGATGTCACCTTCCGGCTCGACGACTGGGGGAGGGTGGATGCGCAGGGCAACCCACGCGAGATGCACCTCGTTGAGGGCGAAGTGGCCATTCGGCCTGAACTGCGCCCGAACGATATCCCGGCAATTCGGCTCGACAGCGCCGGTATCCGCCAACTGTTGGTAGCGTGCCGGTATTTCGCGCTGGAAAAGCTGACCTTGCCGGCAGAATACACCGTGTATGTCGGTGCTGCGCACACGCCGAACGTGGTGACGGTGCTTAGTGGTGAACTGGAGGTAGATGGCCATGTGCTCCGCGCGGGACAGTCAGCGGTAACCTGGCCCGGCAGCGAGCCGGCCACGTGCACGGCGACTGTTGCCACTGTGGCCCTCCGGGCATGGGTTCCGGACATCCACCTCGAGGTCGCAAACCCGGCCCGTGCGGCCGGGGCGCTGGAGAGCGACATCGCGGCGCTGGGCGGCATGACAGGCGATATAGCCGCAGCGATCAGCTAGATTCCCAGTTTGCCCTTTATCCATCCCCACGGCTGGGCCTGCGCAACATGTAGCAGGTATTCCTGCCCGGCCTTGGGGATGTAGAGCACCAGCAACCACAGCGCGATGCGCGGCCACGTATCCAGCCGCAGGCCGGGGAAGAACCGGTTGCGAACCAGCACGAACAGGAACCAGTTCTCGAAGAGGTTCGGGAAGATCATCATCGTCGGACGCCAGCCGGTGATTTCAAACACGATGACCCCGATGAGCCGGTACACGAACAGCACGATGGCGGTGATTCGTGGCAACCGCTCGGTCCATTTCAGCGCAACCCACAGCTCCAGCGAGAGGTACCAGGTATCCAGCAGCTTGTCGATGTTGTGGTAATGCGGACCCATGCCGCCGGGGCCGAAAAGCTCCACGATCATGACGTCGACAGCATCCAGCAGGAGCGCAATGATGCCGCCTGTGAGCGGCCGCCACAGGATCAGCAGCGGCACCACGATCCGTAGCGCAATCACAATGATCTGGCCATCAGTCATGGTATTTCATCGTCCCCGTCGGCACCGGCGTCGTCCGTTTCGTTCGCGGCATCAATATACATTCGCACGGTCTCGCGGTTGCGGGCATCGTTGGCCATGCCGAGCAGCGCGAGCATTTCATTTACGGTGTGCCCCTGGCGAGCCATATCCATGGCCGCGGTTTGTCGCAGCAACTGCGGGGTGATTTTTCGGCTGATACCCGCAGCGGCGGCTACCCGATCCACCATTCCATTGACAGCCTGCGGGCCATAGGGGAACAGCACGTCCTGCGGGTCCTTCTCCTCCAGGAAGATGGTATACATGTCGGCGAATTCCTCGTCGGCCTTCAGGGTGCGCTGCTTCATGTGTTTGCCGGGCGAATCGTAGGCGACCAGTACCTCGTGGCCGCCCACGGCGGTGCGGTCGATATGGTCGCGTTTCAGCGCGAGGAGTTCGGTGCGACCCAACCCGAGGCGGAGCATCAGCCAGATCGCCACGCCACTCCAGGGCTCGTCGGCGAGCGCCGCGGCCATCAGCTTCTCCTGCTCTTTGGCGGAGAGGATGTCTGGCAGCCGGTGCTCCAGCGGATGCGGCGAGAACCCCTCGGCGGGGTCGGCCTTGAGCACCTTGAGGTCGGTGGTCAACCAGCGGAAGAACGCCTTGACGCTGGTGAGGCGGCGTTTGCGCGTCACCTTGTTGCTGGCCTCAGCCAGGTACATGGCGATATCGGTTTCCGTGATGCGATGCAAGGGTTTATCGGAGATACGGTGCTCCAGCACTACCAGGTCGTATGTGTAACTCTCCACGGTGTTGTCCGGGCGATTGGTATCCACCAGGTGCTGCCGGAACCACATGCGCGCAATCGAGAGCGACGTGTAGGGGGTAACGGGAATATCGTTGCCGGGAGCAAGCAGCGTGGGCTCATCGCCCTCTGTGGCGAGGAACGACAGTTGTTGCACGCCGCTGGTGCCAGGATTGGCGTTTTTCGGTGCCATAAGCCGAGTTCTCCCGGGTCGTCCACAAGCATGCCTTCATCACGAGCATAGCGGAACCACTGCACGCATGCATCATACGGGCGGTCCGAACGGACAAAGCCAACATTGTGAAGAGGGTTATGCTAATATCGACATGAGAGTATAGGTCCCGAAAGGGATGCGATTTTCGGTGAACTGTGTCGTCGCAGGACGGTGGACACGGGCCGGAATGAGGGTGGGCCAGTTAATGGGAGAGCTCGTAGTCGGGCGACCGGCGCTTCAGGTGCGAACAGCACTTTCCATTCCGCTCGATCTCATGAGCATGATGTCGTTGCTGTACCGGGCGGTGCCGGGCAGTGGCCTGGATCCGTGGCTCATCGGTGTGCGCCGGGCGCTCCCGTGGCAACTGCAGGAAGATCTTGACCTGCTGCACGGATTCTCCGGGCGGTTGCTGTACTACATGGAAGAGCCGGTGATGGCCTTCCAGCCGCTGCGGGAGGATCGGGTCGATGCGTCGGTCGAGGATTTGCTCGAGTTCCTCGAGAACCTGACCGGCGATGATTTCCGGGAGCTTGCCATCCGGGCTATCGACCGGGCCCATCGGGACCTGGGGACAGAACTTGTTGCCCCCATGCCGGATGATGAGGCAGGTTGGCGTCGTTACCTGGAACCGGTGCTGACCACTGCCGACTCCAATGATGTAGTGGCAATGATGTTGGAGCCGGAACAACTCAAGCAGCGCACCATACGCCTGGTGTCCGGCGTATGGAACGAGTTTTACCGCGAGGAATACGAGGGTCGCGCCGATGTGCTGCGCGAGGCCGAGCTTGCCGCCCGTTCGGCAGCCAGCAAGGGCTTTGGCATGGCTTTTGCGGAACTGACCGGCAATCGGCTACCTGCAACGCTCGCGGCGGCACTGAATGCAGCAAGCAGTGTCACCTTTATCCCTTCGGGGCACCTGGGCGATTTCGTTAGCTACATCAGCTATCCGCCCGAGTTGGTGATCTTTTTCTCGGCACAGCACATGACCGGGAGCAGCATTCGCCACGCGCAGGGTGAAGAGGTAGGCGAGATTCTGCCGGACGAGTTCGTGAGCAATGGCCAACCGATGTCGGCCAACGAGTTGATGGAAAGCCTGCGGGCCCTGAGCGACGGGAATCGTATGCGAATCATCGATTTGCTCAGCACTGGCGAACTCTATGCCCAGGAAATCGTTGGGCGGCTCGGTATCGCGCAGTCGGCGGTATCGCGGCATCTGTCGCAGCTGGAGCGGGCCGGTATTGTGCGCGTCGAGCCACGCCGGGGCCTGAAGTACTACGTGCTGGATCGGGCGCACTTGCGATCTGTGGCAGAGGGCATTCTCTACCGGGTGCAATAGGAGAGATTCTGGGCCTAGTAAACGAGTTTGTGAAAATTGGAGCAATAGGCCTTGTCAACGCGATATCGCGATGATAAGATAATCGCATAAGAGAGAAAACCACTCACCTGAAGCCGACATGGAACATGGTGACTGCACCTTTACAACCGAAAGAGCTCGCCGCGCGTAGAGGCGCGCGTCGCTGGGCACCAACGAGGCAGGGCCGCCAAACCAGTCAACGCTACCCGCCATGCTTCGTCCCAACATTCGCCGCCAAGCGCGACGTTAGCCGGTCGCAAGGCATAAGTATTCCTCTTCTTCCTTCTTTAGTGTGCTGATACCTTCGGGTACTGGCATCACTTCTCAAATTTCCTCTCCGACGCTGTGCCTGATCGCGGTACGGCAGGTATTCCTCGGCAGCGATCGACAGAAGTTGACGCCCGGTGCAGAAGAAGCGCCGGGCTCAATTTGTTAATGCGCTCCTCCCTCCCGGCCACCGGGGGCACGCGACGATTTGGAAAAGCGACACACCGCCGTGAGTTATCTCACGGCGGTGTTTTTGTGTATCTCGATTCCCGTACGGGAACGGTCAGGTGCTGGCTGCCTGCTTGTGGGATGCGCGTGGACGAACCGGCTGCACCCGGGCACCGACCAGGCTGGGACGGAAGATGGTGGCGATGTGTGCATCCAGCGCGGCAGCGTCACGATACCGGCCAACTTGCTCATACGCCCGCACGGCGGCCTGCATCTGGCCACGGGTAAGTTGCCAGAAACCTGGCACGGCGGTGAGATCCACGTCGTCACACTGCGCCGCGAGGGCGAAATGTTGGATGGCTACCTCTATGGCACCGGCATGTGCCGAGTACAGGCCGCGCACCGCTTCCTGGCGGGCGATACGGACATCGTTTGGCAACGGTGCCTTGTACTCGCGCAGCCGGGCATGGCGTTGCCATTTGTGGCCACCAGGCGCCGGTACCGGCTCACTCGTCCTCACCAGACTCAGGCGTGGCCTGGAGCGCTCCACGGGCTCCACGGTCTGTGCTGGCCCGGTTACAGTAGGTTCAGGAGCGGGCATATCCTCTCCAAACCCGATGTACCGCGCGATGGCATGTGCCATGCGGAGAACGATTGGCTCAGACTGCTGCCGTATAGCTGCCATGGTATAACGATCCCCACTCAACCCCACACTGGCTGTGGACTCCCCGGTTTCCACATCCATGCTTGTGACCATTTGTCACATGTTTAGCTCTGGTCAGATCGTACCATTTCGGCTGTACGTACACAAGGCGGACGGGCACACGTTTTGCTCCTTGCCAGCAGCATGCGTCCTAACCAGGAGGAATTGTTGAACCCATCGCCAGAGGTCGAACAGGCCACATCAATCATGAAAGACGCCCGGCGTTTGGTCTTTTTTACGGGTGCGGGTATCAGTACGGAAAGCGGGCTTCCCGATTATCGAGGCCCGAACGGCGTGTGGACTACCGGGAAGATCCCGAGTGTGGGTGATATGCCGCGCACCGATATCGCGCGGCTCGAATTCTGGCAGCAACGCCGGCAGATGTACCCGTTCATGCGATCCCGCCAGCCAAACGCGGGGCATCTGGCGATCGAGAAGCTGGTGAGCGACGGCCACGCCATTGCGGTGATCACCCAGAATATCGACGGCCTGCACCAGCGTTCCGGCGTCCCGGACGACCGGGTGATTGAGCTGCACGGTTCCACGCTGCGGTTGCGCTGCGTGCCGAATGGCCATTACGTGGATGGCGATGAAGTGCAGGAGATGCTGGAGCAGGGTGATACCGACCCACGGTGCCCGTATTGTGGTGGCGTGCTGCGCTCGGATACCGTGCTGTTTGGGGAATCGCTGCCGAAACCTGCACTGGAAATGGCGACACGGGTGTCAGCAGTCGCTGATGTCATGGTGGTGGTTGGCAGCTCCCTGGTGGTGTACCCTGCGGCGCAGTTGCCACAGATCGCCCGCGACCGCGGTGCGAAGCTGATTATTATCGACCGTGCCGAGACGGCGCTCGATAACCTTGCCGATGTGGTGGTGCGTGGCGAGGCAGGTGCCGTGCTGGCAGGTATTACTGCAGAGATCACCGGAGAGGAACTGTGACCCGTTACCCAACTGATCACCGGGTTCGTGCCCTGAATGACCACAACTGTTTCGGCTGCGGCGCGCTCAATCCTATCGGCTTGCACCTCAGGTTCTATGCCCTCGCCGATGGTGAAGGCGTGTGGGCTCCCTGGCTGCCAACCGTCGAATATGAGGGGTACGGTGGCATGATTCACGGCGGCATTATCAGCACGCTCATGGATGAAATCCTCGCGTGGTCGCTGTATTCGCGGGATACCTGGGCCGTCACCGCCCGCCTGAATACCACGTTTCGCCATCCCGTCAGGGTCGGTGAGCCGGTGCGTCTGGTTGGCCGCGTTGTCCGTGACCGTGGGCGCCTGATTGAACTGCATGGCGAGATCCGGCGGGAATCTGACGATACGTTGCTCGCGGAAGCAGAGGCAACATTTATGCGTGTCCCGGCCGAACAGGCCGAACGCTGGAACCGTCAGTACCTTATGGTGCAGGAGTAGGCGACAATGCGAGTTTACCTGGGTGGCCCGATGTTCACCGCTGCCGAGGTGCGGTACAACCTCTGGCTGGCCGGGGAACTGCGCCGGGCAGGCTTTGAGGTGTATTGCCCGAACGAGAGCGAGCCGATTAACGACAAAACCCGTACCGATATCACTGCCGCCAAAATCTACGACGCCGATATCGAAGCCCTCTGTAACTCCCATGTGTATATCTGCCAGGTGAGTGAGGATTCCGGGACCAACTGGGAAGCCGGGTACATGGACGCGCTCAACAAGCATGTCGATGCCGGCAAGTACCTTGGCGTCATTGGCCTGGCTACCGATATCCGCCTGCAGCAACAGCCGGTACCGGAACGAAGCGGTATCGAGAACCAGGCGTTTTACGTGAACCCGTTCATTGTTGGGGGCATGCAAAGCTCGCTCGGGGTTGTGTACACCGAGGATGCGTTGATTGCGGAGCTGAAGCGAATTGCGGAGCGAGCCGGCCTGTAGCGCCTACGCGCTGGGCCAGGTGGAATCCTCCACATCGTCACCACCCATGGCACGGGCTGCCTGGTCCTGCGCGGTGGACACCAGCAGGTTCATGGTGCGGAGCAACGCGCCCACCGATTCCTCATCGAGCAAGAAAATCGCCAGTTCGGTTTCGGGTTCAGTGAAGGCGATGAGGCTGGAATCCCCGTCCTCTTCTGCCTGGCGAGATGCCGCCTGGATCGCCCCAAGCCACGTTTGCGCCTGAGCGTTCGCCTTTTGCAGCAGATCGAAGAGTTCGGTCGCCGCCTCCGCCCGAATCTGCTCGGTATTGGCAGAGGTGAGGGCGTCATCGGGCCGGGCTTCGATATTGGCGGTCGAGGTTTGGCCCATCAGCGCCCGGTACGTACCCGGTGCGGTCGCGAGGATAAACCCGTATTCATCGGTATTGGCGTGTGCCATCGGGCGTGGACCCGGTGTGTTTCGGCTTGCCGCTGTTTGCAGTGTTTGCAGGCCGGCATCAAACAGTTGCTGTCCTGTTTGGCCATCACCGCCGGTGCGATCGAGTACGTAGGTGTACACCAGGAACCCGGCGAGCCCGATGCTGGTATCCAGCTGGATCGAGCTGATGGCCGCGTTGGCATCGCGCTTCATGGGAGAAAGTTCGCGGGCGATATCCTCGGGGGCATCTTCCAGCTCAAGCGCCTGCACCAGGAAATGGGCGGTGGCGGTGAGCAGGGCATCGGGTGTACGTTGATCGTCGGTCATACTATCGGTATCCTGCACCTCTGGGTAACGGGTACGTAGATGTGCATCTACCTGATGAGGATACCAGTTTTCGGCAGCCTGCCGCAGAGAGAACCGCCATGCAAATAACCGAAGAGCACAAGCAGCAACTCCTCGAAACCGCCCGCGATTTCGCTACGCGGGTCTATGTGCCATATTCGCATTTCCCGGTTGGAGCAGCGGTTCTGGTGGAAGATGGCACCATTATCGGCGGTGTGAATATCGAAAACGCCAGCTATCCGCTTACTATTTGCGGTGAGCGTTCGGCTGTGGCCACCGCTGCATCACGCGGATATCGTACGATTCACGCGGTCGCGATCAGCGCGCCCAATGCGCCGGCCACCACGCCGTGTGGTGCGTGCCGGCAAGTGCTCAACGAGTTCAAGCCGGAGGCCGGCGAAATGCTGGTGCTGCTTGATGAAGGGGAACGCTGGCAGGAAACCACCCTGGCAATGCTTTTGCCGGCGGCGTTTGGCCCAAGGGACCTTGAGCGCGCGGAAGGCGACCGATAACAACCGCCAGGAATTGCAGAATTCGGTCTATTGGGGGACTTCTCACCGTTTCGAACCCGTGGCATGATGCTACAGGTTTATTTTCTTGTTTTGCACGCGTTCTACATCGCAAATTGTGCGCATTAAAGCAAGGGGGACTGCTACATGCCACGCGCTACCCGGAGAGAGATGTCCGGTTATCTGTCTACGGCCAATGTTGCCCGGGAGCTGGGGCTCACGCTCTACCTGGTGAAGGCTCGTATCTCTGAAGGTGTTCTTCCACCCGCCACCCGCGTAAGCGATAACGGCGTGATGATGTTCGATGAGGAATGGCTCCAAACCGCCAAAGGCATCCTGGGGCAAACCAGCCTGCGCAAACGCGCGCCACAACTGCGCACCGTGATTGCCACCATCCCGACACCCGCTGAGGTGCTGGGCCATACGCCCGGACAGGCAGGCTGGCTTCCCACCTGGGAACAGATGCTGAAGTACTTCGACGAACTGGCCGATATTTCCGACCGGATCACGGTGGAGCGGCTGGGTACCAGCACGTCTGGCTTGCCCTATATTGTGGTAGCGATCTCGGCACCCATGAACCTGGAGCCCGCAGCGCGCGAGCGCAATCGCGCCCACCTGCAGGCGCTCTGGGATACGCGCAATTCCACCCCGGAGCAGCAGCGCGATGCGCTGGAGAACGCCCGCTCGGTAGGAATCATCCTTGCCACGCAGCATTCCAATGAGATTGGCGCGGCGCTGATGACCATGCAGTTCGCGTACGAAATGGCGACGGCCACCGATCCGGATTCGCTGCGCATGCTGGAAGAATCCATCATGCTGCTGGTGCCCAGCCACAACCCGGATGGTATCAATATCATCCACGACTGGTACCTGCGGGTGCGCAATACCGAGTACGACGATGCCGACCTGCCGTTCCTCTATCACCCGTACACCGGCCACGATAACAACCGTGACTGGTTCATGATGACGCAGGCGGAAACGCGCCTGTACGTGGATTTGCACAATCGCGAGCACCCGCAGGCAGTGTTCGATATGCACCAGATGCGCCGCAATGGTGCCCGGTTCATGGTGCCGCCGTTCATTGATCCGCTCGATCCCAACCAGGACCCGATCATCCAGCAGGGGTTTGCCACCCTCGGCTCGCATATCGCCCAGCGCCTGACCGCCGAGGGCAAGCCCGGCGTGGTGACCAACGCGATTTTCGATAACTATTCGCCCTCGCTTGCCTACGGTAACTACCACGGCAGCGTCGACCTGCTCAGCGAGGCGGCAAGCGCCAAACTCGCGACCCCGGTGCACATCAAGGAAGAGGAGCTCACCGGCGAGTTCGGGTTCCATCCGCGCAAACGTACGTGGAACCATCCGTTGCCGTGGGAGGGGGGCGAGTGGACGCTCGCCGATATCGTTGAATACGACCTCATTGCGGCACGGGCGTTCTTCCACCACCTCTCGGTGTTCCGTAGCCAGTGGTTGCGCGATTACCAGCGCGTGAACGCGGGCCGGCTGCAAACGGACGAGAAGCCGTACGGGTTTGTGATTCCGCAGGAGCAGCGCGATCCCGGCTCGGCTGCCGAACTGCTGGAGATCCTGCAGCGCGGGCTTGTGGACGTCGAGGTCGCGACCGAGGAAATCGAGCTCGATGGCGTAACCTGGCCGGCTGGCACGCGGGTGGTCTCGCTCTCGCAACCGGCTGGCGATTTTGCGAAGACACTGCTGGAGACGCAAACATACCCGGACCTTCGCAAATGGAAAGATGGCCCGCCCATACCGCCATACGATGTGGTTGGCCATACCCTGCCGTTGCAAATGGGCGTGCGGGTGTTCCCGATTGAGCGTCCGATTTCAGAGGGGCTTGCCCTGCAGAAGGAACCCGCACCGATTACCTACAGCGGATCGGTGGTGAAAGCGGATTCGGCCCGTGCTTGGGTGCTGGACGAGCGGCAGAATGCCTCCGTGGCCGCTGTGATGGACTTGCTTGCCGAAGAAATTCCGGTTTACCGGGCTCGCGAGGCCCGTCCTGACCAGGGAATACGCACCGGGGCCATCATCGTGCCGCTGGACGACAGCTATATCGATGCGCTGCGCGAGATCGTGGAAGTTGGCGGCACCGATGCTTTCGAGGTCGGTTCCGTGGAGGAGTTGGCCGTGTACCGGCAGGGGCCGGTACGGCTGGGCGTGTACCGCCCCAATGTCTCGAGCATGGACGAGGGGTGGGCGCGCTGGGTGCTGGAAGAGTTCGGGGTCGATTACACCACGCTTACCACCACCGATATCAAGCAGGGCAACCTCGAAACCCGGTTCGATTGCATCCTCGTGCCCCATATCACTGCACAGTCGATTCGCGAGGGCCAGCCGGAGAAGATCTCCACGGGCGGCAAGAACCTGCCGGAATACGTCGGCGGCCTGGGTATGCAGGGCATGGATGCCCTGCGTGAGTTCGTGATCGCCGGCGGGACGCTGGTGGGTATCGATGCCAGCACCGAGGCGCTGATGCAGGACCTCGCCCTGCCGGCCAGCAATGCCCTGGGCCGGCTCAAGAGCGACGAGTTCTACTGCCCCGGCAGCCTGGTGCGCATTGTTATGGATAACCACCATCCGCTTGGCTACGGCCTGCCGCGTGAACTGCCGGTGCTGTTTATGAACAGCGTTGCCTACAACGTCTCTGGCAAGGATGCGACCACAGTGGCCGAGTACCCCAGCAACGATCCGCTACTCAGCGGCTGGATGCTGGGCGCGAAGCACCTGGAGCGCAAGGGCGCGCTGGTTGATATTCGCTTTGGCGAAGGCACTGTTGTGCTGATCGGGTTCCGGCCGTACTTCCGCGCCCAAACTCGTGCCAGCTATCGGGTGTTGTTCAACGCTATCCTGCGCGCCGGCTACACATCGGATGTCCTCACCATCCCGCAGGCTTAACGTGAACGGGGCGAGTCGCGTGAATGCGACTCGCCCCGTTCGCTCTGGCCGGGTTACAGCGATTGCTGCATGCGGGTGCGGGTGCGATCGGATGAAACATCCCGCGCCAGCATCAGGATTGCTCCGAATCCCCACACGGTCACAAGCACCACCACGATCACGTTCAGGAACGGAACGGGCGCCATGCGCAGTGCCCCGATGACGATGGTGCCGAGCACCAGTGCAAACAGCAGGAAGCCGCGGCTGCCATCCCGCCATTTCCGCGGCAGGATCGCGCGCCCGATGGTGAGGCCAACGACCACCTGCGTGAGATAAAGCGCCACCGGCACGAACACGAGTGCCAGCACGCCCACTGGCAGCAGGAACACGCTTACCAGCATGAGCAGCGCGAAAATCGGCACCAGCACCAGCCCAAGCGTGCCCCAAATTCCGGCCGCAGTTACGTTTGCAGCGTGATCCGCCACGCGGTAGAAGACGCGGGGGGCCAGCGCGATCAGCACCATTCCGGCCACCAGGTTCCACACCAGTCGCAGCATTTGCCCGTATGGTGCCAGCGCACCATCGCCGACTCCGTTCCAGGGAGAGGAGTTGGTGCGGTCAATCGTTCCGCCGACGCCGGCATTAACGTGGATATTCGCGTCGGTTTGGCTCTGGTAATTGAAATCGTCGCCGATAGTGGCCGTTTCGCCGAGTTCGATGCGATCCGACTGCAGGTCGACATTCCCGCTCACGGCCCCGTTCTGCTCATAGAGCATGGTGGAGCCGTACAGCTTGCCGGTTACATCGCCATCGATGCGTGCCTGGGCTGCGAATACGGTGAGGTCGCCACCAATGGACGCGTTGTCCTGCAGTTCCAGCCGGCCACCGGTGACCACAACGTTGCCCTGCACGTTGCCGTCGAGTTTGGTGAGGCCACCTGCGACATAAAGGGTGCCGCCGATTTCACCACGGATAGTCGCGGTACCGGCAAGCACATGGACGCTGCCTCCCACCGTGCTATCCAGCGTGACATTGGCGGCGGCAAGGGAAACATCGCCGTCGACATCGGCAGTGATCTCTGCCTGGAACGCGGCCACGTACAGGTCGTTCTGGATACGGCTGCCACTGTGATCCACCGTGAACCCGGCCGAGAAGGTTGATGCACCCGCCATGGCCGGCACGGCGATGATCGCGAGCAGCAAGGTGATGGCAAGCGCCATCAGCCCCAGGTTGCGCCCCCGGCGTGATGCGACGTGCGTAGCTAGAGTCATCTCTTCCTCCCCCGAGGGTATACGGTCCGCTATCGGTTCGGTACGGTCGGCATCAGCCCGCCGCGTTTACGGTGAACGGTGGTGTACACCATGCCACTGGCGTTGGCCAAAATATGCCGTTTCGCACCTTGCGGAACCAGGACAATACTGCCCGGTTCCAGGTGTACACGTTCATCTTCCACGGTTATTGTGCCAGAGCCATGCAGGCATGTAACGACAACATCCAGCGCCTGGTTGATATGCGGCGCAATCTCTTCGCCGCCGCGCAACACCAGCACGTTCATGTGCAGGTCGTCTGTTGGCGGTTGCCAGACGTTCCGGCTGTGCTCGCCGGGCAGGTCTGAAAGGTGGAACTGCTTTACGCTCATGAGAGGCTGTCCGCCACGTCGCAGAGGGCATCGCTCAGCGTTACCCAGCGGGCCGGGCGGAACATCCAACCGGATGTCACCGACCGGTTGGCGAACACCGCCACGCCGAGTTCCCGTTGGGGATCGAACCAGCAGAGCGTTCCGGCAAATCCCCAGTGCACCCACGTATCGGGCGATGTCTTGGTACCGCTCCAGTGGCGGGGCTTGCTGCCTTTCACTTCCCAGCCCAGCCCCCAGAAACCGGGATCCCAGATGGTGTACATGCTTTCCACGCCGCCTTCGGCACCGTTTACCTGGTCGGTCACCATCTCGCGCTTCGAGGTCTCCGAGAGTGGCGAGGGTTGCCCTCGCAGGAACGACGCGGCGAATCGCACCATATCGTCGCTTGTGGAATAGAACCCGCCCCAGGGCAGCCCGAGCGAGCGCCACCAGGGCGAGTTATAGCTTTCGCGCTCCGTGCCTTTACTTCCGGGATCCTGCAGCGTGGCGATACGGTCGTCGTACGCTATTCCGGGTGCCAGCACGATATTCGCGAGTCCCATGGGTTGCAGGACGCGTTCGGAAGTGAGCGTGAGAATGTCCTTGCCGGTCACTGCCTCGGCGACGCGGGCAGCAATACCAATGCCGACATTGCTGTACCGCAGCCGCTCGCCAGGGGCAGATGCCAGCGGCGTTTGCAGCATGGCGTCTACCTGCTCATCGCGAGAGGGCAGGGGATTGGTATCGAACAGGTCGGACGGAAAGGTTTCGGGCAAGCCGCTCATATGCGAAAGCAGGTGGCGCAGGGTGATGTTGTCTCGTTGGGCCTCCAGCATCGCGTTGGCGGTGAGGATGTCGATTTCAGCCCCGAAGTCGTGAAGGACGTCAGTCACTGAGTCGTCCAGGTCGAGCAGCCCTTCATCGACAACCGACATAATCGCGGCCGTGGCGATCGGTTTGGAAAGCGATGCCAGGCCGAAGAGGGTGGAGCTATCCACCGGCACGCCCGGCTGTGCTTCGCCGGCGTGACGGGTGATGACAAGCTCACCACGGTGCCACACGGAAATGGCCGCGCCGTGAACGGCACCGTCGGTTACCCAGCTGTCGATCTGTGCCGCAACGTCCTCAAACCCCATGCGCTCCTCCTCCCAAGTTCCAGAACCTATTGTGCGTGGTTGCCCGTGATGTCGCCACCGGCGGGTGCACCTGCCCCGCGATTTCCCGGGTACAATCGGGATATTGAGATGGCAGGCACAGCCTGCCCGGTTCTTGTTTCAAGAGGTGTCAACCATGCCGGAAAAACCACGCATTACTGTTGTTGATGATTACGATGCCATGAGCAGCCTGGCTGCCGACCGGGTGGCCGAGGTGGTGACCGCGTACCCCAATGCGGCAATTACCGTGCCCACCGGCTCCACCCCGGAAGGCATGTATGCCGAACTCGTGCGTCGTATCACATCCGGCGAACTGGATTTTTCAGGCGTGCAGGTGTTCTGTCTCGACGATTACCTTGGACAGACGCCGGAGGACGAGGCCAGCCTCACCAAACTGCTGCTGCAGGAGTTCCTGGTTCCGGCCAATATCCCGCACGAGAACATTCACTTCATCCCCACCAGCAAAGACAACCCAGCGGCGAACGCCGCACAGTATGAGGCCGAGATCGCCGCAGCCGGTGGGCTGAAACTGGCTGTTATCGGCCTTGGCCCCAACGGCCACGTGGCGTTCAACGAGCCCGGCTCCGGCCCGGATACGCGCACTCGTGTGATCGACCTGACGGAGGTGAGCCGGAACCAGAACGCGGCCTATTATGAAGGCGCGGAAATCCCGGAGCAGGCGATTACCATGGGCATTGGCACCATCCTCGATGCCGAGCGGGTAGTAATGATTGTTAGTGGTGAGGCCAAGGCCGGCATCGTAGGCGAGATGGTGAACGGCCCGATGACCGATGCCCTCCCCGGGTCCTGGATTGGCCTCAAGGGGGCCCAGGCAGAGTTGATTGTGGACAAGGCTGCCGCGAGCGAAATCTGATTCATGAATAACGACGAACGGGCGCCATTACGGCGCCCGTTCGTCGTTATTGCTCACTGCAGTTCTAGCGCACCAGCAGGTACAGGCCGATACACATCAGCAACCCCAGCACCATCACGCCTACCGCCAGGCCGGAGGCAAGCTTCTTGCGCTGCTCATCGCTCAGGTTCTCGCGCCAGTCCCGCTTTTCACCTGAAGCCGGTGTTGCCACTGAGGGACGGGAAGCGGTTTTCCACTGCTGCCAGTCGATCATCTCCTGGCGTGCCTCGCGCTCCTGTTCGAACTGGATGATCCTGCCGGCCAGGATTTCCGGTGATTGCTCGAACCAGGCGAAATCATACTGGCTCCAGCGTTTCTCCAGGTCGCGCACGGTTGTGAACGCGCCGTGTTCTTCCCGCTCGGCCGATTCAAGCGCGGCATGATAGGCGGTTTGGTCGCGGCTGATGCTGTCGACCAGTTCCCGGCGAACGCTTTCCACGCTGCGGCCCGAGTACTCCGGGTGCCAGGTGAACGATGGAGGGTTGGCGTTGGTAGCGGAATCCATGCGGTTCGTTACGTCCTCTGTGCTAAACGTACGGCGTGCCCTCGTAGACCATATCGCGCGTGCGGGCCTCGATTTCCTCCGGGGTGATGGTGGCCCGGGCCAGTCCCTGTTCGTAGGCCTTGGCGGCGACAGCGGCGGCCACACGCGGTGCTACCCGCAGGTCGAGGCTGTCGGGAATCAGGAATTCCGGGTTGAGCTTCGCGTTGGGAACCAGGTCGGCAATCGCCTGGGCGGCGGCAATCTTCATTTCGTCCGACACCTCGATCGCCTTCACGTCCAGCGCGCCACGGAAGACACCGGGGAAGGCCAGTGAGTTATTCACCTGGTTCGGGTAGTCGGATCGGCCGGTCGCTACGGCGAAGGCGCCACCTTCGATGGCGTCCTCGGGGGTGATTTCCGGAGTCGGGTTGGCCAGGGCAAAGATCAGCGGGTTCGGTGCCATGGTGCGTACCATTTCGGTGGTGAGGGTGTTGGGTGCGGAGAGGCCAATGAACACATCGGCACCTACCAGCACATCGGCAATGCTTCCCTCCCGCTTCTCGAGGTTGGTGAGCTCGGCGATTTCCTGCTTGTACTTCGTCATTCCCTTGGTGCGGCCGTTGTAAATGGCGCCACTGCGATCGCAGAGAATTACGTCTTTCACGCCGGATTGCATCAACAGCTTGGTGACCGCCATACCAGCGGAACCGGCACCGTTCACCACAATGTGCATGTCGCTCAGTTCACGACGAATCAGCTTGCTGGCGTTCAGCATGGCGGCCAGCACCACGATAGCGGTGCCGTGCTGGTCGTCATGGAACACGGGCATTTCCAGCGCGGCCTTCAGCTTCTCCTCGATCTCGAAGCAGCGCGGCGCGGCAATATCCTCGAGGTTGATACCGCCCAGCGATGGCGAAATTGCCACGGCACGGGCGACGATCGTATCGGGGTCGCGCTCGGCGAGGCAGATCGGGAACGCTTCCACACCGGCCAGGGAGCGGAAGAGGGCGGCCTTGCCTTCCATCACCGGCATTGCGGCCTGTGGGCCGATATCGCCAAGGCCAAGCACGGCCGAGCCATCGGTGATAATGCCGACCAGGTTGCCCTTGCCCGTGAGCTCGAACACCTGCGAAGGATCGTCCTTCACGATGTAGCTCGGTACCAGCGCGGCCGGTGGCAGGTAGAGCATGTTCAGGATGTGGTGATCCCGAATCGGCACTTTGCTGACGATCTCGATGATGCCGTGGTACCGCTCCCGCAGGTCGATTGCCTCATCCACGAAACTGTGGGCGTCGCTGTTGGAGCGCAGGCTTGGGCGGGGCTTCTCGAGCCGGCCCTCATACACGTAGCGAAGGGTTTTCTCGGCTACTTCCTCTGGTGTGATCTCGCGGGTGGCTTCGCCAGTATCGATGGCAGATTGCACCACCGATGCGGCAATGTGGGGTGCAACGCGGAAATCGAAGATATGGGGCACGATATGGTCGGCGTGGAGTTCGTCCGGCTTCACCATATCGGCCAGCGCCTGGGCGGCTTTGAGCAGCATGCTGAGGCGGATATTGCGCGCACCCGAATCCAGCAATCCGCGGAAGAAGCCTGGGAACACCAACGATGTATCAAGCATGTTGGCGTAATCGCTCCGGCCGGTCGCCACCACACGGGCACCGCCAGCACGCGCCATTTCCGGCGAGATTTCCGGTGTCGGAACCGCCAGCGCCAGCACGATGGGATCGTTGGCCATGCTGCGCACCATATCGTCGGTGACGATATCGCCGGTGCTAAGGCCAATCAGTACATCGGCATTCTTCAGCATCTGCGCCAGCGAACCTTTGCGCTCCTGGCGATTTGTTTCCTTGGCGACGTAGGCCTTTGCCCAGTTCATCCGGTCCGGGCGGTAGTTGTAAATTGCGCCCGCACGGTCGCAGACCACAAGGTTGCGCGCCCCGGCGCGAGTAAGCAGCCGGGCGACACCGATACCAGCGATACCGGCACCGCTCAAGACGATATTGGCTGTTTTCAGGTCCTTGCCAACCACCTTGAGGGCATTAATCAGCGCGCCCAGCGTGAGGATAGCGGTGCCGTGGTGCTGGTTGCTGAATACCGGGATATTGGCGGCTCGCTCCAGCGTTTCCGCGATGGTGAATGCGCGCGGCGAGGCGATATCGTCCAAACAAATGGCGCCAAATGTGGGCGCCAGGGCTACACCGGTTTGCACAATTTCATCGGTCGCAGTGGTGTTGAGCATAATCGGGAAGGCATCAACACCGGCAAAGGTCTTGAAAATGACCGATTTGCCCTCGGCGTGGGGCAGCTCGGCCAGGGGATCGCCCGTTTCGTCACCGAAGAGGTCGGAGCCGTCCGATAACAGGGCGACGGTGTTGCCGCGACAGGTGAGGTCGTAGCTGCGTACGGGGTCGAGTTCGATGGCGGTACAGGCCGCGGCTACGCCGGGGGTGTAGACGAGCGAGAGGATGGAGCGATCGCGGATCGCCAGCTTGCTGTTGACCCCGATCAGGCCCCGGTATCGGCGGCGAAAATCGACGCCCTCGTCGTAATCCCGGATCTTAAAGCCGCTTTCGGAAGTTGCGCCACTCATTATGTACCCCTACTCATCCTGGTTGTGTGCGTTGTGTGGGCGATACCAGGTAGCCCGACACCCGCGTCGCCAGTCCGACACAGTCCCCGGTGCGAAACCAGGGACAGAGTTCTGGCAAATGCTGGATACAGTATCACCTATTTCGCAGGCCCCGTTCAGCGCAGCAGGGGCTGGCCAGTACGGCCAACCCCTGCTGATATCTGTTGATTTACCGGATGTTGGAGGGAATATCCCTACCAGGGTACGGGCAGGCTAGTCCACCGGTGTAGCTACTGCATCCTCACCGAGCGCTTCGACCACGGCTGCGAGCGCTGCTGCACCGGCCTGGTTCCCAACCTGGCCGTATGGTTGTTCGGCATCCGGGCTGGCAGCGGGAGTCGCCACTTCCGTGACTACCGGTACATCCGGCGTGGATTCGTTCGCCACGATCACCGCATCCGGCGTAGCCACCACTGGTGGTGTACCTGCGTCCGGAGTGGCTTCGGCAGTGACAACAGGCACCGCTGGCGTGGATTCATTCGCGACGATCACCGCATCGGGCGTGGCAACGGCGGGCGGTGTTGCTACGTCTGGCGTCGCCTCGGCCGTAACGACCGGCACATCCGGTGTAGCGGCAGGTGTTGCCATGGTGAACACAGGTGGTGTTGCCAGCGGCACGCTGGTCGGTGTTGCCAGAGGGGATGCAACCGGGCTGCCGATGATTTCCTCGGCGGGTGTGGCGACAACAGGCGTGCTGATCACGTCCTCGGCCGGAGTGGCAACCGCAATATCAGCGGGAGTGGCCACAACCGGCATCGCCGGGCTGGCATCCGGAGAGGCCGCCGGGCTGCCGATGATCTCTTCAGCCGGTGTGGCGACAACGGGTGTGCTGATCACATCTTCGGTTGGGGTGGCGACCGCTACATCCGCAGGTGTCGCAACAACCGGCATCGCCGGGCTGGACTCCGGAGAGGCGGCCGGGCTGCCGATGATCGCTTCCGCTGGCGTTGCGACGACGGGCGTGCTGATGACGTCCTCAGCCGGTGTGGCAACCGCAACATCAGCGGGAGTGGCCACGACCGGCATTGCCGGGCTGGCATCTGGAGAGACGGCCGGGCTGCCGATAATCGCTTCTGCTGGCGTTGCGACGACGGGCGTGCTGATGACGTCCTCGTCCGGAGTCGCGGCGACCACGTCAGCGGGCGTGGCCACGGCCTCTTCAGGTGTAGCAACAGCTACGTCGGTCGGTGTGGCGACTCCTGCTTCGGCAGGCGTGGCTACCAGCGTCTCTTCCGGCGAGGCAGCGGCCTCGACCGTGCCCTCGGGCCCGATTGCTGTCGGCGTCACGGCCTCGGTCGCGGCGGTGGTCGGGACGATCGTGGCGGTTGGTACGGCGTCTTCATCCTCGTCAGCGCCACAGGCACTAAGGATCATGGTGGCCGAGAGCGCCAGGCTGGCAAAGGTGATCAATTTTCGCTTGCGGGGTGTGTTCATGCCTTCAATTCCTGATCTCACTGTACATGCGGAACCATCCACAGCGACGGGTAGCGATCGGAACATGCGTTGGTCATCTCGTTACAGAGTAGCGGATATTACCCGGAAAACGCCACAAACCATGTATCGTTGGCAGCTGAAACCGCCCGGGTAGCTGTTTCATCACCAGGAATGGGATGATACTTGGGATGTTGCGTGGTTGACGTTGCCCGAGAGGATCGTTCTGTATGTCATTTCCCGTGCCGGCCGAAACGCCCTGGTACCACGAGCTTACCGTTGCCATTGCCGCTGCCGAAGCAGCTGGCGAGGTGATCCTGAAGTTCTACAACGAGCATTCCGCTGGCGAATACGAGAAGGATGATGGCAGCCCGGTAACCGATGCTGATATCGCCGCTGACACAATCATTCGCGAACACCTGACCAGCGCGTTCCCGAACGATGCCCTGCTGACCGAAGAGGGCGCGAAAGAGGAATCGCGGCTTGATAACGACCGCGTCTGGATCGTTGATCCCATCGATGGCACCGCCCAGTTCATCGCCGCCAATGGCAAGTTCGATGTGCTGATCGCGCTGGCATACCAGAAGCGTCCGGTCGTGGCAGTGACGTTGCAGCCCACAACGGGACTGATGCACGCCGCGATCATCGACCAGGGGGCGTGGCGCCGCGATGGCGGCGAGTGGAGCCGGTTCCGGATAGCGCCATCGCAGGTGCCACCCCGCATGGTCACCAGCGTGTACTACATCGCCGAGGGATCGGAGCCGGCCGTGAAGGCCGTTGCCGCACAGTTCGGCTCGCCCGATCCCGAGGAAATGAAGGTCGGCACCCAGGCACGCGCATTCGATGACACGCAACGCTACTACGATGTCTTCATCGGCTTCCCGCAGCCGCCTGGAACCTCGCCTGGACAGGAGTGGGACCTCGCCGCTCCGGACCTGATTATCAACGAGGCGGGAGGTGTGTATTCGGACCTCTATGGCCGGTTGCACCTGTACAACAAGAAGAACACGCACTTCAGTGGCGGATTGCTGGTGAGCGCGGATCCCGAGATCCACCTGCAGGTCCTGAAGGCCATGCGCCCGTTCCTCAGGGAAACACCGCCCAGCCCGGAGCCGGCCGACGACATCCCGGCGGAGGAACCGCCAGCGAGCGATTCAGCGGCGGAGTAGGCCGACCTTGCGCTCGACGCTGCGTCCGCGAGAACGCGCCACCAGCACGATGCCGAGCACAATCAGCGCCATGCCCGCCAGGTGAGGCCAGCGAATGGCTTCGCCGAGCACCATCCATGCGCTCAGCACAGCGGTAATCGGCATCACCCCGGTGAACGCCCCGGCAATGCT
The DNA here is from genome assembly GCA_043427975.1 of Chloroflexia bacterium. GTDB lineage: Bacteria > Chloroflexota > Chloroflexia > Thermomicrobiales > UBA6265 > UBA6265. The sequence goes on along the minus strand of JBHWTK010000014.1, from coordinate 5,306 downwards.
GGCGGGGACATGGCGCAGGCCATAGAACCACAGCAGAACGGCCAGCGCGCCGGGAACGGCACCCATGTAGCACATCGCCACCCAGGCAGAGGCCGGGATGGTGCTGATATCGAAGCCGCGCAGCACCCACAACGCGGGCGGCAGGAACATAAGCGCGCCGTAGATGGAATACCAGCTGGTAATCCCCAGTGCGGAGCCGCTGCCGGCAATCAGCCGGGCAAACATGGTGTAGAGCGCCTCGCTCACCACCGCCAGGAAGATCAGCGTCGCGCCCAGCAGCGGGCGGCGGGCACTATCCTCGCCGGGAGAGCCCAGCAGGTTCACCACCAGCACGCCGCCGATGGTGAGCAACACGCCGATCCATGCCACTCGTGAGAGGCGATCGCCCAGCAGCCACGAGAGGATGGCGACAACCGCCGGCGTGGCCGCAAGGATGATGCCGCTCACCATCGCGGTGGTCATATCCACGCCATACAACGTCAACACGGTGAAGAGGAACGATCCGAAAAAAGTCTGCGCCGCCAGGATCAGCCTGGTGCGTGCGTCCAGGCGTGGTAACGTGCCGTCGATCAGCAGAGTCAGCGCGACGATGAACACCGTTGCCGCCAGGAACCGCACCAGCCCGGCGACCATCACCGGCACATGGCCAACGATAAACTTGTTGGCGGTCATGCTGGTGCCAACCATGGCCATACTCACGGCCAGGGCGGCATAGGCGGTGAACGGTTGTTGGGATGTCGATCCACTCACGGCTGGATCCTTGCCTGGCAACCAACGATGCCTGAATCTTCGTCGATCCTGGAGACTATGCCAACGATGGAACGTCCGTGCGGAGCAACGCCTGGAGGGTAGCGGTGATATCCGATTCATCGGTACCCTGCGGGTTGGAGAAGCGGTTGATCTCGTAACCGATGAGGAGATAGCCGATCGTTTTGGCCAGCGAAACGGCGTCTGTGCCGGTGAACCGATCGGGATGTGACTCCACCAGGCCTGTAGTGAGAGGCAGATAGGCGTGATGGACCGAGTCCAACTCACGGCGAACTTCCTCACGCAGGCAAGGCTTTATGCGGGCAAGCATGCGAAACTCCAGCAATAACCCAACCAGGCTGGTTTTATCGCGGAGTGCCGCCAGGTGCTGCTGGATCGTCCACAGCAATTGCTGCTCAGTCGAGAGAGCAGGATCCGGCGACGCCGGCGGGCCAAGAAGCTCGGCCACAAGCCAGTCGAATAGTGATTTCTGCAGGCCTTCCTTACTGCCAAAGTGGTGTATCACCAACCCGTGACTTATTCCCGCCTCCGTAGCGACGGCGCGCACAGTAAGGTTGGCGAGGCCAAGCCTGGCGCTCACCCTTGCGGCCGCCCGCACGATCTGCAACTGTCGTTCCTCCTCGGGTAGTCGCTGGCGTGGTGTGCTCACCTGGTATTCCTCCTGACTTCTATTGACCATATGGTCAATAGCGTGTATTGTAGCACGTGGCACTGAACGCGTGGCCAATAGCGGCCAGCAAACCGAACCCGTTGGAAAGAAAGAGGCGAGTAGAGTATGTTCCGTAAAATCATCGGTAAGCCGCTGACATGGCTGATTGCAAGCATGGCTGTCATCATGGCTATTGCGATGTCGTTGGGATACCTGGGCGCATTCCTCGGGCCAGAATCCCATGTTCACGATTTTCCGCTCGGCATTGTGAACGAGGACGCTGGCATCACGGTACTGGGGCAAACCCGTAACACGGGCGATGAGGTGCTGGCAACGATTCTCGCCGATGATTCACCTTCCACAGGCAAGGTGAAGTGGCATGTGTATGAGAGTCGCGAAGAACTGGTCGATGCGCTAGAGGCAAACGACGTCTATGCCGGTATCGTTATTCCCGCCGAGTTCACGCGGAACCTGGCCGGAGTGATGCAGCCGGGACTGGCGGGAGACAATCCGCAGCAGGCAACAGTGGAAGTGGTGTACAACCATGGCGGCGGCAGTATTGCCGCAGCCAACGCCAGGAATATCACAGCCGGTGTCACCGGCCGGATCCAGGCCACTGCACAGCAACAGGTGCAGGCATCGATCCAGTCAGAATCCATACCGGCCGGTATGCTGAATCTCTACGCCAATCCGGTGCGCATTGTCGAAACGGATCTCGTACCAGCCGTGGCGCATACGGGCGCAGGAATGGCCCCAATCTATGTCGCCATCGTGGCGACGGTGGGCGGCCTGCTCGCGGCCTCAATCCTCAATATGGGTGTGGATTTCATGGCCGGCCATACATCGCTTGGCCCCCGGCTGGAACGCATGCGGGGCGAGCCACTCCCGGCGACCCTGACCGAGATGTATCTCCTGAAATCGCTCCTGCTTGTGGTGGTTTCGCTTGTTGGTGGCCTGGCTACCACACTGATTGCTACCCGGATACTGGACTTGCCGGTTTCCAGCGAATGGATCTTCTTCGGGCTGGTAGTGATTGGCATGCTCGCCGCAGGTGCTCCAACGCTGGCGTTCATTGCGCTTATCGGAACTCCCGGTATCCTGTTGGGCCTGCTGCTCACCACCATTCTCGGCGTCCCGTCCTCTGGTGGGGTGTTCCCGCACGCATTGATGCCGAAGGCCTACACCTGGTTGGGAACAGTGGCCCCGGTGCAGTATCTCTACGCTGCTGTTCGCAGTGTCGTGTTCTTCGATGGGCGCGGTGAAGCCGGGCTCTCTACCTGGTGGGTTGTGGCACTGTACGCTGCGGGGGGATTGATCGTCGGATACGTCGTAACCGTGCTGGTTCAGCGTCATCGCCGCCACGTCGGCGAAAGTGCGCCGCCCGCCACCGATGCGACCCCCATTTCATCGTGATTCGCTCCATGACGCGGGCCAGCGGCAATAGGCTGTTGGCCCGCGCCCGTTTCCGGCGATACTGGAGCCGAGCAGGAGAGTGACGATGAGCGCAACGGGTAAACGGGCATTGGAAGAACGAATTCGGGCGATTGCCGAATGGCGGCGTGAGCGGGAGATGCAGGATATGCTCGGCCTCGGGCCCGAAGCAGCCCAACGCAGCCGTCGCGCTGCCGACGGCCTGGTGGACCTTGCCGATGCCGTTGCGGCCTTGCCCGATGACGATGCCCGTGTTGCCGCGCTGGAGCGCCTGGCGTTTTCCGGCGATACCTTCGTGCCGGGTGCCACGCTGCTGGAAGAACTCGGCCGGTTCCGCTTTCATGATCCCGACCAAGAGATCGCGTCGTTTATCGACCATATGGTGACCTTTGCTGAACGCGACCTCGAAGAGATGGGGATGTGGGGTGGACCGCAACTGCCCGGGGATAACCCCTGGGGCGCCAACTGGGTGGTTTCGCTCCAGGATCCCGATGACGAGGACGACTGGTAGCGTTTTCTGCCCGTCTTCCCGGTTGGAACCTGCCGCTATGGCCCGGCGTTATCAACTGAGGGTACGGGTCGTATCTACAGTTCCTGACAAATACCCACATATGGTTCGATGCGCGTATCACTGGCGATGCGTGCGGTTTCCTCGCATACCTGGGAGGTTGAAATGCGTGTGAAAAATATCGGGGCGAAGTGGCTCCAGTTCCTGATTGCAGCCTTGATGCTGCTCGGGGTTTCCGGTTCGGCAGGCGTGTTTGCGCAAAGTTCTGCGCCACTACCGTCTACGGCCCAGGTGATTGCCCAAAGTGTGGAATCGGTCAGTGGAGGATCGATGGTGTGGCAGATGGCGCCCGAGCAGGTGCCGCCAGCTGGCAGTGATCCGCTGACCTCGACCGACCAGTTCATCCATGCCGGCGAGGGGCAGATCCTCGTGTCGCAGGAGTCAGGCGAACGAAAGCTGGTCTCGGAATCCCAGGCGACCTACACGTCCGGGAGCTGGCAGGTGAACTCCACCACGAGCCAGCCGGTAGAAGCCATCACCATGTCACTCGTTCCGGCCGGGCCGGCCGATGGGATTGCGCGGTCGCAGCCGTTCGACATCGAAGCCGGTGATTACAACCTGCAGCTCACGCGTGGTGTGCTGCGCGCCGGGCAAACCGATGCGTTCCAGCCGGTAAACGATTACCCGTACTTCGTGGTGGTTACATCCGGTTCGATCAGCATGTCTGCAGGCGCTGACCTCAACGCGACAGATGTTGAAGAGGGAATTGCAGTCGAGTGGAGTGGCGAGGCCACCATTACGTCCGATGCGGACGCGACGTACCTGATTGCGTCCATTGGCGACAAGCTGCCAGCGGCACAGCCAGTTGCGGTGGTCCAGCCCACGGTAGCGCCTCCGGGCGAGGTACTGGTGCTGTTCTGGGATTGCGCCGCGACCGATTATCCGGTGCAGGCCCGTGAGGATTGCGAACTGGTGTGGGAGCCGATTTCGGCATCATTCACGATGTTCTCGCAGGGCACACCGCTCACCCGCACAGACTCCACCCAGCTTCCGGACGGATCGTGGATTTACGAGTCTATGACCGCTGGTGAGTGGGAGTTCCAGTTGTTCATGCCGGATGGCTCTACTCCGCCCACGTACACCGTGTTGGGCGATGCGGAAGAGCGCGACGGCCAGTGGTATGTCACCGTGAACCCGGGCGAGCGATCCGTGGCTAACGTGATGATGTACGGCCGCCCGGGCACAGAGGCGAGCGCGCTGACGGTTACCTTCATGGACTGCCAGCAGGAGTGGAGTCCTGCAATCGACCTCTCCGCGTGCTCAATGGCGGCGGATGATCCGAACATGCAGGTAACTGGCCCGAATGGAACGCTGAACACGCAGGGCGACGCAACGATGCCCGGTATCGGCACCTACGAGTTTCAGGACCTCCCCGCCGGCACCTACCAGGTGAATGTGCAATACAACGAAACGTGGACGCCGGAAAACACCCATGTGATGGCTGGGGCGTACAGCGATGGTGCCGCGTGGTATGTCGATGTTGCGGAGGGTGTGCCCGCCAACGTGGTGATGGTAAGGTCGGTGGCTGAAACAGGCGATGTGGTTACGCCGCCAACGGTAGCTACCGGATACGTGGTGATTACCCAGGAACAGTGTGAGGACTCGACGGCCGAATCAGCCTGCGTGCCAGCAGAAACACCCTGGGATGTTCGTCTCACCAATATCGAAACCGGCGAGGTTTGGCTGATGAGCGAATGGGGGTACAACTCGGCACCCGGACAGTGGACCATGCAGCTTCCCACTGGTGGCTACACCGTGGAAGTGCCCGATACGATGGGTTGGCAGGTGGAGTTCCCTGGCTGGATAGACGTGTATAACGACCAGAACAGCTACATCAACGTGCGGGGAATTCCGCAGCCATAGCGTGATGGGTGTGGGGCCGGGAAGAAG